>JACPHN010000178.1 GCA_016188575.1 Candidatus Schekmanbacteria bacterium
ACGCCGCGAGCTCTGCCTGGAGGCGATTGGTGGCCCAGGCGCGGCGTTCACCGCCACCGCCATCGCGGCCGCCATCGCCGCCGCCCGAGCAGCGCAGCGCCTTCAGCGCCACGGGGCGGTTTTCCCACGTGTCGGTGGCGCGATAGACCACGGCCATGCCGCCGGCCCCGATCGGGGTGAGGTCGCGGTATCGGTCAGCGACGATCGCCGGTAGAATGTCTTCCTCGACAGCAGGAGCGCTGCCGGCCGCGGGCACCCACAGGCGCCTGTCCTCGTCGTCGTCGAGGAATCCGCGCAGAAAAGTTCTGATGCCGGGGGTGTCGAGAGCGCTCATCGGCCCCTGTATATCATGACTGCAATCGCGCCGCTGCCCCTGAGGTCACCCTGGATCCGCCGCCCCTCCGCCCAGCAGTCTCTCCCCAGCAGGCGAAGGGAGCGGTGAACAGTTGCAATGAAGAAATCGATCCGACTCGGGTAAGAAGTCGTGAGCGGACCGTACGACATCCAGTCCCTACCATCGGAGACCGACATGACCCGTCCCCTGTTTGGAGCCTTCATCGCATCGCTGTTCGGCGTCCTCTTTTTCCTCCTGGCCATCGGCTGCAGTGGCGCCAGCGCCCCCAGCGCGAGCCCCGCGGCTTCCGCTTCCGGTGGCGGCGCCGCGACGGCGGCCGCCGAGCCGCTGGAGCTTCGCACGTATCCCCTTGCCGGGCACCACGAAAGCGCACTGTTGACCGGGCTGCGGCGCCTGCTCGGCGACCATGGCACCGTGCAGTTGCTGGCGGGAAATCAACTCGCCGTGCTGGCGAGCCCGGGCGTCCACCGCGGCCTTGCCGACCTGCTCCGACAACTGGAGACGCAGTCGCCGGCCGCACCGGAGAAGCGCACCATTCGCCTCACCTACTGGTTCGTCAACGGCGTGCCGGCCGCGGCGGCGGAACCGTACTCGGCGGACCTCACCGAGACCTCTCCGGCGCTCGACGCGATTGTCACTGTCGACGGCACGATGCGGTTCACCCTGCTGGAGAAGGTGGTGCTGCAGGCAAGCGAGGACGATAGCGCCACCGCGACGGGACGGCTGGTCCGGGTCACGCAACGGGCTACGCAGTATGGGAGCAGCGTCCAGGCCGACTTGAACCTCGGAATCGCCGCCGGCCCGACCCTCGACACGCAGGTGTCGCTCGCGGCGGGCCAGCTTTTGGTGCTCGCACAGAGCGGGTTCAGCAGCCCCGTGGCGCCGGCAAGTCCGGCCGAAGGTGGCGTGAAATCCACGGCGACGCTGTACTATCTGGTGCGTGCGGACGTCGTCGGCGCCAGGCAGTAGCGTCGGCACGATCCACCGCCCTGGAGGAAAGGCAATGCGCGCTGAAGGTGGAGTGGTCTGTGCCGGCTCGCCCGCGCCGCCGCCGCCGCTTCGCGGCGGTCGCGACGACGGCGCCACGAGGCTCGATGGCGCGGCGCTCGAGGACCTCTACGTGCGCCTGGAGAAGCGCCTGTACAACGTTGTGTACCGCTGGGTGTGGGCGCCGGACGTCGCCATGGACATCGTCCAGGAGAGCTTTCTGCGGCTGTGGCAGATGCGAGCGCGCGTCGACATGGCGACGGTGGAGCCACTCGTTTTCCGCATCGGCGTTAACCTCGCCGCGAACCATCGCCGGCGCGCGTGGTGGCGGCGATGGCTCAGTTTGGAGGATGCGGAGGAGCCGGCCAGCGCGTCCCGCGGCGCCGACGCGCTGCTGGCCGAAGCGCAACGGGCAAGGGCGGTTCGGGATGCCCTGGAGGCGCTGCCCGAGGGGCACCGTCGCGTGTTGCTGTTGTGTGAGCTCAGTGGCATGAGCTATGCTGAAATTAGCAGCGTCCTGGGAATTCCGCCGGGGACGGTGGCGTCGCGGCGAAACACCGCGGTGCGCCGCCTGCGCCGGCGGCTGGCGGGGGAGGAGATGAAGCTATGAAGAAGCGGCTTGAAGCGAACCACTATCCCGCGCGGGAGCTGTCGCGGTTTTTTCCGGAGCTCACGCCGCCTCCCGGCGGTCTCGCCGCGCTGCGCCGTCGCCTTGGCAGCGAGGAAGCCGGCCGGCACGGCCGCACCTGGCGGGGCTGGCGACCCCTGGCGATGGCAGCCGCGATGGCGGTCGCGGCGATCGCGGTGGCGGGAGCGTGGCGGGGCGTTCTGACCGGAGTGGCGCCCGTGCCGCCGGTCCGAGCGGCGGCGGCGAGCATGGAGGCGCTCGCTCAGGAGCTCGGCTTGCGAAGGCCGGCGGACGTACCTGCGCCGGTCACGGTGCCGGCGACAGCGCGGCACCGCAGCGGCGCGCTGGCCGTGCTGCGGAGCGACCGCGTTGTCTTCTACCGAATTGCGGTCCTTCCCCACCGCGATGCAGCGGCCGCCGCGGGCAGCGATCTTCCGGACAGCCTTTGACCGTTCGCCGCGACAACGCCCCCCGTCCCTCCCCCCGCAAGCGGCGGTAATCGAGGTAGGCGGTCTTCGTGACGCGCTTTCCGCGCGCCCTGCAGGGGATGGACCCGCTCAGGCGCCCGCCCAACCCGGGTAGACGCCCAGCACCTTCAAGCGCGTCGTCGCCTGCTCCAGCTCGCTGCACAGCTCCGCCCCCAGCAGCCCCAGGAAGTCGACGTAGAAGTAGTATTCCCACGGCTTCCCCGGAATGGGTCGGGACTCCAGCTTGACCAGGTTGATACGGTGGCGCGCGAAGACCGCGAGCACTTTCAGGAGCGCTCCCGGTTCGTCACACGTGGCAAAAACCAGTGACGTCTTGTCGGCGGCCGCCAGCGGTGGCGCGGGCGCGCCGATCACCAGAAACCGCGTGTAGTTGCACGCGTGGCTCTCGATGCCGGCGAGCAGCACCTGGCCGCCGTACTCGCTCGCCGCGGCGCGGCCGGCGATCGCCGCCGCATCTCGCAGGCCCTCCTGCAGCACCATCCGCACACTGCCCGCCGTATCGTAGACCTGATAGACCGTCCATTCCGGGTGCGCGCGCAGAAGCTGCTCGCACTGCGCCGCCGCCTGTGGATGGGCGTACACTCTCCGGATGTCCGCGAGCGTCACCCCGGGCGCGGCGATCAAGTTGTGCACGACGCGCAAGCGCGTTTCGGCGAGAATCTGGACGTCATACTCCAGCAGGAGATCGTAGTTGATGTGAATGGATCCGCCCAGGGTGTTCTCGATCGGGACGATTCCATGGCGCGACTTTCCCTCGACCACCGCCGCGAAGACGTCGCGAAACCCCGGGCAGGGCAGGCTCGTCGCAGCGCTGCCGAAGACCTGATGCAGCGCCTTTTCGCTGAAGGCGCCGTGCTCCCCCTGAAAGGCCACGTCGATTACCGGTGCCGTGGTCGCCGCCGCAGTTGCGACCGCAACCGGTCCCGCCGGCGGTGGCGCGCCGTGAGCTCGGCGGATTGCCGGGCGCATGGTTTCGCGGTCCAGCGCTCGTCCCACCACCGGTGAGATTACCTGCAGGTCGCGCAAGAGCTCGGCGAGCTCCTGGAAATCGAGACTTTGCGGGCCGTCCGAGATCGCGTTGTCCGGGTCGGGATGCGCCTCTACGAGAATGCCATGGGCCCCCGCCGCGATCGCCGCGCACGCCATCGGGATGACGTAGCGGCGCACCCCGGTGCCATGGCTGGGATCCACGAGGATGGGCAGATGCGTGCGCTCGCGCAACACCGGTATAGCGTTGAGATCCAACGTGTTGCGCGTCGACGGCTCGAAGGTCCGGATGCCGCGCTCGCACAGGATCACGGAGCGGTTGATTCCTTCCGCGAGCACGTATTCGGCGCTTTGCAGCCACTCGTCCACGGTGGCGGCGAGCCCCCGCTTCAGCACGACCGGCTTGTCGATCTGCGCGCACGCCTTGAGCAGGTCGTAGTTCTGCATGTTGCGGGCGCCGATCTGCAGCGCGTCCACGTAGCGCGCGACGAGCTCGACCGCCCCGGCGCTCATCACCTCGGTCACGACCGGCAGGCCGGTCTCCGCGGAAACTTCTGCGAGAATCTTCAGGCCGTCCTCGCCGAGCCCCTGAAAGGAATACGGCGACGTGCGCGGCTTGAACGCGCCTCCGCGCAACATCGACACGCCGAGCTCGGCGCAGCGCCGGCCGGTCTCCCGCATCATTTCCAGGCCCTCGACCGCGCACGGGCCGGCGATTACGACCACCCGCTCACCGCCGATCTCGACCCCGCCGATGCGGACTACGCTGTCGCTCGGACGGACCTCGCGGCTGGCCAGCTTGTACGGCCGCCCGACGCGCAGCACCTGGACCACGCCGGCGAGCGGACGGAGCTCCTCCGGATCGAAGGACGGCTTGCCCAGGACGGCCAGAATCGCGCGTTCCGACCCCTCTATGAGCAGCGGGGCGCAGCCGAGGTGGCGAACCTTGGTCTCGATGGCCTGACGTTCGCTGTCCGTGATCCCCGGCCTGAGCACGATGATCATCGCTGCTGTCTCCTGCCCGCCGCGCCGCGCCGCTCAGTCCGGCAAAACCTTGATGCGGACGCGGAAATCTTTCGCGACGTCGATGCCATACTTCAGCGTCGACAAGGTCACCGTATCCGTGTCGTGGTACTCATCGCTGTCGAGATTCTCGCTGTCCAGGTAGCCGTCGATGACGCGGCCTTTCTCGTCCAGCCACGCGAGATCCAACCGCGCCTTCCAGTCGCGCTTGGCCTGGTTCGAGTAGTCGATGACGATGCGCACCGTCTCCAGAAACTCGGTGTTTCCGGGCCGGAAGAACGACGACTTGGTGATGCCGGTCTGGCGTTCGATCATGATGCGGTGAATGGTGATTGGGCCGTCGGTGACCTCGACTTTGTTCCACTCGTCGAGCTTGAACGGAAAGGTCATGTCGACGTCTCCGGCGTGCGCGTCACCGCTGCGGGCGAGCGCGAAGACGGCGAGCAGGACGAGGACGTGAGCGGACCTGGACACGATCGATCGATTCATGTGCTCCTCCAGAGAGACTAGACCGCGGCCAGCGCCTGCTCGAGGTCGGCGATCAGGTCGGCGGCGTCCTCGATGCCGAGCGCCATCCGCACCAGGTTGTCCTTGATCCCCACGCTGAGACGTTCCGCGGTCGACTGTTCGTAATAGGACATCAATGCCGGCTGCTCGATGAGCGACTCCACCCCGCCCAGGCTCGGCGCGATGAGCGGAATGCGGACCGCATCGACCAGGCGCGAGGCAGCTTTCAAGTCGCCGCGCACCTCGAAAGAGATCACGCCGCCGAAGCCCGTCATCTGGCGCGCCGCGATCTCGTGGTCGGGATGCGAAGGCAGACCGGGATACCAGACGCGCTCGATCTTCGCGTTTTGCTCGAGGAACGCCGAGACCCGCATGCCATTCTCGTTTTGCCGGGCGACGCGGAGCGCCAGTGTCTTGAGGCCGCGCAGCAGCAGGTAGGCGGCATGCGGGTTGACCACCGCGCCCATCACCCACAGTTGTTGGCGGAGCCCCTCGATCAGGTCGGCCGCCCCGGAGACGACGCCCGCAAGCATGTCGTTGTGGCCGCTCAGGTACTTGGTCGCCGAGTGCAGCACCAGATCGATACCAAACTCGAGCGGCCGCTGGTTGATCGGCGTCGCGAAGGTGCTGTCGATGAGTGTCCGCACCTTGTGCCGCCGCCCGATCTGCGCGAGCCGCTCCAGATCGAGCACGCGCAGATAGGGGTTCGTCGGCGACTCCGAGACGATCAGCCGCGTATCCGGCGTGATCGCCGCCTCGATGGCCTCGTAGTCTCCCATCTGCACGACCGAGCAGGAAATGCCGAAGCGGCTCAGAAAGTTCTTGCAAAACTGGCGCGTCCGGCGGTACGCGTCGTCCGTGATGATCATGTGGTTGCTGGCGCGCAGCATCGAGAGCAGAACCGTAGTGACCGCCGCCATTCCGGAGGCGTAGAGCAACGACTGCTCGGCGCCGTCCAGCGCAGCGATCTTGGCTTCGGTTGCCGCCACGGTGGGGTTACCGTAGCGGCCGTATTCCGTGCGGGTTCGCGAGCCCTGCCACAGGCGGGCGTCCATGAAATCGACGAGATCCGCCGTGTCTCTGAACGTGTAGGTGGCAGTTTCCACGATCGGCACGGTGAGAGCGTGGTGTGCGTGGGGGTAGCTGCCGCCGCCGTGGACGGCGAGCGTTCCCTCACCGGGTCGGTGCGCGGGTTGTGATCGCATCTCGTCCGAAGTCACCGTTTCGAGGCCTCCAAGTGGGACATATAGGGTCGTAGTGGGCACGTCGCGAAGACCTCCGACCTCACCTCTCCCCGCCTGCGGGGGGAGGGACGGAGGGGGGGTGCGCTGTTGCGAAGATGGCCGACCTGTTGATCACCGCCGTCGGCTGCAATAGACTATACACGATTGCTAGCTAGACGCAATGCGTCGACACGTCCCCGGTTCGTCCGCGCCCCGACCCGTCGGCCCCACCACTCCGGGGGGAGGAACGGCAAGGGCAAGCGACGCGGGCAGCGACGCCGGAGGAGCGAGAGGTGGAGGGAGTGTCGGGACGAGTGGTGCTCGTCGGCGCCGGGCCGGGAGCGCCGGATCTGATCACCGTGCGCGGCCAGCGCGCGTTGGAGGAAGCCGACGTGGTGCTGTACGACGCGCTGGTGGACCTGCGGATTCTGGCGAACGTGCGCGCCGAGTGCACGTTTGTCGGCAAACGCAGCGGTCGCCACGCGCTGCCTCAGGACGAGATCTGCGCCCTGCTGGTGCGGCTCGCCAAGGCGGGCAAGACCGTGGTGCGGCTCAAGGGCGGCGACCCTCTGGTGCTGGGCCGGGGTGGCGAAGAGGCTGCCGTCTGTGCGCGCGAGGGGGTCCCCTTCGAGATCGTTCCCGGGGTAACCAGCGCGATCGCCGTACCCGCGGCGGCGGGAATTCCCGTGACGCACCGGGGAATTGCCGACAGCTTTGTCGTGGTGTCCGCCCATTGCTCGCAGGATGGTGCAGCGCTCTCGATTCCCCCGTATTCGCCGGCCACCACGGTCGTGCTGTTGATGGGTGTGGCCACGCTGCCGATCTGGCACCGGCAGCTCGTCGCCCTCGGCTACCCGGCGGACTGCCCGATTGCCTTCGTGATGGAGGGCACGACCGACTCCCAGCGGCTCGTCGTGACCCGCGTCGGCGACGTCCTGGAGCGAGCGCCCTCGGCTGGTGTGCGATCCCCTGCCGTAATCGTGATCGGAGACGTGGTCGGCATTCGCGGCCAGCTCTGCCCGGACGGCGGCGGCGGCGGTGTTGGCGCCGGCGGTCCTGCCGGCAAGGAACGGTAGGCGCGCGATTGTCCGCTCCTCGTCGTCAACCTGCGCCAGATGGCCCCGCGTCGACTCGCTACTATCCGGTCTTTCTGGACATTCGGGGGCGCGCCTGCGTGGTCATCGGCGGCGGGGCCGTGGCCGAGCGCAAGGCGATGACGCTGCTCGATGCGGGCGCCGCGGTGCGCGTGATTGCTCCCCGGGTAACCGCGGCGCTGCGCGCGCTCGCCGCTGCCGGCCGCATTCAGCGCGTGGCGCGCCGCTATCGCCCGGGCGATCTGGCAGAAGCCTACGTGGTGATTGCGGCGACGGATGACGGCGCCGTCAACCAGGCCGTCTGGCGCGAGGCGCAGGCAGCGGGCGTCCTGGTCAACGCGGTCGACGACGTCGCGTGCTCGAGCTTCATCGCGCCCGCGCTCGTCCAACGCGGCGCGCTCACCATCGCGGTTTCCACCGGTGGCGTCGCACCGGCCTACGCCGCGCGCGTGCGCGCCGCCCTGGAACGGCAATACGGTGACGAATGCGCCGCGTTTCTCGAGCTCATGGCGGGCCTGCGCGAGCGCATCAAGACCACCTGCGCCGACCCCGAAGCGCGCAAGGAGCTGATGTATCTACTGGTCGATTCGGAGATCATCGACCTCCTGCGCGGTGGCGACCAGGCTGCCGCGGCCGCGCTGGCCGAGCGGATCATCGCCGGCACCGCGCAGGACGGCGAGCGAGGTGACACGTGAGGCTTCTTGACCGCACCGCGATCCACGTGCTGGGGCTGCTGGCCGCCCTGGCCATCGGCGCCGAAGGGATCAACCACTGGCTGTTTGCGGAAACCGCCCCGGATATCCCCGAACCCGCCGCGGAAACGCCCGTCGTGGCCGCGGCCGCGCGCCAGGCGGGGGCCGAGACGATGCTGGCCGAGCTGCGCCGCATCGATCCGTTTCGCCTGGGGCCGCCGCCCGCTGCCCCCGAGGAGCTCGAGCCCACGATCGGTGCCGAGGAGGTGGCCGAGATTGACGGCCTGCGGCTCGTCGGTACCGCGGCGACTCCGGGACCCGGTGGCGTCGCGGTGTTTGAAAAAACCGGGACGTTGATCGCCGAGGTCGCCGGCCTGCAGGACACCGTCGGCGGCGCCTGGACAGTCGTCTCCATTCAGGCGCGATGGGTCGTGCTGAGCCAGGGCACGCGGCGCGTGCGGCTGACCCTGGCCGCGAATGAAAAGGCGGCCCCGCTTCAGATCGCCGCCGCCGTCCCCCAACAGGCGCCCTTGCCCAACGATCCGACCGACACCGCCATTGAGGAGCTCGGCCCGGGACGCTACCGGCTCGACCGCAACGTCGTCCAACAGAAGGTCAATGACCTGGCGTCGCTCAGCCACGAGATCGCCGTTGCCGCGCGGCCCGGAGATCGCGGCGGCGGCTTCATCGTCAAACGGCTCTCCGGGGACAGCGTCTTCCGGAAGATCGGCTTGCAGCGCGGCGACGTGTTGCTTCGCGCCAACGGCCGCGATATCTCCCAGCCCATGGAGCTCTTTGCCCTGCTGCGCAACGCCACCAGCCTGCGCCACGTCACGCTTGAAATCGACCGCAACGGAACGACCAACACTCTCAGTTACGAGCTCAGATGATCATGAATCGCCGAAGGCGCCCTGTTGCACGCTCCCTGAACGGCCGGTGGGCGGCCGTCCTCGGAGGTCTCTACCTACTCCTGCTCGCGATGATGTTCGGCGCGACCGCGCCGGCGGCCGCAGAGGAAGGCGCTCTCACACGCACCGAAAGCGGCGGCGTCCAGCTCGATTTTCAGCAGGCCGACATCCGCGGCTTCATCGAGGCGGTGGCGAAAATCATCGACAAGACCGTCATCGTCGATCCCCGCGTTGCCGGCAAGGTCACCGTGACGACCCCGACCGAGATCGACGTCGCCGCCGTCGCCGACGTTTTCGAGCTCGTGCTGCGCTCGCACGGATACGCCGCCGTTCCGGAAGGCGACACGCTGAGTATCATTCCGCTCGTCGACGCCAAGTCGGAGTCGGTGACGACCGTGCTGGACGAGGGGAGCCTGCGCGGGCTCTCCGGGCAGCGGATCGCCACGCAGGTGTATCGCTTCACGAATATCGCGGCAAAGGACGTGGAAACGCTCTTCGCGACGTTGCTGACCAAATCGGGTGCGGTGGCGACGCACCTGGCGAGCAACACGCTGATTCTCACCGACGACGTGACCAATTTGCGGCGCCTGAGCGACATCGCGGCGGCGCTCGACAGCGCCGAGCACCGGGGGCGCGTGGAGGTGATACCGCTGCAACACGCGGAGGCCGCAGCGCTCGCCAGCGAGGTCAACGTGCTCTACGGCGGCAGCTCCCCGGGGATTCCCGGCAAGCAGCCGAGCGTCGTCGGCCAGGCGGTGTCCCAGCTCACAGTAGTGGCGGACGCGCGCACCAACTCGCTGGTGGTCGCGGGTGCTGAAGGCATGATTCACGAGGTGAGCGAGCTGGTCAAGCGCCTCGACATTCCGCCGCTGCTGCGCACAAGCAACCTGCGCGTCTACACGTTGCGCTACGCCATCGCGGAGGACCTCGCGAGCGTGCTGTTCGATCACTTTTCCGGCAACGCACCGGCACCCGGCGGGGCATCCGCCACCGCATCGGCACCCACCTCGTCCGCAGCGGCCGCGACCCACGGACCCGACGGAGGGGGGGCTCCGGCGCGCGCGCCGCGGCGCTCCTCACCCGACGCGTCCATCATCGTCACCGCCGACAAGACGACCAACTCGCTGCTCGTGACCGCCAGCCCCGCCGACCACGCCATGGTCGAGCTGCTGCTGGAGCGACTGGACGTCGTGCCGCTGCAGGCCTATGTCGAGGCGCTCATACTCGAAGCCTCCTTCGAAACGACGCAAAAGTTTGGCGTCGAATGGCGGTTTTCCGAGTTCGCCGAGGGCGAGAACCGCATCATCGGCGGCACCAACCTGCCGCTCGGAACCTCTGCCGACGGCCCCCTCAATCAAGCGGCCAAAGGTCTCTTCATGCAGGAGTCGGGGCTCGCGCTCGGGCTCGTCCGCGGCACGATCACTTACGGCGGCCAAACGTTCCTCAACATCGCTGCCCTCGTGCACGCCCTCAAGGGCGAAATCGGCGTCAACATCCTTTCCACTCCGCATCTGCTCGCGACCAACAACCAGGAGGCCGAGATCGTCGTCGGCGAGGAGCGTCCCTACCTGCGCGACTCGCAGATCACCGACGTGGGCACCGTGGTGCGCACCTTTGAATACCGCGACATCGGCATCACCTTGCGCCTGACGCCGCAGATCAGCCCGGACGGCCGCGTGCGCCTCAAGATCCACGAGGAAGTGAAAAACTTCGTCGAGCAATCCGATCTGGGCGCCGTCACCGCGACCAAGCGCAAGGCATCGACCACGGCGATCGCCGCCGACGGCCAGACCATCGTCCTCGGTGGGCTCGTGCGCGATGAAGGGACAAACCAGGTGTCGGGTGTGCCCGCGGTGTCGGACATTCCGGTGCTCGGGTGGTTGTTCAAGGCGAAGCGGCGAAAGATGCAAAAGACGAACCTGCTAATCTTCATCACGCCGCACGTGATTCGCTCACCGCAGGAGCTCGGCGCGCTCACCAATTCGCGCCAGGAAGAAATACCGCGGGTGCCGCCGTTTGAAGGCGTCGTGCCCGAGGTGGGCGCCGCGCAGGCCGAGCGCGACGAAGGCGCCAGGGACGCGGCGCCGCAGGAGGAGAGCGCGACGGACGCTGGCGCGCAAGACGAGGGCGCCAGGCACGAGGCACAGCAAGACGCGGGCGCCACTCCACCGTCGCCCGAGGAGCCCGCCGGCGATGCCGCACGCTGAGCAGACCGGAAAACCGCTGGGCCGCATCCTCGTCGCGCGGGGCTGTTGCAAGGACGCCGAAATTGAGACGGCACTGCGCCGGCAGCGGCGCGAGGGCGGGCGTCTCGGCGAGATCCTCGTGGCGACCGGGGTGGTTACGGAGTCCGAGCTGGCGCACGCGCTGGCCGTTCAGCACGGCATGCCGTGCCTGGCGGAGGCGCTCGCGGAGGCCGCCGACGCCGAGCTGGTGTCGCGCTTTCCACGCGCTTTCCTGACGCGCAACAAGGTCTTGCCGCTGCAGATCGAGCACGGCCGGCTCCGTGTCGCGGCGGCCGATCCGCTGCGGGGCGAGGTTATCGACGACCTGGCGCGGATGACCGGGCTCACTCCGGAGATCGTGGTCGCCCCGGCCGGTGCCCTGGTCGAGGCCATTCGCACCGTGCACCGCGCCGACGAGCTGGACGCGAGCAAGGCCATCAAGGAGATCCGCCAGGACGAGCACGCGGCGGTCTGGAAAGGCGCCGCCGACGCCGAGGAGCTGCTCGAACCCACGGAAGGCGCGCCGGCCATCCGGCTCGTCAACCTGCTCTTCACGCAGGCGCTCGCCGACCGCGCCAGCGACATCCACGTCGAGCCGTACGAGAAGACCGTGAGAGTCCGCTTTCGCGTCGACGGCGTGCTTCACGATGCCCACGTGCTCCCCAAGGGATTCCACCCGCCGCTGATTTCTCGCATCAAGGTGCTTTCCGACCTCGACATCGCCGAGCGCCGGCTGCCGCAAGACGGCCGCATCCGCCTACGTTCCGAGCGCAGCGACGTCGACGTGCGCGTGTCGATCACCCCGTCGGCCCACGGCGAGCGCGCGGTGCTGCGCTTGCTGCCCCAGGAAAAGGTGCTGCCGGGGCTCGGCGAGCTGGGGCTGCAGGCCGACGACGAAAAACGCCTCCGCGAGCTCATCCAGGTGCCCGATGGCCTGGTGCTCGTGACCGGGCCGACCGGGTCGGGGAAGACCACGACCCTGTACGCGCTGCTTCAGATCCTCAACGACGGGGCGCGGAACATCCTGACGGTGGAAGATCCGATCGAATACCAGGTGGAAGGCGTGGGGCAGATGCAAGTGAACCCGAAGATCGGCCTGACGTTCGCGTCGGGGTTGCGGTCGATCTTGCGGCAGGATCCGGACGTGATCCTGGTGGGGGAGATTCGCGACGCCGAGACTGCGACGATCGCGGTGCAGTCGGCGCTGACCGGCCACCTGGTGCTGTCGACGCTGCACACCAACGACGCGCCGAGCGCCGTGACGCGGCTGGTGGACATGGGCGTGGAGCCGTATCTGGTCGCGTCGACGATGCGCGCGGTGCTGGCGCAGCGGCTGGTGCGGCGGATCTGCGGGACGTGCGGGCAGTGGCGCGCCGCGGATGCTGCGGAGCGGGCGACGCTGGGGCGCCACGGCGCCGGCGGGGCGAGCCGGGTGCGCGAGGGGCGTGGCTGCGAGGCGTGTCTGAGCACCGGCTACCAGGGGCGCAGCGGTCTGTTCGAGCTGCTGGTGAGCGACGCGGCGGTCCGCCGCCTGATCGCCGCCGGGCGCGGCGAAGACGAGGTGTGGTCGGCGGCGCGGCAGGCGGGCGTCCGCGACCTCGAGGAAGACGGCCTGGAAAAGGTCATCACGGGAGCGACGACGGTCAAGGAAGTGCTGCGGGTGGCGCGGCGGGGGGAAGCGCCGGCGCCGAGCACCGGCATCGAGGGCTGAGGGCGAAAGCGTGGCTGCATTCAAATACCGAGCACTGGACGCGCAGGGACGCGAGCGCGCGGGGACGATCACGTCCGCCTCGGAACGTGCGGCGATGGAGCAGCTTCGCCGCGACGGGCTCTATCCCATTGCGCTCAAGGAGGGGAGCGGCCTGGGCGGCCGGCGCGTGCGGCGCAACCGGCTCGCGCTGCAGGCGACCCTGCTCCGGCAACTCGCGTCGCTGCTGCGCGCCGGGTTTCCGGTGGTGCGCGCGCTCGAGGCAATTGCGGAGCAGTGCGACGACAGCGGCGCTCGTGCGCGGCTGAACGAGATGCGCGAGGCGATTCGCGGCGGCGCCTCGCTCGCGGACGCGGCGGCGGGGCATCAGGCATTGCTCGGGGCGCTGTTCCCGCCGCTGGCGCGGGTCGGCGAGCGCGTCGGATCGCTGCCGGAGGTTGTTGATCGCCTGGCGAACGCTGCCGAACGGCGCCGCGCGCTGGCGGACAACGTGCGCTCGGCGCTCGCCTACCCGCTGTTCATGGCCGTGGTGGCGGTGCTGGTGACGCTGTTTCTCGTGGGCGTGGTCATCCCGTCTACGCAAGACATCTTCAAGCAACTCGGCGGCCAGCTCCCGCTACCGACGCGCCTGGTGTTCGGAGCGGCGAACGCGCTGGCGTCGCCACCGGGCGCGCTGACGATCGCGGCGCTGGCAGCGGGTGTGGCGGCGGCGCTGTCGCGACCGAAGTGGCGAGCACGGCTGACGGCGCGGCTGCAAGTGCTGGCGCTGCTCTTGCCGGTGGTGGCGCCGCTGGTGCTGCTGAGCGAGGCGGCGCTGTGGAGCCAGGCGATGGCGGCGCTGCAACCCGGGGGCGTGCCCGTCGCCGAGGCGCTGGAAGCGGCGCGTGGAGCGCTGCGCTTTGCGCCGCTGCGGGGCGAGCTGCTGGCGGTCTCGCGCGCGGTCACCGAGGGCACGCGCCTGGCCACGGCCATCGGCGGGCTGCCGTTTCCACCGCTCTTGCGCCACATGATCGCGCTCGGCGAGGAGAGCGGCCGCCTCGGTGAGCTGCTAGATGCTGCCGCCAAGACCTTCGAGTCCGAGCTGGAAACGCGGCTGCGGTCGAGCGTCGCGCTGATCGAGCCGGCGCTGATCCTCGTGATGGGGGTGGTCGTGGGCGTGCTGGCCGTGGCGCTCGTGCTGCCGCTGTACGACATCAGCACGACGCTGTCGTCGGCGTATCGGTGAAGGCGGACCGGAGAGGCAGGGCGGCGGTTGGGGGCGACGCATGCGTCGCCCCCAACCCACAATCAGTTCTTCGGAGCGAGAGATTCACACAACTTGGTCGCCTCGTCCTCCGTCACGGTCTCGCCAAGCGTCTGCTTCGACAGCTTGGCCGAGCAAACGACCGTTGCCTGGCCGAACTTGCGGACGTACACCAAGTCCGTTTCCTTGCCTCTCTTGACCACGGCTTTCCAGCCCCCCGCGGTCTTGGCCTCGGAGACGACTTCGTCGATCGCGGTGCCGAGCTGCATCATCATCGGTGCCGCGGCCTTCAGATCGTCAATGCTGTCCAGCTTGTCCTTGACGAGGCGAACGACGACCGACGGCATGTAGCCTTCCTTTTGCCACTTGGCAACCTTCGCGTCCGCGTCCCACGCCGGGGTCCAGCCTTCCATGGGCTGCAAGCTGAGGCCGAGCATTTCCTGGTCTGCGCTCGGATCGCCCGCAAGCAAGGGGGAGACCGATGCTACTAACAACAAGGTCAGCAACAGGCCCAATAACAATCCGAACCGCTTCTTCATCTCGTTGCTCCTCCTTCTTGCCAGAGGACGTCGGCAGCCACGCCCTGGCCATTTCCTGGAATACTGCCGCTCATCGAGCGAGGCGCTATAGGCAGCGTTTCGCAGTCCGTGCTAGTAGCACGTGATGCGCGATTGTTCAAGCTGAGGAATGCGATGGATCCACCGCGGGTTCGACTGCACGTTGCACGGAAAGCGCATCACAAAGCCCCACCACCACACCCCCGCCCGCCAGCGGAGGAAGGGACGGAGGGCGGCGCTGTCGCGTCGACAGCCAACAGCCGGGGGCTCCAGGTCCAATCCGTTGGCTTGCTCGGAACAGACGTGGACTATGATGGTGTTACGCTCAGCTACCGGTGCGACAAGCGCCTGTTGTCGCCCGTCGTTCGCCACTGCCTGGTGCCCGTGGCGTGCGATGAGCCGGTGCTCGCCTTTCTCGACCGATACCACCGCAGGCCCCACGGATTCGCGCGCACCCTCCTTCATGGATTGCTGCGGCTGCTCGTGTCGGACTTCGACGCGAACGCGATTCTCGCGATGTATCCCCTGCACCTGCTCGCGACCGGCCAGTGGCAGGCGCTCCTCGGCGGCCGCCCCGGAGGGCACCTCCTGGATGTCGGAGCGGGCTCGGGGGAGGTGACCTCAACACTCGCACCGCTCTTCGATGACATCCTGACAACCGAGGTCTCCCGCGCCATGGCGTGGCGCCTCGGTCGCCGCGGGTTCCGGTGCCTGCGGATGGACGTCGCGACGGCGCAGATCGCGCTTCCGCCCAGCGACGTGGTGAGCTGCCTGAACGTCCTTGATCGCGCGTCACGCCCGCTTTCCCTGCTGCGGGCAATCCGCGGCATGCTCGCGCCCGGCGGGCGCCTCGTCGTCGCTCTCCCGCTCCCGGCCCGCCCGTGGACGTATCACGGAGCGCAGATCGCCGCGCCCGAGGAGGAGCTGGGGTGCGGGGCGCCAACGTTCGAGGAATCCGCGTCGCTCTTCGCCGAGGCGGTGCTCGCGCCTGCCGGGTTCACCGTACAGGCGTTTACGCGGGCTCCGTACCTGTCGCGAGGCGATGCGGCGCGGGCGCTGTACGTGCTCGACGACGCGATCTTCGTGGCGGCGGGGTGAGCGTCTTCTCTTGTTGCCGGCCGCACGCCGGACAGGTCTGCGACGGCTTGATCGTCCGCGTGGGCGCTTCTACCAGGGCGATACGAGCCTCTGCCGCCTTGTGCCGCACCATGCCGAGAAGCGCCGCCGGAGCGCCGTCAAGGATACTCTTGTTCAAGGCAGTGCCTGCAGCACACCGAAAGGCTCCCTATAGCAGACTGTTCCCAAGGTTTGCCAGGTCCGAGCGCTCGCCCTTCTCGAGCACGACGTGAGCGTAAAGCTCGTTGTCCCGAATGCGGTCGACGAGATAGGACAACCCATTGGTGTAGGCGTCCAGGTATGGAGTATCGATTTGAAAAACATCGCCTGTGAAGACGATTTTCGTGCCCTCGCCAGCGCGCGTAATAATAGTCTTTACTTCGTGAGGAGTCAGATTTTGAGCCTCGTCGACAATGAAGAGAATTTTTGAAAAACTCCGACCACGGATGTAGGCGAGCGGCGTTATGTGGAGCTTTTCGGTTTGCACCAGCTCGTCGATCTTCTTGTATTCCTTGTCTGTTTCCTCGAACTGATTCTTGATGAGGGCGAGGTTGTCCCACAGCGGTTGCATGAACGGGCCGATTTTCGACGCCACATCGCCAGGAAGAAAACCAATATCCTTGTTGGACAGCGGCACAATCGGCCGGGCCAGGTAGATCTGTCGGTAGAGCCGGCGCTGCTCCAGTGCCGAGGCGAGGGCGAGCAGCGTCTTTCCCGTGCCCGCCGCCCCGGTAATCGAGACCAGAGGAATCTCCGGGTCGAGAATAGCGTGAATCGCGAACGTCTGCTCTGCATTGCGCGGTGAAATACCGTACACCGAGCGCTTTTCCACGCGATTCAGCGTCTTCGTCCCCGCATTGTAGGTCGCCAGCGCCGAATTGCTTGGGCTGCGGACGACGAAGAAGTGATTGCAGGGGGGCGGCACCACCAGAAAATCGGCAATGGGGACGGCGCCCTGGGCATAGAGCCTGTCCACGAGCGCGGGATCGGCAACCTCGAGCTGCGATCGCCCCGTGTACAGGCTCGCGATGTCCTTGATCTTGACGGACTCGTAGTCCTCGGCAGGGAGGTTCAGCGCGCGGGCCTTCAGGCGCAGGTTGATGTCCTTCGACACGAGGACGACCCGCCGAGTCGGCTCGTTCTCGGCGAGATGGAGGGTCACGTTGAGAATGCGGTGGTCGTTCTTTCTCCGTCCAAAAATGTCCCCGGCGTCCTGCGAGGAGGTCTCGGACATGACGACGCGCAACCGGCCACCGGATTCACCATGCAGGGGTATCCAGTCCGACAGCATGTAGTTGTGCGAGAGGTTGTCCAGGTTGCGAATGAACTCGCGCGCGTGCAGGTTGAGGATATCGTTTCCCTTCTTGAATTGATCGAGCTCCTCGAGGACAGTAATGGGTAAGGCGACGTCATTTTCCTTGAAGTTGTAGATCGCCTTGAAGTCGTAGAGGATCACGGAGGTGTCGAGCACGTAGATCTTGGGCGTGTCGGTCATGGTTCCTCCTCGGGAAGAGGGGCTCAGCGCCCGCCGAGTCGCCGCCAGAGCCGCTTCAGGCGGAGCGCGGCCGTGAAGCGATATTTGAGCGCGCGGTAGGCGAAATAGTGGAAAGGTCGAAAGCGGGCGCCGGCGTAGGCTGCGATGAAGCGGTGTTGAAGAGCGCGGGGGATGCCCAGCCGCACCAGGTCGGCGACGCCGCGGAGCAGACCGACGGGTGGACGCACGCGCGCGCGGTTGAGATCGACGAATGAGAAATGAACGGCCTTTGCTTCGTTCACGGACACGAGGACGTTGCCATCGGACAGGTCGCGGTGAAGAAAGCCTGCGGCGTGCAGCCGGCGCAGCTCAGGTGCCAGCGCGACCGCCGTGAGCTCGGGATCGAGGTCGGCGCGCTCACCCAACCAGACGCTTCTCGCCGTCGGGGTCTCGCCCGCGTCTTTCGAGACGTAGTAGGCGTCGATGACCATGCCCAGAAAGCGGCGTTCGCAGTAGCCGAGCGGCATCGGTGTCGCTTCACCCCGGGCATGGAGCCAGCATCCGACGCTGAAGGCCCGGCGTGCCTTCGAGTGAGACCAGAGCGTCCGTAGGCGATCCCAGGAGCGATCATAACGGAATCGCTTGACGACGGCGCTGTCGGGCCACCCGCCAAAGGAGGCCGGCAGCGCCAGGCGGACAAGGCGGTTTCGCGCATCGTGGAGGACCTGCGCGGGGAAGCCCGAAGTAGTGGAGGCCTCGCGGTTTTCGACCAGAGCCGGTAACCGGTCGACGAGCCACCGCAGCTCCGACTCGTCCGGGCCGACCAAGAAGGTTCCGGAGATCGAGCGGTCGCGGATGCGGCGGTAGCTCGCCGGCACGGGTGCTGCAGGGCGGGGCGCTTGCGGGCGGCGCGCGGGGCGGCGCCTGGACCCCGCGACCAGAGTATGTATGCCCCCTGCCGAAACGATGTAGGTCGGCGATGGCCCGAGAGGAATCTCCATTCCCGGTCGCGCGGCCTCGCTTCCCTGTCGGTCGCACACGCTCAGAGGGGCGCGTTCGCACACGAGCGCCGGACGGAAGTCCCGCCGAGGGCGGTGGCCGGCCCATGCTACGAGGCGGTCGGGTCCGCCGGTGGGATCGCGAAAATGTAACGCGAGGGCCCCACCGAGATCGGTGCGGTGAGAGAAGGTGCAGCCGCCGAGCGCCTCACGCAGGGTTCGCAGCGCCGCGAAGGCCGGCCGGCGGTGCCAGTGCTCCGGAGAGATCACGCTACCGCGCTCGTCCTGCTCGGAGACGAGCCCATAGCCGCGCGCCACGAGCTGCCACCAGTAGACGCGCTCCACCATACCGCTGCCGAGTGCGAGAAGATGATAGCGCACGAGATAATCCGCGTACGTCTCCGGGTCGACCTCGACGGCGCCTGCGGCCGGGGCGAAATCGCCGTGGCCGGCAAGCGGCCAGTTGACCTCGGTGATCCAGGCAGTGCCGACCTCATGACCCGCACCGGCGCCGATAGCGGCGAGCAGCGCGCACTTGTCGACCATCTCGGTCCCCCAGTGCCGCCATTCGGGGGCACCCTGGCGATCGACGTAGAGCTGGGCCCCGAGCTGATCGAATGACGGGCAAAGCGCGAGCTGCGCCCGGTTCAGCGCCGCGAAGATGGCGAGGTGGTAATGAAACTCAAAGTCCAGAACCGGTGGACCGACGAGGCGCACGGCCGGATGGTCGGCGCGATACTGCAGCGCCGGTGCGAGCAGACGCAGGTATTCCTCGACGGTCCACACGCCCCACTTCTTGCGATTGATGGCCTGACCGATCTGGAAGCACGCGCACCGCCCGGCGTACCGGTCGAGGATGGCCGTTACCCCCTCGGCCCAGGCCGCTTGCCGGACGATCGCATCGCGATCCTGCGGAACCGCGATCACGACCTCGGCTCCAGCCGCAAGGAGATGTTCGACTAGCGCGTGCTGCGCGCCGGCTTCCGAGTCGGAATACGCGCAGTCAGCGCCCGAGCGGTACGGCACGCGCACGAGGGCCTTGTTGAGGTCGAGCTCGCGCAGCAGCGCCACGGTTGCCGTCGCCGTCCCCGGCACCGCGGTGCACCCCATCGCGAGTCCGTCGCGCAGAGGGGCGGAAAGCGGAAACCGAAAGGCCTCCTGCCGCAGGCGAGCGAATCGCACGAGCGCCGCGGGAAGTTGTTTCAGGCAGTCGGCAGCGAAACGCAGATGGTGGGGCGCGTCCCCAAGAGATTCGACGATCCGCTCACGTTCGCTCAGGACCACGTCCGGCTGCGCGGCCCTGGGATTCCAGGAAAACTCGTCTCGTCGCGACGGTGCCGCGGGCGGTCTTGCGGGGGCTTCTGGCATGCGGGCGGGCTACGGGGAGAAAAAATGGAACGGCCCCAAGCAGGGCTCGGGGCCGATTCGGCTCGGCGTCCGCTGTGAAGCAAACGCCCGAGCGACTTCGCGTGAGCTACTCGATCGGCGAGCAGAGCGCGGTGCCACCTGGATCAGCGGCCAGGGAGTAGGCAGCGCCGGCGTTGTCGTTACCGCACACGACGCCCATCTGATTGATGTAGAAATCGCGCACGCCCGTCGCCTGATAGGTGATCGGGTGGGCGGTCGCATACCAGTTCCAGTAACCGTTCGCCGTAAAGCGATCCGGCGACAGGGAGAAGCTGTATCCCGACTTCACACCATCGGCCAGATTGGTATCGATGAAGCCGACACCACCAGCGCCAAGACCCGTGCCGAGGTTACCCAGCGTGTCCGCGTAGGTGTGCGGCGTGGCGTTGTTGTTATAGTCGGTCTGGGCGCCGGCGACGGTGCGCAGGGCGCCGATTGCCGCGGCTTCGTTGGCGCTCATGCGGGAGCGGAGCAGACTCGGAATGGCGATGGCGGCGATAATGCCAATGATCGCGACCACGATGAGGAGCTCGATGAGCGTGAAGCCTGCTTCACGTCGTCGATCTCGTAGAAACTGTGACATGCACGTTCCTCCTTGCTAAAATCGGTTCAGACAACAAATGCGAAACGGTAACGCCGAGCACACCCAAATGCAAGTCCCATTCCACGATCCTGGCCGCGCTTGTTGCCCAGCGCGCCGCCTTCGGAGCTCCGTCTCAGCACCCGCCCTGACGTTTTTTGTCATCTGGAGTGACGACAATTGACAGCGGGCCTCTCCGGCGACCCGCAACACGCCCCTCGCGCACCCCTCCGCTGCCGCCTCCCGCGCCGCGCTGCGACCTTCTTCGTGCTGGCGTGCGCGCTGGCGAGTCACCTGCCGGCGCTCGGCGTCGGCTTCGTCTCTGACGACGTCCTGGCGGTCGAAAACAACCCCATTTTCGCGCGCCCCGCGGACTGGACGGTCTTTCTGACCGCCCCCGGCCGGGCGGTACCGGCGTTCCCCCATTTCCGCCCGGCCGTGCTGTTGTCCTATGGCCTGGAAACAGTGATCTGGGGCCGCTCGGCAGTGGTCTACCACGTCACTAACGTGCTTCTTCACGTGCTGGCTGTGGCGCTGGTGCTGAAACTTGCGGGGACGCTATCGCCCTGGCCGCACCGCGGCGGACGCGCCGGCATGGCGGCGGCGCTCCTGTTTGCGATCCACCCGATGACCGTGGAGGCGACGAGCTTCATCTGGGCCCGTTCGAGCCTGCTGTTCTCGGTATTCGCGGTTGCCGCGGTGCTGCTCTTCGCACGTTATCGCCGCGCCGACAGGCCCGGCAGCCTCGTGCTGAGCCTGTCGTGTTACGTCCTCTCGCTGCTGAGCAAGGAACAGGCGGTGGCGCTGCCGGCGCTGCTGCTCCTCGTCGACGCCCCCTACTGGCTGCCACCGGGGAGCTACCTGCCCGGGTGGCAACGAAGACCCCCCACCCTTTCTCCTCCCGCTGGTGGCGGGCGGTACGGAGGGGGGCCGGGGCTGCCGCGGCTCGCAGCACACGCGGCGTTTGTCGCCATTACCGTGCTCTACCTGTGGCTGCGCCGATACGTGCTCGGGAGTATCGGCAATCCTCATCCGGAACGTCCGTTTGCCGCGGACATCAAGGTTCAGATGATCAGCCTCGCCGAGTATCTCCGCCGCTGGTCGATGGGGCTCGGCCTCGGCCTCGGCGAACATCGCCCACCACCCCCACCCCTGCTGGACGCCGTGGCTGCGGCCCTGCCCGCTCTGGTCGTGCTCGCCGGCGCGGCCTTCTGGTGGTATCGACGTCGCGACGCCGTCTCCGCGGGCGCCTTGTGGTTCAGCGCGGCGATCTTTCCCGTTTGCCTGCCGGTGGGCTTTCAGGCGCCGGTGAAAGAGCACTATTCCTACCTGGCCGGGATCGGCGTCTGCGTCACGCTGGCATCTCTCGCCATGCACCTCGTTTCTCGCGCTCCGCGCGGAACATCCGCCGCGTTTCCCCGGCCGTTGCTCCAAGTCGCCGTCCTGGCGGCCGCAGTGGCACTTGGGGGAGAGACCTACCGGCGCGGGCAGATGTGGGTGTCGCAACTGCCTCTCGCCGCGGAGGCCGCCGCGCGCTATCCCAACAATCCGTTGCACCTGAGCTCCTACGCATTCCGCCTCGTCGATCTCGGCCGGCTTGCCGAAGCCGCCGCCTTGCTGGAACGCGCCGCTCGCTTTGACCCGCCTTTTCCCGGCGCCCTGGTCGGCCTGGCGGCCATCGCCGAGCGCACCGGTGACCCGCTCCAGGCTGAGCAGTATTATCGCAGGGCCATTGCCGCGGACACGAAAGACCCGTTTGCGCCACAGAGCTACGCCGGCTTTCTCAAGCGCATGCGCCGCTTTGAGGATGCCGCGGTGGTCTTGGCGGATACTGCCGGGCGGATTGGAGCCGCCAACGCCCGCATCGAGCTCGGGCGCACGCTGTTGGCGCTCGGCAGGCCGCGCGAGGCAATGGCGGCGTTCTCCCGCTGCCTCGCGGCGATTCCCGGCCACGCGGCGGCGGCCGAGGGACTGGCAATCGCGACGTGGGCCGCCGGCGACCGGCGCGAAGGACGGCGGCTCTATCACGGTCTGGTCAGCGGCCTGAGCGACGCGCAGGCCGACCTCGTTCTCGGCCGCGTCTATCGGGACTTTCGGCTGTCGTCCGGAGCGCTTGCCGCGCCGCCTGCCCCCGGTCCCGCGGCCGGCGGCGCGGGCGGGTCCGCAAATGCAAACACGCGATAGCGCGGAATCGGGGCCGGGTACATGGGAACGGTTTCGGGCGACGCGAATACCGGCTTGAATCGCGCCGCCAGCTCCGCGGAAACGCCTTTGGGTCCAAAGAGATGAAGGCGGACGAGCAGGAGCTTTTCGACCTCCGGCGTTGACTGCACCAGGCGCGACAGTGAGCCCGGCTGCGTCTCCACCCAGGAAAAGTAGGCGCGCCCGCGCTGCAGAAAAGACGCCATGAACTCGATTCGCGGCGGATAAAATTCCGTGACCACGTAGCGGGCGCGGAATTTTCGCATCGCGGCGAGCAGCGCTTCGGCATCCTCGGCCATGTACACGTCCGCCATCTGGGCGAAGTTGCCACCGAATGGGCTGAACACCATTGGCCGCTTGCTGACGTGTAGGAGCAGGTGGCAGTCGTCGGCCGGGGCCATGACGCCGTACCCCGGCCGCTGGCCCCACGCGGTTCCTGGGTCGGGAGTGCGGTCGCGCAGGAAGCGGGCGACCTGCACGGAGGCAGCCGCGGGCAAATGTGCAGCTTCACCGCGGAAAAGCCGCCCAATCGTGGACAGGGTGGGAAGGAAGATCAGCAGGACGATCAGAACCGCGGTGAGGAAGCCCATGAAGCGGCGGCGGGCAGCGGCGCTCACCACCGCGCCGGCGTACAGGATGCCCCAGGCGAGGACCGCTGACTGCGCGCACATCCCCAGGGCGTAGAAACGCAGCGAGCGCATGCTCATGGCGTAAAAGACGCCGGTCCAGATCACGACCATCGCGACCTCGCGAGCCGATCGGCGGACGCGCGCCGCGCGCAGCCACAATGCGATGAGCGCGAGCGGCGCCAGCAGCAGACCGGAGCCGAGCTGCTCGTGGGGCGTCACCAGGTCGAAACCGAGGGGGCCGACGTACATCGGCTGCATTTCCGCCGCGTAGCGGTACCAACCCTGGCGCGCGCCCAGCCCCAGACCACCCAAAAAATATTCGATGAAGGCATCGGGATTGAGGCTGAACAGCCCGGCACCGGCGATCCCGGGGAGGACGACGCAGAATCGCCGGACGCGTGCCGCGGCGGCCGCCGTAGCGGCGGCGCGAGCGTGAGCCGCCGCGGCAGCCAGAAGCGCGGCCGCGGCGGCAGCCGCCAGGAAAATCTCCGGCTGCAGCCGCGTCGGTCCCCAGATGGACGCTCCCGGAAACTGCGACCACAAGGCGTAGAAGGGGCCAGCCACGACCACCGCGACCGCGAACCCTCCGCTCAGCGTCGCCAGATGTGCGCCGCTGTCCCCGCCATCCAGCGCGGCGCGGATGCGCCGCCCGGCCGCCCCGAAGACGTGCACGCCACCCCACAGCAACAACGGCGCCACGACTACGAACGCCCCCATCCAGCCGAGCAGGAAAACCCCGAGCGCCAGACCGAGCATCCCCGCATCCGCGGCGGCGCCGCGCCCGTCACCGCCCCAGCGCGCCGGAAGCCGGCGGTGCCCGACTGCGCTCAACGCCGCGAGCAGGACGATCGCCCCCATCGCCTGCTCGAAGCCGTGATGGTCGATGCGCGAATAGATGGACAGCATCACGCTGCCGGGAAGAAGTGCCAGAAACAGGCTGGCGAGCACCCCCGCCCACCACCCAAAAAGGCGTACGGCCAGCGCCGCTCCCGCCCCGATGGCGACAACGCCCCACAGCACCGAATACGCCGACGCGGTCCCATCGAGGCAAAAATTCCGCACGACGCCGTCGGCGCCGCGCGACCACTGCGAGCCACAGCCGCGCACCACGGCCAGTCCGGCGGCTCCCAGGTCAAAAAGCGGCGGCCAGGCATCGGCGTGTCCGCCGGGGTAGTACACTCCGAAGTCCCTGGGTGGTAGCGCCGGCCAGCGCTTGAACATCTCCTCGATGCGGCGCAGATGATAGTAGCTGTCGGCATCGTAGTACCCGCCGTCCGGGCGGGATTGGCCGCCGGTCGCGGCCGGCCCGACGTAGCGAATGGCGGCTCCGGCCGCCGTGCAGAGCGCGATCAGCAGCGCCGGCAGCAGGGGCGGCCGCCGCCAGCCGCCGCCGCGGCCGCTCAAGCGCATCTCCCGCAAGCGCGCCGGGCGCGGAGCCCCGCTGGCGTCGTCGCCAGGCCACCGCGAGCGGTCTCGCGGTAGGCGGCGTCCATGCGCCGTCCCACCTCCGCGACCGTATCAATCACCTCATCGGCGGGAACCGGAAAGGCCATCCCGGCGAGCGCCATCTCGGCGGCCGCAATGGCCTGAACGGCCGCGGATGCGTTGCGATAGCCGCACGGGATCTCGACGAGCCCGGCGAGCGGATCACAGATCAGCCCGATCATCCCCTGTAGCGCGAGGCTGACGGCCTGCGAAACCTGCTCGGCGCTACCGCCTTCGGCATACGTTACGGCCGCCGCGGCCATGGCGGCCGCTGACCCCGTCTCCGCCTGGCAGCCGCCCTCCGCTCCCGATAGCGTCGCCCGTGCGGCGATGACCGCGCCCACACCGCCGGCGACGAGGAGAGCGTTTGCGAGCGCCTCCTTGCCCCAGCCGCGCGCGTTCGCCAGCACGAAGAGCACCGCCGGCAGGACTCCCGCCCCGCCCGCGGTGGGCGCGGCCGCGATCACGCCCATCCGCGCGTTTACCTCGAGCACCGCCAACGCCGCGGCGAGCACGTCGCGAAGGGTATCACCGACCAGCCGCGGCGCGTGATCCGCAAGCGTGGCTGCCCGCCACCCGGAAAGGCCGGACGGGCTCGGCGTGCGCTCCCCGAGACCGCGGCGGACCGACGCCTGCATGACCTCCAGCGTTTGTTCGAGCCGCGCGCGCAACCCCTCCTTGCTGCCGCCATGCGCGGTCGCCATCTCGGCGATCGCCGCCGCGAGGTCGCCGCCGCCGGCTGTGCAGGCCGCCAGCAGTGACGCCATGGAGCCGGGAAGCTCCCCCTGGGCGCCGCTAGCCCGGCTTACCGGAGCGATGCTCCGCACTCGGTGCACCCAGGAAAATCGCGAGATCGCGCCGAGCGCCGCGGCACTCGGCGCCGTGTCGGTCTCCAGCACCATCACCGCATCCGCGCCCCGATAGCGGCGGCCGACGTGCATCGTCGCCAGGTTGACACCGTCTTCCGCAAGCACGCCGGTAATGTGGGCAATGGACCCCGGCACGTCGCTGGCGACCACCATGACGGCGGGCAAGTCGCCGCGCACCCGCACCGCAAACCCGTCAACGGCGCTGATCTCGACCACGCCGCCGCCGAGCGAGGCGCCGGTCACCTCGACGCGTTCCTTGCAGCGCTGAAGCACGAAACGCACGCTGTTGGGGTGCGCACCCTGCCCGAGATCTTCGGAGTGGAATACCACTTTCATGCCGGCGGGGCCGGCCAGCTCGCGACTGGTGCCGAGGCGTTCATCCGCCGGGTCCAGACCAAGAAGGCCGCCGATCAAGGCCGGCTGCGTCCCGTGACCTTCGCCTGTCGCCGCGAACGACCCGTGCAAACCGATGCGCGCACGCTCCGGAGTGCCGCCTAGGATTTGCCGCGCGAGCAGGCCCAGCCGACACGCGCCCGCGGTATGCGAGCTCGACGGGCCGACCATGATCGGCCCCAGGACGTCGAACAGCGTAACCAGCGCCATCTCGCCCTCTGCTATCCGAACGCGGGTGGCGCGGGCGGCGCGGGCGGTGTGACGGTGGCGAGAATCATCGTCCACGGCAGCGGCGACCGGCTGGCGACCGGCCGCGCCTGCTCCGCAACCAGTCTTGCAAACGCCCTGCGCGACCAGTGCTGCAAGTGACCGGGGGTATTGCCCCAGGCCGATAGATAGGCACCGCGCACCATGTTTAGCCCGCGCCACAGCGGTTCGCGCGGGACGCTCAGGATGACGTGGCGCCGCGACACGCGCACGAGCTCGCGCAACCCCTGCCTCGGATCGCGCAGGTGCTCGAGCACCTCGAAGGCACACACCAGGTCGAATGACCGGTCGGCAAACGGCAGCACCTCCAGCGTGCATTGCACCGGCGTCGCGTCAACCCGCTCGCGCGCCTCCCGGAGGACGCGTGCCCCCAGATCCGTGATCACGATTCGCGCCCGCGGCTCCAACCACGATTCGAAGCGCAACGCCATGCCGCCCTCGCCTCCGCCCGCGTCGAGCACACTGCGGGCGCCGAGCGGCGCGATCAACTCGCGGGCCGCAGCCAAAAATCCCCTCATCAGGAGCCGTGCCACGGGGTTCTTCGACCCGAGCTTGTCGTAGGTGTTGCCCTCCACCAACGCCATCTCGGTCACGGTCCGAGCACCTCCTCCCGGCCCGGTCCGGAAGCTTGGTAGCGGCCTCGCTGGCTCGCGACGACGGTTTCCCCGAGCAGCGCCGCCGCCCCAACGATCACTCCGACCAGAATGATCATGATGTCCGATTCGCGCACATCGCTATGAATCTGCCAGTCCCACACGAACTTCAGCAGCCCTCCGGCGCACAGCGCCAGGGACACGGGCATCAGGATCTTCATGGGCCGGAATAGCACCACCGTCCGCACGACGTTCATCAGATAATTATACGTATCCTTGATCGGGTGAAACGTCGACTTGCCGATCCGGGGGTAGTAAGGAATCGAAACGTAGCGGACGATGTAGTCGTTGCACAGATAGGCGAGCGTGATCGTGGTGACCCACGAGTGGGTGTCGGGCAGGATGCCGAGGAAGAGCAGCGCCGTCGCGCGCCGAAAGGCGCGGAGGCCGCTGTTGAGGTCCGGAATGCGGCTCCCCGAAATTATCTGCGCCAGGTGCCGGATCGCTTCCTTGGCGATCGTTCGCAACACCCGCATCGTGCCCGCCTCGTGGTCGCGAGCGCCCACGACCATGTCGGCCCGCTCGAGCTCGCGGACCAAGTCCGGGATCCGGTCGTTTGGATAGGTCCCGTCGGCGTCGGTCATGACGATGATCTCGCCGCGCGCATGGCGCAGCGCCGTCTTGCGCGCGCGGCCGTTACCCATGTTGCGCTCGTGCCGCACCACCCGCGCCCCATTCTCGACGGCGAGCGCGGCGGTTCGGTCCGTACATCCGTCGTCGACCACGAGAACCTCGTACGTCCAGCCTGCTGCCTGCATCGCTGCGTGGATCGCGCAGAGATCGTGCACGATCGCCTTTTCCTCATTGTACGCGGGAAGCGCCACCGTGATCAACGGCGGGCTGCTTTCGGGCTCGGTCACCGTTTTCGATTCTCGCTGCTCTTGCCTTCCCGCGGTCTTGTGCCGGAGCTGCGCGTGCATCACGAGCCGGCGGAAGGGATGCGACGCCCGGAGATTGTGGCACGGGACTTGTCGAGGCGCAACGGCCGCTGATAGATTGGCGCTCGTGTGAACCCCGGAACGGAAGAGGGATCTGCTCGTGCCCACACTGGAATCACTGGCAAGAAACCGCGCGGCGCTCACGGCAGCTCTTTTTTTGCTCTGTTGCGCCGCGTACGCGTCATCATACCTCAACGATTTCACTTATGACGACGAACCGGTCATCGTGCTCAACCCGGATGTCGAGAACCCTGATCTGGTCACGATTTTCCTCGACCGGCCGTTCAACTACCGGCTGGATTACCGCCCGCTCACCCGTCTGGTCTGGGCGCTTTCTTTTCGGCGCGTCAACGGCGTCGCTGACCCCCGGCCTTTCCACGTCGCGCACCTGATCCTGCACGCTACCGTCGCGGTGCTGCTGTTTGCTTTCCTGGCGCGGCTCGGCCCGGGACGCGCCTGGGCGTGGTGGAGCGCGGCGCTTTTCGGTGTGCATCCGGTCTATTCCGAGGCGGTTTTCAACGCCTCCTACCTCGGGGATACGCTGGTGGCCGCCGGCGGGCTGTCGGCGATGATCCTGCTCGATCGCGTCGTCCGCAGCGGCGACGCGGGCGCCTCCTGGCGTGGCCTCGCCGCCATGGGCTGCGCCGCAGCGTTGTTCGCCGCGCTGCTCTCCAAGGAGACGGCGATCTACCTGCTGCCGGCGCTGGCGTGCCAGCTCTGGTGGAACGGCGGGCTGCCGTACGGAGCAGCGCTCGGCGAACGCCTGCGCCAGGTGCGCCGCACCTGGCTCACGGTCGCCTTTTGGCTCCTCGTCACGGGGCTCTTCCTCGCCATGATGCACACCGCCACGGGGCGGCTCATGCGCGAGCAACAGCCGAAAAAGGCCGATGTCCCGACGATTGGCACCTCGCTTCCGGTGCGGCTGTACAGCGCCGCCGGCGTGACCGCGCGGTATGCCAGGCTGCTGGTGTGGCCGGTGGGCCTGTCTCCCGACTACTCGATCCCGGCTGTTCTCCCGGAGACTTCGCCCTGGTCGCCACGCGTGCTCGTGGGCGCGGGGTTGCTCGCGGCCCTCGCCGGCGGGGCGATCGCTGTCGCGCGGCGCCGGCGAGACAACGGTCCCCTCTTGCTCCTCGCGCTGTTCGCATTCCCGTATTTTCTGACGTCCAACATCGCCTTTCCGACCTTCGCAATGGCGGAACGCTACCTGTATCTCCCGAGCCTCGGCCTGATTCCACTGGTCCTGCTGATCGCCTCCCCGCTGGTCCGGTATGCGCGCCTGCGGCCGCGATCCGCCGCATTTCTCGGCGCGGCGCTCCTCGCTGTCATCGCCAGCACGACGTTTCGGCGCGGCTTCGACTGGTTCGACAACTATTATCTGTTCGGCGCGACCGTGGCGCGCGGCCAGGCGAGCGCCAAGGCCGAGCACAACTTTGCGCTCGCGTGCCGCAATCGCCTGGCGCTTGACCGGGCGATCGAGCACGCTTCGCGGGCGCTGGCGCTGCGGCCCGATTATCGAGACGCCGCGACCTTGCGGGCGAGCACCTACGAGCTACTGGGCAAGTCTGCGGAGGCGCTCGCGGACTACGACCGGATCATTGAGCTTGGCGGCGATCATCGCGCGCTGTCCAACCGCGGTCGGCTGCGCCTCGCCAAGGGCGACGCGAGCGGCGCAGAGAAGGATTTTACCGAGGCGCTGCGCCGGAGCCCCGACTACGTTTTCGCGCTGCTCAATCGCGCGTATCTCTACCAGCAGACCGGCGAGCTCGGGCGCGCCCGTGCCGACGCGGCACGCGCCGTCGAGGTGGCCGAAGCTACCGGCGACAAGATGCTCGAACAGGCCCGCACGCTGTTGGCGAGCCTGACCCAGGGCGAGCGGGACTTGCAGCCAGAGTAACCCTCGGTATATGTGGCCTCTAGGCCGAAGGCGGCTGCCAGCGCACCGGCTAACGGGGACGAAAGGAGAGGACCATGGCCGAAAATCAGGTCAATGCCGACGCTATCGAAAGCCCGCACTTGATTGTCACAAGCCCTGGAAAGGCGCCATTCGTCTTCCAGCTCCCGGTAGGGAAAACAGTGATAGGTCGCGATGCCGATAACGATCTCGTCCTGGACGTACAGGGAGTATCCCGCCACCACTGCCAGATCGAAACAGACGGTGAGCGCCACATTGTCATCGACCGCGACAGCAAGAACGGGATCGAGCTCGATGGCGTGCGTATTTCCGGGCGCGCCGAGCTGAGCCATCAGTCGCGGCTCGCGGTCGGGGACGCTGAGCTCACCTACCACAATCGGGCGCAACCGGCGGCAACCAGGCACGTCTCTGCTACTCTGCTCGACGCTGTCCGCGCGCAAGCCCAGGGCACCGAAGCCGCGGATGCCCGGTGGGAAAAGATCGCCGGTGCCGACTTCGCCCGCGACAGACTCGCGCTGCGGGTGCGATCCGGGGCTGATGCCGGCACGGTATTCGACCTGTCCGGAGCCCTGTTCAGAATCGGCCGGCGCCCGGACTCCGATGTCGTACTTGCGCACGAGTCGGTGTCGCTCGACCATGCGCTGATCCGCAGGACGCCAACCCATTTCGTGCTCCACGACCTGTGCAGCGTCAACGGCGTTCGCGTCGGCGGCCAACCCGTAGATACCGCGGATCTGATCAACGGCAGCGAGATCAGTATTGGGTCGGTTCTCCTCCAGGTTCGCTGTGCCCCGGCACCCGCCGCCGACACGCGGCCGGCACCGCGCGAGCGCACCCGCGGAAGAGGACGGTTCTTTACCGCGATCCTCGCGGCGTTATCGGCCGGCGCGATCCTCGCGACTGGCGGATTGTTCCTGCATGCGCGTGAGATGCTGCGGGTGAGCCGGCTTCCCGGCACCGCCGTCGCCGCGGAGCGCGCCGGTGGAGCGCCCGTCGGGAAGTCAGGGGGCGCCGGCGGCGAGCCCAGGGCTGAGGGGGCAAACGCCGCGATCGCACCGGCCGGCGACGCGGCGCCCGTACCCCGAACCGAGGTACCCGCGCCGCCGGTGGCAAGCGCCGAGTCGTCCACCCCCGCCGCTCAGGATCAGGACGCGGAGTCCGAGCTTGTCATCGCCGACATGCCCGGCCCCGACGCGACAATGGAAGAGCGCATGGCGTATTTTCGCACCCAGGCTCTCTACGACTACCGGAGCCAGGGTCCCGACTCGGCTCTCGCCCGGTTGCGGCAAGCCGTGCTGCTGGTTCCTGAGGGCGACGCGGATCGCTCCGAGTTGGAGCACCTGGCCGAATCTCTGGAAGCGATAAAGTCCGCGCTTGCCCGGGCCGTGACGGTCGCAGCGGGCGGTGACGAGCAGGCCACACGCGCGGCCTGGCGGGCGGCGGTAGAAGTCGAGGCACAAGGCCTGCCGGAGGCGTATCGCGCACTGGGGCGCCAGCTTTCGGCGCTGGGCTCACGGTGAGGGGGAGGCAAGCAATGATGACAATACGAGGGTCCTGGAAGAAACACCAGTGCCGTCTTCGCCAGGTCATGATTTGCGCCGCGTCGTTGTTCGTTCCGCTTCTCGTCTCTCCCGCCGCCGACGCCAAGGGCGGCGACAAGGAGCCGGCGCGTTGCCTCTGGGAACGCGACTGGGGGGAAGGCCCGTGCAACTCCGGCAAGGTCGAGGTTGCCGGGTGCAGCGGCAGCGACTGCGGTTGTTCTATCTCGCGTTGTTTCAATAACCTGTCGAGCTACCAGGACTTCCGCGACTGCGGCGATCACCTGGATCGCGCCTGTCGAATCGACGAGCGGCCGGTGATCGAGGGCCAGTGGGGAGGAGCGTGCAAGTCCAACCGCGCGGAGGTTGCGGGCTGCTACGCGAGCTGCAACGGCTCGACGAGCATGTGCTTCAAGACGGTGGAGGAGGTGGACAGCAAGCGCGCGGTATTCGTGGCGGCGCTGGCCGCGAACCTCGCCTATGCAGGCGAAATCGACCGCGGCCCCACGAATACGCCCGAACCGCTGGCCGACGTCGAAGCGGCGCTCGCCGAGGCTCTTCCGAGACTCTACGCGCCCCCCCTCGGGCCCAACGCGACCCGCGTCATCAAGGCCTTTCGCTACCCGGAAAAAGATCTGTTCGCCTTCGGCACCGTCGAAACCACCTCGATCGTGATCGCTTTTCGGGGGTCACGGGGGGGCTTCGGCGATGCGGTAAAGGACTGCTGGGAGCGCCACGGCACCGGTGTCCTGGGGGTCGCGCAAGCGATCGGAGATGTCATCATCGGCAATTTCGACGCCTGCCTGCAGGACACCCTCGAAAGCGATCCGGACGGTGCAAACTGGGCGATGAACCTCGACCGCGCTCCCGACGACGCGTGCCCGGGGATGTCGGGGCTGCTCACGCATCACGGCATCTGCACCGGCCTCGATCACGTCTACCTGGATATCAAGACCTGGATCGCGCAGCAACGAGGGGGGCGCAGGCTCATTGTAACGGGGCACAGTCTGGGAGGTGCGCTGGCGACCCTGCTGATGTATCGTCTCATGAAGGATGGCGCGACGACACCCATGGATCGGTTTTACACGTTCGCGGCGCCCTGGGTGGGGTACCGGGACTGCGTGCTGGGCACGGAATCCCTGTACGCCGCGTATGGGTACAGGCAGAAGCAGACTGCCGTCAAGGGCTGGCGAATGGAAATGCTCGGCGATCCCGTGCCGGTCATGACCAAGGTGGCGAACTTGTGCACCCGCGGGCCGGGCTTTGGATTTCCCTATTATCCGTTTCCCCGGATTGACTCTGAAAATCCGCACAATGGAGACAACTACGTTGCGGCTGCCGCGGACGCCCACGTGGCGGCCGGGGGCGCGAGCTGCTCGAGCTCTGGCTCGTGCACCTGGCGGCAGGGATCGTGCTGCTTCGGCGGGGTGATTCCGGTGGCGGTGCCGTGACCTGAACCCACCGCCTGCTACCGCAAGCTGTGCGGAAAGCGCATTACGAAGACCTCCTACCTCACCTCCCCCGCAAGCGGGGAAGGGACGGAGGGGGCGCCGTCGCTTCGACGCCGAACAGACGGTGTATTCGGGGCGGCAAGCGGGCGTGCGCCCTCGCCGAGGTGGTGATAAGGTGCCCGCATGTCTTCGATGCTCCATCAAGCGCTGCTCGCGCTGTTCGAGAACTGCCACGAGCTGGCCGTCGAGCTGCTGCGCGGCGTTGCGGATGTCCATCTTCCCGCCTTCGACCGGGTGCGCGGGGATCCGCGACCAGTCGGCAAGCCCGCCCGGTGGAGCTGCGCTCCGACGCGGTGATTCTCCTTGAGCGCGCCGTCTGCCGGAGCTGGCGGTGCTGTCGGCGTTCTCATCAACTTCGGTAGTCACAGCAAGCTTGAGCGGACCTCCGGCCGCGCCCTCGTCGGCCTCGAATGCGATCTCGTCTGCACCGTGGTCGCCGTCGTACCGATCGCGCCGGACCACGCCGTGTTATCCCGTCTGAGCGATGCGACCCAGACGGCGCTCGCCTGGGCCGGCATCCTCGATGATGTCGACAGGGGCCCCCTCAACATCGACCGGGCGCAGAAGCGACAGGCGCAACAGGAGGCAAAGTCCGCGGCCGAGGTTCTGCCTCAGGCGATGCGCGAGACTCGGCTTGGGGGAGAGCTACTTCCGCGCGGACGCCCTCTGCTCGTGCTACCTTGGCACATTTCAGGTCAGGTCCGTTCAACCCGTCAATTGCCAACCCCCGGCGGTTCGGGCTATCGTCATAGCCTATGAGTCAAGCACGCGTGCTCCAGGAACCAGTCTTGCCGTGTTCCAAAGGGTCTTGGTCGAACCTATCCACGGACTATTTCCCGGACGAAGGCATGCCGTGGCCGGCGAGCTTGCCGCCTACGGTTCGTTCGCTCGAATGGTTGGGGCTCGATCCGGACCTCGACTGGGAGCTCATCAACAGGAGACTGTACTTGAAATTCCCGGAAGGAGTGCGCCACGGGCGTGCCAAGGGGGCGACGTCAACCCACGTCGAAGATGCCATATCCACTCTGCCCGCGGCTGCCGGCATGGCGCGTGTCGTCCGGGAGGAGATTCGGATCCTCTCGTCCGAGGGGATGGACCAGCCCGATAGCTCGGTTTTCATCGGCGCCGTGCCGGATGACGACCACGCCGAGACGCCGCTCGCGCCCGTTCTCGTCATCGAGGTCGAGCGCCTGGCGCAAGGGAATCGGAAGAGACCCAAGGACAAGCGCGCAAG
>JACPHN010000193.1 GCA_016188575.1 Candidatus Schekmanbacteria bacterium
GCTGGAGGCAGTCAGACCCCGAGCCAGGTCATCCTCGGTTCCGTGCACGAGTGTGCGCGCCACCGCCGTCACCCGGCCCTCCCGGAAGGTTTTGTTCACGGTGGCGTAGGCGGCGCCAGCAGGCCATTGGCGGTAGGGCTTCCGAGGTCGGCCGCGCTTGCCCGTCTTCGAAGGAACGATGGTCTGACCGTACTGCTCGAGAAGGATGTCCGCGTACGTGGCGCAGTCGTCGGTGGTGGTAAGACGAGGTGGGACGTTACCTGTGCGCTCGGCAAAATCCGCGACCACCTCCGCGAGGGTGTCGCGGTCGCGCTTTCCGATGATGAACGAGACTACCAAACGACTTTCCACATCAATGGCGGTGTGGTCCCACTGACCCCTTCCGAACGCAGATCGAATGGTGTATAAACACCGATACACACAAACACCGGAGAAACTCATGAGTACAGTCCGCTGGAACATCGCCGTGGCGACAGAACTGGATCAGTCCGTGCGCATGTTCATCGCCGCACAGGGCGGCGGCCACAAGGGCGACTTGTCCCGCTTCATCGAGGAGGCGGTTCGCACCTACCTCCTGGATCGCGCTGTCGAGCAGGCCAAGGCGGCTACCGCTGGCATGAGCGAGGCCGATGTGACCGACCTGATCGATGAGGCGGTGCAATGGGCGCGTGAGCACTGATGCGCGTCATTCTGGACACCAACGTGCTGCTCGGCGCGCTGATCTCGCCGCACGGCCCGTCTGACACTATCTACCGCGCTTGGCGTGCAACCCGGTTCGAGTTGGTCACATCGGCGGCACAACTCGACGAGCTGCGGCGCGTGAGCCGTTACCCCAAGCTCAAGGCTATCCTGCCTGCTCACCGCATCGGCACGATGGTGAACAACATACAGCGCGCCATCGTGCTGGAAACACTACCGGCTTTGCCGGATGGCATCGAGGCGAGCGATCCAAACGACGAATTCTTGCTTGCCATGGCCTTGGCAGGCGAAGCCGATTATCTCGTGACCGGCGACCGCCACGCTGGGCTGCTGCAACGCGGCAGCATAGGGCGTGCGCGCATCGTCACCCCAGCCGTCTTCTGCGCCGAGGCGCTGTAACGCCATGCCAGTGAGCTTCCTGTCCACCACGCAACGGGAACGCTACGGCTGCTATCCAGATGCCCTTTCCAGTAAGGAATTAGCGTGCTTCTTCCACCTGGACGACGATGACCGTAAGTGGATTGCCACGAAGCGGCGCGACAGCAACCGCTTGGGCTATGCGCTGCAACTGACAACGGTGCGCTTTCTCGGCACCTTCCTGGAAGACCCGGCCGCCGTGCCCGGCGCAGTGCTGCATACGCTCTCGTCGCAGCTTGGTATTGCCGACGCGGCTTGCGTGCTCGCTTACCGTGAGAGCGAACAGCGCTGGCGGCATACCACCGAAATTCGCGCCCGCTACGGCTATCGCGAGCTCGCCGCCAGCGGCGTGCAGTTCCGTCTCGGCCGCTGGCTGTGCGCCCTGTGCTGGACGGGCACCGACCGGCCCAGCGTGCTGTTCGATTACGCCAATGGCTGGCTGATCGGCCACAAGGTATTGCTGCCGGGCGTCACGGTGCTGGAACGTTTTGTCGCCGAGGTGCGCTCGCGCATGGAGTCGCGCTTGTGGCGTCTGCTCGTGTGCAATGTAACGGATGCACAGCGACAACGCCTGAACGATCTGCTCAAGCCTGCCGAGGGCAGCCACCAGTCCTGGCTGGATCGTCTACGCAAGGGGCCGGTTCGTGTCAGCGCCCCGGCGCTCGTGCGGGCGTTGCAGCGCATCGAGACCGTGCGCGGCTTGGGGATCAAGCTGCCCGGAACCCATGTACCGCCGAGCCGTATTGCGGCATTGGCGCGGTTCGCTAGAACCGTCAAGGTCTCCGCCGTGGCCCGACTGCCGGACGCGCGCCGCATTGCTACGCTGGTGGCTTTCGTCCACTGCCTCGAGGCCAGCGCGCCGGCATCGTCAGCAAGGCATGGCAGCGACATGTCGTGCAGGCCGGTGGTCGGATTAATGCCACAGCCTACGCCTTTTGCACGCTCGACAAGCTCCGCGGCGCGCTCCGCCGTCGCGATGTGTTCGTCAGTCCCAGTTGGCGCTACGCGGACCCGCGTGCCGGATTACTCACCGGTGCCGAGTGGGAGGCAGCACGGCCCATCGTCTGCCGCTCGCTCGGCCTGAGCGAGCAGCCCGATGAGACCCTGACCGCACTGACACGCGAGTTGGATGAGACCTACCGGCGCGTCGCCGCCCGCCTGCCCGAGAGCGACGCGATGCGTTTCGAGGCCGTCGGTGACAAGACGGAACTGGTCCTCATCCACTGGAAGCGATGCAGGAGCCGTCTTCGTTGATTACACTGCGCAACGAGATCAAGGCACGTATGCCACGCGTCGAGCAATAATCTCACCCACGGTCCTCGAAGGCGTCAAGTATCTCATCGGGGGGCGGCTCAAAGAAGCTCGGCGGCACCTCGACCTTGCCCAGGGCAGTTCCCGGTGCTCGCATTCGCGTGCCGGGGTCGGCGGGAACAAGGCACGCGACCGGACGGCCATGGCGCGCAGTGATGATTTCTTCGCCCGCTTCGACTGCAGCTATCAGCTTTCAGTTGAACCAGCGGTGATTTCAGGTCATCTCCATCAGGGTTGCGCCGCGCATGCTGTTGCAGTACTGTTCCACTCGGTGCCGACTTCCATACAATTCGCGCCATAGTCAGCCCGGATGAGTAGATGAAAATGAAAGCAGGGTGTGGAACATCCGCCATGGAAAAGCACAAGCTATGGATGCACCGTTGACTCCTTCCCCCGCCAGCGGGAGAAGGTAGGATGCGTTTCGGAGCTCGGCAGATGACCCCCCCGGCCACTGCGCCGTCTCTGCTCGTCGTCGCCGAGAACGACGTGACCTGGCAGACAATTCGCCGGGCCTGCGCCAACCAACCCTGGCGGCTGATCTTGTGCCCTTCATGGGCCGAGGCGCCGGCAGCTATCGAGTCTCTCGGACGCAACCTCGATCTCCTGGTCATCGAGACTCATCTACCCGGATCCTGCGCCACCGCGCTGCTCGACAGCACCCATTACACGGATCCCTCGCTGCCGATCATCATGGTGACTCCCCACGGAACGCCGAGAGCCGCCGTCGCCAGCATCCGCGCCGGTGCCTTCGACTACATTTCTCAACCGGTCGACGAGGAGGACCTCGTCATCCGTCTCGCTGTCGCCATCGAACGGCGAGAGCTGATGCGCAAGCGGCCTCAGGCCGCGGTCGACGAAGAAGTCGAGCAATACATGGGTCCAAGCCGTGCCGTGAGCGAGCTCGCCCGATTGGTTGGGCAGGTGGGTACATCCGAGCTTTCCGTGCTCATCGAGGGCGAGTCGGGAACCGGCAAGGAGTTTCTGGCGAGAAGGCTGCATGCGCTCAGCCCTCGCCGCCGCGGGCCGTTCATTGCCGTCGACTGCGGTGCCATTCCGGAAACTCTCATCGAAAGCAAGTGCTTCGGCTACAAGAAAGGCAGCTTCACCGGCGCGGACGCCGACCGCGGCGGTTTTTTTCAGGCCGCGCACGGCGGCACGTTGTTCCTGGACGAAATCGGCAACCTGCCGCTGGGGCACCAGCCGCGCCTGCTGCGCGCCCTCGAGCGACGTGAGGTGCTCCCGGTCGGCGCCACGTCACCGGTTCCCGTCGACGTGCGCGTCATCAGCGCCACCAACTTGTCGCTCACCGGCCGTGTGCTTCCCAAGGCCTTTCGCGAGGACCTTTTCCACCGCCTCGCCGAGTTCCCGATCCGCATCCCGCCACTTCGCGAACGGCCGGAGGATATCCTCTTTCTCGCTCACAAGTTTCTCGAAGACGCCTGCCGCGAGATGGACAAACCCCTGACGAGCTTCAGCCCGATCGCCCAACAGCAGCTCGCCATGTACGACTGGCCCGGCAATGTGCGCGAGCTCCGCAGCGCCGTCCGTCGCGCGGTCGTTGTCAGCTCCGGCGTGATCGCTTCCATCCCCATCGGGACATCGCAGCCCGACGGCCCGATCGGCGGGGTCACCCGCGTCGCCGCCAACGATGCCATCATCATCCACGCGCGTGCGGTGATCAACCTTCGCAATCTCGACCTCGACATGATTCCGCTCAAGAAAACCGTGAGTGAGGTCACGCACAAGATCGAGCGCGAAATCATCGCCGCCGTGCTCCAGAAGGTGAATGGAAACAAGAGCCACGCCGCTCGTTTACTAGATATCGACTACAAGACCATATATTCCAAGGTCAAGATGTACGGGCTTGAGAAGGACGTCGTCGCATGAAAAAAAGCGAAAGTCGGGAGTCCTCATTTGACGTCGGAGGCATATTCAAGGGGCTCGGTGACCTCGTCGCCAAGCTCGGCGACCTCGCCGAAAAAGGCGCGGAGCTGCGCCGGGAGACCAGGATCGCCGGGGGACCGAAGAGCGAGCTTCGCGGTGTCTACGGCTTTTCCATCCGCATCGGCGGAAGGGGTGACAGCAAGCTCAAGGTGGAGCCCTTTGGGAACATCAAGCAGGACGCGGAGGGCGATACCACCGTTTCGGAGGAACGCGAACCCATTGTCGACGTTTTCGACGAGGATGACCACGTGCTGGTTGTTGCCGAGCTTCCTGGCGCCGAGGAGGCCACCATCCACGTCGGCCTGGAAGGCGACGTGTTGCTCCTCAGCGCCTCCGGTGCGGGACGCAAGTATGTCAAGGAGCTGCTGCTTCCCGAAGGGCTCGACCCTGACGCCATCGAGCGCTCCTTCCGCAACGGTGTGTTGCAGCTCACGCTGACCCGGAAGCGCGGGCAGTGATCTCCCTGACCATCGCGGAAGCGCTGCCCCGAGACGTCGGCCGCGGTATCGCGCGGCTCGATCCCGAGCATCTCCGGGTGCTCGGGGTCGAAATCGGGGGCCTGGTGGAGGTGACCGGGAAACGCGCCGCGTATGCGCGCGCCATGCCGACGTTTCCCGAGCAGCGCGGCCGGTCGCTGCTACAGCTCGACGGCCTGGCCCGCGAGAACGCCTGCTGCAGTCTGGGCGAAAAAGTGCGCGTCGTCCCGGCGCAGGGCGCGCCGGCGGCGCGCGCGACCCTGGAGCCGATCGGCGCCGGGACGCTGCGCCAGGAAGGCAAATACGTGGCGAGCCTCCTCGACGGTTTGGCGGTGCAGGAGGGAGATCGGGTGCGCGCCACCCTATTCGGCAGCCAGTGGGTTGATTTCCGCGTCACCGCCACGCGCCCCAAGGGCGTCGTGCTGATATGCCCGACCACCCTGGTGCATTTCCAGGAGCCCACCGGTGAGCGCGAAGGGAAGGCCGGGATCACCTACGAGGACATCGGCGGCCTCGGCGATCAGCTCGACCGCATTCGCGAGACGATCGAGCTGCCGCTCAAATACCCCGAGGTGTTCTCGAAGCTGGGGATCTCGGCGCCGAAGGGAGTGCTGCTGCACGGCCCGCCGGGCAGCGGCAAGACACTCATCGCCCGCGCCGTTGCCAACGAGGTCGATGCGACCTTCTTCGCGGTGAACGGGCCCGAGATCATTCACAAGTTCTACGGGGAGTCGGAAGCGCACCTGCGACAGATCTTCGAGACGGCGTCACGGCGCGTTCCCGCGATCATCTTTCTGGACGAGATCGACGCCATCGCGCCAAAACGCGAGCGCGTCCTCGGCGAGGTAGAGAAGCGGGTCGTCGCGCAGCTCCTGGCGCTCATGGATGGAATGGCGGCGCGGGGCCAGGTGATCGTCATCGGCGCGACGAATATCCCGGACGCCATGGATCCCGCGTTACGCCGCCCGGGCCGTTTCGACCGCGAGATCCAGATTCCCGTTCCCGACGCGCGCGGCCGGCAGGAAGTCCTGGAAATCCACTCCCGCGGCATGCCGATCGGCGCCGACGTCGATCTTCGCCGGCTCGCGGAGATCACGCACGGCTTCGTCGGCGCGGATCTCGCGGCGCTCTGCAGGGAGGCCGCCATGATCTGCCTGCGCACGATCATCCCCGATATCGACTTTGCCGCCGCCCAGATTCCCTACGAGCGGCTGACGGCACTTACCGTCGGCATGGACCACTTTCTTGAGGCCATCCGCAAAATCGAACCGTCCGCCATTCGGGAGATCTTTTCGGAGGTTCCGGACGTGACCTGGGACGACGTCGGCGGCCTCGGGGAGATCAAGGAGCGCCTGAAGGAATCGGTGCTCTGGCCGATCCAGCACGCCGAACGGTTTCGCCAGGCGAAGGTCGAGCCGCCACGGGGCCTGCTGCTCTCCGGAAGCCCGGGAACCGGCAAGACGCTGCTCGCCCGGGCGCTGGCCCGCGAAAGCGGCGTCAACTTCGTTTCTGTAAAGGGGCCGCAGCTCCTGTCGATGTACGTGGGGGAATCGGAGCGCGCGGTGCGTGAGCTGTTCCGCAAGGCGCGGCAGGTCGCGCCCACCCTGGTGTTCATCGACGAGATCGATGCGCTCGTGCCGCGGCGGGCCTCGGTGGGCAGCGATTCGCACGTGACCGAGCGCGTCGTGAGCCAGTTTCTCAGCGAAATGGACGGCATCGAGGGGCTCCGGGGCGTCTTCGTGCTCGCCGCCACCAACCGCGCTGAGCTGTTGGACCCCGCGCTGCTGCGGCCAGGGCGTTTCGAGAGCGTGCTCGAGGTACCGCTTCCGGACGCTGCGGGGTTGCGCGAGATATACGGGGTGCATACGCGCGGCAAGCCGCTGGCGCCGGATGTGGATGTGGCAGCGCTGGCGGACTGTTCGGCGGGGCTCACGGGGGCGGAAGTCGAGGGGATCTGCCGGCGGGCCGCGATGCTCGCAATCCGCCGTGTGGTGGAGGCCGAGGCAAGCGCTGCGTCGATACCGCCGCTGACGATTGGCCGTCTGGATCTTGTCGCGGCGGCCGCCGAGCGCGGAGTTGAGCTGAGATGGCCGGAATGAGCGAGCTCCTCTACGTCTACGGATTCACCCCGCCGGGTCCGCTGCTGGTCGCGATGCAGGTGTCCCACGGCGGTGTCGATGGCAGCGGGCCGCTCGGCGCCATCGAGCACGCCGGGGTGGCGGCCCTCGCCAGCGCGGTACCGGCCTCGGTGTTCGGCGCGGAGGCGCTGCAGGAACGCCTGTTGGATGCGCGCTGGGTAGTGACTCAGGCCGAGCGCCACAACGAAGTTCTGCAGCAGGCGCTGGCGTGCGGCTCCGTGGTGCCGTGCCGGTTCGCGACCCTGTTTTCGGGCGAGGCGGCACTGCGCCAGGCGCTCGAGCACTGCGGCGCGGCGCTAACCGCAGCCTTCGCACGGCTGGACGGCCGCGTCGAGTGGGCGGTGCGGGCGTTTCTCGACGCGCGCCCGACACCCCCGCCGCCGTCTCCGCCCGGCGGTCCTTCCGGCGATGCCGGCAACGCGGCGCGCCGAGGAAGGACCTATCTGCTCGGAAAAGTGGCGGATCGCCAGGCGCAGCGGAGCGCCGCGGCGCAGGCGACCGTCAGGGCCGAAGCGATCGTGGCGGCGGTGGCCGACGCCGCCGACGAGGTGGTCGCGCTGCCGGTCCGCGCGCTACCGGGTGAAACGCCCGGCAAACCTTTTCTTAACCTCGCTTGCCTCGTCCGCAGAGATCGGCAGGAAGCGTTCAGCGCGGCCATGACCCACCAGGCCGCGGCGGAAAGCGCCCACGGGGTGGCGCTTACGGTCACCGGACCGTGGCCGCCGTTCACGTTCGTATCCGAGGCGTTTTCCGACCACGCGGATGGCGCCGAGTCGTGAAACAGGGCGCCGGTTCCCTAGTCAGTGGGTGTTCAATATTTACCAGGCTAACGCCCTGCTGCGACGTTTCAGCCAGGCGCGCGACCAAGAGCCGGAGGAGGACCACCCACACAAGGGCCACGGCCGTCCGCGATAGCCCTTCGTAGTCCTTGCGCATCCGCCGATGTCTGCCGATCCAAGCAAAGGTCCGCTCGGCGAGCAAGCGCCACGCGACGAGCTCGAACCCCCTGGCGGCCGTCGCCGGCGGGGTGCCATCCGACGCGGCGGCGCCCGCGATTGAGCGAACCGAACAGTCAGCCAACCCAAAGGCGCGTCAAACGGCAAAGCGCGGCGCTCGGTCGTACCAAGGTCCGGCGGCAAGTGGCCAACACAATGAACATACCATCTTCAACCGATGTTCGACATGAGCTTCTTTCCTTTCGCCATGCCAGAAAACCGCACGACTACTGAGGTGCGCTTGACTCGCAAGCTGTCGCGATCGTTTCCTCCGAAGGCGAAATCAGGAGTGCTGCTGGCTGCACGCGCGGGAGAGGTGTTGTCGAATGGGCTCGAGTAGCGTTGCTGTCGCTTGACAATGCCAGGGGCCAGTTCTACATCGATACGGGATGGTCACCGGAGGGGTTCGCTTGGGCGTCGGGATGCGCGGGAACATGGCGTGCTACGAGCCGAGGTGGCGCAGCCTTGCGGCGATTGCCGTTGTTCTTGTCGTGAGCATCGCGTTTCCGGCTGCTGCCGCCCCGGCCGCGACGGTGTCCCTCGGTGGTGAGCAAAGCGCGCCCGCCGGGGCGATCGCCGTGTTGCCGGTGATCGCGTCCTCGGCGGAACCGCTCGGCGCGGCCGAATTCACGCTGCGGTACGACCCGGCGTTGCTGGAGCTGCTGTCTGTCTCGAGCGGAGCGGCGCCGTTCGCCGAGATCTTCGCCGCGTCCGTGGATGCCGGCGCGGGGCGGGTGCGACTGGGCGCGGTGCAGGGAGAGCGCCTGGAGGGTCCGACGGGGGCGATGCGCCTGGCGGAGCTGCGCTTCCGCGTCGCCGGCCCGGCCGGAGCGCGAGCGCGACTGGACATGGAGCGCGGGGTGGCGCTGGCGCCGAGCGGCGCGGCGGTCGCCCTTACCGCCGCCCCCGCGCGCCTCGAGATCACCTCCGCGCTGCCTCTGCCGGTAGGCGGTTACGCGTGGCTCGGCGCTCTCGCGGTCGTGCTCGCGCTGGCGGTCGGGCGCTACCGGCGCGGCGGCAGAGGGGGGGGGGCGATCGCGGCGGTGATTTGCGCCGCGGCGCTCGTGGGCTCTGCCCTGTCGGCGTGGGGAGCGCTGGGTGACGTGAACGATGACGGCTCGGTGACCGCGGCCGACGCGCAGCTCGCGCTTGCGGCGCTGATCGTTGGCGCACCGAGCGGGGTTGCGCGGCCGGAACGGCTCGACGCCAACGGCGACGGACAGCAGGACCTCGCCGACGTCCTGCGCATCGCGCAGCTCGCTGCCGGGGTCGCCGTGGCGCGACCGACCTTGACGGCGGTGGCGCCCGCGCAGGCTGCGATTGGTGATCCCGTGCGGTTGCGCGGCGACGGGTTTGCAGTGAGCGCGGGCGGCAACCTGGTCGGCTTTGGCGGCGGTGCCACGGCGACCGCATCGCCCGACGGCGGCGAGCTCATCGTCGTCGTTCCGCCAGGGGCGCGCTCCGGCCCGCTGACCGTGACGGTGGCCGCCGAGGTATCCAACGCGCTCGCGTTCGCCGTCGCGGGCAGCGCGTCCGCGCCCGTCGTCACCGGCATCGCGCCGCAACCGGCGGTTGCCGGGGAGCGCGTGACCATCAGCGGCGCCTTTTTTGCGGACACGGCGGGCGCGAATGTCGCCCATTTCGGCGGCTCGAGCGCCGTGGCGGCGGCCGAGGTCGCCACCGCGGGCGCGCTCTTGCTTGCGGTGCCGGGGAATGCGGTTAGCGGCGAGCTCTGGGTCGAGGTGGACGGCGTGGCGTCGAACCGCGTGCCGTTTGCCGTAACGAGCCCGGCGCCGGCGCCGGTGCTGATCTCCGTGGCGCCGGCCGCAGCCGCCGCCGGGGAGATCGTGGTGCTCGAGGGAACGGGGTTCGCGCCATCGCCTGGGGCCAATCGCGTCTGGTTCAGCGGTGTCGAGGCCGCGGTGGCATCGTCGGCGGCGGTGTCGGCGGCGGTCGCTCGGATCGAGGTCGAGGTGCCGGTGGGGGCGCGCACCGGCGGCGTTCTGCTGCAGGTCGACAACCGTTTCTCGAATGAGCTCCCGTTTACAGTGGTTGGCACGCCGGCGAACGCGGGAGCCGGGGTCGCCGGGACGGTGCTGGACGGCACTTCCGGCCAGGCGCTGGTGGCGGCCCGGGTAGAAGCAGAGGATGTCGCGGGTGCCATCCTCACGGATGGCGGCGGTCGCTTCACCATGAGCGTGCCTCCCGGGCGGCACCGGCTGGCGATCGGCAAGGACGGCCATACCACCGCCTGGCGGGAGGTGGTGGCGTTGGCCGGGCAGACGGTCGCGATCCCGCCGGTTCGGCTCGCCGCGCTGTCGGCGTCGACGGCGCTGGTCACGCCGGAGGACGGCGGCCACGTCGAGGACGGCGAGGGCGTCGTGGCGCTCGACTTCCCCCCCGGCGCGGTTGCGGCGCCCATCGAGGTGCGCCTGACGCTGCTCCCGGATGCGGGCGCCATGCCGGGCCTGTTGTCCGCGGCGAGCCCCGCGTACGAGCTGACGTTCGACGTGGAGCCGGATGGCGCGGTGTTTGCGCTCCCGGTGACCGCTCGGGCGAGCAATCGCGGCGGTTATCCGCCGGGAACGCGGCTGCCGCTGACCACATGGCGCGCGGCGAGCATGGCCTGGGAGCCGGAAGGGGAAGCGGCAGTGAGCACCGACGGCGCCTGGATCGACTTCTCTATCGACCACGCCTCCGCGCACCACATCAACGGTGGCGGCGGAAGTGGTGGCGGTGGCGGCGGAAGCGACGGCGATGGAGATTGCTGCGACGCTGACTGCGAGGAGGCCTCGGACTGCGGCGGCGGGGCGTGCGCGCTGCTCGCCGCCGGCGCGGCGGTGACCGGCGCCGGAGCGCCGCCGTACGTGAGCTTCGCCGAGTCGCGTGCTTTCGGGCTCGAGTATCGCGGTTATATGGCGGAACCCCGGCAGGTCTTGGATCTGCGCTGGAGCCCGGACCCGGAGGGTGCGGCGCCGAGCCGCGTCGAGGCGCGGGCGAGCGCCCATGGAAAGTTGCTCGCGGATGCCTGGTTCACGCTGCCGAGCGCGGCGGGCGCGGAGCCGCGTCTCGCTTTCCGCTTCGGGTGGGACGCGCGCGACGCGCTGGGTCGCTCACTTCCGACCGGCGTCTACGCGTTCGACGCCGAAGTCGTCGAGTATCGCGCGGAATCGGTCCTGGACGCGAATGGGCTGTCGACCGGCGTCACGGCAACGGTGCCGCGGCGGACGCCGAGGCGCGGACGACTGGCGGTGGAAAACCGCGCGGCGAGCCCCTACGGCGCGGGTTGGGCGGTGAGCGGGCTCGCGGAGCTGCTCGCGCAGGCGGACGGCAGCGTGTTGTCGCTCGACGCCGGCGGCGGGCGCGCGGTGCTCGACGAAGCGCTGGAGCTCGACCCCGTGCCGTTCTCCGCGATGGGCGCAGGCAATACGGTCAGTCTGGTCGCGGACGAGGCCGGGAACGTCTACCTGACGGACAACCTGCGCGGGGCGGTGGTGCGGATCGCGCCCGACGGCACGGCGTCCGACCTGACTACGGGTTTGACGCAACCACTCGGGCTGGCGCTGGGGGCGGACGGCAACCTGTACGTCGGGCAGGTCGTGGGCATCGCGAGGGTGACGCTGGATGGGCAGGTCGAAGCGTTCCTGGCGACAGGGCCGACACCGGGCGAGTGGCTGGCGGCGGACAGCGGCGGGCGCGTGTTCGTGTCGGGTGAGACCGCGGCCGGCGGGCTGGTGTGGTCGGTGCCCATCGAGGCCGATGGCACGGCGGGTCCGGTGCGCGTCGAGGCGCGCGCGCTCGGCGACGCGGGCCAGCTCGCCATGGCGGCGGATGGGCGCCTCTACGTGCACGCGGCCGGTGCGATCCATCGCCTGGTACCCGGGATGGACGCGGCCGAGCGCTGGTTTGTGCGCTCGGGGATCAGCGGGCTGGCCGCGAGCGACGCCGGGTTGCTCGTAGCGGTGGCGGACCGCGGACGGATCTACGAGCTCGACGTGGGCGGGCGCCCGTACCTCCGCTATCGCGCACTCGACGGCCCGAGCCGGCCGACGGGGGCGCTCGCCCTGCCCGACGGCACCGTGGTGACGGCGATGCTCGATGGCGGGACTTCCGCGCTGTGGCGGCTGGCGCGCGGGACGGGCGCGTATCTGGGCGAGGGAGGCACGGAGCGGCTGCGACAAATGGCGGAC
>JACPHN010000187.1 GCA_016188575.1 Candidatus Schekmanbacteria bacterium
CGACCTGAGGCCGTGGCGGAGGCGCGAAATCCCTGTCAAAAGGTGTCCCGAGCGGGCAACTCGCCGTGGGAGAACTGCAAGCTCTCGCCTTTGGGGGCGCGTGCCAGGCGATGCGCAACTCGTGGGATGAATCGCGCCCCTGCTCACCGGAGCCTGCGGCAGGAAGAAGTGTAAAGGACGAAACCGGACATTCGGCCGACGCCCAGTTGCCGGCCCGATGCCGGCGACCGCGCCCTGCCCCGGACTCGGCGTCCGCATCAGAAGCAGGCTCCGCACGCCACCGCCACGGCGCAGGGTGCGAGCGGTGCCGTGGCCAGGCCGCTCTGATCCGCAAGGTACAGGACGGCCTCGCTTCCAATTCCATCTGGGCGCGAAAAGACTCGGTCCCCGCCCGCCACGGACACTCCCGCGGTGACCTCTGTTACGCCTGATTGCGGATCGTACCACTGAACGTCGTACCGAGCCGCAGGAAGGTCGCGAGCTCCGAGACCCGCGGACCCGACCGACTCTGAGTAGAGAATGTACCCGACACCGGGCCTGGCGAGGACGTAGCGCGTGTCGCCCAAGGCGAGGTCGTCGCGAGAAACGAGCTGCGCGAATGCGGTGCGCTCGAAGAAATTGACCATGCGCCCGTGGTCTTCCAGGATCGCTGCCGGCGTATCGATAACGTTCATGTCCAAGACCATGACATAGGTGCCGGCCATGGCCGCAGCCCAACTGAACCGCCGCGTCGCCTCCCGATCGGGCGCAAGCGCGTCATAGTGACCTCCCGATTCCGTCAAAGCCACGTTGTATCGGCGCGCACCGGCCATCATGGTCGCTTGTGCGGTTGCCATGTCTGCGTGGATCGCCTCGCGGTCTCCATGGACGTTACGCTGCACCAAGAACTGATCGATCCCGGCAGTCGTTGCGAAATCGAACGAGAGCCCGTCCACCTGATGCACGGCGATCGGATGTGCGCGCTCGTCCTCGGTGCGCACGACCGCTGCGAGATCGACGACGTTGCTGGTGCTATTCGCCTCGCTGTATTCTTCGGCAATGCACCAGATCAGGTTCTTCATTCCTTTGAAGCGACTTACCATGGCGCGCACGTACTGTCGCTCCGTCTCGCCAATGATTCTCCCGGCCCCACCGAACGGCGTGGTGGCGTCATCGTACAAGCAGAGGACAGTAGCTATCTCGGCCGCGTCCAGCCGCGCCAGCCACGATTGCCATTGTTGCATGACGTCCTCATTCAAGCCGAGCTCCAGGCGCGCTCGGTCCACGAACGGATGATGCGTCTCATTGCCGTCGCCGGGCGGAACACGATAGGTCTCCATGAACAGTGTGTTCGCACCCGCGGCGATCAGACGATCGATGATTTCATCCTGGTCGCCAATGCGCGTGCCATTCGCCTCGCGGCTGCCACGATAGAGGAAATCTTCCGGATCTCCAGGGCCGGCGAGAAATACCGTTGTGGGTTCCCCAGTCTCATGGTAGCGAGCAAACGCGGCGGGATTGTCCGGGTCGACGATAATTTGACCTTCGCGCGGGTCACCGGCGGCGCCAGCCGAGCACGCGGCGCTCAGGGCACATGCCAGCGCGACGATCAGCGGCAGTGCGATAAGTGCTCGACAGCCTACTTCCGCCCGGCGCGCGGCGCCAGCGCGGAACCGACGCGGCAATAGCATCATGACGGCGCCGCCTTCCACCTCGAGCACGGACGAAGAGCTGATCGCTGCCGCCAACAGGGGCGACGCAAGCGCCTTTGAGGCGCTGTACTACCGATACCGCGAGTGGGTGATCGGATTGGCTCAACGTTTTGCGTGCGACAACGGAGAAGCACTTGACGTCCTCCAGGACACCTTCTTGTACTTTTGGCGCAAGTTTCCCGGCTTCGCGCTGCGCGCGCGTTTGACAACCTTCTTGTACCCCGTAGTGCGCAACGAATCGATCTCCAAGTTGCGCCTCCACGCTCGCGAAGTCGTCGTCGAAGAGCTTCCGCTTGTCCCCATTCCGGAACGGATCGGCGATACCATCGGTCTCCGGCAAGAGCTCGCGGGGGCGCTTCGCGATCTGTCCGCGGCGCATCGAGAAGTCCTCGTGCTGCGGTTCGTGGACGAGATGACCGTCGCGGAAATCGCCGCGGCGACCGGAATCGCAGAGGGAACGGTCAAGTCCCGAATCCACCACGCTGTCCGCCGCCTACGAGAGGACCCCAGGATGCGCCTGTACTGGGCAGAGCAACGCCGAGAGTGACAGCCGCGCGCGCTCCTTGCCCGGCCGGGGCAACTCCACCTCCCCCCACTCCCAACGCACGATGCACATTGCTGCTGCGCGCGATAGCCGTCGCTATTTTCATGCCGGCGGCGGAATCAGGCGTGATCCCGCGCGCCGCTGCCGCTATTTGCCCGAAAACGTGTTCCCCACCAACGGTCTTGCGTCCTTCTGCTCGACGTGGCACGTCAGGCACACATACCGCCTTCCCGACAGCTTGGTTTTCGCCTCGTCGGAATAGTGTCCTGCGGAGATCGCGGGCTCGCCCTCATCCCCTTTCTTGGGCCCGTGGCAATCCAGACAGTCGTTCGTATCCTGAGCCACCACGCTGCCGGCAATCAAGTGCGGGATCTGCGGTGGCGCTCCATCAAAGGCCCGCGGGAGCAGCTTGTTTTCGCCGGGGTCCTTGTAGGCGTCGCCATACAGAGGCACGACCTCGATGTCGAGCACCGGGGCGGAACGTAGCTTCAGCTCGGTATCCTTGATTGGCTTGTCCGGATTTGCCGCGGCTGGCGGCTGGTCGGTATCGGCACCGCGAGATGACACCGGTAGCACAACAGCCACGGCCAACGCCGCCAGGCCGACCGCTGCCGTGAACATGCGCTTGGACGTCTTCATGCGTCGTTCCTTTCCTGAATGGGGGTTCGCGATAGGTATGGAGCTGAGAGAGCAAATGTGAGCGCGCCTTGCGGGCACACCGAAATGCAGCGACCGCAGTTGAGGCAATCTCCATGCCGCACGGCGCCGGCGCGCCTGAGCAGCTCGAGCGACAGTACGTGGGAAACGGGACACGTACGGTGACATGCGCCGCATGAATCGCAACGACGGTGGTCGAAGCGCACCTTGCAGAGACGGAGCCAGCCCACCAAAGAATAAAACGCGCCGAGCGGGCACAAGTGGGAGCACCAGCCATTGACGGCCAGGAACAGGTCGAACAGGAAGACGCCGAGGACCGCCATCCACCCCAGCCCGATTCCGAAGATCAGGCCGCGATGCGCGAGCGCCACCGGGCTGACCCATTCGAATGCGGCAACGCCAGTCAGAGCGGAAAGGATGAGGCTCAATCCGAGCGCCATGAAGCGAAGACGGCGAGGTAGGCGGTACGGCCCCCGGAGCCCGAGCCTGTCGCGACACCAGGCCGCGGCATCTGCCACCGCGTTTACCGGACATACCCACGCGCAAAACACCCGGCCACCGACCAGGGTATAGAAGCCCACTACGATCAGCGCGCCCACCAGCACGGTCGTCGCCAATGCCTGGCCCGTTGCGAGGATCTGCAGTACCGCGAAGGGGTCGGCAAGGGGGATGACCCCGAACACACGCGATGCCGACAAGTCACCACGGAGCACAGGCCAATCCCACCACGCGCCGCCAAAAAAAAGCAAGAGAATGCCTGCCTGGGTTAGTCGCCTCAGCAGGCGCCAGGGCACCGCCTTGGCCCAGGGCGCGGCCGAGGCGGATGAGCTGCCGGCGGTCGCGGTCTCAGCGCTCATCGTCATAAAGCTCCGCGCCCTTGTTGAGCTGCTCAAGCGCCCGCTTCTCGCCGCCGCCGGAACCGTCGGGATGCGGTGTTGCGGGCCTGAAGTCGCGGGATATTTGCCCCGCATCGCCCCGTCCGAGGCGATAGTGCTTGCCGACGCGCCCTGTAACCAGCCGGCGCGGAAGTACGCGGATAGCCGCCACGTCCGTCGGACAGGCATGCTCGCACATCCCGCAGCCGGTGCATTCCTCGTCGTGCACCACAGGCAAGACGAAAGCATAATTGCCGGAACGCTCCTGGGACTCGTATCGCAGTGTCACCGCCGTGTCTATCCTGGGGCACACGCGGTAACACACCTCGCACCGCAAGCCGAGATATGCCAGGCATGACTGCTGGTCGATCCTGGCCACGCCCATGTCAGCGTCGTTGATGTCGCGGAGGGCGGGATCCAGAGCGCCCGTCGGACACGCCCGCACGCACGGGAGGTCGCTGCACATGTGGCACGGCTCCTCGCGCGGCACGAAAAACGGTGTCCCGGGAGTGTTTTCCCGCCCCCAGCGAGCGAGACGAAGCGCCTGAAATGGGCAATCGGTGACACAACTCCCACACTTGATGCACCGAGCGAGAAAGTCCTTCCCCTCTCGGGCCCCAGGTGGCCGAACCATTGCTGGGTCCGCCTGAGCAGAGGCCGTCACGAGCTGATACCAGATCGTGCCGGCCACGGCGCCCGAGGCTGCCGCCTGTGCCCATTGGGTGAAAAACTGCCTGCGCGTCGGTTTCACGGGAAAGTTCCTAAACCTTGTATACTTTCACGGCGCATTTCTTGAAGTCGGTCTGTTTCGACAGCGGACAGGTAGCATCAAGCGTTACCTTATTTATCAGAACCCGCTCATCAAACCACGGCACGAACACCAGGCCCTTTGGTGGTTTGTTTCGACCTTCGGTCTCGACGTAGGCCTTTATTTTCCCGCGCCGGGATTCGACCACCGCCAGATCGTTGCGCTTGAGACCGAGCTTTTCCGCGTCCTCCGGATGAATGAAGAGCAAGGCATTGGGAACCGCGCGATACAGCTCGGCGACCCGCATGGTCATCGATCCGCTGTGCCAGTGCTCGAGCACGCGACCCGTGGATAGCCATAGCGGGTATTCCGCGTCAGGCGATTCCGCTGGCGGCGCGTAGGGGCGGGACCAGATCACCGCCTTTCCGTCCATACCCTCCTTGCCCTTGTTGCCATAGAACTCGACGCCGGCGCCGGCAGTCACGTAAGGATCATACCCCTCTCGGAATCGCCACGGGGTCTCCTTGCCGTTAACCACCGGCCACTTCAGGCCGCGGACCCGATGATACGTGTCGAACTCCGCGAGGTCGTGACCCTTGCCGAGCCCGAATTGGCGATACTCTTGCCACAATGCCTTTTGCACGAAAAACCCCGCGTGCTCCGCCACGTGGTTGGCGTGGCCCTCCGCGATCGGGTCAGGCCAGGCAATCTTCTTTGCCTCCGAGGTCGCAAACAACACGTCGTAGAGGCTGGAGTCGGCGGTGTAGCCGAACTCCTTGCTCCCCGCAGCGATCAGCTCCGGAGTCCACACCTCGCTCAGCTTGAAGCGCTTGGAGAACTCGAGGATTTGCCAGAGATCACCCTTGGCTTCCCCCGGAGGCGAGACCTGCTGTCGCCAGTGCTGGGTCCGGCGCTCGGCGTTACCGTATGCGCCCCATTTCTCGAAGATCATCGCGGCCGGAAGGATCAGATCCGCAACTTTTGCGGAGATCGTCGGATAGGGATCCGACACGACGATGAAATTGTCCATCTCCCGCGCCGCACGCAGCCAATGGTTGAGATTCGCACTGTTTTGGAACGGGTTGTTCACCATGACCCAGTAGAACCCGACCTTGCCATCCTCGAGGTCCCGCAAGAGCCCCAGGTACGGCGAGCCCGGCTTCGGGTTGATGGTCCCGGCGGGTAGCCTCCACACCTTTTCGGCAATCGCACGATGCTTGTCGTTCGTGACGACCATGTCGGCCGGTAGGCGGTGAGCGAAGGTCCCCACCTCGCGCGCCGTACCGCAGGCTGACGGCTGGCCGGTCAAGGAGAAGGCGCCGTTTCCCGGCTCGGATATCTTGCCGAGCAACAAGTGCACGGCGTAGACCAGGTTATTTGCCCACGTGCCGCGCGTATGCTGGTTGAAGCCCATTGTCCAGAAGCTGAGCACCTTGCGCTTTGGATCCGACATGAGCCGGGCGAGGTTCTCGAGCTTTTCCGCCGGAGCTCCGGACAGCTCGGACACGTGGCTCAGGGTGTAGGGCTCGAGGCGTTTCTTGTACGCCTCGAGATCGATGATTGCGTCCTTCATGGGTGTGCCGCGATTCGTCTGCCCCTGTTCGAGGGGGTCGTTGTCGCGCAGCCCATAGCCGATGTCGGTGGCGCCTTCCTTGAAGACGGTATGCTTCTTGACGAAATCCCAATTCACCAGGTCGTTATCTATGATGTACTTGGCGATGTAGTTGAGAATGGCGAGATCGGTTTGCGGTCTGAACACGATCTCGTCGTCCGCGAGGTCGCTCGAGCGATTCGTGAAGGTCGTGAGGTTGATGAGCTTGACGTGATTGGAGGACAGCTTGCGCTCGGCGACTCGCGACCAGAGGATGGGATGACATTCGGCGGCGTTCGATCCCCAGAGGACGATCGTGTCCGCCTGCTCGATGTCGTCGTAGCAGCCCGGCGGCTCGTCGATCCCAAACGTCGTCATGAAACCGACCACGGCGGAGGCCATGCAGTGGCGGGCATTCGGGTCGAGGTTGTTCGAGCGCCAACCGGCCTTGACCAGCTTTACCGCGGCATACCCTTCGTCGATGGTGTACTGCCCGGATCCCGCGAGCGCGATCCCGCTTGGGCCCTTCTCGGCGTAGTGTCGCTTGAACTGCTTTTCCATGACATCCAGCGCCTCCTCCCAGGAGACGGGATAGAAGTCTCCCTGCTTGTCGAAGACGCCGTTCTTCTTTCGGAGCAGCGGGCGCATGATGCGATCATCGCCGTACATGATCTTGGCGTTGAAGTACCCCTTGACGCAGTTCAGGCCGCGATTGACCGGCGACTCGGGGTCGCCTTTGGTGGCAACGACACGGTCATGCTTGGTGCCGACCAGAATCCCACAGCCGACACCGCAGAAGCGGCAAACCGCCTTGTCCCACTGAATGTCCTTGTCAATTTCCTCTTTCTTCGCGGCAGCGGCGTCGTCAAGCGGGATCGCCATGCCGATCGCGGCCGCCGCCGAGACAGCCAGCGAGCTGCGAATGAAGTCTCTTCTCGAACAGCTCATGCCTCCCCCCTATCGAAATAGTGGTTGATAAGGTCGACAGAAAGCACACCTGGGGTTTGCTGTAACGCCGTTACCCGTGCGATTTCGTCGCCCACGGTTTCCCCCTCGATGGTCACAATGATGCGTCCCTGTCCGTCGCGAAAGTGGACACGCAGCCAGGGAAGCTCTTGCAGCCGGGTCGCAACCGCGTCGAGGGCCTGCGGATGAGCACGCACCAAGAGCGCCGAAAGGCACCCATCGGTGCCGGCTGAAGGATCTAGCAGCGTCGCGGCCTTGGTCATGGCAGTACCTCCTTCAGGGGCCTGATGGCCAGGCTTCCGTTGCAGCGCGAATGCGCTGCAAGGCGGTCAAGGAGACCGCGGGCGAGCGCGGACACGAGCAACACTGCGGTCGCGGCTTCCGGAGTACGTGCGGTCAGCGTTCCTGCTCGCGTCGTGAGCACGAGCGTCTCGCGAACCCGGCCTGTGGCCAGGATCATGCCGTCCGCCCGGCGCGCCACGGCGGCCGCCAAAACGGCGTTCGGGCTCGCCGCTTCAGCCAGGAGCGCGACGCGATTCGCCGCCACCGCCACTGGCCTCGGGAGCGACCGGCATTGCCGGCCGCTCCCGGGATTCTGGTCGTCTCTCCGGGGCATCCGCTACCGCCTCAACGCGTGAAACAACTGGCACACTCACCTGCGACCAGACGATCATTGTGTCCCGTCGCACGTGTGCGAGCTATGACAATTGTCAGGGCTTGGGCGACCAATCAGGATGCCGGCCTTCAACGCGTGATGCACATTGTCGCACCCGCACCCGTATTTCGGGCGCCGGTGGAATGTCCGGGCCTCGGGCTAGCACGCCACGGCATTCCAGGAGCCCAAAAGCCGCCTGGCATGCGAGATGTGCTGGAGCCAGCGTCGCCAAAGTGTAAAGCACATTCGACCGGCGCCGGCAATGCGGGGTGCCCCTGCCACTCGGTCACCGGTTGCAAAGGCCACCAAGGGGTCGCCAGGTGCCGCGTGCAGGCCCTGACCGAGGCAATTGGCGGTCGCCAGGTGCCGCGTGCAAGCCGTGACCGAGGCAATTGGCGGTCGCCAGGTGCCGCGAGCAAGCCCTGACCGAGGCAATTAGCGGTCGCCGGGTGCCGCGTGCAAGCCGTGACCGAGGCACCGCATGACCACCGGGTGCCGCGCTCAGCCATTGCAGGAGCCAATTCGCGCTGGCCGTTGGGGTTTGCAGGGTGCAGAAGGGGCACGATGAATCGCGCCCCTTCTCGGATTGACCGCGGCATCTTGAGCGGCTGACGAATGGATGAGTCGCGGCGCGGCGTCTTTTTCGCTCACCACAGCCGTTATCTGCGTCGCGATATCAGGCCACCGCCGAGGATCGCCAGGAGCAGGCAGCCTATCCCGCGGATCGGCACGGGCGGCGGCGTCGTCTCGAATAACGCCGTAAAGGCATCCAGACTTTGCGCGGTTGGTAACTCCACTTCGTCCGCCTGGTCCACCGCAAATGTCGCCTTGCCATAATACGTTCCGGCAACGAGGACCTCTCCAGCGATGGTGTTGACCGCCACGGCCGTACCGGCCCGCAGCAGCCCCGTAAGCTCGATGTTCCCTTTCCCCATCTCGGCCCAGTCCAGCAGCCCGGTTTCTCCGTACGAGGCGACAAAGATCGCGGATCCCGACAGGGATCCGGCATTGAGCACTGTTTCATTCGCTTCGCCCGCGCCGAAGGTAGCCGTGCCGGCAATCGTCCCGGTCACCACCGGCGCCCCCGACGCGAGTCGCAAGTCGAGGCCGAGACCCGCATCGTCCTTGCTCCCGCCGGCGGTCTTGACCCACTCCAGATTGGCGCTGTTCGTGTACCGAGCGAGGAAGATATCCGATCCGCCGCTGCTACTGACGTCATCTCTGCCCAGAGGCGCGCCGAAGGTCGCGGTGCCTCTGAACGATCCCGTCATCAGAATGGAACCGCCGGCGCCGGCGATCGCGATGCGCCCGGAGAGATCGTCGTCGCTCCCACCTGCCTGGGTCACCCAGGCCATGTTGCCGTCGTCGTCGGACCCGTACAGGAAGATATCGGTCCCCCCGCGCGAGCTCAGCATGTTTTGCTGAGGCGTACCGGCGGCGAACGTCGCGTCGCCGCTGAACGATCCCGCGGCCACGATCCTGGTGGCGCCTGGCACCACGGCAACGTCCGTGGGAGCGTCATCCTCCGCGCTGCCGGCGCCGGTTACCCGCACGAGCGCGCCGCTCGTGTCGAACGTCGCAAAAAAGACGTCGGTTCCCCCCGCACTGCCGAGCGTGGTTTCGTTGGGCTCGCCCGGCCCGAACACGGCGTTTTCAGCGTACGTACCGACCACGGCGAACCCCCCCGTCGAAAAGATGCCGATGGCGATACCCGCATCGCCCTTTGCGTCATCGGCGCTACCGGCGCGGTGCACCCAGACCAGGTTTCCAAGGCTGTCGTAGCGTGCGACAAACGCGTCGGACTGTCCCGCGCTGACGACGGTATTGCCCTGACCGAAGTCGACCGTCTCGGAGAAAGACCCCACCACGTAGACGTTGCCGTCCGCTTCGTCCACGGCCACATCCAGCCCCGAGTCGGATCCGCCCGCGCCGGCGCTGCGTGCCCAGCGCAGCGTCCCGTCATTATCGTATTGCGCAAGGAACATGTCGGTCTCGCCGCCGCTATGCAAGGTAGTCTCGTTGGGCTCGCCGGCGCCGAAGACAGCATCGCTGCTGAAGAAGCCGGTCGTGTAGTAATAGCCTTGCAGGTTGTTGTACGCGGCGGCGAGTGCCGTATCCAGCCCCGAACCTCCCGCGCTGCGAGCCGAGAGCACGTCGCCAGGAGCAGCGACGACGTAAGCCGGCGCCGCCGCGCCAAGAGAAATGACCAACAGTGCGAAAACCACCACGCGATCGATTCTGTGCTTCATCCTGGCTGTCCCCTCGACGTTGTCGTTGCACCGCGCGATGCGAAAGGCGGCGCGGCTCTGGAGCATGCACAGTATATCCAATGCGATCCGCATGCAAAAGCGGTCGCGCCGCACGCAGGGAGCCGCGGGGGGCGCTCCCGATCCATGCGCCGGCACCGCGGGCGGAGCGGCTGGATAGCGAGCTCCTGCATGGGCAGGCGTGGCCGACTCGACCAGCCGCGCCTGGTGCTTACTTGCGTAGGCTTGCGATAGCATTCCCGAGCTGCGAGCCATTCACTTCACGCTTACGCCAAACGGGCCGCGGATCAGCGGCAGGGTGGAGGCGAGCCCAGCTTCTCACTCGGCGGCCTGTCGAAGCTCTTGGCCTGTCCCCAGCTCAAGCTGGGGTGGATTGCCATGTCCGGCGATCTGGCGGCGCGCTCGCGAGTGCGCGAGGGCCTGGAGCTCGTCGCCGACACCTACCTGTCGGTGGGCACCCCGGTGCAGGTGAGAAATGCTTTGGCGTTACCCTCTTTCTGACTCATCCCGGGTGCGCGGGCCTCCGGCCCGCATCCTCAGTGCCAAGAGTGGGCGTCGGCCGAATGAGCTTTACACCTGAGGCCGCCACGCAGGGGCGCGACTTATCGCGCCCGGTCGTCGCGGCCGGTAATCCGGGCGGATCATTCTCGGCCCGATGATCCCCAGCCCGGCATTGGGGCGCGATGAATCGCGCCCCCCCCGCGCCGAACCTGCGGCGTGAAGAAGTGTAAAGGACGAAACCGGACATTCGGCCGACGCCTGTCTTCTTTGCCAAACATGGGCTGTTCTCACTGACCGCAGCCAATGCTGAGGCCTGTCAATCCTCTCGCAGGTAATACCACCAACCGGAGGGCCCAGTGCGGGAAATCCCCACGCTGGGTTCGGAGGGGGGAGGGGCCGGGAGTAACCGGCCCTTCCTACCCCTATCAGGCCTGCCGGATTCGCTCGTGGTGAGCGGTGGAGCGTTCGCGCTTTGCGAAATCGCCCGCAACGCGCGTGACGGCCCATTTGTAACGCAGCCGGCAAGAAGCGTCGTCGCCTGGCGCGCGCGGCTTGCTCCGCACCGCCGCGAGCTGCACGGAAAGCGCATCACGAAGCCCCCCACCGAACCTTCCGCCGCAGCGGTCAGCAATCCGACGAAGGTCGGGTTGCCGCGGTTGCAGATCATGGCCGGTGGCTTCGCCCGCGGCAGGCCGCCGCGCCGGCCCAGACCATCAGCGCTGCCGCCAGTGCCGCGATCGACGCGGCGGGGACGACCGGTGCGCTGTCCATGATGGTGACGGTGGCGACGCGTGGGCCGGAGAGCGCCGCCCCGGCCGATGGGTCGCTCATCGTCACCGTGAACGTCTCCGGGCCCTCGATCGCGCCGTCATCGACGATGGAGACGTATAGTTGCTCCACGACGGCGCCGTCCTGGGAGCCCGCGGGAAAAACCCAGCTCCCCGCCGTGGGTCCGTAATCCTGGACCGCGTAGGCCGTGCCGTCGCCCGTGGTCAGGAAAGCGCTGACCTCGGCGGCGCTGGGCTGTCCATCACCCGTGTGCAACCGGACGAACAGCTTGATGGTGCCCTGGCTCTCCCAGGTGGTCATCGCCGCCGGCTCGAGACTGATGCCGGCCAGGGCGACGGCGGTGTCGAGTGTCGCCGCATTGCTCGCTGGCCGCTGATCCGGTTGGTCGGCGGTGATGGAGACCTCGATCGTCGCGGTGCCGGCCTCCGGAGGGGCAGCGAGCGCGAGCGCCACCGTGGCGCTCGCTCCCAGCGGCAGCGCGCCCAGGGCGCAGGTCAGCGGCGCGGTACCGGTGCAGTCGCCCTGGCTCGGAGTCGCCGAGCCGAAGGTCGCGCCCGCCGGCAGCACCGCCGACAGGGTCACCCCGGTCGCCTCCGCCTCGCCGAGGTTCTCCGCGGTGAGGCTGTAGCGCAACGGGCCGTTCGCCAGCACCGGGTCCACATCTTCGGTCACCGCGACCGTCAGGTCGGCGGCCGGCGCGAGGCGGACGAGGAACCCGTCCCGCTCTCCCATGGCGACCGGCTGGATGCCGTCCGCGGTAGTCGGGAAGCCCGGTTGCTCGGTGTATCCCGCGACCAGGGCGTCGCCGCCGCCGGTGACGGCGACCGCCGTCACCTCTTGCCCCCAGGAGCTGGTGGAGGTCGCGAGGGCCGTGGAGTAAAGCAGCCCGCCGCCGCTGGAGAACCGCGCCGCAAACAAGCTCCAAGTGGAAAAGTCGATGAGCGATCCCAGCGTGGGAAAGTCGCTCCCTGCGCCCCAGCCGACCACAACCACGTCGCCGGTGCTGGCGGCGGCGATACTCGTCGTCTGCTCGTTCGGGGAGGTCCCGCCGAGATAGGTAGAGAAGCGCAAGCTCGATAGCGTGGCGTCGAAGACGGACACGAAGACGTCCTGGCTTCCTCCGGCGGCTGTTCCCTGGTAGGCGTCCTTGACGGGGAAGTCGTCCGACTGCGTGATGCCGGCCACCGCGATCTCCCCCGCCGCGGTCACGGCGATCGCGGTGCACTGGTCGAGCTGGCTCCCGCCCAGAAAGGTGGCGCGCTCGACGCGCGAGCCGTCCGGGTCGAGAA
>JACPHN010000188.1 GCA_016188575.1 Candidatus Schekmanbacteria bacterium
GACGACGAAGCGTATCAATGGAGCGATACGGTGAGGAGGAGAGACGAAGCCGGCGGCCTTCGCAGCCGGCCGAATGCAACAGTTATTTCGTTACGGGTCCTAACCACCGCATCCAGGCAGTCGCGCCGCTTTGCCTCCGTCACCTGCGGCGCGCCCGCCGGCCGCAGGGTATCACCTGCGAGCCGGCGCTTGCTCTCCAGGAGCTCCCCGAAACCAATAAGGAGCCTTCATCGTTGCGCAACGAGTGGGCCGTAAGCCTGGGGGGTGAGGTAGGAGGTCTTCGTCATGCGCTTTCCGTGCAGCTCGCAGTCGAACAGGCTGGGGATTCAGGCGCGTCGGCGAGCTTGCACGCTCCCCGCGACCGCGCTAAGGTCTTGTGTATGCGCCCGGACGCCCCTCTCGCGGGCCTCCGGTCGCCTCGCACCGCACTGCCGCGGCGCGAGCTCAGGCGTAGGCCCGGAAAGGATCAGGAGATGGGGGTACGAGTGCTTTTCTGGCTCCGTATTGGCGTCCTCGCTGTCGTCTGGCTCGCGCCAACGCCGCCCGGTGCCGCCACCCTGGACCCCGTGGAGCTCGCAACCGCCCCCGAGGTCACCCCCACGACGGTCGTTTTGACCTGGCAGCAAACCACGACCACCGACAGCGAGTTCGCTTGCTACCGCGTGCTTCGCTCCACCGAGCCTGGCGCCGACATCGACGACACGCTGGTCAGCGCGGCCGGGCCCGCCGCGGCGGCGCTCGCCCTGCTCCTGCTCGGCGCCGCGCTGCGCACACGCCGAGCACTCTACGCCTCCTGCGCCCTGGGCTCGGCACTGCTCCTCATGCTCGCCGCGCGCACCGTCGTCAACGCCGCGGTCTTCCTGAGCGACTGCATCGGCCCCAAGTCCACCCTGAGCTACGTCGACACCGACCTGAAGCGCAACACGCCGTACTTCTACAAGGTCTACGTCTTTGGCACGGATGGCGCCTACGCCGGCAGCAACGAAGTCGCGGCGACCACGTCGCGCGCATCAAATTACCGCGCGCCGCTCGGCGTCAACCTGGAAGGCCCGCGTGACTGGAACCCCGACTGGATCTTCGTGGACGTTTTCCGCGTCGCCCGCAAGTGGATCACGCTCGCCAATCCCTACTCATGGGATACCGGCGAGTACGACGAGCTCGATCTCGACGCCGATGGTTGGGTGCGCTCGCTGCCCGCCGCGGACGACCCGACGGTCCAGTACCGCATGGCCGCAACGGTGCTCTTCGCCGGCCTCTCGGGACATTTTCCCGCGGGACGGTATACCGTGCTCTACGATGGAGAGGGATCGCTGGCATACGACTGGGATGCCAGCAAGAACGCCTCGCTGTCGGCCCCGGGCCGCGACGTCGTCGATGTCGTCCCCGGCAACGACGGTATGCTGCTGCGCCTGGATGCGACCGACCCCGCCCGCACCGGGAGCTACGTTCGCAACATCCGCGTCATTCCTCCCGGCGGAAGCTGCAACAACGATCGCAGCCGCTACTGCGATAGCAACGCCGATTGCGTGACCGGCGCGCGCTGCGACGCCTTTTTGGATACCTACGAGCGCGAGCGGTTCCATCCGTATTTCTTGCGGACAGTGGCGCGCTTCAAAGCGTTCCGCGTCATGAACTGGCTCAACGTCTGTGGCCCCGGCTGGAGCGGCAACACCATGTCGGAGTGGAGCGAACGCGCCACGCTCACGCACTATACGTGGTCCGCAGACCTGACCGGAGTCCCGGTGGAGATCATTGTCGAGCTCGCCAACAAGCTCGCGGCGGATCTGTGGATTGCGGTTACGCTCCGCGCTTCGGACGACTTCATCCGCCAGCTCGCTCAGATGGTTCACGATCGCCTCGACCCGGGACTCCGCGTGCTCGTGGAATATGGCAATGAGGTATGGAATCCGGCCTTCTGCGGCACGGACTGGGTCGAGCAGCAGGCGGAGGCAGAGTGGCCGGAGGCGCCGGTGAGCGGCTACGCCAAGCGACTCAACTGGCACGGCAAGCGCACTGTCGAAATGTGCGCGCTGTGGCGAGCGGCCTGGGCGGAGGACAGCGATCGCTTCACGTGCGTGCTCGGTGCACAGGGAGCAACGCTATGGACCGGGACGCAGGCGCTGGATTGTCCGCTGTGGTCGCAGGCGCCGTGCGCGAACCAGGGCATAGACGCAGTCGCGATCGCCCCGTACTTTGGTTACTACGTTGGCGAGCCCGCCAACGAGGCGACGGTGACGCAGTGGCTTGGCGATCCCGACGGCGGCCTCGGCAAGCTGTTCGAGGAAATCATGCAGGGCGGCCTGCTCGCCGGCGGCCCAACCGGGGGCGCCGTGCAGGAGGCGCTCGACGACGCCGATGCGTACGTCGCCGAGGTCACCGAGAACCGCGGCTTGCAGGTCGTCGCGTACGAAGGCGGACAGCACCTCTCGACGCGCCTTGCCGGCCTGGTAAACCCGACGATCAGCGCCCTGTTCAACGAGGCCAACCGCGACGCGCGCATGGGCACGGCCTACGAAAAGCTGCTGGACGGATGGAGAGCCAGCGGCATGAACCTGTTCATGCACTTCGGCAGCACCGGAAGGTACGATGAATGGGGGAGCTTCGGGCTGAAGGAGTGGGCGGAGCAGACAGCGACGCCGAAGTTCGATACCGTCATGCAGTTCATCAGCGACAATGCCTGCTGGTGGCAGGGGTGCGAGCAGGGGGGGAGATCCGGGCTGTCAGCCAATACCTTGCGTCGCGGTGAAGACGACACTACCAATTAGGTACTGAGCGATTGATCACCGGCTTGCTGCGAGCACTCTGCATGAGAAGCGTCGCACCATTGCTGCTGCTGGCGGCAGTCGCGGCGGCGATTGTCGCCGATGCCGCCGATGACGGCGAGTACGCCGCGCGGCGCCGGGCCATGATCGCCGAGATCAAGGTCGATGTGGTCGCCACGGCGGAAATGCTCAAGCGCGAGAGCCTGGATGCGCGGGTGTGGGCGGCGCTCGAACGCGTGCCGCGCCATGAGTTCGTGCCGCCTGAGGAGCAGGCGGTCGCGTATGAAAATCGCCCCGTGTCGATCGGCCACGGGCAGACGATTTCTCAACCCTACATCGTGGCCATCATGACCGACCTCCTCAATCTTCGCGCCGGCGCGCGGGTGCTCGAAGTGGGGACCGGCTCCGGCTACCAGGCCGCGGTGCTGGCAGAGCTCGGCTGCCGAGTATTCAGCATCGAGATCATCGAACCACTCCATGCGGAGGCCCGGGAGCGGTTGTCCCGGCTGGGCTTCGATGGCATTCGCTTGCGGCACGGCGACGGGTACTACGGTTGGAAGGAAGAGGCGCCTTTCGACGGCATTCTGGTGACCGCCGCGGCGGGACAGATTCCCCCGCCGCTGCTCGTCCAGCTCGCTCCCGGGGGCCGCATGATCATTCCTGTCGGCAGCTCGTTTTTCGTGCAGGATCTCGTGATCGTCGACAAGACGAAGACTGGCGAGCTCCGCACGCGCCAGGTTCTTCCCGTCAGTTTCGTGCCCTTGACCGGTGCGCACTGAGGCGGACAGCGCGCGGCGGGGGCATCGCACGGCCGGCGATGCGCTCCGGGCGCCACGGATTGGCGTCGGCCTGCTGTCGTCGGCCGTCCTCGCCTACGAGGTCCTGCTCACGCGGCTGTTTTCCATCGTCCTGTGGCACCATTTCGCATACATGGTGATCAGCCTGGCGCTGCTCGGCTATGGGGCGAGCGGGTCGGCGCTGACGCTGTGCCGAGGCGCCGTCGAGAAGCGGTTCCGGGTGGTCTTCGTCGGCGCCGCGGCGCTGTTTGGCGTCACCTCGGTCGGCGCCTTCGCCGTCGGCCAGCGGCTCTCGTTCAACCCCTTCGAGCTCTTGTGGGCACCGGCGCAACCGGCCCGCCTGCTGCTCCTCTACGCGATCCTGGCGGTGCCCTTCTTCTTCGCAGCCACGGCGATCGGGGCGGCGCTGTCAGTGTGCCGCGGCGGGGTGAGCGCACTGTACGCGGCCGATCTCTGCGGTGCCGGCGCCGGTTCGTTGGTCGCGATCGCTCTGCTCACCGTCGCGTCCCCGCACCGCGCACTGGCGCTAATAGGGGCTGGCGGCGTGCTTGCGGCGGTCGTCGCTGCGCGGGAGCTCGGGCGGGCGCGCGCCGCACCGACTGTCGTGCTTGCCGCCGTGGCGCTGGCCGTGGCGCTGGCGCCGGCTTCCTGGATCGCGCCGCGCCCTTCCCAGTACAAGGCACTCTCGCAGGCTCTGCGCGTCTCAGGAGCTGAAGTCGTTGCCGAGCGCAGCGGTCCACTGGGGCTGGTCACTGCTGTCGCCAACCACAAGATCCCGTTTCGGCAAGCCCCAGGCATGAGTCTCGCCACCGCCATCGAGCCCCCCGAGCAGATCGCGCTCTTCACGGACGGCGAAGGGCCGACGGTGGTGACCCGATCCGACCTGCGGGAACCGCTGCCGGAGTACCTGGCCTATCTGACCTCGGCAATGCCCTACGCCGTGCTCAAGCCCCGCTCCGTGCTCGTGCTCGGCGCGGGAGGTGGCAGCGACGTCCTGCAGGCATTGCGCCTTGGTGCTCGCGGCGTCGACGCCGTGGAGCTGAATCGCCACGTCGTCGAGCTCGTGAGCGGTGAGCTTGCGGGCTTTTCTGGCCAGCTTTACGGGCGCCGCGACGTGACCATAAGCGTGGCCGAAGCGCGCGGCTTCGTCGCCGCATCGAGTAAGCGCTACGACCTCATCCAGGTATCGCTGCTCGATTCGTTTGCCGTCGCCGGGGGTGGCCTGTACGCGCTACACGAAAGCTATCTCTACACCGTTGAAGCCTTCGAGCTCTACCTGCAGCACCTGACACCCGGTGGCGGCCTGGCGATCACGCGCTGGCTCAGTCTGCCGCCACGCGATACGCTCAAGCTGGCAAACACCGCCATCCAGGCGCTCGCGCGATGCGGGCTGCCGGCGCCGGCCCGCCATCTCCTCGTCATCCGCGGCTGGCAGACGACGACCATCCTCGTGCTGGCGCGGCCGGCAACGTCGGACCAGATCGCGCGGCTGAAAACCTTCTGTGCGGAGCGCTACTTCGACCTCGCCTACTATCCGGGGATCGCGCTAGCGGAAGCGAACCGCTTCAACGTGCTCGATACCCCCGTCTACTTCGAGGCACTGCAGGAGCTGACGGTCTCGGCGCACCGCCGGGAGGTCTTCTTGCAGCGGTACAAGTTTTTCGTCGCGCCGGCGACGGACGATCGCCCCTATTTCTTCCGGTTTCTCGGCCTGCGCGCACTACCGGAGCTTTTCGCGCTGCGCGCCCGGGGGGGCATGGCCATGCTCGAATGGGGCTATCTCGTGTTGCTCGGAACGTTGGCGCAAGCGCTGCTGTTGAGCGTGGCGCTGATTCTCTTGCCGCTGTTGGCGCTACGGCGCCGCGCACCGGAGAGATGCGACGAGCGGCGGGACGGGGTGACGGGCGCCGCGGACGCGCTCCGCCCTTCATGCCCTACACGCGGCCTCCGGGCGCGCTCGCTCGGCTACTTCGCTGCGCTTGGCGCCGCGTTTCTCTCGCTCGAGATCGCGTTCATGCAAAAGCTCATCCTGTTTCTCAGCCACCCGCTCCATGCCACTGCCGTGGTGCTCACGGGCTTTCTCGTATTCGCGGGCATCGGCAGCGCGTGCTCCCGGCGGTGGTCGGGGGGACACGCGGTAGCAATGGCCGCTGCCGGTATCAGCGCCCTGACCGCGGTGTATGCGTTCGCCTTGCCGGCGGCATTCAGTCGGCTCCTGGCGCTGCCGGAGGCCGGGCGCATCGCCGTGACCTTCGCGGTGCTCGCCCCGCTCGCGTTCTTGATGGGGATCCCGTTTCCGAAGGGGTTGGAAGCGCTGCAGCGGCTGCGCCCCGCGCTGGTACCGTGGGCCTGGGGAGTAAATGGATGCGCTTCGGTGGTGACCGCGGCGGGCTCGACGCTGGTGGCGATCCATGCGGGGCACCGCGCGGTGATGCTGGGCGCGGCCATCCTGTATGGGATCGCGGCGGCCTTGTACCCGGGGCGCGGCCAGACGAGCGGTGGTGGCGCCTGACTGCAGGGCGCCTGTTGCCTTGTTGGTCCGCTTGTCGTCCTCCCGTGCAGGCGATATAAGAGCACCCAGCGGGAGCACGAGGTGTCAACGTGACTACTGATCCGGCAAACGACCCTACCGGTCCACCGCCGCTGCCGCCGGACTTGGACTCCGGTAAGCGCAGGGGCGGCTCGCCGCTTGACGGCCTTCGCTTCGCCTACCGTCACGGTTTGGGCGGGCTGCTGTGGCTGCGCGGCGTGGCGGGCGACAGGTCACGGCTGCAGGCGATGACGACTACTGCCGCGGAAGGCATGCTCCTGGCCCTGGTCGCCGGCGCGCTCCTGGAATCGGTGGCGGCGGCCTTCTGGCGGACGTCGCCGGCGCGTTGGGTGGCGCTGGCCCAGCTTCCCGTGGCGGCAAGTGCCGGCGCGCTTGGCTGGTTCCTGGGGGGCGGCTGGCGCAGCATTTCGCGGGCGCTCGGAACCTACCTCATCGTCCTCGTGGCGGCGCTGAGCTGGGCATTCGGGGTGCAGGAACCGCGGTCGTTTCATCTCGCGGGTGTGCCGCTGGCGGTGCTCGGCAACCTGCTGTTCGCCGGAGCGCTCGGGTATCTGGCGGTGGGATCGCTGCGCCGCTTGCCGGCACCCCTGTCGGGAATCTACGCCGGGTTTCTCGGGGCGATGTCGGTGCCCTTCCTGATCGGTGCGGCCGGAGTCTGGCCGCTCGGCAAGACGCTGACGGCGGCGCCGGGCTTTCTCTCGCGTCTCCCCGTTTATCTCCACCCTGGTGGCCTCTGCGTTCTGGGCATGACCCTTTCCGCCGCGGTCGGGTTGGTGCTCATCGGGCTCGGCTATCGGGGCGGCCACACGCCGCTTGCCGCCGAGCATGGGGCGCGGGCGCGGGTGGCCGGGCGGGTCGCGGCCGGCGCCGCTGTGGCCCTGGGGCTCGCGATCCTCTGGCAGCTCGCGGACCAGGGCATCTCCGCCCGCTATTTCAGCGGCCCCGGCTACGGCCGCTTGCTGCTCGAGCGGTCGGACGCGAACATCGATCGCACCTGGTGGCAAGACGCGGGCGACTTCCCCGGCGCGGACGGAGCCGCCGGCGAACCGCTCTGGGCCGAGTGGGAGGGCGAGCTGGCGGTGCCCGCTACAGGTGAGGTGAGCTTCACGCTCGCGGCACCGCTCGGCGGCTTCCTCTACGTGGACGGCTTGCGGCTACTCGACAAGGCGGGCACGGCGTCGCGCGAGCTCGCGCGCGGGCGGGTATCGCTGCGCGTTGCGGCGCTGCGGCGCGCGGGCGGAGCGGCAGACGGGGCGACGCTGTCGGGTGAGCCCGGGCCGACGCTCTCCTGGAAGCTACCTGGTGCCACCACGGCGGAGGTAGTGCCGGCGCGCGCATTGCTCGCTCGCCCGCGGCCGGGAAGTTGGCGCCGCACGCCTCGCCAGGCCGCGCAAGTGGGCCTCGAGTGGCTACAGTCGGCCGCCGCCGCCTGGCAGCGCGAGCACAACTGCTACGGCTGCCACGTCCAGGCACAGGCGGTCATGGGCATGTCGATCGCGCAGGACAATGGTTATCGCGTCTCCCGGAGCACACTGCAGGAGCTCGTCGATGGCATCGTGCGATTTCAGCGCCAGGACGGGTCGTGGCACACCAACGCTCACGTCGCCGCCACGCAGTATGGCGTCATGGCGCTGGCCACGGCGGCGCAGCGAGGCGGCGAGGCGCGCGCCGCGGACCTGCTCGAAGCCGCCCGCTACCTGATCCTGCAGCAGGGCAAGACCGGCGGGGTGGAGATGGACCGGTTCGAGCCGCCGATCGATCAGGGCAATGTGCTCGCGGCAACCAACAGCCGGATCGGGTGGGCAGGCGCGGCGGCCATGGCGAACGACGAAGCCGAGGCCAAGGCGCTGCGCGAGGCCGCTCGACGGGCGCAGGTCTGGCTGGTGGCGGCCCCCGTCGAGACCAATCAGGACCGCGCGCTGCGGCTCTTGGGGCTCGCCTCGGGAGACTCCGAGCCCGCGCTCGCCACGCCGCTGGATACGGCCCGCCGCGACCTGCTCGCGCACCAGCTCGATAGCGGCGGGTGGGCCGAGATGAAGGGCATGGGCGCCAATGGTTTCGCCACGGGGCAGGCGCTGTACGCGCTCAAGGTGGCTGGCGAAAGCATCGTGTCGGCGCCATTTCAAAACGGCGTGCGCTGGCTGCTCGAGCATCAGCTCTGGACCGGCGCCTGGCCCGCCGAAGCGACGCGCTCGCACCGGCCATCGGAATACGCGCCGACGATGTGGGCCGTAATCGCGCTGGCGGGGTCCTTCGAGGCCGTTACCGTGGAGATCGCCGCGCCTGAAGCCGGCGCGCAGGTGCAGGGCCCGGTGTCGTTGTCCGCACGCGTGGTAAGCGAGGAGCCCGTGGAGGCGGTGCGGTTCAGCGTGGACGGGAGCGAGGTCGGGACGGCCCGGGAGAAGGATGCGGCCGGCCTGTTCACTGTTCCGTGGACCGCTGCGGGTGCCGAGGGCGCGCACGAAATCAAGGCGGAGGCGCGGCGCGGGGCGAGCGTGGAGGGCGAGGCGCGCACCACCGTGTACACAGGGACGGTGTTGAGCGTTGCCATCACGGCTCCGGCGAATGGAGGCAAGGTCGCGGCGCGCACGGGGCTCGAGGCAGAGGCCCGGAGCCTGCGCGGGGGAGCGGTAACCGGTGTGCGCTTCGAGCTCAGCGGTCCCGGCACCGCGGGGGTGCAGGCGCTCGGGGATGCTGCCCCGGTTGGGCCGGCCGGCTCCGACGACGAGGGCCGCCGGCGCTTCGCGCTCGACTGGAATCCCGCGGGCCTCGCTCCCGGCGTCTACACCCTGGAGGCCGTCGCCACCGACGGTCAGGGCGCAACCGCCCGCGACCGCGCCTTCGTCGAGATCGTCGAGCCGCTCGCGGTGCGGTGGATCGAGCCGCAGGGCGGGGCGGTGCTGCAGGGGCCCACCGAGCTCCGGTTCCGCGTCGACCGCGCGCCTGGCGTGGAGCTCGGTGCGGTCGAGCTGCTTGCCGGCGACCGCCGGGTGGAGGGCGTGCGGGATCTCGGCGAGGGGCTCTTCGGCGCCACGCTCGATCCCGGCGAGCTCGGCACCCGCGAGCTGACGCTGAGCGCGGTGGCCCACGGCGGTGACGGCGGCGCGGCTCGCGCGGACCTCGCGCTGTCGCTGCCGGCCCCCCTCGGGGTGGAGATTCTGCGGCCACCTGGCGGCGCGGCGCTGGCCGCATTTCAGCCCGTCGAGCTGCGCGTCACCATTGCCGACACTTTCGTCGAACACTCACGCCTCATCGTCGATGGCGCGCCCGAGCTGTCATGGGGCGGTGAGGCGGCCGTCATCTGGGACACCAGAAAGCTCGCCGACGGGCCGCACGAGGCGGTCGTGGAGATCCGCGACTCGCAGGGGCGCACCGCGTCGGCACACGTCGCGGTTCGGGTGGCCAGCGCGCGCTTCGGCTTGCGCGCTGCCGACGAGCGCGGGCTGCGATTTGCGCCGGAAATCGCGGAGATCGTCCTGGACGCTTCCGGCAGCATGTGGGGAAAGGTCGCCACTGCATCCGGGGACCGCGCGCACAAGATCGAGATCGCGCGGCAGGTCCTCAGTGGCCTCCTGCGCGAGCTGCCGGACGAGGCGCGCGTCGCGATGCGCGTGTACGGTCATCGGCAGAAGAAAGATTGCCGGGACTCCGAGCTGCTGGTGCCGATGGATCCGGTCGGCAAGCACCGCGCGAGCACGATCGAACGAATCGAAAAGCTCAACCCGCGCGGCATGACGCCGATTGCATGGTCGCTCGAGCAGGTCGGTGCCGATCTGGCCGGTGAGCGCGGCCGCGGCGTCGTGATTCTCGTTTCGGATGGCATCGAGACCTGCGAGGGCAACCCCGTGGAGGCGGCGCGCAAGCTGCTCGCGGCGGGTCTGCGCGTAAAGGTGCACGTCATCGGCTTCGACGTCGCCGAGCGCGATGCCGTGGAGCAGCTCATCGCCGTCGCCGAGGCGACCGGCGGCCGCTACCTCCGGGCGACGACCGCCGAGGAGCTGCGCCAGGCGCTTGACGAGGTCATTACGGTCGAGGCCGAGCTGCTCGATGGGGCGGGGAACCGAGTGGCCCAGGTGCAGGTCGGAGCACCGCCGGTGCGGGTTCCGGTGGGGAGTTACCGGGTGGCCGTGGCCTGGGAACCGCCCGTGACGCTGGAGCCACTCGAGCTCACGGCGGGCCAGGAAACCATCGTGCGGGTGCTGCGGACGCCGGCGGGACTGGCGCTGGAGCAATAGGCGCGAGGGCGGCGCGAGGCAGGCGGCGCCGGCATGCCTCCAAGCGTGACCCGTCATTCGGAAGTGGCGCCGCCGAGATACCTGGCGAGCACGCGAGCGATTCTCGTGAACCTCGGTTCGGTGGGAACCGGGTTCATCGTAGATTCCGCCACCCGAAGCGGCATCCAGGTTGCAATGATCAGTGGCTCAATATGGGATCCGGGGAGCGGGCGAAAGGCATGGCCGTGGTTCTGGCCAGGCCCGCGCACCCGGGAAGTCTCAGAGCGGGAGAGTTCGACTCTAGTATCGACTTCCATCATCATCGATGTAAACATCTGTTCTCATGGAGAAAGTTTACCCGCCACAGACAGGAGTCAGAAGACAGGAGTCAGGAGTCAGAAGACAGGAGTCGGATGTACCCCGCAGACCCTGCGACGTTGGGATCGACTCGGGGTGCTTCCGGCTCAGCGTACGCCGACGAATCAGCGATACTATACGCATGATCAGTACCTTCAGATTTTGGGCCGCGCGCCGCAGCATCGGGCGGTGGCAGTCTACTATCGGGTGTCGAGTGCTGGGCAGAAACAGGATCTTCTTTCGCAGAAAGCCGCGCTTGAACAGTTCTGCATTGCCAGTGGGAAAGCTGTCTCGCTCTGGGTGTGTGACATCGGTAGTGGGCTCGACTATAATCGCAAAGGTTTTGTCGATCTAATCGATATGGTTGAGCACGGTGAAATCAGCGAAATTGTAATCGCACACAAGGATCGTCTTGTTCGTTTTGGATACGAGTGGTTCGAGCGATTTTGCAAAGCACATGCCACGTCGATTACCGTCATGAATGCAGAGAGCCTATCTCCTGAAGAGGAAATGACTAAGGACTTGTTGTCAATTATTCATTGCTTCTCCTCAAGATTATACGGTCTGCGCAAGTACAAAAAGAAAATCGCTCAATTGGCGACAGAAAAGGATCTTCAGAATCATGGCGACAAAGACCTCGCAAGCGAATAAGGCAAAGGCTCGGCCCACGCGCACAATCCGCCGGATCAGCTTGCCGCTGAACCGTGGCAAATGGGACCAGTTGGGCGCCATTGCCAAGGCGTACGCTCGCGAGAAAGATCAGCATCTTCTCGATTTGGCCAACGCGACGCTTTGGGCCGAGATGTCGACCTCGCTTGCCGTTCGCGATGCTTGGCTCGAGATCGGCTACGTCAGTCTGAACAGCCTCCAGGCACGCCAGTGGAAAACCGCGCTCAAGGAAGCCTTCGACACCGTTGACCGGCAATGGGCATCCTTGGCGGAACGCATCCGCAGCCTTGTCAGTCGGCAGAAGGACCGGTGGTCTGAACCCGAACGGCATTACGCATTCTGGTTGCTCGCCGATACCCATCGCATGGCTGCCCTGGTGAGCAGTCGCGCGCCACAACCGAGCCACTTCGAGCTTTCCGAAGCCCAATGTCGACGTGTGCGCAACTACTTGCGTCGAGTGATTCGACGCACGCGTGGCCGTGATCCGCGCGTCAAGACCGCTCGTTCATTCGTTGTCGACGCCGACATGTACTCCGTGTTCGCCAACAATGGACGGCAGGTTCTCGCCATCATGAGTTTGGTGCCCCGGCAAAGGATTCTGGTGCCGCTGACAGGCGAAGGCCCGATATCAGGAAACTTGCGAATCGTCTTGGACAAGAAACGCCAGCGGCTCGAGGTCCATGTCACGAACAAGGTACATGTTGGTACCCCCCTTGCTGGCGAAGTGGCGGCGCTAGATGCTGGAATCACCGAGGTCTTCGCGGACGAAAAGGGTAATCGCTACGGCTTGGAATTCGGCGAGCTGTTGGCGGCGCAGTCTGACGAAGTGTGCAGGAAAGGCCGCAGGCGAAGCAAACTCCGCGCGATGGCAGAGAAAGCGCGTGCTCGCGGCAACAAGACAAAGGCGCGCCGAATCAGGCGCATGAACCTGGGTTACCAGAAGCTCACCGCGAAGCGCCAACGAATGCACGTGGAAGTGACCCGGCAGATCAACCAAGCCATCGGTGACGTGCTGAAAAAACGCAAACCAGCGGCCCTGGTCACGGAAAAACTGGACATTCGGGGCAAGACCCCAAGCAAGCGTCTGTCGCGAATCGTTTCGAGCTGGGCAAGACGGGCGCTGAAGGATCGAGTCGAGCTCAAAGCGTCGGCGGGAGGTTCGGGAACCCTCCCACCGCCTGCGGCGGCGGGCGCCGCCCTAGACCTCGCTTCGCTCGGTTCCCGTCGAGAGCAGGTCAATCCGTCCTATTCTTCTCAAACGTGTCCCAAGCCAGACTGTGGGTTCGTCCACCCGGACAATCGACAGGGGGACAGGTTTCAGTGCCTCCATTGCGGGTGCACGGGCGAGTCGGACGTGATTGCCGCGATCAATCTCAAGGCGAGATACAAGGATCCTGACATCTTCCTTTGGACGCCCAAGGAACAGGTAAAATCCATCTTGCTTTCGAGGTTCAACGCCCGTTTGGACCCATCCGGGACTGTAACGGATGGCACTGTTTCGGGCAGGACTCCAGAAACGGAAGCGACCACGTCAAATGGGCAACGTGGAAGGCGCAAGCCGCCAGGTGGGAGGCCATCTCAGCCGTCAATACCACCCCGTCAATCGGAGAGCGAAACGACCAGCACAATCCCATCGCAAGATGGCCGCAAGGTGATCCGTGGGAGGGCCGCCGAAAGGGGCTCGATTGCACCACAGGTCGGGGAAAACGCTGGGGAAAGGCCATGATCAGGTTTGATCAGGTTTAAGGAAACAGTGAGGATGGCAGGTCTCGAAATTTCGAGCATCAAGGACGAACAGCGTCCGGTGGGGATGTGGGCATCCGCACTGCTGCACGCGCTTGCCCGAGCTGAGGCCGCCGCAAGGCTGCCGCCCCGCCTGACCGAGTCAAGGCAGGACACCTGGCGGCGTTTTCGAGGGCGCCTGTCCAGCACGGATTTCATCTCTCTTCTCTTCGAGGATGCCGCCGTTCTGTACCGAATCCCCTTTGATCCGGTCGCTCTTGGCGAGCAGCTCAGCCTGGACCGCCTCACAGACAACGTGGCAGACGCCTGGATGGAAGCGGTGGCATCGCTGCCGCTCGACTCCAGCGGCGCTGATTATGTGGCGGAGCAGGCCCGCCTCCTCTGGCTTCCCACTCGGATGGGCCGCTCGGACCTGCATGTGGTCAAGCCCCATCAAAAGGTGCTCGAGCTCCCTGGAACCGGGGGGCAGCTTGCCCATCACCTGGTCTCCACACAGAGGGATGTCACACTCCAGGACAACTTCGTGGTCGCGTGCGGGAGCTGGCAGGAGCTCACGCTCGCGGGCATCATCGCGCTCGAGCTGGGTGCGCCGCACACGCGGTTTGCGCAGCAGGTCGATGTCGAGTCCTTGCGCAAGCCGGAGCACCCGATCCGCCAGCGCAGCTTCGACCTTGTGATCGGTCTTCATCCGGACAGGGGCGGCCTGTTCCGGGTCGAAAACCAGCTCGCGATCTGGTTCCCAACGGCCAAAGTGCTCCTGGTGTGACCATGCCTGCTCAATTTGTTCCCATCGGCGATCCCGCGCACGACGCAGAAAGACAGGGCCTTCGATTCCTCGTTGAAGGGCTGCCGGCGGAATACACCGTCTATGGCAACGCCTGGCTGGTCGAGCGCAGCGGCGTCATCTACGAGCTCGACGCGGTGGTCGTGGCGCCTCACGCCATCTTCGTGGTCGAGATCAAATCCTATCGAGGCCGGATTGAGGGCACCGATCACGACTGGTGGCTCCCCGAAAAGATCCGCAGCCCCCTGAAACAGAACCGGATCACCGCCCAGGTGCTCAGGACGCGCCTGCGCGGATCGAGCTATCAGGCTGCCCAGGTTTGGGTGGAGGGGTTCGTATTCCTCTCGGCCACCACGGATGTCGGGGTGCGCGGCCCCGCAAGCACCGATCGAGTCTACACCCGAAAGACGATTCTGACGGCGCTACAGGATACCTCGCTGCTCGACCGCCTGAGTCAGGGCCGCTCCCACCCGGCATCGTCGTTCGCCCAGCGTGAGCTGCTGGAGCTGTTTACGGGCGCTCAGCAGGGGCCAAGACCCGTGCGGCGCGTTCGGGAGTATGAGATCGTCGAGACGCTCGAGCACCACGAGACGTTTACCGAGCTGCTGGGGCGCAACAGCCTCTCGTCTGCGGAACGGCTGCTGCGAATCTATACTGCCCCCCCGCTGGCGACCGATGCCCAGCGCGACCGGGTTGCCGAACGGGCGCGTTGGGAAGCGCAGGTTTTGGGGCGGATCGGACGCAGCGACGGTATTCTCAGCGCCGACCCGCCCTTCGCGGACGAGTCGGGCATGGTGCTCCCGCTCGAGTACTTCAAGGGCATCACCCTGACTACCTGGGTGGACAGGTACGGTCCCGGCGCTCAAGGC
>JACPHN010000186.1 GCA_016188575.1 Candidatus Schekmanbacteria bacterium
GTCGGCGGCTCGGAGGAAGAACCCGATGAATGACCCTCGACAGCCTACCCGAGGACCGCCTAGACTGGCTGTTGCCCTGTGCGCCGCCCAACAGTGGGCCGCGACGTGATTACTGGGCGATCGGTCGGATACGTACTATCTGTACCCACTGCGATCGCGGCAACCGCTATTGCGGTCGTGCCTGTGCCGCCGCCGCCCGCCGGCAATCCCAGCGTAAGGCCTCGCTGGTGTATCAACGGACGCCCCGCGGGGCGCTAAGACATGCCGTCCGCCAGGCCGAGCAGAGCCATCGGAAAGCCCAGCCGCAGGCCGGTGGCTCATCACAGCTCACTCCTGCCGCCGGCGCTCGTACAGTCCCTGATGAGCCTCTCGGTGACCACGCCAGCTCATTTCGGCAGGAGATCCAACCGATGACCAAAGCCTCGAAGCCACCGCGCGCCGTGACGACAGCGGGCGCCAGTCCACACTCCGCAGCTCCGCGGTTGCCGCGGCGCTGCCACCGGAGCCGCCGCGATGCGACTTCTGCGGCCGCCTCTGTACCGGAAAAGCCCGCCTGCAGCCGCTGCGGTGGCGGCGCCTGTAGCTCGCCGCGGAGCTGAGCGCGCATGATCGCGCCGCGCGAAGACCCGCTCCGGACGGTACCCATCGAGGCGATCGACCTCCGCTATGAGCGGCTGCGGCTGGCCAACCCCGAGCGCGTGGCCAGGCTTCGTTGCCTGTGAAAGACGCAGGAGATGTGCCCGCCCCTGCTGGTCTCTGACCGGGTGGAGGAGGGCAAGCTGGTGCTCGCCGATGGCTTCAAACGCCTTGCGGCGGCCCGCGAGCTCGGGGCAACGGCAGCGCTGGTGCGCGTGTCGGCGCTGGATGGGGTGGCGGCGGAGGTGGCGATGATCAGTGCCAACGCGGGAACACGCGGTTTGGCGGACCTCGAGGAGGGATTCATCGTGCACAGTCTGCATCGCACCCACGGACGGTCTCAGGTCGAGATCGCCGAGCTGCTGGGCCGTCACAAGTCTTGGGTGTGCCGCCGGCTACAGATGGTGGAGCACCTGGACCCGCGGGTTTTGGATGATCTGCGGCTGGGTTTGATCGGTGTCACCATGGCGCGGGAGCTGGTGCGGTTGCCGCGCGGCAACCAGGCCGACGCGGCAATGGCCATCAGCGCTCACGGGCTCGGCAGCCGCCAGGCGGGACGACTGGTGAGCGTGCTCTGCGCCACGGCTGACCCCGACCAGCGGCGGGCGGTGCTCGGCAACCCCCTGGAGCATCTGCCGGAGGATGCCGCGAAGCGGCGGGAGCGGTCGGATCCCCGCCTGGGTTTCTACGGTGATCTCTGGCGGCGCCACCTCCTGCAGCTCGGAGCGACCTCCAATCGCGTCATAGAGCTCTTCCGAGAACACGGGGTGGGTCAGCTTTCGCGCCGCGAGAGCAAAATTCTGGGTGAGCTCGGGGAAGCGGTCCTGCCGGCAGCGCGAACGGCGCTGGCACGGCTCCAGACCGAGCTCGAGGTCGAGACGAGAGGTGGAAATGGCCAGCAATCGCCGGCAACTGCTCGCGAATGAAATCGCGCGTCTGAGCGAGGAGGGGCACAGCCAGCGAGCGATCAGCAGCGCTCTGGGTATTGCCCGCAAGACCGTCAACAAGATTCTCATCGAGCAGAAAGCGCGGCGGGAGCAGGGGGAGTCGGCCCTGACGCGGCACATTGGCCGGCCGCGCCTGCCCAAGGCCAGCAAGCTGGACGATAATGACGAGCAGATCCGAAGCTGGCTCGAGCAGTATCCGCGACTGAAAGCGACCCGCTGCCTGGAGATGCTGCAAGCGCAAGGCTTTCACGGCGAGTACACCATCGTCCGTGAGCGGCTGCGCAGCCTGAGGCAGCAAGTCGCGCCACCGCCTCCGGCGGCGGTGGCACAGACCACCGCCGGACAGCGAGCGGAATTCGACTGGTCGCCCTACAAGCTCGCCGAGGGCCTTCAGGTGCAGACGTGGAGCGCGACCTTGTGCTGGTCGCGAGCGGGTTACCTGGCGGGGTCGCCCAACAGCAAACAGGCGGCGATCCTGGCGTTGCTGGCCAGGAGCTTCGAGCAGTGGCGCGGTGTTCCCCGCGAATGCGTGACGGATTCGATGCCCGGCGTGGTGGACCGCTGGGAATGCGGCCAGTCGATCCTCAATGCCCGCTTCGTCGACTTCGCGGCGTACTACCGGTTCAAAGTCGTGATCGCACCCCGTGCCTGCCCAAAATTCAAGGCCCGCGTGGAGGGGCGCGATTTATCGCGCCCGGTCATCGCGGCCGGTAAGCGGGGCGGATCATTCTGGGCCCGATGATCTCCGGCCCGGCATTGGGGCGCGATGAATCGCGCCCCTGCTCCCCTGCTCCCCGAAGCCTGCGGCGGGAAGAAGTGTCAAGGACGAAACCGGACATTCGGCCGACGCCGAAAAAATGATGCAGCGACCCCACCCCGACACCGGCAGACCGCTGTGGGAAATGCTCGAGCAGGAGCGACAACACCTGCTGCCGCTGCCGGCCAAGCCGTATGATACGCGCGATGTCGTCGTGCGCATCATCAACCCGACCGGTCGCGTGTGCTACCAGGCAAACGAGTATCCCGTCGGTGGGCACGTGGGTGATCGCGTCCATGTCTGCGTCGGCCTGGGGCGGATCGAGATCTGCGATCGACACGGGAAGCGGCTGTGCGAGCACGAGCACTTGCCCGACGGCGCCGGGATCAAGCTTGCCCACCCGGACGCCTCAAGCCATCGCAGTCGATACAACGTGGACGAGCTGATCGAGCGGCTCGCCGAATGGGGTGAAAGCGCGGCCGAATTCGCCCGGGCGCTCAGAAAGGAGCGCCGCTGCGCCGGCCCCCAGCTCGTGTGCCTGCTCAACCTTCAACTGGAATGGTCACTGGATGACATCGTCGGCGCCATGGAGCATGCGGCGCGGTATCGGTGCCACGATGCGGCGGCCGTGGCCCGGATCCTCACCGCGCGCTACCGTCCCCGCCAACTGCAAGAGGTGATCGCAGAGTCTACCCGGCGGCGGATTCAGGAAGTCATGAAAGACCACCCCATCCGCCAACGGCCCATTGGTAGCTACGCGAGTCTGACCAGAGGCGACTGCTTTACCCCCGCCGCCAGCGAGGAGAACGATGGCTGACCACGACCCAGGCAAAAATAGAGGTAGGGACGCACAGCCGCCCCTGGAACAGATCAGGGAAGCGCTCGAAGCGCTGCGACTGCCGCTGGTGCGAGAGCGATTGGACGAGCTTCTGGCCGATCCTTGGGACAACCTGTCGCGGGTGGAATGGCTGTGGGAGCTACTCGAAGCCCAGGTGAGCCGGCGCCTGGAGGCGAGAATTGAGCGCCGACTTTGCGACTCACGGCTGCCGGTGCGCAAAACGCTGAGCAGCTTCGATTTCGGATTTCAGAAAGGGCTGGATCGCGATCACATCATGGAGCTGGCGAGCCTGCGCTTCCTGGACCGCGGCTTCAACATCCTGCTGGCGGGAATGAGCGGCACGGGCAAGAGCCACATCGCCATGGCCCTGGGGCTACAGGCCTGCGCGGCCAACCGCAGGGTGCGCTATACCACCAGCGCCGAGATGCTGATGGCGCTGAACGCCAGTCTTGCCTCCGAGGCCCTGGAGGAGACGCTGAAGCAGTATACCCGGCCCGAGCTACTGATCGTTGACGAGGTGGGGCTGGAACAGGTGGAGCGTCCAGGCGCAAGCCGCGCCGGATTGATGCAAAAAGTGCTGCTGCCGCGCTACAACCACGAGCGCTCGACGATCGTGACCAGCAATATCCCTTGGGAATCCTGGGGAGACTACCTCGGTGACCACCTTGGCGCGGCGGCCTTGCTCGATCGCCTGATACACCGCAGCCACGTCATCGTCATTGACGGCCCGAGTTACCGCGACCACGCGCATCAGCGCGACGTCACCGCAGGCCGCCAGCGGGGGGCTGACGCCAGCGCGGTGGCGTGAACAGGCCCGTCCGCCGTGCATATCGTGCTGACCAAAGACGAGATCGCCCAGTCCCTGCCGCCGGCTGGGCGCTACCGCGTCCGGGTTTGGGAGATCATCGGCATCCCCGCGGCTGAACCCAGAGAAATCGAGCTGGTGCTGGAGGTCCTACCGCCGCCATTCGCGCCGGCTGCAATCCGTGACCGCTTTCGCATCCGCGGGGTACACGCCAGCGCGGCGCGAGGCATGCACCGGTTGCTGCACCTATTGCACCTTGCGGGAGCCGAGGTCATCGCTGATACCCCATTGGACCTGGGAATCATCGCGGGCCTGGAAGCACTGGTCGATGTCCAGCACCGGCCAGGCCCTTTCGGCTTCCCCTTCGCGTGGGTAACTGCGTACACCAAAGCGCAGCAACCGGAAGCGGCGCCAGTCGTGCAACGCCGGGTCGCATTCGGGCGCGGAGGCAGCGAAGCCGAGGTGCCGCCCACCCAAACCCCGCACGCGGAGGCTGCCTCGCATGGGGCCGACAACCTTCGCTTGGGTAGCCGCCACCCTGGTATCCTATTCCGCGATTCGCAGTGATCACAGGCAAAATCACGCGTTTTGGCCTGGCACCCTTCGAAGCGAAATGTGGCTACCTTGCTGGCCGCGAATAACAGCACAACACCTACCCTACGCCGGGCGCGCCCGGCGCTGAACGTGAGCACCCAAACGCCGCTCGGCGCCATTCAGAGTGGGCAGAGACAGCAGACGGCTTCCAGTTGGTGGGGGCAGCGGATCGACGCGAGCGATCGAGAGCGCCAGGTAGGAGTCGTACTCGTGAGCCAGCCCGAGTCGCATGGCCTCGATGCCGAGGCGGAACCGCAGGGGATCTCCGTCGAAGTCTTGTTCATGTTCGGCCGGGCTCGCCGTGAGCTCGCGGACCTGGTCGAAGCTCAGGATGGGGTCATGGAACTGGTTGGTCCTGAGGCCCTTGCCCATGAGCCGTACCGACCGGGCCAACAGGGTCACGCCCGCGAGCTGAACCGGTTCGGGAAACGCGGGGCCGGACACGATCACACCCGGCTTCAGGTCCTCCAGTTGCATGGTCGCCTCCCATCTGGTCGGCCGTCGCTCCTCCCGTCTACTTCGTCGCCTGGCCATGGCGGAATTGGTGCTCGCGGGTAGAAGACTTCGAGCCACGTACGCGGAGCATGGATCCGTCGCCCACGAAAGGGTAGATCTCCGCGCTGGTCCTTGCGGGGCGGCGGCGGTATCCTCTGCGGGCAACACGGCAAACCGAGCGCGCTCGGCCTTTTTCGGAGCATCCATGGCGTTCAGTTGGGATCAGCATCAGCGAGAGTTTCTCGCCGGCTTCCTCGGAAAGCGGGCGAGGCGGGTAGAGGCGGAAGCTCCGGTGGCCGGCGGCGCCCGGTTTCTGGACCTGCTGGTGATCCACGCGGTCCGCTCGGGCTTTTTCGATTTCTTGCCGGAATGGGCCGCGATCGAGAACAAGGCGCCAGGGGAACGCTTCACGATGGAGCAGCTCCGGCGGTTCATTGGGAAGATCTGGTTCGCGCTGAGTGAGCGCTGGCCAGCAGAGGATCCGATCGAGGACGTGGCGGGAGTGGTGCTGGCGGCGTCCGTGGCCGGTGCGGTGCGACGCTGGCCAGTGGCCGCGCAACCGCTGCGGGCCGGCATCGAGATCCTGGGCACCCAGCCGCGGGTGTTTCTGGTCCTGGTGGACAAGCGCCGCTAGTCGAGCCCAACCTGCCGATCGTGCTCCACTATGGGTCGCGCCAGCGGGTGGTGGCACTGGCGCGGCTGGTGCTGGAGCGCCGAGATCGGTTGACGGGGTATCTGGCGGCGCTGTACATCTATCGAAGAGCGGAGCTGAAACAAGCAGCCGAGGAGCTTGGCGTGAGCATCGAAGAGCTGACGATCGACATCAAGGGCGCCGTGGAGGAGCTGGGAATCGTTCGGGTGATCGACGAGGTGGGGCTGGCTCGGGTGATCGACGAGGTGGGGCTGGCTCGGGTGATCGACGAGGTGGGTCTGGTCCGGGTGATCGACGAGGTTGGTCCGGCCCGGGTGATCGACCTCCTGGGCCGCGACCGGGTGCGCCGGATTCTTCAGGAGCTGGACGAACGCGACGGCACCGAGTAAGCGGTCAGGCCGTGACCGGAAACCCCGAACCCGACTGAGCCTCGTTCCCCATTCCGGGTTTCCACCTACCGCGTGCAGCCCGGAACGGAACGTAGCGAGGTCCAGGGCGGCGCCCGCCGCCGAAGGCGGTTCCGTAACTCGAAACCGCCTTCGGCTTTGCAACGCGCCGATGCCTTGCTGATACGGCTTTACGCCACTTCGCCTCGCCTGAGCGGCCGCGCTTGACACCTTGAAACTTTGGCTAGAATATTTCGCCTGGAATACGTTTTCGGGTGAATGTCCGGTCGCTTTCCTGCCCCGACCCCACCCGCCAGCCCGGCCCCGACTTGGCCCGCGCCCGAGCCAACTTTGACCAGGAAAGAGAATCTCGAGAATCCGCCGCTGCCCCCCACCTGGGACGAGACGGTCGCCGCCTTCGAGCAACACCTCTACGCCCGCGGCCGCGCCGAAACCACCGTCGCCACCTACGGCTCGGCCCTGCGCGTCTTCGGCGCCTTCTACCGCGAGTCGCTCGGGAAGCCCGGGCACTATCCATCGCGCCTCGCCGAAACCGACGTCTTCGCTTTCGTCGATCACCTGCGGCGCGACCGGCTGCTGAGCGCCGCCTCGCTCAACCGGTTCGTCTCCGCGCTTCGCGCCTTCGCCCGCTTCCTGCTCGAGCGCCATTGGCATCGGCGGGACCTCGGGCGCGAGCTGCGCACGTTTCGCACCGCGCGCCCGGCGGCTCCCTTGCACCTCAGCCCTGAGGAGGTTCGCCGCCTGGTCACAAGCGTCGCCGTCGACGTCAAGGAAACGATCTATCCCCGCCTTCCCGACATCCTTTCCGAGGACGAGCTCGCGGCGATCGCCACCCTCGAACCGGGCGAACGCGACTTCGCCACCGCGAAAGGCAGTGCGGCGCAGCACTACCTGCGTGCGTTATCCCTCAAAGGCATGGCCCATCTCGGTCACGCGCAGCTCGCCCCGCGCAACCTGAGTCGCCAGTTCCGCCTGCGCATCGCCGAGGAGCTCGAGCTTGAGACCGGGTTCGCCGATATCCGCTCGCTCTCGCCGGCCGACAAGAGCCGCATCGTGCGCGAAGTCCGGCCGCTGCTCGGGCTTCAGGAGTACTCGCGTGCGCGCCGGGCCGAAATCGAGTGCTGGCTGCGTGACGGACCGGCCGCCGAACACGGCGATCCGGTTGCGGTGATCAATGCGACAATTGCGCGGTTCCGCGAGCTTCGCATCGAGCTGCCGCCCTTCCCGGTCATCCAGACGATCGCCGCGAGCGCCGCGGCCGCCGCCGACCAGGCGGTCGAGGAACGCTTCGTGGGCCTGCTCGGAGCCAGGGATGCCCGCAAGCTCGATGCGGTGCTCGACGGGGCCGGCGCCGGCGATGACGAGGCGGTGGACGCCCATCGGGCACGCACCCACCTCGAGCGTCTCGAGGCGCCCATCGGCAAGATCGGTGTCGCCACCCTCGAACGGGAGCTCGAACGACTGCGCCAGATCCGGGAGTACCCGCTCGCCATCGTGACCGCAGCCCGGATCGGACGCCGCAAGGTCGAGCAGCTCGCCGCGGTCGCTTCCCGCTATCACGCCAGCGAGCTGCGCCAGCTCGCGGATGGACGCCGGCGCCTGATCCTCGCCTGCTACCTTGCCGTTCGGCGCAGCGAGCTCCTCGATGCCGTGGTCGATCTGCTGATCGCGGTGTGGTCGGCTACCGTCGGCGCGGCGACCGATCATGCCAACAGCTGCGCCAAGGCGCTCATGGCGGCGCACGAAGAAATCCTCCAAGAGCTCAAGAGCATCGTGGGGATCATCCGCCACAGCGACACGAACCTCGAGCTCTGGCGAGGAATCTTCACCCACAAGACGCGCGAAGAATACGACGAGCTCTATGCGTGCGTCGAGGGCGCCCCCACTTGGAGCGAAGCCTACCACGCCAAACTCGGCCACCACTACGGGGCCTTGCGACGTTTCTTGAAGGAGTGGTACGAGCTCGTCCCGGTCGTTGCGGTGACGACGGACGATTCCCTGGTCCGGGCAGTTCGATTTCTGCTCGAGAACGTCACGCCGGACGAGGTCGAGCTTCCCGCCGCCGGCGCTCCAGTGGACTGCCTGGCGGCGGAATGGTCGAGTCGAGCGGTCCAGCGCCATGCGCGCACCGGTGTCCCCATCCGGATCGAGAAAGCACGCTACGAGCTCGGCGTCGTCGACGCTCTCTCCGATGCGCTCAAGCACGGACGTCTGGCGGTTGCCGGTGCCCGCCGCTACGCGCCGATGACGCAGCACCTGCTGCCCCGCGAGCAGTTCCTCGAGCAGTACCAACAGCATCTCCTGCGCATCAACCAGACGGACCGGGCGGAAGACGGTTACGCGTCGGTGCGCGCGGCGCTGCTCACCAACCATGACGCGCTTCGAGGCGAAGTACGCCCGCTTTGTACAGCGCTTCTGGGTCAACAAGAAAGGGGCGCTTTCGTACTCACGGCCGCCGGCCCAACCGCGCTCGGCACGCGCCCAGCGGATTGCAGGGCTCTTGCAGGACCGCATTCCGCGGGTGTCCGTGCTCGACGTGCTCCTCGACTTCCATCGATTGACCGGGTTTCTCGACGAGCTGCAGCCGATCACGGGTGCCCAGCGCATGAGCGAAGAGCAGCGGCTGCTCCATCTTCTGGCGACGCTCTACGCCTACGGCTGCAACTCCGGCCCGAGCCAGGCGGCAGCCGCCACCGGGCTCCGCAAGCAGGAGATCCTCTACATGCGCCGGCGCTACACCGGCGCCCACCATCTCGCCGCGGCCGCCGCCGTCCTCGTAAGCGCCTATAACGAGACGGCGATCGCCAGGCGCCTGGGCGATCCCGGCATCACGATGACGGACTCGATGGCGTTTCGGACGCTCGAGGACAGCCTGACGGCGCGCCACCACTTTCGCTACTCGCAGGGCAAGAGCATCCTGCTTTTCCAACGCGTGAGCGCCTCACTCATCTGCGTGTTCACGCAGGCGCTCCTGTGCAACATTTCCGAGGCGATCCGCATGATCCGCGGCGTCCTGCTGTCACGCCAGGGGGACGAGCACGTCGTGAACCTCTGTGATTCCGCCGGAAAGAGCGATCTCGCCTTTGGGCTCGGCCACTTGCTCAACATCGAGATCTGGCCGCGCATCCGGAGCGGTCACCTGACCCTGTGGGCGGCCACGGGCGACCTGTCGGCCTACGAGCACACCCGCGAAGCGATCCAGGGCCGTGTCAACTGGGGCCGGATCGACGAGTGCTGGCGCGACAGGATGTGGGTCCTCGCCTCGATCGCCTCGGGCCACGTCGATCCGGGGCTCATCCTGGACAACCTCGTCTACCACGAGAAGCACCCCGCGGCAATCGGTTTCAGGGAGCTCGGCAAGGCGGTCCGCTCCGACTATCTCCTCCGCTACGGGATGGACATGGAGCTGCGGCGCCCGGTCATGCGCCACACGGCGAGGCGGGAGCACCGGAACAAGCTCGGGCGCTTGGTGCTGCACGCGCGGGGCGGCGTCGTGCGCGAGAAGCACCTCTCCGACCAGGAAGAGGTGTTCTGGTTTCTCACCGTGGTGCAGAACGCGATCGTGTTGTGGAACGCGCTCGGGCTCGAGCAGGCGATCGACGACGTCAGGAGGCAGGGGGGCGAGATCCCCGAGGACGACCTTGCCCACGTGCTTCCCTTGATGGTCGAGCACATTAACTTCGTCGGCCGCTTCGCGCTCGACATGAACCGCCGCCCGCCATTCCGACTGGTGGCTTGAGGGAGGGGGCAAACGGGTGCATCGAGCTCTGGTCTTCTCGGGACACGCGGTCCTGCGCATGGCGCACCGCCAGCTCTCGACGAGCGAGGTCCGCCTCGTGCTCGAGCACGGCCAAGCAATCGCAACCTATCCGCACGACACGCCATATCCGCGCCGCTTGGTGCTCGCTTTCGCGGGCGGCCGCCCCATTCATGTCGTCGCGGCCGATCGCCCGGGGACGGACGAGACGATCGTGATCAGCGTCTACGAACCCGATCCCGACCAGTGGAACGAAACCTTCAGCGTGAGGAAACAGCCATGAAATGTGTCATCTGCAGAACGGGAGAAATCGCGGCGGGAGAAGCGACCTTCGTCGCGGAGCGGGAAGGGCACACCTTCGTCCTGCGGCACGTGCCGGCGCGCGCCTGCGGCCAGTGCGGCGAACCCTACTTCGGCGAGGCCGAGACGGCGCGAGTCCTCCAGCAGATCGAGCAGGCGGCACGCTCCGGCGCCGACGTAGCTGTGCTCGAATACCAGGCCGCCTGAGAGCCCTCGAGGTGATATCTAGCCAAACTTTTCTAGCCAAAGTTTCGCGGAGTCACGACGAGGCACCGCACTGTCCAGAGACGCTGCCGGGCCGCATCAGAGCGGCATCGGTGTGTTGCAAAGCCGAGGGCGGTTTCGAGTTACCGAACCGTCCCGCCAGCCATGTGGCACTACGTGGCAGTGTCGGCCAGCGAAGGCCTGGCCGGGAGCTGGTGCTATGTGCATCCAGGCGCTGCAACCGTGCTCCGGTACATGGCCGGAGTGCTCGGGCCAGCCAGTCAGGCCGTGCAGGCCCAGTCCGGTCCGCTCGCGCTCTCGGGCGCGATGGACTCGGCGCTCGTCGAGTACCCCTGGGCCGCCATCGGCGACTGGCACGGCCTGGTCAGATGGCTGCCCGTGGCGGCCTGGCCCGCGTTGCACCAGTCGGATGCCGGGAGCGGGTTCCGCCTCGAACGAGCGCTGGCCACCCACGTGAGTCAAGGCCGAGGGCTGCTGGCCGCACTGCAGGCGGCGTTCATGACCCACCTGATCGCGGAGCAACCGGGGACAGCCGAGGAGGCGGCGCTCGCGCGCTGGGAGCACCTCCTCACCGCCATCGGCAATGCAGGGGAAGATGCGATCCGGGAGCACTCCTGGCTGTTCGAACAGCTCGTGCACGTGCTGCAGCGCCAGCTTCCGTACATGCCGGAAGCCTGGTTCGGCTCGGAAGGGTTCCGGGTGGCCAGGCTGCCTCAGCTCTGCGTGGACCTCGAGGAGACGGAGGTGCCGGGGCTGGTGCGTGCGGGCCGCGCCTTGAAGCTGACCCCTGGAACGCTGAGCTTTCCCCCGATCCGGGCGGGTCAGCCCGCTGCCGGCACCAGGGCCAGCGCCTCCCGGCGGAGGGGTCCGTCGGGGAAGACTGCGCTCACCGCGGTCCGGAACAGGTCCGGCGGCAACTCTCCGGCCACGCTCCGCAGCAGCGGCAGCACGGGACGCGAGTCCCGCTGCAGGTTGTACAGCAACGGCTGCAGCGCACGAGGGGAGAGCCGGAGGATCTCGGCGGCGTGGCTCTCGACCCAGGCGAGGTCCGCCCGCATCAGGCCCGCGATGATGGGGCCGGCCCGGCCGGGCACGAGCGCCTCACGGTGCAAGAGCTCGAGCAGGGGAGCGTCGCCGGGCCGCGCGCGCGCGGCCAGGGTCCGACCCAGCTCCTGCCTCAGATCGCCGTCGAAGGGCCAGGGCGCGGCCACGCCGTCGAAGAGGCCGGCATGCTCGTCCAGGCCACGCGCCAGCGCGCCCTCGTCGGGTGCGTCCCGCACGGAGGCGAAGAAATGGATCGCGCCCATGCGCAGCTCGGGGTCCGGGTCGATCAGGAGCCGCGCGCAAGCCCGGGCCAGGCGCGCGGCCTCCTCGCGGTCCAGCTCGGCCCAGCGCCGGACCAGCCACTGCGCGGGCGTGTGGTCATCCGGGTCCATGCCGCCGGGGTACCAGCTCTTCAGCCGCGAACGGACCAGCTCCAGGGCCTCGTCTTCGGATTTCATGGACATGCCGGGTTGGGTCATCGGTTGCCCCATCCGGCCGGCAGGTTGCGAGCCAGCTCGGCCTGGTGCAGGTAGGTGAGGGTCGCCTGCTCGAGCCGGGCGCCCTCGAACTCGGCCTGCGCGACGTTGCACCGGTACATGCGGCAATCCCCCAGCGCGGCCGAGCGGAACGAGGCCTCGCGCAGATCGCTCTCCATGAAGCTGCAGTCGGAGAACGAGGCCCCGTCGAACCGGCAGCGCTGCAGGTCGGCGTTCACGAACAGCACTCTGAGGGAGCTGGCGCCGGTGAAGATGGCCGAATTTGCATGGACGTTGGCGAAGGAGCACGTCTGCAAACGCGCAGAGCTCAGGTCCGCTCCTTCGAGGTTCGCCCCTTCGAACGTGGAGGTCGTGAGCTGCACCCCGCCCATCGCCGCCCCGGACAGGTCGGCGCCGGTGAAGTCGATATCCCGGTCTCGAATGCCCTGGAGCTTTGCGCCTTTCAGGAAGGCCCTCGCGAACGTGGTCTTCTTCAGCTTGCAGTGCGTCAGGTCGGCGCCCGACAGGTCCGCCCGGTTGAAGTAGGTCCCGGAGAGGTCGGCGGCCCCCAGGTTCGCGCCGCTCAGGTCCACGAGCAGGAACTGGAGGATGCCGGACCGGCTCCGCAATCGATTGAAGCCCTCGACGTCGGTCCAGAGCAGCTCGAGGTGCTCGAGTACTTCCGTGTCCCCCTCGCACCTGGCCTGCCGCCAGCCGGCTCCTTCCAGCCTCGCGCAGGAAAGCCGCCCGGCCGAGACCCTCGTGCCCTCGAGTCGCGCCTCCGACAGGTCGCAACGCCAGAAATTCGCGAGGAAGAGGTCGAGGCCGGAGAGGTCCACGCCGCGCAGATCGACCCGCGCGCGGTCAGGCAGGGCGTCCCGCTCCCTGTTGAAGGCCTCGGGATCCGACCGGAGCAGCTCGAGCCAGGCCCGGGTGTCCTGGGTGGCGGGGCTCATGCGCCTCCCGACTGGGCCTTGCCCTTGGCGGAGCGGACGGCCGTGTTCACGATGATGCCGATCTCGTCCACCTTGGAGGCCAGCGACCCGGTGAGGTTGTCCAGCGCGGCGGATGCCGCGGCTTCCTTTTCCTGTTTGGACTTGTCCTTGTACGGCTCGTTGTTCCGGCGGATCGCATACAGGACCTTGCTCGCGTCCTCCAGCTCCTTCTCGATGTCACCGGCCTTGGTGGCGGACCCTTGCACCTTGCTGCTGGTGGCCTTGTCGAGGTTCACCTCCATGTTCATGACCTTGTAGGCCTCGAGCAGCCGCGTGACGTACTTCGGCGACTTGACCCCGCCCTCGACGGCCTCCTTGTGGTGGTTGAGATCCTTGAGCACGTTGCCGTGCTGCTCGTTGAAGGAGGCGAGTGGTCTATAGGCGGTTGGATTTTCGGCCGATTCACGGCTGCAAGCCTACCCGGTCATCCGCGGCCTGTCAACCCGCCGAAAAGTGGCGTCAGTGCGAGATCCAGGGTCTCGGCGGTTGCCGCGCCCGTCTCCAACTGGCGTGGGGCGCCTCGGCAACGTTCGATTTCCACCGGCAACGCACCGCCTGGCCCAAGAGAGTGCCTGCTCGGAGTGCTGCGGACGGTCTTCGAGCTACCGAAGCGGCGCTGGCGGAGGGTCGCCGTGCTGACCCAACGGCGCCGCGTGAGGAACGGCGGGAGGCGCATATCGCGGCGGCGGCGGATCGACGTGCTGCCACCCGATGTGCCGCAGGATCTTGTCAATCGCCTCTCGTTTGGTCACGAAGCTGACGATCCGGAGCTGTCCGCCGCACGGGCAGGTCAACGGGTCGGCCAGGAACACCCGGCGGATCATCTCGGCCCACTTCTTCCGCCACCAACGCCGAGCCCGCGACAGGCACTCTCGGGCGTCGTGTTCTGCCTCAGCCGTGTCATCGCCGCGACCAACTCCATCGACGTTGGTGCGGTGTTTGGATGCGTTGCTGTAGACTCCGTAGTAGACCGGCAACCGCTCCCGCTCCTCGGGCATACGCAAGCTCAACCGTGCCAGGAAGTCAAGCACGTCCACGCTCACGAGAGGTCCTTCCTGACACGGATGCTCGATCTGGAAGACGACCAGGCCAAGCTCCCGGTCGTAACGCATACGTTCGTATGCGACGGGTGCCCGGAGGATGTAGGCCGCGAGCTTGTTCAAGGTCGCCTTGTCGTGGGGCTGGATTCCATCGCCTACGTAGACATCGGCCCATTGGCCACAGCCGCCGGAAAAATTGCTCCGAGCCGCCGCCGGCAGGGTTCACTGGAGTAACTTTCGGATCGTTTGCGACCCTCGGTGGTTGCGGGACTTCGCTCATTGCGATAAAGTCATGCAGACAAGAAGTATTGATCGCAACTTCTGCCAGGATGTGGCAGAATTGTCCGCAAGAATCGAGGCGCTAGCCGGGGAGGCTTCATTGCGGAAAAGTCGTCCAGGTGCACCCCCACTACCCAACGACTGGGTCGATCTCCTGAACCGCTTTGCCGCCAGTCTCGCCGCCGAGGATCTCGCGCCAGCTACGGTGCGCGGTTACCTGCGGGATCTGCGCGCCTTCCTGCACTGGCTCGAGCACACGGGCGAGGCTAAATCCCCGACTCCGGCCGCGATCTCGCGCACCGATCTCACTACCTATCGTCACTACCTTGTCGCTGAAAAACGCCACAAGCCCGCCACCGTCAACCGTTCAATCGACAGCCTTCGGCGTTTCTTTGCCTGGGCGGACAACCTCCGGCTTGTCGAGCACAGCCCGGCTGATGGTCTGCGCCGCCTCCGTGACGGCTCCCGCTACCGCCCCAAGGCGCTTGCTGAGCCGGAAATCTATCGTTTGCTGCAGGCCGCCGGCTCTCGGCCGCGCCGCCTGGGTGAACGCAACTACGCACTGGTCCAACTTTTCCTGCAGACCGGCCTGCGCCTCAGTGACGTAGCCGGGCTGCAAGGAGCGGACCTCATCCTGCGGGATCGCTCCGGATCAGTTCGGGTATGCCAGGGAAAGGGTCGCAAAGAACGGGAAATCCCCCTCAACGCTACCGCCCGCCGGGCGCTGCGAGACTACTTCGCGGCCCGAGGCGAGCCGCACGGCGACATGCCGGTCTTTCGCGTCGCTTCGGGTCGCGGCATGTCAGCCCGCTCCCTGGAGCATACTATCGCCGAGCTCGCCAGACGCGCCCGGATCAGCCGCATCCACGTTACCCCCCATGCCCTTCGTCATACCTTCGCGATCAGCTTTCTGCGCCAACACCCTGGTAAGCTCGTCGAGCTCGCCCGTCTCCTGGGCCACGACTCCCTCGATACGACGGCAATCTATGTCCAGCCGTCTGAAGAAGAAATGGCCGAGCACCTCGAACAGGGCGCTCGAAGACTTCATCCCGGCACGCCTCAAACGGCACGCGATCGTCCTCCCGCGAGAGCCAAGCGAGGAAGAGCTCACGCGCGACTGGACTCTCTCCAAGCAGGATCTTCTCGAGGTGGCCCGCTGCCGGGGCGATGACAACCGGCGGCGCTTTGCCATACAACTATGCGTCCTGCGCAATTACGGCCGCTTCCTGAACGATTACGCAACGGTCCCGCTGCCGATAGCTTCTTCTCTCCGCTGGAGCTCTATTACCGGGCGGAAGACATTCTGCGTGCCTGGCGAGTCATTCTCCCCGCCCCCTCGACGATCTGGCAGGTTGTCGCCTCGCTCACCTCCCGTAGCCGCGACGACGTCTACGCTCGAATCAGCAAAGGAATCCCGCCGGATGTCCGCGAAGCAATCGACAAGCTTCTGGCAGCCCCCGAAGGCAGCCGGTCACCCTTCTATCATCTCAAAGCGTATCCACCCGAAGCCACTGGCATCGTTATCACCGCCTACCTCGACCACTACCGGACGGTCCGAGACAGCGGCGTCGAGAATATCCATTTGAGTGGTGTGGGTCACCAGGTGGTTGTCCATCTGGCCGATGTCGCCCGCAGGTTTGACGCCTGGTCTTTGCGCCGCTTCTCAGACGAGAAATGCTATGCCCTGATGGCGTGCTTCCTGCTCGAAACCGAAAAGACCATTCTCGACCATCTTGTGGCGCTCCACGACCAGTATGTCCTGAAGCGTGCCCGCGAGTGCCGGAACGGTGTCGACAAACGCCTCCATCGGCTCCGACAGTCGTACAAGCGGTCCCTGGAAATGGTACTCGCGGCGGTCGGCAAGCTCGTGGACCCCGAGCGGTCGCGCGAGATCACGGTTGGAGCCTTCTTGTGCGAGGTCAACGAAGAGGCTCTTCGACAGGCGGCGGCAATCTGCACGGAGGTCGACCGACTCCAGCAGCGCGGCTTCGCCGATGCGATCCGCGCACGTTATCGAGGCTTCCGCACGTATCTTCCCGGTTTCTTTGAGCTGCCGTTCACCGCTGACCGGGGCAAAACCGGGCTTCTCGAAGGTATTGACCTGGTGCGCCAGCTCGACCGGGGTGAGGTCAAGCGACTGCCCCCCGATCTACCCATGAGCTTCGTGGGTGAGGAGCTCAAACCGGCTCTGCTCGACAAGAACGGCTGCGTCGATCGCGGTACATGGGAGCTCGCTCTGGCCTTTGCTCCGCGGGATGCCCTACGCTCCGGCGATATTTACTTGCCTCGCAGCCGCCGTCATCTTGCCTTTTCCAGTCTGGTCTACGACAGCGAGCAGTGGGCGCGCGAGCAAGACACTTCTTACACAGAGCTTGAGCTGCCCAAAGATCCCGATGTGCTCTTCGACCGGCTGCGAGCCGAGGATGATGCGGCCGCCAAGAATGCGGAGCGCCACTTCGCCAAAGACCAGTTCGCCTGGATCGAGAATGGAGAGCTGAAGATCGTGAGGCCGGGTACGTGCTGGATGGGAGGATTCCACAGCATGACCGAGGTGATCTTCATCGTGGAGGAAGCACCCGAAGGCGGCTACCTGGCGCGGGCGCTCGGGGAGGCGATTTTTGCCGAGGCCGACACGCTCGCGGAGTTGCACGAGCTGGTGCGCGACGCGGTACAGTGTCACTTCGAGGAAAAGGAACGACCGCGGATGATCCGATTGCACTTCGTCCGGGACGAGGTAATCGCCGTATGAAGCTGCCCCGCGATCTGTCTGGGGACGAGCGCGCTCAGGCACTCGCAGTGCTCGGGTACAGCCCGAGCCGGCAAACAGGCAGCCACGTGCGGCTGATAACAATAGTCGAGGGGGAACATCATGTGACGATTCCGAGACATCGCGCCCTTCGTGTCGGAACGTTCGGACAACTCCTCACGGAAGTGGCGACCCACTTCCGAATAACGCGAACGCACCTGATCGAACGTCCTTTCGGAGGTCAGTCGTAATCCCCACGAGCGCTCGTGCCCAGGGGGCTTCATTGCGATAAAGCCGCTAGAGTAATTTTCCCGGCGACTGTGGCCAAGGGGCCATGTTCCAAGGCGACGGTCAATTTCCGGGCCTCGGCCGAATGTCGGGCGATGCTCCTTTGGAAGTGTCTACGCGCTTGCGCTTGGCATGGTGTAGAGCACCTTCGGCGAGGCCGGATTTCGCACCCGCACTTGAACGAAACCCCGCACCGTGGTATGGTTCGGCGCCGCGCAAGAGCCAGATGCGGAAAGGGGAGAATACCCATGGCGGCACCGCGATCAGAAGACGAGCTCGTCCCGGCCATCCACCGGCGGTGCCGCCGCAGCCTCGCCGCTATCCTGTCATGCGTCATTCTCGCCCTCTGCACCGCGCCCGCCGGGCGCGCCGCCGAGCCACGAGCCGCGTACCGCCACCAGACCTTGACGCTGCCCGCGGCACCGTCGGCGGTCGTGGCCACCGACCTTGACGGCGACGGCGACCGGGATCTGCTCATCGCGGTTGCCTACAGCGAGTGGGGGGAGATCAGCGAAGACCGCTTCGAAGAGCTCGCCTTCTTTACCGAGGTGGTGCCGGCACTCTTCGATCGGCGTGCGCTGCTGGCCTTCTTGCGCCAGGCAGACGGCACCTACAGTCAGGCGGCGGCGCCCATGGAGCTCCCGCTTGCGGTGCTCACCATCGCCGGCGGACCGCGGAAGGCGCCGGCGCTCGCGCTTACCGACGATGGATTGGGCCGCATTACACTGCAGCAGAGCCCGGGGGGAGATGGGACGCTGGAGCTGCGGCCACTGCTGGCCGACCCCCCAGTGCTGGCGGGAAGTGAGACCATTCTCACGGGTCTCGACCTGTATCGCCAGACCGCGACCGATCAGGGTGAGGTCCTGCTGCCCGCGCGGGACGGCATCGCGGCTTACGCGGTTTCCGGCGGCGAGCTCGCCGTGGCCGCCGCGTCGCGTCTCCGCTTCGCGAGCGACGAGATCCGTTCCGGGGCGGCCGCCCGGCGAAGCTATCCGTTGCCGATGCGCGCCGACATCGATGGCGACGGCGTCGCGGATCTGGTCGTGAAGCACGGCGCCGGCAAGCACGAAAAGACGCTTCTTGTCGCTCTTGGCCGCGGGCACGCACGCTACCTCGAACCGCGAGCGGTCGACCTGGCCGCGGTAATGCCGGTAAGCGGCGGCGGCGATTCCGGCGCGAGCACGCGCGCCGCGACGCCGAGTGCGGACGGGAACAGCGTGGACAACGAGGACGACGAGGAACGGTGGCAGCTCTGCTTCGTCGGCGATATCGATGGAAAGCGCGGCGCGGAAATCGCGCTGCGCCGCCAACAGCGGACCAACCGAGGCGAGCTGCGCGAAGCCAAGGAGCCACGCGTTCAGTACCGCTTTCACCGCGTGCTCGCGGATCTCACGATCGAACGCCAGCCGTACTCCACGCTCGACGCCGTCGGCCACGGCTTCGAGTTTTCGCTCGCCGACCTGTCCGCGCGCATGTTTCGCGATCTCGACGGAGACGGTAGAAAGGACCTCATCACCGTGACGCTGGATTTCTCGCTGCTACAGACCTTGCGGGTGCTCGCGACCAAGCGGGTGTCGATCGATCTGGCGTTTCACGTCTATCGACAGGTCGAAAGCGGCGGATTCGCGATGGTCGATGGTCTCTCGCTCGAGGAAACGGTGCGCATCGACCTGAACGACCTCAATCTGGGCCGGCTCGGGAACTTTGCGGGAGATTTCGACGGCGATGGAAAGATCGATTTCGTGCGCCTGGGAAAGGAGCGGCGGGTCGCGATTCACAAGGGGCTCGCGGCGTGCCGCTATCCGCGCCGGCCGGATCTACGTATCGACCTGATCGAGCCGCCGGGTCACGTCGGACTGATCTCCATTCGCGATCTGAATGGCGACGGCCGCGACGATCTTACGGTGATCCGCCCGCTGCGCAGTGCCGACCCGGCGCTCAGCGATCCGGTGCTGCTGGATCTGTACGTCAGTGGGAATGCGCCATCGTGAACCTCCTCGTCTGCATCGCCACAGTCCTCATGGTGCTCGTGCTTCCTGCAGCGGGCAACCCGGCGGAACCGGCGGCAGCGCCGGCCGGCAAGGCGGAGGTGCGGTGGCGGCAGGATCAGCAGGGCCGCCGCCTGGATTTCGCGGCGCCAGGGAGCGTCGCGTCGGTGGCGTTCCTGCGGCGCCCGGACGGCGCCCGGGACGTCCTCGTCCTGATCAGGTCCGCGGCGGATGAGAGCGTTGGCAACGCCCAAGCCGCGCTCTACAGGCTCGCTTTCGTTCCCGATGCCAGTGCCGAGCCGTTGCGCGGTGACGTGCCCGCGGCTACCCGAAGCGTGCTCGCACTATCGGCACCTGCCGCAAACCGCCTTGGGATGCTCGCGCTCGCTCTCCCGGGCAAGCTGCTCGGCATCGAGCCGGGTCCCGAGGGCCGCTATGCGGAGCCGATCCGCATGCTCGTGGCGGATTCCGAGCTCGACTTGCGCAGCATGGGCCCGGATCCGCAGCGCCCCGAGTATCTCGAGGCGCCGGCCGCCCTGTGGATTCCGCTGATCGGTAAGCTGCGCGCCTACGCCGTGGACGCCGGCGCCCGCGATGCGGCGGGCCCTCTTTGGCGAGCCGTGGCCGACGTCGGCGCGCCCGTTCAACCCCATCTCGAAGATTCACTGCTCGAGCTCGTGGGACCGCCCATCAATGCACTTCCGGAGCCGGCCGCCGAGGGCCGCGTGCGGCTGCTGCTCGGACCCGATCTCGTCGGGCACCGCCGCGTCCGGACAGTCACGCTCGAGCTGAGCGCGGATCAGGCTCCGGCATCGGAAACGTCGTGGGGCCAGCTTCCGAGCCGACAGGAAATCCTGGAGCATGCGTATCTCGCCATGCATGGGGCGAGCTACCTGGCCGTCTTGACACGATCGGCCGACAAGCTGAGCTTGTTCGGGGAGAAGCTCCTCCAGGTCTTTCGCTTGCAGGCGGATCGGACGCGTCAAGGGCTGCCACCGGTGATGTCGCTGGAGTCGCGAATCAACTTGTGGCAGGATACGTGGATCTCGGCGCACGACGTCAACGAAGACGGTCTGGAAGACCTGATTCTCGCCTACTGGAAGGGCCTCACGAAGGATCACCTGGCGATCGATACCTACGTCGCGACGGCCGTCGGTCAATGGCGGCAGCGCCCGGGCACAACCGCGATTGCGCTGTCGGAGATGGATCGTTCGGTGCTACTATATGGGTCAGACCTGGACGGAGACCGCCTGGCAGACCTGAGCGTTGTCGGAAACGACGCGGTGCTGGTGTTTTCGGGGCGCCGCGGGGCGCGTAACGGCGGTGATCTGTTGGCCGATTCCGCGTGCCGGACGTTTTCCATCGGGCACGATCCGTTCGCGACGACGAAGCCGGGCGCCACGAGCCCGCGGCGCCGGCGGCAAATTTCGATTGCCATCGGTGGCCCCGGGCGCGGCGCCTCGGTCGACACGGGCGCTGCCGCGGACAAAGTGGCCGGGCGCGACAGCCCCTGGGCACCCGTTTTCGCGCGCAACCCATGGCCCGTGGACCTCGATGGCGACGGTCGTCTGGAGCTAGTCATGGCCGGCACGTCACGCCCAGGTGAAGCGTATTTGCTGGCGGTCTCGCCGTCGCCGTGTGCCGGGACGCCGTGACCCAAACGGCCTCGGAGTGAGGATTTCACCGCTTTGACTCCAGGTTGTGCGACGCCTATACTGTTAGGTGCATCGCTGCCGAGATTGACGGAACACCCCGGGACCGCAGGCCCAGCGCCGCTGGCGGTGCCGTTGACCCCTACCTTACGTGTAGCTCCACTCCACCATTAAGGGTGAGTTAGTATGAAGAAGCAGGCCCACCAAGAGGCGAAGGCAGTAGCCAAGGCTCCGAAGTATCCGGGTGCTCCAGCAGCCATGGATGGAACCGCCGCGGTCGTCGAAATGGAAACCGCCGGCGGCGAGGCCGCAGGTGCGTATCCGATTACCCCGGCAACGCAAATGGGCGAGGGGTGGGCGCTGGCGGTAGCGCAGGGCAAAAAAAACGTATTCGGCCGCCGCTTGCTGTTCTTCGAGCCTGAGGGCGAGCACGCCGCGGCCGCGGTGACCGCGGGCATGAGCATGATGGGGCTGCGCGCCGCCAACTTCTCGGCCGCCCAGGGCATCGCCTACATGCACGAGTCCCTCTACGCCGCGGTAGGAAAACGACTGACCTACGTCCTGAACATCGCGTGCCGCGCGATGACCAAGCAGTCCCTGAACATCCACTGTGCTCACGATGACTACCACGCCGTCGAGGACACGGGCTTCTTCCAGATCTTTGCGAAGGACGTGCAGGAGTCCGCCGACCTCAATCTGATCGCCCACCGGATCGCGGAGCTGTCGCTGACTCCGGGCATCATCGCCCAGGACGGCTTTCTCACGAGCCACGTCATCGAGACCCTCAATCTGCCCGAGCGCGACCTCGTGCGCGAATATCTGGGCGACCCCGCGGACCTCATCGAGACACCTACAGCCGCGCAGCGACTCATTTTTGGTGACAAACGGCGACGCATCCCCGAAATTTTCGATTTCGACCACCCCGCCATGATCGGTACCGTCCAGAATCAGGATTCGTACGCTCAGGGTGTCGCGGCCCAGCGGCCGTTTTTCTTCGACCACATCGAGAAGCTCGCGGACCGGGCCTTCGCGGAGTATGGCGAGCTGACCGGGCGGCACTATGCCCGCGCCATGGGTTATCGCCTGGACGACGCCGAATACGCGCTCATCGGGCAGGGCTCCTTCGTGTCCAACGCCGAAGCGGCGTGTGACTACCTGAGGAAAAGCCGCGGCCTGAAAATCGGCGTGCTCAATCTTACGATGTTCCGGCCGTTTCCATTGGACCACGTGACGCGCTTGCTCGCCGGAAAACGCGCCGCGGCATGCCTCGAGCGCGTCGATCAACCCCTCGCGGTGGATGGGCCGCTGCTGCGGGAGGTGCGCGCCGCGCTTTCCAAAGGTATGGAGAACAGTCGCTCGGGAAATGGCGCGCGCCCATTCCCGAGCGCTGCCACGATCGCACCCGAGCAGATTCCGGAGCTCTACTCGGGCTGCTACGGTCTGGGGAGCCGGGACCTGCAGCCGGGCGATATCATCGCCGCGGTCGACAACATGCTCCCCACTGGCGGGCATCGCCGGAGCTTCTACCTCGGGATCGACTTCGTTCGCGACGCCAAGCAGCTCCCCGATGGCGAGCTGCCCGGCTGGCAGGAAAAGATCCTCGCCGACTACCCGCACGTTTCCGATCTGGCACTGAAAGCCACGGAAGACGCCAACCTCATGCCCGCCGACGCCCTGTCGCTGCGCATCCATTCAGTCGGCGGCTGGGGCGCGGTCACCATGGGCAAGAACGTCACGATGACCCTATTCGACCTGCTCGGGCTGCACGTGAAGTCCAACCCCAAGTACGGGTCGGAAAAGAAGGGCCAGCCGACCACGTTTTACGCCACGTTCTCGCGCGAGAAGATTCGCCTCAACTGTGACCTCCTGCACGTCAGCGTGGTGCTCAGCCCCGACCCCAACGTGTTTCGCCATTCCAATCCGCTCATGGGGCTCGCCGAGGGAGGCGTCTTCATCATCCAGTCGGACCTCGACCAGCAGGGGTTCTGGTCCGGACTGCCCGGTTGGGCTCGCCAGATCGTGCGCGAAAAGCAGCTTCGCGTTTTCATCATCGACGCTTTCGCCATTGCTCGCGGCGAGGCAACGGATGTGGAGCTCCAATTCCGCATGCAGGGTAACGCCTTTCAGGGCGCGTTTTTCCGCGGCTCGCCGCTGATGGGGCGGGAAAAGCTCGACGAAAAGGAGCTGTTCGAAGCGATCCGCAGCCAACTCGCCAAGAAGTTCGGGCATCGCGGCGCCCACATTGTCGAGGACAACTACCGGGTCATTCGGCGCGGCTACGAAGAGCTCCGCGAGGTGGACTGGCGCGCGCTGCAGGATCGCGATACGCCTGCCAAGCGCGCGACCATGCCGTGGTTCATCAGGGCCGCGGAGACCGCGCAGGGAATCGGTGACCCCAACCGCTTCTACGATCAGGTCTGCGCTCTGTACAAGGCGGGAAGCGACCCGATCGCCGACCCGTATGCCGCATTCAGCGCGATTCCGGCGGCTACCGGCGTATTTCGCGACATGACCGGTATCCGCTTCGAGGTGCCTTCCTTCGTTGCGGAAAACTGCACGGGGTGCGGCCAGTGCTGGACGCAGTGTCCGGACGCCGCGATTCCGGGTCTGGTCACGGACATCGAGGATCTCATCCGGGTGACGGCGCGCGCGGCGGCCGAGGGAGGTGAGCAGCCTCGTGAGCTCCTGGATGCGGCGCGACCGCTCGCGGACAAAGCGCGCGAGCTCGTCAAGGCCGGGAAGCTCGACAGCGCCGGCCCGGTGCTCGACGCGGCGCGCGAGGCGGTGCTGCCGGCGCTCGGTCTGGGTGCCGACGCCCAGCAGCGGTTCGACGCGCAGTTTCAGCAGGTGCGCGGGCGGCTGGCCGCGTTTCCGCTCGCCAAGACCGCACCGTTCTTCTCCGTTCCAGAAGCAAAGCACGCGGGCTCGGGCGGCCTGTTGTCGGTGACGGTAAATCCCTACGCCTGCAAGGGCTGCATGCTCTGCGTTGAAGTGTGTCCCGACCACGCTCTGGTTGCGGTTCGCCAGACCGACGAGATCGTTGAGCGGTTGCGCAGCAACTGGGACCTGTGGCACCGGTTGCCGGAAACGCCCGACCGCTTCATTCAGATTCGCGATCTGGACGAGGGTATCGGGGTGCTGCACACGATGCTGCTCAAGAAGCAAGTGTACCAGTCGATGGTCGGCGGCGACGGCGCTTGCATGGGTTGCGGCGAGAAGACGTGCGTGCATCTGGTTACCAGCGCCATCGAGGCCGCCATGCAGCCGCGCGTCGTACGTTTCGTCGACAAGCTCGATGGGCTGGTGCGGCAGTTGGAGGACAAGGCGCGGCTCCTGTTGGCCTCGGGAGCCGATCTCGACGTCCTGGCCACAGGGTCGGGGCAGCACTTTGACTTGCCCATCAGCGATGCGACGCGCGCGCGCCTCACCACGGTGACCGGCCTGCTGAGGACTCTCAAGGACCTGCGCTGGCGCTACGCGAGCGGTCCCACGGGCAAGGGGCGGGCCGCGCTCGGGATCACCAACTCCACCGGCTGTTCCTCGGTGTGGGCCAGCTCCTATCCCTACAACCCGTATCCCTTCCCCTGGGCAAACCACCTCTTCCAGGACTCGCCGTCTCTGGCAATCGGCATCTTCGAAGGCCAGATGCGCAAGATGGCGGACGCCTTCACTGCGGTGCGCAAGGCCGAGCTCGAGATTGCGGACAGCTACGACCCGAAGGTGCACAACGAGTTTTTCTCGGCCTTCACCTGGGAGGAGCTCACCGACGAGGAGTTCCGCCTTTGCCCACCCATCTTGGCGATCGGCGGCGATGGCGCGATGTATGACATCGGCTTTCAGAACCTGTCGCGGTTGTTGGCGTCGGGTAAGCCGGTGCGCGTGCTCGTTCTCGACACCCAGGTTTATTCCAATACCGGCGGGCAAGCCTGCACGAGCGGTTTTACGGGTCAGGTGTCGGACATGGCGGCCTATGGCGGGGCGCAGCGCGGCAAGCGCGAGCAGCGCAAGGAACTTTCCTTTATCGAGCTGGCGCACCGCGGCGCCTACGTGCTGCAGTCCTCGCAAGCGTCGGCGGCGCATCTTCTCGGCGGCGTGCTGCGCGGGCTGAATGCGCGCGTGCCGGCGGTTTTCAACATCTATACGCCGTGTCAGGCGGAGCACGGCATTGCGGACTGCGCCTCGGAACACGCCGCCAGGCTCGCCCTGGAATCGCGCGCCTATCCCTTCCTGATCTACGATCCGGGCGCTGGACCGTCGATCACCGACAAGCTCGACCTGACGGGGAATCCGTCCATCGACCAACGGTGGCCGACCTACACCATGACCTACGTGGACGATCAAGGCCGCGAACAGTCCATGGAGGTGCCGGTAACGACAGCGGACTGGGCGGCCACGGAGGCGCGGTTTGCCAAGCACTTCCAGCCGCTCAAGCCAGGGACCGACGCCGCGCGTCTCGTGCACCTCGACGCGTTTCTCGACCTTCCGGAGGCGGAACGCGAGCAGAAGATTCCGTTCATCTACTCGCTCGGCGCCAATCGGAAGCTCGATCGGCTGCGCGTGTCACCGGAGATCGTCACGCTCACCGAAGAACGGCTCAACTACTGGCAGGATCTCAAGGAGATGTCCGGCATCGAAGTGCCGAAACGGGTCCGATCGCAGGTCACGACGGAGCTAGAGGACGACTTCGGCGCCCGGCTCAGCGCGTTGAAGGCCGAATACGAGAGCAAGATCGCGGAGCTCAAGGCAACGTATCCGCGGCAGCTCGCGCAGCGGATTGCCGAAGCCCTGGTGCGGCCGGGAGGACAGGTAGACGCGGAATCGCTGTTGTCGTCCGCCGGTGCCGCGCGCGTCTCGCCACCGCGGGGTCCGGCAGTCGCCGGGGAGGGCGCGGCGCCCACCGCGGGGGGAAACGGCAAGAGTGAGGCGGCCAGTGTCGCCGCTCCGGTCGCCATCGCGGAGCGCGAAGCCGAACCCGAGGTCGTGGAGGGGCCGTACATCGACACGGAGATGTGCACCACCTGCAATGAATGCACGACGATCAACCCGAAGATGTTTGCCTATAACAGTGACCGGAAGGCCGTCATCAAGGATCCCGCCGCGGGGACCTACAAGGACCTGGTGACCGCCGCGGAACGATGCCCAGCGGGAATCATTCACCCCGGTGAACCGCTGAATCCGCGCGAGCGCGATCTGGACAAGTGGAGAAAGCGAGCCGAAGCGTTCAAGTAGGCGCGCTTCATAACCCGCATCGCTGATGGCGGCTGTGGAGCAATACGAGATTCTCGAGAAAATCGACGAGGGCGCCACGGCCGCCGTGTTCGCTGCGCGGGACCACCGCAGCGGCGAGACGGTGGTGCTCAAACAGCTTTTGGCCGAGCACTCCGAGGAGGCGGCGGTCCTCCTTGATCAGGAAGTGCGTGTGCTCCGGGCACTCGATCATCCCGGAGTGGTTCGCGTGCTCGATTGCGGCCGCACACCGACCGGCAGCTTCGTCGTGCTCGAGTACGTCGACGGTACGAACCTGGAGAGCGCCATCCAGGTGGGGGCGCTCTCCCTGGACTGCCGGCTCCGCATCGCCGTGGAGATCGCCGAAGCGCTTGCGCACGTCCACGCGCGCGGCATCGTCCACAAGGACCTCAAGACCCAGAACATTCTCCTCGATCGCGACAAGCGCGCGAAGATCGTGGACTTCGGCATTGCCCAGAGCGGGCTCGAGGAGACATCGCTGGGCGTGGGCACTGTCCACTACCTGTCTCCCGAGCAGATCATGGGCTCACCGCTCGATGCCCGGTCGGATGTTTACGCGTTTGGAATTCTCCTGTTCCGGCTCGTAACCGGGCGCTTTCCATTCGATGCGGACCGTCCAGCGGACGTCTTGTGCGCCCACCTGCACCAGGCGCCGCCGGCGCTGGCGAGCTCGTGTGTCGACGATACTCTTCACGCCGAGACGCCGGCCGTGGAGCGCGCATTCCCCCACCTCAATCGCGTCATTGCGCGGTGCCTGGAAAAGCGCCGCGAAGATCGGTATGACGGTGCGGCGGACGTGGCGTCGGATCTGGCGAGCATCCGGTCCGCGGTGGCCACGGGCCGATCGCCTGAACGGCTTCACGCCGTGCGTATGGCGCGGTCCACCGAGGGCGCGCGCTTCAGCTTTGTCGATCGCGAAGCGGAGCTCGGCGTGCTCGCGGAGTGCGGCCGCGTCGCCGCTGCCGGCACGGGGCGCGTGGTGCTGGTCGCCGGAACGACGGGGCTGGGCAAGACGCGGCTCGTCGAGGAATATCTCGGTGGGCTGAGCTCCGTGGCGCAGGTGGTCTGGGCCCGTGCCGGGGCGTCGGGAGATGCTCCGGCTTTCCTTCCGCTCGTGCAGGCGCTCAAGGCATATCTGGCGCGCATGGGCATTGACGGCATCGGGCCGCTCGCCGCGCTGTGGCCCGATCAGGCGGGATCGCAACGCGCACCGGCGGCGGACGGCGCCCCGCCTGTCGACATGGTCGCGCTGGCGACATTTCTGGGGCTTGCGGACGCTCAGGATGACCAGACCGCCGGCGGGCGCGGCGGGCGCCCGTCGATCCGGCGACCAGCGGGTCGCTTTCGCACTCAGGAGCAACTGTGGGATGCGCTGGTGTCGCTCATCCTGCGGCTCGCCGAGCAGTCCTGGCTGGTCATCGCCGTTGAAGACCTCCACTGGTGCGACGCCGAGTCGCTCGATTTCCTCGTCTACCTCGCCCGACACATCGGCGCGGCCGCGGCGCTGATGATTTGCACCTATCGGCCCGAGGAGGTCGTCGACCCGCGATTTCGAGATCTCCTGCGCGCCTTCGCCGAGGTCCCTCACTGCAGTCACCTGCAACTCGAGCCGCTGTCGCGCCTGCACACGGGCAAGCTGGTGGCAGCCGCATTTCCCGCGGGTGAGCTCGGCGACGCCTTCGTTCAGCTCGTGTTCGAGGAGACCGGCGGAAACCCGTTGATCCTGGTCGAGGTCCTGAAATACCTCCAAGATACCGGCGTCATTCGCCGCACCGCTGCTGGCCTTGTGCTCGCGGAACGTCCCAGTCAGCTTTCCCTGCCCAAGCACGTGATGGATCTCGTCGCCGCGCGCTTGACCCGCCTATCGGAAATCGAGCGCTGCGTCGCGGGCTGCGCCGCGGTTCAGGGGCAGTCGTTCGACTGGCGCGTGCTCGCCCCGGTCGCCGCCATCTCGGATCTGCGCCTCATCACCACGCTGACGCGCCTGGAGGAAATTCACCGGATGATCCGCTTCGAGAACGGCGGCTATGCTTTTGAGCATGCCAAGCTGAGCGAAGTGGTCTACCGGAGTCTGGATGCGGCCACGGCGACGAAGTATCATCTCGAGACGGCGAAGAGTCTGGCGGCGCTTTACGCGAACGCACCGGAGCGCTCGGGAGAAATCGCCAAGCACTTCTACGCCGGCGGGAGCTACGAGGAGGCGCTGGACGCCTACCTCGCGGCCGCCAGACACGCGAAGGATGGATTCTCCAACGGCGCCGCGATCACCTTCTACGAGGGCGCCATCAAGACGGTCCGGCATCTCCGGCTCACCCCGGGGGTGATGCAGCGGCTGCTCCAGGCGCAGCTCAACCTGGCGGAGGTACAGGAGCTCGTAGGCGAGCTCGATGCGGCGCGGATTACGCTCACGCGGGCGCGCGAAGTCGCCAGGGAGATCGGCGACGCCAAGGGCCAGGTGACCGCCCATCGCAAGCTCGGCGACCTGCACCGGGAGCGCGGCGAGTACGACAAGGCCGACGGCGACTTCCGCGCCGCGGCGGACCTCGCAGAACGATACGCCCTCGGGCGCGAGCTCGCCATCACCTACAACTCCATGGGCGAGACCTACCATTGCCGTGGCGAGCTCGACCTGGCCGAGCAATACTACGACAGTGCTCTGCGCGGTGCGGACAACGTCGGTGACGTACCGGCAGTCGCGGAAGCTCTGAACAACCTCGGCGTGCTCTACATCAATCAGACGCGGTTCGCGGAGGCCATCGAGCACTTCCAGGATTGCATGGCGATCGCCGGCGGCGTGGGTGATCTGGTCCAGAAGGCCGTAAGCTTGCACAACCTCGGCGCTGTCTACTACCGTATGGAACAATACGAACAGGTCATGTGCTACTATGAGCGGAGCCTGGAGCTGAGCAAGATCATCGGCGACGTCCGCCTGACCGGCACCACCTACAACAATCTCGGCGTCATTCATCGCATCCATGGCGACTATGAGGCGGCACTGGAGCTCTTCCACAAGAGCCTGGACATCCACGTCAAGCTGAGCAATGTGCGGATGCAGGCGATTCTCCTCGGTAACCTGGGAACCGTGTACGAGGCTACCGGCCGCCACGAGCTCGCCCTGGAACACTTCCGCAAGGCGGCCGCGCTTTCCTCCGAAATCGGCGCCAAACGCCACCTCGGCCAGATCTACACGCACCTCGGGCGCGTGCACCGCAAGCTCGGCGACCTCGACGAAAGCGAAAACCTCCTGAGCGAGGCGATCCGCTTGTTCGGCGATGGGCCGCAAACCGGAGAGCTCGCGGAAGCTCACCGCGAGCGCGGCGAAACGCTGCAAGCGAAGGGAGCAGCGGAGGCGGCCGCAGCGGAGCTCACCAGGTCTCTGGAGATTTGCGAAGCCCGTGGGCTCGGCTCGCGGGCGGAGGAGCTCAAGCTCATCATTGCCAGACTCGCGCGCGAAGGCGAGTAGAAGAATCGGACAGGCCATGTTGTTCCTCATCAATTACTCGGAAAGCAAGGACCGGTTGGTCCTGACCTACAACGCCGACGGCTTCTACCGCGAGGTCGCCGTCGACCCGACGCAGATCTACACGATCTACGGGCTCGCCAACTCCACCGAAATGGGCGTGGCGCTCACCGACCTCGACTTGCGGATTCTGGTCTGGAACAGCGCCATGGCCTCCTACTTCGGCCGGCCCATCGAGGCGGTGTACGGGGAGCGCCTTACCGAGGTGCTCCCGGAGCTCGATCTGCACGTTACCAACGCCATCGAGCGCGAGGTCGTCCAGGGCAGCCTGACGTTCCTGCAGTTCGGCTCCATCGATTTTTCGGCCTCCGGCCGCGAGCAGCTCCTCGGGCTGCACATGATGACGATCGACGAGGAGCTCAAGGAAAACCGGAGCTCGCTGACGCGCCAGCTCCAGCTCGGCATCCGGGAACGTTCCAGTGCCAATACCAAGCTGCTCTTTGTGTTCACTCCCGTTCCCGGTCGCGATCTCGCGACGACTGCCCGGGAGGCGACCGATCTGTTCAGCTTTCGCGAGGTCGATCAGACCGTGCTGGCGATGATGCGCTCGTCGACCGAGGAGGAGACGGTCCAGTGCTTTGCGCGACTGTTGCATGCCATCAGCAACATGGAGTTCGTCAGTCTCCTGCTTTTCGACGAGGCGGGATCGGACTTTTTCTACCGCGTGCACGAGGGGATTCCCGAAGAGGCAGTGCGAGGATTCCGCATTGCCCTCGAGAACGTCCCCAACCAGGAATTTCTGTTTGCCCCACAGTCTTTCGTCGTGCCAACGGTGCGCTACTACTCGCAGCGGCACGTGCGGGATGGCCGCACGCTCAGCCTGCCGGAAACCAAGGCCCACGCCCGCAAGTTCGGGATCAGCGCCTTCCAGGACATGCTCTTCCCCGCCGAGGTCGACTCGTTCCTGCTCTTGCCGATCATGTATCACTCCCGGGTGCTCGGGCTCGCGGCACTGTCGTCGCGCGCGAGCATGAACCGCACGCTGCTCGACCTCGAAATCGATGACCGCGTCGTCAATACGTCGAAGCGGCTGCGGGTGCTGTCCGTGTTTCTCGTCCAGCTCGCCTCGGCGCTCGTCAACATCCGTTACCACCACGAGCGCGAAGCGCAACAGCAGCGCGTCTTCAAGGAGCAGCAGGAAAAGCTGACCGAGCAGGTCGAGCTGCTCAAAGGGCAGCTCGAAAAAGAGCGCGGCTACCAGCTCATTGGTAACGCCCCGAAGATGCAACAAGTTTACGAGCTCATCCGCGTGACGGCGCGCGAGGACGTCACTGTCTTGTTGCTGGGCGAGAGCGGCACCGGGAAGGAGCTGGTAGCACGGGCGGTGCATTTCAGCTCGCCGCGCAAGACCAAGCCGTTTGTCGCGGTCAATTGCGCGGCGCTACCCGAGGGCCTGCTCGAAAGCGAGCTTTTCGGCCACGAACAGGGCGCGTTCACAGGTGCGGATCGGCGGCGGCTCGGGAAGTTCGAGATTGCTGACGGCGGCACGCTTTTCCTGGACGAGATCGGCGACATCACACCGGCCACCCAGGCCAAACTGCTCCGCGTGCTGCAGGAGCGCAACTTCGAGCGCATCGGTGGCAATAATACGATTTCCGCGGACGTGCGACTCATCACGGCGACCAACCGCGATCTGCGGCAGATGGTCCGCGAAGGCTCGTTCCGCGAGGATCTCTTCTACCGCATCAACGTCGTACCGATCGCCCTGCCACCGCTGCGCCAGAGGATGGAGGATCTGCCGCTGCTGGTCGAGCATTTCGTCACGGAGTTCAAGACGCGCTATCGGCGCCTGATCAAAGGGGTTACCCGGTCGGTCCTGGAGCGGTTCTACGCGCATAGCTGGCCGGGAAACGTGCGGGAGCTGCGCAACGTGATCGAGCGCGCGGTGGTCCTGTGCTCGTCCAATGAAATTGATCTGGACTTGCTCCCGGAGCTCATGCGCGACCAGGACATCGTGCCGAATCCGGTCGAGAGCACGCATGTGCTCGGGACCACGTTCGATGCCGCGGTCACGGCCTTCAAGAAAAGGCTCGTCGCCCACCATCTGCAGCAAGCCGAGCAGAATCGCACGGCGACAGCGAAGTCACTCGGCATCAGCAGACGGCACTTGTACCGCGTGATGCAGGAGCTCGGCATCGAACCTTGAGCGCGCAACCGGGTTGGAACGAAAAGGAGGAGGCAGCGAAATGAAGCCCTCAACAATTCGGGCGGCAGCCGTTGCCGGGTCATTCTACCCTGGAACAGAGCCGGCGCTCATTGCGACGTTGGACGCGCTGTTTGCCGAAGCGCCGCACGAACCCCTGGTCGATGCGCTCGCGGTGGTGAGCCCGCACGCCGGGTATCGGTATTCCGGGCTCGTGGCGGCGAAAGTGTATGCGCGCGCGAAGCCGGTCCGCCGGTACATCATCCTGGGTCCTAACCACCGCGGCGCAGGCCACCCGGCCGCGGTGGTCGATGAAGGGGCGTGGGAGACGCCACTCGGCCAGGTGCCGATCGACGGGGATCTGGCCCATGCGCTCCTCAGCATCTGTCCGATCCTCGCCGTGGATGCGTTCGCGCACGCCTGGGAGCACTCGCTCGAGGTCCAGGTGCCGTTCCTCCAGCGGACGGCCGTGCCGTTCTCCATCCTGCCGATCGCGCTGTTCACGCGCGACTTCGAGACTTGCCAGGAGCTTGGGCGGGCGCTGGCCAAAGTCGTGGCCGACTGCCCGGAGGATGAGCGGCCGGTGCTCGTTGCCAGCACGGACATGACGCACTACGAAGCGGACAGCACGGCGCGCGAAAAGGACGCGCTGGCGCGGCGGGAAATTCGCAAGATGAACCCGGAAGGACTCTACCGGACCGTGCGCAATCACCGAATCTCGATGTGTGGGATCATCCCGACGACGACGGTGCTGGTGGCGTGCAAGGAGCTGGGCGCCGATCGCGCCGTGGACGTGGGATATCAGACGAGCGGCGACGTCACCGGCGATCGGTCCCAGGTAGTCGGCTATGCGGGTTTTGTCGTCCCCAAGCCGAGCACGGAGGAGCTGGGGCTGCCGGACGCCGAGCTAGAGTGAGCTGGATCCACTGCCGGTTCGAGGTCGACGCGACAGCCCCGCGTCTCCTTACATGGGTAGGTATTTCAAGCGGCGGCGGCGCGGAGGCCTCGGTTTCGGCCTCGCAACCGGCTGACAGCGCCGTGGGCCGCAGCTTGCAGAATCGGAGATGAGCGCTGCCGCCGCGGCAGCCAAACAGCACGCGCAACCCTCGTCCACGGGTGGCGAGCAGGGGCGCGAGGCGGCGGCGCGACGGCTTGCGAGCGCCGCAGAGGCGTGCGAGAATCCTCGGCGGCACGTGCGGCGGCCGCACGAGCGTATGAGGCCGGCGGCTCGGGTTCCCGGTGCTCGTGCCGGGGGGCGAGACTTGGCGGACGCGGGTGCGGCGCTCGCGGAGGCGTCCGACGCATCGGCGTCCAGGGCGCGATGGAATTCGCAACGATCGATTGCCAGGGAATTCATGACCCCGTCTACATGTCCAAGCTAGTTTGAATAGCCTCCTTAGCTGCGCAGTCGAGCTCGCCAGTACCCGGGCCGCCGAGACTGATGCGCGAACGCCACCACAACGAGATCGTCGCGACGCTCGCTGACGACCACCTCTTAGGGGAGGCGTTTGAGGATGAGCCGCTTTGCCCCTCGTTTTCCCGCGACTCCAGGCATGGCCGTGAGGGGAACTATCTCCTCTTCGAGAAGGTCGAGCGCCGCATCCACTACGTGCTCGAACTCTGCTCCAAGTCCAGCACGCTGCAGCTCATACCACGCGGCTGGTTCCTCGGCCTCGTCGGCTGCCGCATCGAGAATGCGGACTCTGCGCATCATTTGGGGCCCAATCGCGCCCGCATCCGCCACCGCAACTCGTCTCGGTCGATCAGACTGGCCGTTCCCGCATCAATTTCGGCCAGTCTTCGCAGGATCTCCTTGTCCCAAGCGTCCCCGGCGTCGTGGTCAACTGCTAGATCCAGGCTCTTCATTAGTTCGTGGGCCAGTTCCGCGCTCTCGGGCTCGGGAAGCGCGAGGGCCTCTGCGCGTACCTTTCCAGGGTGGTATTTCTCATGGGATACTCCATTTCCAATAGCCGCAGAATCGGTACTATGATCGGCATTGCGCACCTGACCAGCCCGTGCACCGGACGCGCGAAACAGCGGTGTCCCACTTTGCTGGCATGGTCTTCGGGCGCCGGTGACGGGCAACATCAGGCGCCCGATCGCAGCGCTTCAAGGAGACCCTGAAGAGACAGGGATCGTGATCAGAGCCGCTTCGGCAAGGATTCGAGGATCTTGCGAGAGCGCTTGGGAACGATGGCAAAGAGTGTCACCTGGGGGTTGCAAAGAACCCACAACGAGGTGCGGATACCGCTCGACCACCAGCCCGTCTCGTCCGCGTACACGCGCGGCGCCCCGCGGATGGACGCGGCGATCTCGCCGTACGCGGTTTCGAGGAGGGCGCCCGAGCGCACGCAGGTATTCTGCACGGTACCAAGTGAAATCGGCAACCGGAAGATCTCGGCCAGGTGCCGCAGCAAACCTCGGCGCGTGCATTTTTCGCGGACGACCACAGCAGGTCGAGCGCCTGGAGTCGCGCCACCATGTCGCGGAACCGGTCGGGAAAGGCGCGGATGACTCCAAGCAGTAGCTCGACAGGAAGATTGTGATACCATGGCCGACTCCGTGCTCGCATACCTCCGAGATAGCAAGATTGCGCAATCATCGTCCACATTCACGCCATGACCCCGGAGACGCCGGTACGGGGGATGAACTGTTACTGATTCAGATTTCCTTGATGCCGCCTAGATGAGCTCCGGTTGCCAGATCAACAGTGAAGCAGGCTGTTGCCTCACTGCGAATATCCCAGAACTCGCCCTTGATGAAGGCGTCCGAGACGTCAGTAATCTTCAGACTGTCCCACGTTAGCCGCTTCGTTCGCCACTTGATGCCCGCCGAACCATAAGCGACTAACTCCGTGAAGTTGGCGAAGACGATGATTCCCTGAGTAGGAACAAGGCGTACGTCGATTATCGGTTTTGCCCGCACTGCTTCCCAATCGCCGGGTGTTGCTGCATCGACAATGTAGCCTTCGCCTCTCGACACAACGCAGAACCGCCCCGGGTCTGGCATCGCAAAAATCCCTGAAACACCATTGGGCGTGAGTTGGCCAAACGCGAACGTTCCACGCCAGGCGTGTCCGCGTTCAGGACGGATTTCGACGAGGATTCCATCCCGTCCACCTTTCGTAGATGCGCCTGGGTAGTAGTAGTGCGGCAACGTTGCTGTCGGCGTCTCGGGCAGCCGCTCACACTCGTAGGAGTGAGGGAAAGTCGTGTTCATTGTTGCCTCACCGCTTGTCATGGGTTGGGCCGGAAGAACCGGTGCATGATGAGCTCAGTGTTGCCGGACACGGACGGACGAACACCGATTTCAAATGTTCCGCTCACGCCGTTCACGCTGCCTGGGAACCGATACATCGCCGCATCAGTGCTCAGTCCGGGCCTGGCGACGTTATAGAAGTCGGGTGTGACCGTGCGCGTGCCCTGCTCAAAGATTTGCTGGTTGAGCGATTCCGGGAAGTTGTGGAACGGGCCAGGTTCTTCCGCCCTTCGAATCAGCTCGCGGGCAGAGTAAATGCGGTTGGGTGGCGTCCCCACCGTCTTTGCTGCCCCACTCGCCACCGCCCCCGCCGCCTCACCCGCCCCGCCGGCCACCACGCGCCCGGCGCCCGGCACGATCATCGCGCCCGTCTCATCGGCCAAGAGCTCCACCCCGAGCTCGGCCAGCCCCTTCAGTCCCAGTTCCGCGAGCTGCTTACCCACGGCATACAGGCCCGTGGCGAGCAGCACGTCGTTGGCGGTGCTGCCGGCGATGTGGGCGACCGAAGCGATCGGCACGAGGTAGCCGGTGCCGTCCTCGCCAGCGTTGCGGATGAGCTGCACGTCGCGCTGGATCTCC
>JACPHN010000185.1 GCA_016188575.1 Candidatus Schekmanbacteria bacterium
AAATAGCGCAAGCACGGTTCCGTGAGGGGCCGATGGCAACCGGGTATGGACTGAATCTTGTGGCACCGCCGGGAAACCAGGCGGAAACAGAGAAAACAAACGCCAGATCTGTCACACCGGGAGCCATCGGTCTACTCGACCGTTTCACCCAGGAGGCTGCCCAGACGTCTATCTGCCCATTTGTTGTCGTTGCAGCTCTCTCCGTCACGCCGGCTTCCGCCGGGTGACTACGGGGTCTTGCCCGCGACTCGCACCGCCCAGGTAGTAGCCAAGTGGAGATCGGAGCGGGTCGCTCACAGGCATTTCGGCTTCCGGCCGGAGACGCGGCCCTGGGTGCCGACGGCGTCCATTGCTCGCCTACGCAAACCCGGACAGCAGCAAGCGCCCGGGGGCGCACACGCCGGCGCCTCGGAAGCTCCTTCGAGACGTTCTACTCCGAGGGATCGCCGAGGCGCACCTTCTCGGTCAACGTCCGGTCTTCTCTGCGGATCTCCACCTCCACCACGTCGCCTACCTGGTGCCGCTCGAGCACGTTGAGCAGGGCGTCAAGCGTCTCGACCGCGACTCCATCGACTTTCGTTACGACATCGCCGAGCTCGATGCCACCCCGCCGATCTCGCATCGTCGGCCGTAGCCCCGCGGCTTCGGCTCCGGTGCCGCGGCCGACATCCAGGATCAACAATCCCGGAAGCCCCAGGCGCCGGCTCAGCCGCTCCCCAAACACGACTCCGAGCGTCGGCCGCACCAGTCGGCCATACTGGATAAGCTGCGGAACGACGCGATTCACAATATCGACCGGCACCGCGAAGCCGATCCCGGCGCTTGCCCCCGATGGACTTTGAATGGCGGTATTCACGCCGACAAGCCGCCCCGCGCTGTCGAGCAGCGGACCTCCGGAGTTTCCCGGGTTGATCGCGGCATCCGTCTGGATTACGCCCTCGATCGTCCGCCCCGAGATCGCTGTCATGCTGCGGCCCAGAGCGCTGACGATACCCATGGTGAGCGTCTGATCGAGGCCGAACGGGTTACCGATCGCGAAGACGCTCTGACCGACCCTGAGATCGCTCGAGGTCCCGAGCGGGATCGGCGCAAGGGAGATCCCCCGAGCCTCGATCTTGAGCACTGCCAGGTCCTTGTCCGGCGCGGCCCCGACTACCTTGGCGCGATACTCCTCGTGGCCGGCGAGCGTGACAGTAACCGCGCTGCCGCTGGCGACGACGTGAAAATTGGTGACGACATGACCGTCTTCATCCCATACGAATCCGGTGCCAGCGCCGCTTGGCACTTCTGTGGCGTTGCGCGTAAAGAAGTCCCGATACACTTCGGACGTCGTGATGAAAACGACCGAGCCGGACACGCGGTCAAAAAGATCTGCAACCTCCTGTTCCTGGGCCCGCAGCGGGCCACGCGCCTCGACGGTTCGCGGCGACGCCGCCGGACCGGCGCAGACCTTGCCGGCCACCCCTGCTGCACCCGCAATGACCACCAGGAGCGCCGCAGCGGCGACGTAGTGACGCGATTCTCTCTTCATGACCGTTTCCTCCAGCCCGGATCGTTTGCCTGCATGCGCGCCGACGCAGCTCCCACCCGCCTGCCCGGAAAAACGGTCGGGTGTTCAAACCAATTCTCCAGCCGCACCGTCTTATGCCATGTATGATGCGTGCATAGGTCGACATGAATAACAGCTTGGATGGCCCCATGTTCCTGGATCGAAGCGAAAAAAGCGCATCCCCCGTGCTTGTAGACGATGTCCGCAGAGCCCAAGGTGGAGACCTTGTCGCTTTCGAGCGGCTGTATCGAGACAACGCGGGAAGGATCCACGCACTCTGCCTGCGCATGACGGGCAATCGGGCAAGCGCGGAGGAGCTCACCCAGGAAGTGTTCATCCGGGCCTGGGAGCGGCTTTCGACCTTTATGGGGCGGAGCAGCTTCGCGAGCTGGGTGTACCGCATCGGGGTCAACGTCAGTCTCGACGCGATTCGCGCCGATCGCCGGGATGAAGCGCGGCTCGGAATGGACTCGCTGGAGCCTGGCGGTGGTGGGACGTGGGACCAGGCGGGCGCCTCCGACTGCAGGCTGGACCTGGAGCGCGCCATTTCGCGTCTGCCCCCGGGGGCGCGGGTGGTCTTCATTCTGCACGACGTCGAAGGTTACAGCCACGAGGACATTGCAGAGATGACGGGTGTCGCATCGGGCACTTCGAAGGCGCAGTTGCACAGAGCGCGAATGTTGCTCCGGAAGGGACTTTCAATATGAGACACGACGTGGTGGAAGAACTGTTGGACGACTACGTCGACGGCATTCTCTCGGAAGACGTCGGCGCCCAGGTGCGAAGCCATCTGGAAAGCTGCATGAAGTGTTTTCGGAGCGCCGCGCAGCACCGTGCCCTGATGGCGGCGGCCGCCGCGCTTCCCCGCGAGCTCGCTCCCTCCCGGGACCTGTGGCCCGAGATTCGGGCCGTGATACTCCGGCGGCGCATCTCACCTATTGACGAGATGAAGGTGCTGCCGGCGGCGCCGCGCGTTCCCGGCGCTCCAGCACCCGGCGCGGAAACGCTTCGCGCGGCGCCCGCGGCTGCTCTCCCGCAGCGGCCCTGGCGGCGCCTGCTTGGTCTTGCCGCCGCCGCGGTGCTGCTCGTCGCCACGTCCTCCGCACTGACCACCGTGCTCGTGCAGAGCCGCTACGAGGAGGTCGCCCGGCCTCTTGTCCCAGGGCGGGACGCGGTGCGCGGTCTTGCAGCAGAGTGCAGGCTGGTTACCGTCGAGTGGTCCCGGGGCAAGGGCTCGGCGGGGGGCTACCTGTCACCGGACGCCGTGCGCGTGATCGACAAGAATCTGGCACTGATCGACGCCGCAATCGCGGAAGCCGAGGATGCCTGGCAAGGTCACCCCAATGACCCGAAGCTCACGTGGTACGTCACGACCGCCTATGAAGAGAAGGCGCAACTCTTGCATCGGGCCGCGCGCCTCGGCGTTGGCATCTAACCGCGGCGACAGGCCGCTAACATGACACGAGGAGTAGTTAGAATGAAAGCGAAAGCTCGGTTTCTCTGTCTGCTCACCGCGGTCGCTACGGCCGCGATGACATCGGTGGGTGCTTCGGAGACCCGCTACACCAAGCGTATCGAGGCCACCGCGGACGGTGCGGTGTTCGTCTCCAACATCGCCGGCACCGTGTCCGTCCGTGGCGCCGACGCGGCGGAGGTCGTTATCGACGGCACGCTCGGCCCGCGCGTGGAAGGAGTGGAGGTAACCACCAAGGAAAAACGAACCGAGATCGTGGTCAAGTACCCGCGGAGAGGCGACCGCACGGGTGGCGCGGACTTGACCATCGAGGTTCCGCGCAATAGCAGCGTCGAGGTCGAGACCGTGAGCGCCAGTGCCGCGGTGAAAGACGTGGCGGGAATCGTGCGCGCGACGTCGGTCAGTGGCGACGTGGAGGTTACGGGGCCGGCGCGTGAGGTGGAGTGCGAAAGCGTCAGCGGCAACGTCGTGGTATCCGTGCAGGCGGCGCGCGTCCGGGCCGAATCCGTAAGCGGCGACGTGACCGTTCGCGGTGCGCGGTCCGACGTCAGTGCCTCGACGACCAGCGGCGATGTCTCGGTCAATGGCAGCGAGCTCGAGCACGGCCGGTGTACCTCGATTTCCGGGAGGATCCACTTTGAGGGTAGTCTCATCGGCGATGGCTCGTTCAAGCTCAGCAGCCATAGTGGCGACGTGACCCTCTTGCTACCCGTCGAGACGTCGGCCGATTTCTCTCTGGAAACGTTCAGCGGCGACATCGACAACCAGCTCGGGGCCAAGGGCGGCAGGCACGATGACGGTGGCCCGGGCAAGGAGGTCAGATTCTCGCTCGGCTCGGGTGGCGCGAAAGTCAGCGCAACGAGCTTCAGCGGTGACGTGCACGTCCTGGCGCGCACGGCAAAGGGATCGTGAACCCCGGCGGGAGCAGGGCGCAACGGCGATGGCATACCCTGAATCCGCCGCCTGTGCGACGCCGACGTGACAATAGCCGGTCCGAAACCCCATCCTGCAAGGCGGAATCGCCGCAGGCTCCGGCCTAATGGCCGACATCCTGGGTATTCTGGCGATAACGCCGCATGATCTCCGCTACGCGGGCGCGGTTGACGCCCAGGTCTGAATAGCCGAGACGCGACGCCGAGCGAAAGTGAATGACCTTCGCCTCGGCGTCGATCGCAATCTCAAGGTCGTCGACGAAGCGCAGCACCGCCGAACGGCACTCCGCGTAAATGTACGATTCCTCTGCGGTCACCACGGTGACGCGCCTGAGGGCGCCCAGAATTTCCAGGAGATGAGCGCGGGCTTGTGCCGGGGATTCCGAGAACGGAAGTGGGTCCATCCGCGACCGGCCTTCACCGCTCTGCGTCGAGACGCAGTTGGGCGACGACGGGCAGGGAGCGAGCCGGCCCTCGACGAGGCCGGGACCGGGCGTCCGCCGCATCGTGCAGCCGCCGAGCAGAATGAGAAACATCGTCATCACCCCCACCGCCACCAGCCCGAGCTTCGTCACTGCATCAGGATCACCGGCGTCCGGACGCCTCACGGCTCAGTTGGCCGTCAGCGGCACGGCGGCAGTCGCTTCGACCGCGATGCCTGACGCGGTGTGGCCACGCAGCGACACGGTGAGCTCGCCGGTAACGCCCATGACGTAGCCGGCGGCGGTAAACTGAAACGGCAGTGTTGTTCGGAGCGTGCGGCCCCCGCCCAATTCGCCGATGTTGCCAAGCTGTCCTTGAGTCACGATGGCCCCTCCGGCTTCCGTCAGTATCCACGATCCACCGTTCACGGTAACATCCGCGCCGCCGCGCTCCGCGAGCTCCACCCGGACGCGGTAGATTCCATCCACATTCGGAAGCACGGGCGACGGCGACAACTCGAGCTCGACAATCGGCCGTGCCTCGGGTGAGCTTTCGCGCTCGGAACAGGAGACCACCACCAGCGACAGCAAGAGGGCCAGCGCGGCGGCGGTCGCCCTCGCGCCGATGACGCCAGTGCAGCGTTTCCGGATCTCGCACTTCATCATGGTTCGTAAATCGGCCCGTCGGTAGGCGTGGCCGTGGGTTTGGGTCGTGGCGCCTGCTGCCTGTCAGGCTCTGGCTTCCGGCGTCGCTTGTCCGTTGTGGGCGGCGGAGTCGCTTCCGGAGACGCCTCCTGAGACTGGTATCCCTTCAGCAGTTGGCGCGGAATGCGCAGGACCTGTCCCTCGACGACGATAAACGGCGGGGAGAGCTCGTTGAACGAGGCCACGGCCTTCCAGTTTTCCAGGTCGCCGGTGAGGTCAAGTGCGATGGTGGCGAGGGTTTCGCGCGCTGACACAATGTGCTCGACGGCCGGAGCGTCTCGCGGGACGAGCATGCGAAACGGAATCTTCAGGCGCTGGCCGGGAAAGATGTAGCCCGCGAGGCGGTTGTAATCAGAGATGATCTGAGCACCCTTCTTGGCGTCAAAGAAGTATTGCTCACCAAGGGCTTCCAGGGTATCACCCGCCTTGACATCGTAGTTGCTGTATAACGGAACGTAGAGCTCATCGCCGATTTTTGCGGCTTCGAGGTTGCTATACTCGAGGATCCGCTTACTTTCGTCCGGCGACCCGTAGTAATGCTTCGAGATCGCGCGCGCGGTCTGGCCTTGGCGCAGGATGTGCTTGACGTAGCGGGGGACGACAATATAGGCCCAGGGTTGGGCCTCGCGAATGTCGTTGTAGTGCGCCAGAATCCAGGCGCGCTTGGGATCTCCGAGAAAGCGCCTGGCAACCTCTTCCAGCGACTCCCCTGGTTGCACCTGATAGGTGAAGTGGTCGGCGCCGGCGAGCCCGCCTGGACCGACGGCAGCGTTGTCGGCGGTGAACGTGAACGAGCGGATTACGGCATCAAAGCTCTCGAGATTCTTGTCAAAGAGCGGCGCAACGGTAACCGAGCGGATGAAGAAGAGACGACCGTGATCCACGGTGGCGATTATTCGGCCGCGGGTGGCGTCCTTCCCCCATTGTCCTTCGATGAACAGCTCCAGTCCTGGTCTCCCGTCGACGAGCAGTGGGCGCCGCGAGGTTATGGATTGATCCTGAGACAGCCGGGAGCGCACCAGGGCTTCGAGCTCCTGAGCTGACGCCGGTGGCGCGGCCGGTTCGGCACGCGGGGTCTCGGCAGTTGCCGAAGGATCCTCGAGTGCTTCGGCGACAACGTCGATCACGGTGATCTCGTCAGGGGCAACAAAGGTCACGAGCGCATCTTCCTTGAACTGTTTCGCTGTCCAGCTTGCCGGAGATGTTACTCGGATCTGGTAGTAGCCGTTGAGATAAGTGCCATCCTCGATCCGGCCTTCTCGCAACCGGTCGAGCGCAACGCTCTTCCGGTGTTCCTGGACCGTCTTCTCAATCGTGGCGCAACTGGCGCCGGCGGCGACGAGCGCCCCCGTGAGCAAGATCAACGCGGCCGCCGCTGGTCGCGGACGATTTCCCGTCCGTGCATTGTTGATCACCTTGACGGCCTCAACTCCTCGCGCTAGCGACTGCCTGCCCCGGGCAGGAGGGTCAACAAGGTCTGCCCCACCAGGATCTTGTCGTGAAGTGCCAGAACCTTGCGCGTGATGGGCTGGCCGTTCACGAGGGTGCCATTGGAGCTGTCCAGGTCGGTGACCACGAATTGCCCGTTTTCTTGGGCGATACGGGCGTGATGTCGGGAAATGCTGGTGTCGTTCGGAAGCTGGATATCGTTGTCCGGGCCACGGCCGATCGTGATTTCGTTCTTTTCCATGATGAACTCGACGCCCTTGGCATCGCCTTCCTCGACGAACAGGATCGCCTTGGGCGTCAAGCCATCGCCGGCCATGACGGTCCCGGGCTCGTCCTCGAAGTCCGGCAGGTCGGCGTCGCCGTACTCCGGGGTCATCATGGTTTGCGAGCTTTCCTCGTAATCGTCGAGGTCGGCAAGTAGCTCGTCCTCGTCAAGGTCCTCGAGATCGTCGAGATACGGAGCGGCGCTGCTGGCCTTTACGGCGGTCGCCGGAGCCGGTTCCTGGTAGAGGTTTTCCGGCGCACCGCCCTCGCTGTCGAAGTCGTCGGGGATATCGAAATCTTCATCCTCGTCCAACGCCGACATGGCTCGGGTTGGTTCCGGAGGTGCGAGCGGCAAAACACCTGGGCCTGCCAGTGCCGTTCGCCCGCCTTCATCCTCGAAGGCTTCTTCGAGCGGCGGGAGATCGTCCAGGTCTCCTAGCAGGTCATCGTCCGAGCTGGCATACCCGGCGTGGTCCGGTGCCGGGTTCCGGGGCCCGGCAAGCTCATCTTCGTCCGAGAAATCGTCGTATATCTGCTCATCGTACGGAGCAGTGGAGTAGTCATCCTCTTCGAGATCGGTCTCCGTGAACTGTTCCTGGGGAACGGCGGGCACCACGGGAGCCAACACCGGGGCGGGCGCTGGTGGAGCGGGCGCGATCCGAACCGGCTCGGCGGCCGGAGCCTTGGTAAACACGGGCGCGGGCTGCGCCTTGGCCGGAACCGGCTTGGGTTCGGCGACGGCGCGGGCGGAGGGTGCCACCTGGCTCCCCGACGCGCGTGCCATCTCGATGATCTGTCCACGCAGCTCGGCAAGCTCGACACCCAGATTCTCGATGTTCGCCTGCTTGCCCCCGGCCTCGGTTTGGTAGGCCTTGTCGGCAAGCTCTCCGGCGAGGTGGCGCAGCATGAGCTCTTCGAGCTCCATGCTCGCCGCATCCAGGGCCACGGCAATCTCGGCCTCTCGGGTTTTCAGCCGCTCCAGATCCGCGCCGAGCGCCGCGCGCAACGGCTCGACCTGGCGCCTGACCTCAGCGAGGTCATGCGCATATTCCGTGCGCACTTTCTCGTAGACCTCGGGACGAACCTTGTCCCTGTGCACTTCCACTCGTTCGAGGCGCTCTTCGCAAAGGCTCAGCTGTTCGAGAAGGCTGGACAGTTGCTGCATGCGGTCCTCGGTGGAGCTGCCTGCCTTGTTGCGGCTGCTTGGTCCTGCCTTGCCGGCCATAATGCTTTACTCCGGAAATCCACTCATATCGATTGACGGCGCGCTCGGCGAATCGGCCTGAGCAACTGGATTCTAGCTGTCCACCGCGGCGCCGTCAACCCGGAATCCGCCCGTCGGCAAAGCGCAGAGCGCCCCGCCCTCCACTCAACATGCGCGCGCCGCGCGGGGTGCTCGCGCGCTGTGCCACGCGGTGGACCTACGCCGGCGAGGCCGCGGCAACGCCGACGGGGCAACGGACGCCCGTGCCGCCAAGACCGCAGTACCCGTGCGGATTCTTCGCGAGGTACTGCTGGTGATACGGCTCGGCGAAATAGAAGGTAGGCGCGTCGAGAATCTCTGTCGTGATCGCGCCGTACCGGGCCTCGCGCAACCGCTGCTGAAACGCGTCCCGAGACGCCTCCGCCGCGCGCCGCTGCGCCTCCGAGTAAACGTAGATACCCGACCGATACTGCGTGCCGACATCATTGCCCTGGCGCATGCCCTGTGTCGGATCGTGATTCTCCCAAAATACGCGCAGGAGCTCCTCGTAGCGCGTCAGACGCGGATCGAAGACGACCCGCGCCACTTCGTTGTGCCCGGTGAAGCCCGAGCATACCTCTTCATACGTCGGATTCGGAGTGAATCCCGCGGCATATCCGACCGTAGTCGAGAACACGCCACGGGCCTGCCAGAGCTGCTTCTCGGCGCCCCAAAAACAGCCCATACCAAACATCGCCAGCTCCAGGTGCGCGGGGTGGCCCTGCAGCGGCGTGCCCAGCACCTCATGCCGCACGGGCACGGACATCGGCGCCTGGCGACCCGGCAGCGCCTCGTCCGGTCGCGGCATCGTCATCTTCTTCCTAAAACGCGCAAACACGGTCTTCCTCCACCTGTGAGACCCAACCGCTGGGTCCCCCAAGTCATACACACCCGACACGAGTTTGTGCCACTCGCGCGTCCGGCTTTCAGGGAATCCTGACAAGGGCGCCCCCGAATCCCTGATCGCGCGCGGCGAAACCGGTCCACCCTCGGAGAAAATGCGGTGATCAAGCGTTCGACCGGCTCCGCACACCTGGCATCAGTCGTGCAACATGGGTGTCTGTCCGTCAGGAAATCCATCCTGACCTTGTCGTCAAGTTACCAGACAATAGGAGCTACGATCATGACAACCGCAATCGCCAATCGCCCGCAGCTCGTCCAACACACTGACACCGCGGCAGTAGAGCAGCAACACACCGAGCGCCCGACCAAAGATATGGCGCTGCGCGCGCGGCAGCATGACGCCGATACGTATGAAGACCTGGCCCACTCCAGCGAATCCGAGCTGAGTGGTGGGAAAGCAGCCCTTGATGATCGCGTCGTCCCGGAGCGGCACGATCTTGACCGTGGAATGTGGGAATATGGCCCATTCGGCCCGTCAGCGCCAACTCCCGAAGAGATCGTCAAACGCGCCGAGACGCGACTGCAGGAGGCGACCGACGCCGCAAACGAGGATGGAGAGATCGACCCCGCCGAGCAAGGCGACATCAACGATGCACAGCGCGGTGTCGACAACGCCAAGATGTCCGCCACGCTCACGGAGATGACCCGCGAGCTCGCCGAGGTTGAGAAGCAGTATCGCGAGCATCCCAGTGACATGGCGCTGCGGACCCGGCGCGATGAGCTACAGGGAACTACCTGGAAGCTGCGCGGCCAGCTCGACGAGGCCCGCGAGCTCGACGGGAAGCTGACGTCCCTGGACCGCTCGCTGGACGACGCAGAGGACGCCTCGGCCGCTGTCGACCAGCTCAAGGAGAGCCTCGCCGAGCTCGAAGAGCAGCGGCAGAACCTCATCGATGCCGGTGCCCGCACCGGCGCCCTTGATGAGGCGATCGCGCAGGCGCGGCAGGATCTGAAGGCAACGGAGGAAGACCTGACGGCGGCCATTTCGGAAGCCGAGAGCGCATACGACGAGGCGTTCACGAACTTCGACGACCTCGGTGGCGTCCACTGGCCGGATCATCTGGAGCAAAGCTATGGGCGCCTGGAAAACCTGGTGACCGGCGCGAGCGGTTCCGGCGGCACGGGCAATGACGGCGGAGACGGCGATGGTGAAGGCGGTGGCGACGGCGAGGGAGGGGGCGGCAGCGGAGACGGCGGCGAGGACTATTAGGAGCCGACCGGCGGATCTTTCCTGGCACCGTGCCCTGGCGCCCACCGGGGCACGGCGCGCATTACCTACGGTCGTTCATGGCGCGCCTGGCGTGCAACAGCTCGGCCACCAAGAATGCTAGCTCGAGCGATTGGTGAACGTTCAGGCGGGGGTCGCAGCGGGTCTGGTAGCGGTCGCTCAGCGTCTGCTCGGTAATGCCCTGGGCTCCGCCCACGCATTCGGTGACGTCCTGCCCGGTCATCTCGAAGTGCACGCCACCCGCGTAGGTTCCTTCCGCTTGGTGAGCCGCAAAGAAGCCGCGCACTTCGGAGAGAATCGCGTCAAATGCTCTCGTCTTGAACCCGGTGGACGATTCGTGCGTGTTCCCATGCATCGGGTCGCATACCCAAACCACCTGGCGTCCGGCGTCTCGAATCGCCCTGATCAGCGGCGGCAGCGACTGCTCGACGCGACCCGCGCCCATTCTCGCGATAACGGTCAGGCGCCCGGGTTCATTCTCAGGGTTGAGCAGGTCGGTGGCGCACAACAGCTCGTCGGGGCTCATGGTCGGGCCAGCCTTGATACCCACGGGGTTCTTGATTCCCCTGAGAAACTCCAGGTGCGCGCCATCGAGCTGCCGGGTGCGTTCGCCTGCCCAGACAAAGTGGGCCGAGCAGTCGTAGTAGTCGCCTGTTGTTGAATCGACACGCGTCATGGCTTGCTCGTATCCCAGCAACAGCGCCTCGTGCGAGGTGAAGAAGTCAACCTCGCGGATCTGGCGCGCCTCTTCGGGAGTGATCCCCACGGCCTCCATGAAGCGCAGCGCCTCGCTGATGCGGTCGGCGAGGTGGCGATACCGCTCGCCTTGGCGGCTCTCGTCCAGAAAGCTGAGCGTCCAGCCGTGGACGCGGTGCAGGTCGGCGTATCCACCTTGAGATAGGGCGCGGAGGAAATTGAGCGTGGCGGCCGATTGGTAGTAGGCCTGAATGAGACGTTCCGGATTCGGAACGCGAGCTTCGGCCGTGAACTCGATCGCGTTGACCATGTCGCCGCGGTAGCTCGGCAGCGCCATGCCGTTGCGCGCCTCCGTGTCGGACGAACGTGGCTTGGCAAACTGGCCGGCGACCCGGCCGAGCTTGACGACCGGACAGGCGGCGCCAAAGGTCAGCACCACCGCCATTTGCAGGATGACCCGCAGGTTGTCCCGCAGGATGTTCGGGTGAAATTCGCCGAAGCTTTCGGCGCAATCGCCGCCCTGAAGCAGGAAAGCCTTGCCCCGGGCAACGTCGGCCAGCATTCTCTTGAGGCGCCGCGCTTCGCCCGCGAACACCAGGGGCGGAAAACCACGCAGTCGCTCCTCGACGACACACAACGCGGTCGGATCCGGGTAGGATGGCACCTGACGAATCGGCTTTCGGCGCCAGGTGTCCGGCTGCCACTGTTCGGTCATTTCATTGTCTCCGCAAGATCGCGCCCGTCGCGGTGACGCCGGAGATGCACCGGTCCGTCGGTTCGTCCGCCGAGGCGCTAGCCGATAATTGGCCAGCGACGCCCCGACGCCATGCGATCGAGCGACTTCTGCATCGTATCGACCACGTGTCCATAGCACCGGGTCACCGTTTCCGGTTCCCGCGCCGCCGCCTTTGGAAGGTGGCACAGATCGATTGGCGCTCCCATCTCGACCTCGACTTTCGCCGGCAGCGGGAAGTAGTAGGTTGGGCCGATCGTCAGCCCCCAGGGAAACGAGAGTGCCAACGGCAAAACTTCGGATCGAAAAAGCCGCTTGAAACCCAGGCGGCGGGCGAGCCGGCGGCCGTCGCTCAGGATGAGGACGGTTTCGTGCGCCCCCACAGATACCGCGGGGACGATCGGTACGGCGCATTCAATGGCGAGGCGTATGAAGCCCATGCGCCCAGCGAATACGATCCGATGACGCTGGCTGAAGGGGCGGCAAGCATCGACGTCGCCGCCTGGGTACACAACGACCAGGGCCCCGCGCCGGAGCGCAGTTGCGGCGACCTCCGGATGCGCCGGGATGGCGCCCGACTTACGAAACGGATTGGCGATCGCGGGAAAGCGAAAAACCATGTCGTGACCCAGAAAAAACAGCTCGCGCTCCGCGCCGAAGCGGTCCCAAATCGCCGCGGTCATGACCCACGACTCCGCCGGCTGCATGAGCCCATTGTGATTACCCACGATGAGCGCCGGTCCGGAGGCCGGGATGTTGTCGATACCGTGAACCTCGCCGCGAAAATAGCGGGACACGGCGCGGACCCGAGGCAAATGCCGGCGTATGAAGCGCACGTCGCGCGCCGCAAGAGCCGCCTGAATCCAGGAGTTGTCGACGCCTACAGTCATGCCGGGCAGGGTGTGGTTTTCCAGAGCATTGCCGTCAGCATACAAACTACGCCGCGGTGTGTCAATTCCGCGAGGTTCCCTGGCTTACCGCGAACGGACGGCGAGCAGTCGAATCTCCGTCATCTCCTCGATGGCCCAGCGAATGCCTTCTCGTCCCAGGCCGCTGTCCTTGACGCCGCCATAAGGCATGTGGTCGACGCGCCACGACGGGACGTCACCGATGATCACGCCGCCTACCTCGAGCTCGTCCCAGGCGCGCATCGCCTTGTACAGGTCGCGCGTAAAGATCCCTGCCTGCAGGCCGTAGGCGCTATCGTTGACGCGCCGCAAGGCCTCGTCGAAATCGCGCACCGGCGCCAGCAAGGCCACCGGCCCAAAGGCCTCCTCGCACCACAGCGGCAGGTGCTCCGCGACGTTCTCCAGGATGGTGGCGTCGAGCATCGCGCCGTCTCGCGTCCCGCCACACAGGACGCGGGCCCCCGCGCTCACCGCCTGCGTAATCCAGGCGTACAGCCGCACCGCTTCCGACGCGGAAATCATCGGCCCGATGAAGGTCTCGGGATCGCGCGGATCACCGGCCTTCAGCCGGCGCGTGGCCGCGACGAAGCGGTCGCGGAACTCCCCATAGATGTCCGCGTGGATGAAGACGCGCTGCACCCCGATGCAGCTCTGGCCGGACTGGTAGAAGGCGCCGATGACGACGCGCTGGACTGCGTCGTCCAGGAGCTCGCCGCGGATGTCGCTGTCGATGACGCAGGCGGCGTTGCCGCCAAGCTCAAGAACGACCTTCTTCTTGCCGGCGCGCCGCTTGAGCTCCCAGCCGACCGCCGGTGAACCCGTAAAACTCAACAATTTGAGCCGCTCGTCCTCGCAAAATAGCCGCGCCCCGTCCCGCGCGCACGGCAGGATCGAAAACGCTCCGGCGGGCAGCTCCGTCTCGGCGAGCGTTTCGCCGATGATGAGGGCGCCAATCGGGGTGAGGCTGGCGGGCTTCAATACAAACGGGCAGCCCGCGGCCACCGCGGGAGCGACCTTGTGAGCCGCCAGGTTGAGCGGAAAATTGAAGGGAGAGATAAACGAGCATGGGCCGATGGGCACCCGCCGCCACATCCCGCGGTACGCGGCGGCGCGCGGACTGATGTCCAGCGGCATCACTTCGCCGTAGAGGCGCACCGCTTCCTCTGCGGCGATGCGGAAAGTATCGACCAACCGCGACACCTCCGCGCGAGCATCCTTGATCGGTTTGCCGGCCTCCAGGCACAACGACTCGGCGAGCTCCTCGGCGCGGTCCGTGAAGCGCTGCGCGCAATGCGCGAGCGCGGCCTGGCGCGCAAACGCGGGAAGCTCCCGCATTGGCCGAACCGCCTCGACCGCCCGCCCGATGGCGCGCGAGATCGTCGCCTCGTCGGCCAAAGCCACGCGCGCCACGATCTCCCCGCTATATTTGTTCGTGACCGCGAGCGCCGCATTGGGGCGTTCGGGGGCGTTCGCCACGTAGAGCGGATAAGACTCCTGCAGCATTGTCTGATCTCCGCGTTGGGTTTATCTTCGGTACGCGGTGATATAGCACGGAGCCGCGGCCTCTCGCGCCCTCTCTCTTTCTCTCTCGGGGCGGGCGCGCGAGGCTTGCGGCTGACGTGGATTCAGCGCCGCACCAAAGGCTTGCATCGCCGCGACAAAGCGTCTAGGCTGCGCGCAGTGTCTTGTCGCCGCAGTCACGCTGCCCCCTCGGGCCGCCGGCAGTGCCTTGTAAACCCGCTAAGCGATTGGTAGGAAGCTAATGGAAGCACTGGGAATGATCGAGACCAAAGGTCTCGTGGCGCTTGTGGAAGCCGCTGATGCCATGGTCAAGGCTGCAAAGGTCACGTTGGCCGGTTACGAGAAGGTCGGCGGCGGCCTGGTGTGCGCCTTCGTCCGCGGTGACGTCGCGGCGTGCAAGGCGGCGACGGATGCCGGCGCCGCGGCCGCGCAGCGAGTCGGCGATCTGATCGCCGTCCACGTCATCCCCAGGCCCCACGACAACCTGGAAGAGATTTTCCCGATGCGCCCGAAGGCGGGAGCAGAGGACTGATCTACCGGCTTCGCTGAGGGCGACGGTCCTGCTTCTCAGGGGGGATTCGCGTGGACGAGACCCGTCTTGTCGAGCTCATCGCCACCATCACCGCCGAAGTCTTGCGGCGCTTGCAGACACCGTCAGCGCCGGAAGACGCGGCGCGGGGATGCACCTCCGGCGACGCCTGCGAGGGCGGCCAGGGTCATCCGGAGGCCCTCCCCTGCTGCGGTCGTATCTCCCGCTGCCGCGGCGTCAATGAATGCCCGTCGTCACGACTGAGCGGCGTCCGTGCCATGGTCGACGCCGGCGCGTGTCGGGTCACCGCTCAGCCCGGTACCCGGGCGCTGCCCAACGAGCTCGCCGGCATCATCGACCACACCTTGCTGAAACCCGACGCCACCCCGGACGATCTCCGCCGGCTGTGCAATGAAGCGCGCGAGCACAACTTCGCCTCGGTGTGCGTCAACCCCGCCAACGTCCGCTACTGTGCCGAAGCCCTCGCCGGCTCCACGGTGCGGCTGTGCGCAGTCGTGGGGTTCCCGCTCGGCGCGGTGACATCGCAGGTCAAGGCGCTCGAGACGCACGAGGCGGTCCGCGACGGCGCCGACGAGATCGATATGGTGATCAACGTCGGTGCGCTCAAGGCCGCCGACTATGCGGCCGTGCTCGCGGATATCCGCGCGGTCGTGCTGGCGGCGTCCGGCCGCCTGGTCAAGGTCATTCTCGAGACCGGCCTGCTCGACCACGATCAGAAAGTGATCGCCTGTGCGCTGGCCAAGGCCGCCGGTGCGGACTACGTCAAGACGTCGACCGGCTTCGGGCCCGGCGGCGCCACGGTCGAGGACGTCGGCCTGATGCGCGGCATCGTAGGCGCGGGCATGGGCGTCAAGGCGTCCGGGGGCATTCGCGACGAAAAGACTGCGCGCGCCATGGTCGCGGCCGGGGCCACGCGGCTCGGGGCGAGCGGCTCGGTGGCGATCGTGAGGGAGGGAGCCGGCGCCGCGGCGGCGCCTGGAGGCTACTGATTCGATGGCAGCGACAGGGCCCAGGCCATACGAGCTGATTCGGCGCAAACGCGATGGCCTGGAGCTCTCGGCGGCCGAGATCGCGGTTCTCGTTGACGGCTTCGTCAGCGGCGCCGTACCCGACTATCAGATGAGCGCCTTCCTCATGGCGGTTTTTTTCCGCGGGATGAGCGCCGCGGAGATCGCCACGCTGACGCGGGCGATGCGCGACAGCGGCGAGACGCTCGACCTTTCGAGCTTCGGCGGGCGCACCGCCGACAAGCACTCGACCGGGGGCGTCGGGGACAAGGTCAGTCTGGTTCTGGCTCCGCTCGCCGCCGCGGCGGGCCTCGTGGTGCCCATGATGAGCGGCCGCGGGCTCGGGCACACGGGTGGCACCATCGACAAGCTCGAGAGCATACCCGGGTTCGACACCGCGCTTTCCACGGACGCCTTTCTGCGCCAGCTCGACCAGATCGGCGTGGCCATGGTGGCGCAGAGCGACCGCCTCGCCCCGGCCGACCGCCGCATGTACGCCCTGCGCGACGTCACGGCCACAGTCGAGTCGATCCCGCTCATTGCGGCGAGCATCATGAGCAAGAAGCTCGCGGAAGGCTGCGACAACCTGGTCCTCGACGTGAAGTTTGGGCGCGGCGCCTTCATGCAGAAGATGGTGGATGCCGAGGCGCTGGCGCGCACCATGACCGCGATCGGCAACGCCAACGGCGTGCGCACGCGCGCGCTTCTTTCGTCGATGGAACAACCCCTCGGTCTGGCTCTGGGAAATGCCGTCGAAGTGGAGGAAACGATTGCCTGCCTGCGCGGCGCCGGGCCGGCGGACCTGCGGGAGCTGACGTTGCGGCTCGGCGCGGAGATGATGCTGCTTGCCGGGGTCGAGGCGAGCCGCGAAGCGGCCACCGCGCGCCTCGCCCGACTGCTCGACGACGGCAGTGCGCTGGAGCGATTCCGCGGCATGGTCGTCGCGCAGGGCGGCGACCCGGCCTACGTGGACGATCCACAGCGCTTTTATCGCCCCGCGGTGACGCTGCCGGTCGTCAGCCGCGCGCGCGGCGTGGTCGCCGGTATCGACACGCTCGAGGTCGGCCTGACGATCGTGGCGCTTGGCGGTGGACGCGCGCGCCTCTACGAGCCCATCCGCCACGAAGTCGGAGTGCTCCTGAACCGCAAAGTCGGCGATGAAGTTGACGCGGGCGACGTGCTCGCGCAGGTGCTCGCGGCGACGTCGGCGGCCGCAGGCGAAGCGGTGCAGCGGCTGCAGGCGGCGATTGTCATTTCCGGAGCGCTGGACGCTGCCGGCCGCGGCGGTCAGCCACCCGCCGCGACGCCATTCATCCTCGATCTTCCGCAGCGGACCTGAATCATGGGAGACGGGATTCGCAAACTATTTCTGCTGTTTCTCGCGGTCGTCTTGCTCGGCGTGGCGGTGCTGATTCTCAAAGGCGAAGGGTTCACGGAGGCGACCAATCTGGAATCAAACAAGAACTACTACCCGGACCCGGCGGCCAGGCCAGCGGCGGTGAGCGCACCCGCGCCGACCCCGGCCAAGAGGTAGTGATGCTGAGCTCCTTGCGCGCACTGGCGCAGACGGGCCGCGCGATCATCGCGCGCCTTCCGCGACCAGATCGCCACTGGTTCGACCGCACGATCAAGGTCGTGGCGCTGTCGTTTGTGGCGGGAATCGCGCTCGCCTTTCTCGTCCCCCTGCAAAACGGCCTGGCGCCGCTCAAACAAGCGGCCGCGCTTGTCGCTCTGGCGGCGGCGCTCGCGCTGGCGCTGCGCTCCTATCGCGTCGCCGGCCGGCTGCGGCGGCCGGTGCCGATCGCCCTTTTCGCTTTCTGCTCCGGCTTTTTCAACCTGCAGTATGCCGCGGACAGCTCCGGCTCCGGTCATCTGAGCGCCTACGCCAACGATGTCACCTACCTGCGGGAGGAGTCCACCGTCCGCGGGTGGATCAGCTTCGAGCCGGAGGTGCGCGATCACTACACGGTGATTCGCATCACCCCCTATCACGTCGTCGACGAGACCGGCACCCACCAGATCGACCGCGGCTGGATCCAGGCTCGGGTCTATCCCACCGCGTCCAAGTTCTATCGCGAGGTCGAGTATGGCCAGCAGATCCAGGTGACCGGGGCGCTGTCGGAACCCGCTGTCGCCAACAATCCGGGTCAGTTCGACATGAAGACGTTTCTGGCGCACCAGGGATGCTTCGCGGAAATGTGGATCCGCAAAGACTTCCAGGTAACGCAGGTTGCCGGGCGCCGCGGCAACCCGATGCGGCGCCTGGCATTGGCGGTCCAGGAAGGCTTCGTCCGCGTCATCAAGAAGTCCGTTCCGTTTGAGGAGAGCGCGTTTCTCGGGGGTGTCCTCGTAGGTCTGCGCCAGGGGCTGCCGCGCCATACGCAGGATGCCATCCGCGCCGCCGGGCTGTTCCACGTGCTGGCGGTCAGCGGCCTGCACGTCACGATCGTGTCGCTGCTGTTCGCGACGCTGTTCCGCGCGGCGCGCCTGCCGCGCCGGCTGTCGGGTGTGCTCATGATCCTGCTGCTGATCGTTTACACGTTTCTCACGGGGAGCCGGCCGGCGACGCTGCGCGCCGCATTGATGAACGGCTTTGCCGTGTTCTCCATGTACTTTTTCAATTCGGGGCTCGGCCAGTCCGCGCGCACGGGGCTGGCACTCTCGGCGCTGCTCATCCTGCTGGTCAACCCGCTGCTCCTGTTCGAGGCGGCTTTTCTCTTCTCCTATGCGTGCGTGATCTCGCTTGTCGTGCTGACGACTCCGGTCGATCGGTTTTTCCGCGAGACGGTCCACGGCGCGCTCGGGGCGTTCTTGTTCATCATCGGCACCTCGGCTGCCGCGGCGGCAGTGGCGAGCCTCAGGTTCCTGGCGCAGCCGTCGCTCAGCACCTGGATTTTTCCCGCCACATTCGGCGGTCTGCTGCTCGCCACGAGGCTGCGAAAGTCGGCAAGCGTGGGCTCCGGCCGGTTCGCGAACTTGCGCCTCTTCCTGGCGGCGCAAGCGGCGATAACGATCGTCATGATGCCGCTCACGGGTTTCTTTTTCGGCGCAATACCGCTCGCCGGGCCGATCGCCAACCTGCTCGGGCTGCCGCTGATCGGTGCGGTTGTGCAGGTCGGGATGCTGATGGGCGTCGCCGGCCTGATTCCAGAGCTGTTCGCGGGGATTCACCCCGCGCTCGGGCAGGCGGTCGAGTGGCTCCTGGCGCTGCCGTTCAACATGCTGCTCGCGCCCTTCGTGGCCCTGGGCATCCGGCCGTTCGTCGACAGTCCGGCGACCGTACTGGGCGCCGCCTCCTGGGCGCTGTCGCGGCTGTTCACGGACTGGGCGCGGCTCTGCTATGACTGGTTCCCGTATCCGAGCGTCGCGCGCCCGCCGACAGCCGGACTGGTGGGATACTACGCTCTGATTTTGCTGGTGCTGTTTCGCGATGGCGTGAGTCGCTACCTGGCGCTCAGCAGGCGCCGCATCGAGCTTTTGAGCCGCACCTCGGGCGTCCGCCCCCGCCTGTACGGAAGCGCCGTGCTTGCCGCCGCCGCCGCCGCAGTCGTGCTCATGGGAACGGCGCCATGGCGGCCCCAGCCGCTCAAACTTGTGGTCATGGACACGTCCGTATTCGGGATGGGCGCGGGCGGGGCCATTGCCGTCCGCGCCCCGAGCGACGCGACGCTGCTGATCGATGCGGGGCCGTCGACGGTGTCATCGCGACGGGGCCCGCTCGAGCTGAATCTCGGCGAGCGCATCGTCGCCCCCGTGGTGCTTGCGCTGGGCGCCAAGGCGATCGACCTCGCGATGGTGTCATCGATCGAACCCGACCACGTCGGCGGCTTTCCGGCGGTGCTCGACAGAATTCCGGTCAAACGCGTCGTCGACGCGTGGGGAACCGACCTCCCCGTGCCCATGGACGCGGTCGCGCCGGCAGGGGGAAAGCAGGAAAGCGGCGCCGCACTTTCACCCGAGGTGCTGGCGCAATGGACCGAGCTCTTCAGCCGTTTCGTCGCGGCCCTCGGCGATGAGGGAGCTGATGCCGGCAAGCAGGCCGATAGCACCCGCGCGGTCTACGAAAACTACGCGCGATACCGGCGCGCGATCGCGGCGCACGACGTCCCGCTGGCGCGAGGCCGGGCCGGCGAGGTGATCTTCTCGGAGGATCAGGGCGATGGCAAGGCGCTTGCGGTATCCGTCCTCGCGCCTCCGGTGGAGCGCTTTCGCGGCCGCTTCGCGACCGGCGCCAATTCGCTCGTGATCAAGATCACGTACGGAGACTTCTCGGCGCTCGTCACCGGTGACATCGGCCGGCAGACGGAGGACTGGCTGCTGAGAAACGCGCGGGCGGCGCTGCGCGCAAACGTGGTCGTGGTTCCCGCCCACGGCCATTCCTGGGCATCTTCGCCGGACTTCATCGCGGCGATCTCGCCCCAACTGGCCGTCGTTACCTATCACTACGACAAGCTATCGGCGGGCGACGTGCGCAAGACGGTGAAGCGCTTCACCGATCAGGGCATCACCTGCCTGACGACCGGCGATACCGGCGCGATCACGATCACCTCGGACGGGTCGCGCCGTGCGGCGCAAGACGCCTTCACCTACTCCACCATGTACCCCGAAGACTCGTAACCGGCGACGGCGGAGGCGAGCTCCCATGATCATCCTGAGATTTCGAGCTCACGAGCTGGTCCTCGGCGGAATTCTGGTCGCCGTCGCTGCGGCCGGGTTGGCGGCGAGCGCGGTCACCGCGGTCACCCGGTATCGTCCGACCCGGTCCGTGGAGACCCCTGCACTCGGCCCGGCGCTTGTCCTCACGCAGGCCAGAGACCTGGCCCCGACCTTCGCGCCAGCCGCTGCCCCGGGGACCTACGAATACGAACCCGTGCGGCGACTGCCGCCAGCAGCACTGGAGCGTCTTCTCGAGCGCTACAAAATCGACGTGAACACCGCGGCACTGGAAGATCTACAGCGCCTGCCCGGAATCGGCCCCGGCAAGGCGAAAGCCATACTCGAATACAAGCAGGAACATGGGCGATTTCGTTCGCTGGACGATCTCGATGAGGTGCCGGGAATCAGTCAGGCGACGATTGAGCGATTGGCGACCCACGCAACCGTCCGCTAAATGGCGGAAAGGAATTCTCGGGATATCGAAGCAGCGACTCCTGTGGCGCACTGGCACAAAGGTAGGATCAGATGAATCGGCTAGGCGTGATCACCAACCCCAACTCGAAGAAGAACCGCCATCAGCACAACCGCGCCGAGAAGCTCCAGCGCATCGTCGGCGACCGCGGAACCGTGGTGCAGACTGCATGCGTCGAAGAGATCGGGCCGGCGCTGGACCGCTTCGACCAGGAGGGTGTCGACTGCTGGGTGAGCGACGGCGGCGACGGCGCGTTTCACTGGCTGATCAACACCGCCCTGCGTGAACGGCCGGGCGCGTTGCCGCTGGTGCTTCCCGCCAATGGCGGCACCATCGACTTTGTGGCCAAGAAGGCCGGTATCCGCGGACAGTGCGAGGACATCTTGCGCGAGCTGAGCGCGGTGTGCGGCGGCGCGCGAGCGTTTCCCGTCGTCCACGTAGGAAGCCTCGTGCTCGAGGGAACGATGGCGTCCGGGGCACCTTTTCGGCGCTACGGTTTCGCCTGCGCGGCGGGCGGCATCGGCCAACGCTTCTTCGACAAGTACTACGAGCATCTCCGGCCGGGACCCGTGACCATCCTGCGGGTCGTGGGGCGAGCCGTCGGCTCTCTGGTGCTCTGGAAGCTCGGCGCGGCGCACGTCGACCCGCGCGCCGGCCGTTACGCGCGCGAGATCTTTCGACCGACGCAGGCCGAGGTGCGGATCGACGGCGAGAAAGTGCCATCGACTACCCATGGGGCGATCCATGCGGGCGCCATCAACGTCAATCTCGGCGGGGTCTTTCAGGTCTTTCCGTTGGCCAGGCAGGACGGCCGCCTGCATTTCCAGGCCGGCACCATCACGCCGCTGGAGATGGTAAAGAACCTGCCGAACCTGTGGCGCGGTGAGCGCATCGCGAGCCGTGGCCTGGTCGAGACGGCCGGAACCCTGATGACCATCGCCGCGGCCAGCCCGGAGGACCTGTCACCGGTTCTCGACGGTGAGATTTTTTCGGGTCTTCGCGAGCTGTCCATCAGGGTCGGACCTACTTTCCCGATCCCGGCAGTGCGCCCCCGCGCCGGCGGCATACCGGAGTAGCGCGGGCGGGGGCGCGATGGTCCACCTCGCCTACAGGATCTTCTTGATCGCCCGGCAACCCAGGCGTTCCCACTGCGGCATACAAAGTCCCTCGGCGCACGTGAAACCCGTGGAGCACGGCACCGAGTCGTCGCAGGCCTGTGCGCAGACCTGCTCTGAGTCGATCGTCACGCAGCTACCGCCGCCCGCGCAGTCATGGTCCTCGTCGCACGACTCGCACTGGCTCTGCACCCGGCTGTTCGGGTCGCAGAAGTCAAAGTCGCAGAGCTGGCGGAGATACGAGTTCTCCTCGTAGACGCAAAGGGTGCGGTAAGCGTCGTGGTCCTGCCATCCGCAGAACTTCTCGCTGTCGGATTCGCCCAGCAGGTCCGGATCGGTCTCGGCCAGCGACGCCAGGTAGTCGTTTCCCCAGTTTGGTCCCCAGAAGTGCTCGGTGTTGCCATCGTAGGTCACCGCGGTAGTGCCGTTCAGCGGGTCGTGATAGTTGCCCAGGTTGCGGTTCGCGAAGATCTGGACGTCTTCTTCGGCGCCGTCATCATCGCACCAATCTGCCGAGGGGTCCCCGTTGAGCGGATCGACGTGACGGCATTCCGCGAGCTGCACGTAGTTGGCGTGCTTGGCGAGCGCCACGAAGATGAACGGCCGGCCCAGGGTTTCGCCGTACCAGTGAACATCGCTGAGGTCCGCCCAGCCCGAATCGTCCGTGTGCGCATAATGCGCCGAAGTGAAGAGCGAGCGCACTTGCCATCGGTCGGATTCCTTCCACTCGACCTGGACGACGATGAACTCCGTGTCGCCGTAGTGCCAGCCGGGCACCGTGTCCATTTCGCGGAAGTAGGACAGCGCGTAGAAGATGCGCGCCGAGCGGGTTCCGGTCGGCTTGACGGCCCAGTACGGCCGGCGATCTTCGGCCCACTCCAGGTTATCGAAGACGAGCCGCGGCTGGAAGGCGTACGCGAGCTTGAATTCACAGTCGTCGTCGAGGGTGTCGTGATCGTTATCCACAACGGCCGCGGCGGTGCACTGCGCCCAGGTGTAGTCAACGCGCTTGCCTACCTCGGCGCTGGCGCCAGGGCGCGGCGAGGCTGCGGCGACGATGATGGCGGCGAATACAGAATAGCGGAGGATGGATGAGCTCATGTTTTTGCTCCCAGGCCGTGGCGTGAAAAGAATTATTCGCGACGATACGCGGCTAGCGAGTGCAAGAGCATTGCCAACTCGCGCGTCTGGCGCGAAAGCGCGGGAGCAAGGTCTCAGGGAGCTGGGGCGGCAGGAACCGCCGGGCGGAGGGCGCACGGCGTAGTGCAATCTGCACAACCTGCGCGCCCCGTTGTGTCGGCGGCACGCCACTGGCGAGATGGCGTTATGGCACCTGGTTCGAAGGCGCCTGCTGCGCTTGTATCTCGCTCAGCAGTCGGGTCGCCTCGCTGTGATTGTGGCTGCCTGGGGCGCTGATCGAGGCGGCGGCAAGAGCGAACCGTTCGGCGCTACTCCAATCTTGCCGCATGGCACACGCCAGTGCCGCGTTCAACACGGGCTCCGGCCGCATCGGCGCGCGCTCGAGGGCGCTCAGGAGATATTCGTGCGCCTCGGCCGGACGCCCGGCGTGCATGAGAAGCTGCCCCATGGCATTGAAGGGCAAGAAGACGTCGCCCGCCCGAGCAATGGAATCGGCGAGCGCTTTTTCCGCGGCATCGTAGAGTCGCGCCGCGAGATATAGCTCACCGAGTCGATAATGCGCTTCCCAACCCTGTGGCTCGCGCCGAGCGGCATTGGCGAAGGCCTGCTCCGCCTCCTCGAACTTGCCGAGCGCCAGCGCACTTTCTCCGGCCCGCAGCCAGTCGCGTTCCCCCCCGCGCTGTTCGGCGAGAGCGCGAGCGTGGACATGAGCATCGCCTGGTGACTCACAGGTCAGGTACACGTCGAACAGCTCTTCTCGCAATTGCAATGCGCGTGGATTGACTTTTAGCGCACCTTCATAGAGCGTAATCAGTTGCTCCAGGTGCCCTGAGCGGCGGTAGAGCGATCCCAACGTCAGGCACGCGGGCAAGTGGAGAGGATTGATCCTGAGCGTGGCCACCAAAGCGGAAATGGCCTCTTGTAGCTTCCCGCGGAGGGCCAGGACGAGGCTCTTTTCGTACAGCGCGGCATCGGAGTCCGGGTTGATCTCCAGAGCGCGGGCGAGCTCGTTTGCGGCCAGATCGAGATTACCGAGGCGGCAGTGGCAAACCCCGAGGTTGAGGTGAGCACCCTCCGAGGCGTCGTTTCGCGCCACTGCCGCCTGCAGAATCGGCAGTGCTTCGGCAGCTCGCCTGGCGGCGAGCAGCCCGGCGCCGAGGAGCTCCTGCGCCTCCGGGGACGCCGGGAAGCGCTCCAAGACCTGCTTGATCCGAGAGATGGCGCGCTCCTTGTCGCCATTCATGTCGAGACCGTCGAGGCGCGCGAGCCATAACTGAACGTCGGGGCTTTCCGGATGCTCCCGCTCCAGCGCCAGAAAGAGCGAGCGCGCGCCGCCGAGATTGCCACGTTCCAGAAGGGAGCGTCCCTCGCCGATCGCTGCGGTTATTGCTTGCATTTGCGCCTCCGCCCGTGATGAATGGTTTACCCCAGGGTCACTGTCAAGGTCACGTGCGTCACCACCCGGAAAAGGCATCCGCGATGGCGTCGCCCGCGCTTTCGGCCGCGTCGGCGACAGCGTTGCCGGCTTCCTCTGCGGCACTTCCCAGGGCGTCCGCGGTGTCCTCAGCAGCAGTTGCGACCGACTGGGAGACCGAGGAGAGTGCGTCGCGGACATCGTCACCGACGCCGGCCACAAGCTCTTCGGCCGCCGTGCCGCTGCGCTCGAAGAAGTCAGCGACTTCCGTGCCGGCCTTCTCGAGCTCGTCCAAAGCGGCCTCGCCCAGCCCGGCCATGGTGCCGCCAAACGCCTGAGCATCCTCGACGAGACGCTTGACATCGATGGACACGCCCCAGCCGACGGATCCACCGATCCCAAGTGCGGCGCCGAGCTCAAAGCCGAACTGCAACTTGCCATCCACGTACCCGAGCTCCCCTTTCGCCTTGGCGCCGACGCCTGCCCAGGCGCTGGCCGTGCCTTTTGCCCCGACGCCGGCGACGTCGACTTGCCCGCCGGCGTCGGCCGCGGCACCCGCAAAGGCGCCGGCCTCCGCTTTTGCGCCGGTCGCCCGCAGCTCGGCCTTGGCACCGGCCTCAGCGCCTGCTCTGGCGTTGGCAGTGCCGCGGGCCCGCGTGCGGATGCCCAGGGTCCGGGCCTGCACCATCGCATCGGCGTCTACTCGGGCGCCGGCGAACGCGGCCGCGCCGATGCGAATTCCCGGGTTGGGACCGAGAATCACCGCGGCATTGGCGTCGCCCTGGGCGCCGACAAACGCGTCGACATGGCTGTCCGCGGAGAAGTCGGCGATATCTTGCCCAGCCAGGCGGAGCTTCGGACTTTGGTACTTGGCCCCATAGGACGCCCGAATGAGGTTGAGCTGCCCCTGAGCACCGTATCCGACAGTCAGCCCCTCGATCGGATCGAGCTGAGCGTAGTTGTAGGCGCGGCCACGAGCTTCCAGGTAACGCGTCTCGCCTCCCGCCTCGGCTGCCCCCCAGGACCCCTCGGCGCCGGCGTGCGCCTGCCCGAACGCGCCGACATAAGCGCCGCCGCCCACAATCTCGTTGCCGAAGCCATAAGTCTTTTGCCCGTAGTCGCCCGGGCCATAGGTGGTTTTTGCCGGCTTCGCCGCGCCTTCCTTGGGTGGGCGAGCGGTGGTTCCACCGACCCGGTGCGTGAGCACGCGTTCGTCTGATTGGGCCGACTTGGAGACCGATTTCTGCCCCGTCAGGTTTTGCGGCAGCCATTTCGGTATTTCAGGCAGCGCGGCCGCCTTGCCGTCGCCTGGCGCCGTCGGATGCGGCGCCGTCTCCGTGGGGGCCATTCCGGTGTCGCTTCGCGGCGGCACATCAACGGCGCGTGCGCTCCCCCCGACCCCGAGCACCTGAGAATAGAAACTGAGCGCGCGATCAAGGCGCGACGACAGATCTTGATACTCCGACTGCGAGGTTTGAAAAGCGGGCGGAACGATCGCGTGGCCGGCGCCAAAGGGAAGCACGATCGACGCCCCGGCAGGAAGCGGCGCCCGCGGATCGAAGTTGCGATTGGCGCTGCGCAAGAGCTCCACCGGCACGCGACAGCGGTCGGCTACATCCTGCAGAGTTTCGCCGGGAGCGACGGGGCACTGGCACGCCAGCAATTTGCCCGGCTCCCACGCGCCTCTTCCCGAAACACCATCGATGGTCTCCATGCAGCGCCTCCGCAGCCAAGTGTTGAGGGGTGGTCACTTCCACTGATCCGCTTTGGATTTCTTGCGAGCGCGTTCCTGAACCTCGGTCAAGCCGTCTCGAACGGTGCGTATGCGATGCGCCAGACCGCAGTATCGGCGCACCAGAGCGGGGAGATGCTTTCCCGAAATCAGCCCCGTCGATGCTCGGTAGCCCGGCGGATCTCGCTCATCGCACGGCAATCCATATTCGGCAGCCAGCTCTTCCACGCGGCGGTCGAGCCCGACGATGATTTCGCGCACGGCCGGGATCTCGCGCAGTGATGGCTCGCTCGGCAAGCTGTCGACGTTCACGATCTCCTGCCACACCTGAGCGATCGCCAGCCGGCGCGCGGCTCCGGTCGCCAGGGTGGCCCCGGCCTTTCGTGCCGCGGCTCGCAGCGCGTTGATCCGCCGCTCATCCAACGTGACTTCCGACTCGACATATCGCCGCTTGAGCTCGTGCTCGGGGTACTCTCGGAGGTCTTCGACAAGAGCTGCCGTGATCTCCCTGCCGAGCTCGAGCAGCTCGCTCAGGAGCTCGTCGCCCGCTGCCGGCGCGGAATCCGGGGACTCGGGTGGCGCATGATCCTTCAGATCAGGTCCATCGTGCTGCCTCGTTGACTCCACTTCGTTCGCCGCTCGTTCCAGAGCTTCGCGGACAAACTTGCCAACTGATTTCAGGGTGCCCAGCCCCACAGCTCGTTCTTCCTCGTGTCGATTGCGGTGCGCCATGATTGGCGACCAAGCTGTCTCCAGTCCAAGCATGCTCGGTTTCCTGTTCGGTGTCAAGTCCGGTGGCAGGCCCCGATCGCCCGCCTGCTCGCCGTCATCGCGGAATCGTGCGGACACCCTCCTGCTGCGTTTCCCGGGGCTGAACGCGCGGGAGCCATTCGCGTATCTTCTCGCCGAGGCCGATGCGATCGGCGGTCGCCATCCGCGACTGGAGCTTGCGGGCGAGCTCTTCCACTGATTCTTGCCCCCTCGCCCGTAACAGTTCACGCCCCGTACCGCAGTCTCCGGGGGTCCTCTCGTGAACACGGACGACGATTGCGCAATCGTGCCATCTCGCAGGTATGCGAACGCACCGTCGTCCATGGTATCACGGTCTTCCCGTCGAGCTCGTGCTTGCGGTCATCCGTGCCTGTCCTGCTCAGGTCCGCGACATGGTGGCACGACTCCAGGCTCTCGACCTGCTGATCCCGCGCCTTCTGGCCCGACTGCACCGTGTTGCCGGCGCACTGAATCGGTCCCGGCTCGCGGTACGCAGACTCTCCGCGCGACTCCGCCTGTCATCCCGCAACAGCTTCAGGCCGCCTTCATCCGACCGGTCGCGACGTGGCCGCAAAAGCCGTAAACCTTCCGGGCGCAAGCCGGGTGGTCAGCCCGGTCACCGCGGTCATCGGCAGCTCTTCGTCGCCCCGGAGCGGGTCAATCGCGTCGTCGAGCTGCATCCTCCGTGCTGCCGGCGTTGTGGCACCACCTTTGGCCCGGCCGTGGATGACGACAGGGCTTTCGCTTTTGGCAGTGTTATGATTGGGATCACGATCGCGGCGCCGTCTGGGTAGTCGAGTATCACTGGTGGCGCCGGCGCTGCCCACAGTGCTCGGCGCTGACGACGGCAGCGCTGGCGCCCCGAGCACCGGCAGAAAGCCGGGCCTGCAGGCGATGCTGGTTTCTGTGGCCGTCCGCGAAAAATGCACGCGCCGAGGTTTGCTGCGACACCTGGCCGAGATCTTCCGGTTGCCGGTTTCACTTGGTACCGTGCAGA
>JACPHN010000191.1 GCA_016188575.1 Candidatus Schekmanbacteria bacterium
CCCGCGATATGTGAGCACGGTGTCCATGACGCACGCACGATAGCACGTTGCGATACGGAACGCTCGTACCACCCGTGGCAACCCTGCCTGAGCTCACCGCCTCGAAGCAATCGACATGACAAAGGAAAGACGAGCCGATCTCCCCATCTCATTCCTGAGTGATCTCGACCGTCTACGCGCCTGCGTTTCCATGCCGCCCTTGCAGCGAGCAATCGTCGATGCCGAGATCCAACGTCCGCGAAACCCCGGCGAGCCGCGCGCCCCGGCCGACGGGCACGACGTCGCCACCGACGCGAGCGATCAGCATCGCGTGGGCATCACTCGCGCCCGCGAGCGGGTCGTCACACGCCTGGACGTCGAGATCCCAGTCCAGATAGAAGCTCGATCGCGTCAAGCCCGACGCACTGACGCTGCTGGCCTCCGACGGCGCGTGAAACTGTACGGCGCCGCGCGGATAGCTCACCCGGACGGCCGCATCGACGGCAATCGCGCAGGTCGCGTTGCCGGGCAGGCCGGAGCCCGTCGTGTAGGTCGTCCAGGTGCCATTGGTGATATACGCCGCGCCGAAAACCGTGCCGATCCATACTTCATCGCAGGGGGCACGCCGCCGGGCAGGCGCCGGGGAGCGCGATTCCGGCCGGTGGGTCGCGATGGCCCAGGTACGGCCCGAAGGAACCGTCGGCGGAACGGCGAATGTCTGCGAGGCGGTGCCGTCGTAGAAGGCGACGCCAACGTCCCGGGTGGCCAGATACATGCCCGGCTGCGGGTGTGGAGCCAGGGCGACGACGTGGTCGTCCTGCATTCCATTCGCGGTGCCGAAGACTTGCCGGGTGCTCCCGGCGAAGCGCGCGGCGCCCATGCTGTCGGTGGCGGCCCACACGGTGCCGTCCGGCTCGACGGCGATGTCGGCGAGGTAATCGCCCGCCAACCCGCCCGCGGCGGCGGTCAAGGTGCTCCCGACGTCCTGGTATCGCCGGCAGATGCCACCGCCATAGCTCCCGAACCACACCGCGCCGTCCGGCGCCACGGCCACGGTGAGTATGTCGGCGCTGCACAGACCGTTAGCCGGCGTAAGAACCGCGATCTCGTCACCGAGGAGATAGGCGGCGCCGGTGCCGTAGAGCACGAGCCAGGTTCCGCCGCTCGCGTCGACCGCGACGTCGTTCAGGTCGGGAGGCGGGCTGCCGTGCAGCAAGACTTTTTCCTGCAGGCTCTTGTCGGTTGCCGTCAGCAGCCTTCCTGTAGACATGTCGACGTGATACGCGGGGGCGTCCTGCAAGGCGCCGAGTGTCGCCATTTGGCCGACACGCGGGCACGCCGTCGGAAGCGTCCCGATGCCGCCACAGGCGGCCGCCCGTGAGCTGCGTGAGGAACACCTCTGCGATGGAGTTGGCCCCACCAAATTCCACGCCTGCGGCCCAGAGGTCGCCGTTCGCGGCGACGCTGACACGCTCGTACGTCCGCGCGGGCAGGTCGGTGCCGGGGACCGTGAAGAGCTGGTAGGTGCGGGATGCCGTGTCCCAGCGGATCAGCGCGCCGACCGTGGCGACCCAGATGGTGGAAGAGCGAGCCGCGATGGCGTTGCTGTAGGACAGCGAGGCGGCGTAGGTTTTCCCGTCCTGGGCGTGGGAGGGGGAGAGATGAGGCAGGACAGTGATGGCTGCCGAGGCCAATAGAATGGCGTCGACCGAAAAGCGCGCTTGTCGGTGCATGGCAGCTCCTCACGGGCAGGCCTGTACCGTCCTTTATGTGAAGGGACCCGACGCCCGTCACGGACACTTCGAACACCTGCCGCGCTGGCGCGCAGGAAGAAGCTGCGGCTCGCAATCGCACGCGTGGACACGTGGAGCGATCCGCGTCGTCTCCGCCTCGGCGGGACTTTCGGCGCAAGCCCACGGGAAACCGAATTTCGGCTTCCCGGCCTGAATCGTCTGCCTATTTTGGCTTTTCCCATAGCGCGCGCTCGATGCGCCATCCGCTATTCGTGGACGCACGGGACGCTGCCAGGAAAAACCTTCAACTCTACCGTACGATTGCTACGCCTGCTCCTCAAGATGCAAGCATTTAATGCACCCCCCGCAAGCAAATGAATTCATGAAGCACTGCGAGCCGACCGATACCAGCAGCGCCGTGCGCTGCGACGGCGCCTCTGCGGGCCGCGAGACTGCATCATCTCGCGGTTCGCGCCAGCCCCGCGAGCTCGGCTCAGACGAGCACGATACCGTTTGCAGCGCCGTAGCGCGCCAGCTCTTCGCTCTTGCCAAGCGTGACCAGGATGCGCTCGATCGGTCCGCAGCCGAGCTGCTGCTCGACCAGGTCGCACCTGTCCCGGAAGCGATCGACGTCCTCCTCGTCGGGTGCCGACTTGACCCCGAAGACGCAGGTGCGGCCATTGATCGCGAGGATGTCGTATTCGTATCGCCGGCCGGCGGGACCGATCAGACCTGCTTGGTCCTCGACGTTTTGCCGGAGGCGAACGTGCTCGGCCTTGAGGTCGGTGCGCCCGAGCGCGATGCGCACCATCCCGGCGACTGTGTCCTCGAGATTGCGTCCGGCCCGGCGCCGCAGCCCGCCCACCGTGATGTCGACGTGGTGCACGATGTCGCCCATACGCTGGTCCACCGCCTCGAAGCGCTCGCTCATGGCTTCGAGCTACCTGTTCGATTGTTCGCGCATCGCCGCCAGCTCGTTGAGCACCCGCTCCATCACGTAGCGCGGCGGGAGCTCCTCCGCGATCACCTCGTAGAGCCGATAGCGCAGCGCCGGGGTGGTCCGCAGCAGCCCGGCGAGGCGTTCGAGGAGCTGTTTGGCTTCGCGAACCATCTCAGTCTCCGGCTCGGCAAGCGTTCAGTCATCATGACTGATTGTACACCGGACAGGCGCGCGACCAGACGTCATCGGGCCGGCTGCATTCGCGGAGCCGCCCAAGTGCCGCACGTGCGGAGGCGCGAAACCGGCGCACCGCCGGGAGTGACCGCGGAGAGCGCCGAAGACGCGCGGAAGGCTGCACGCCGTTCGACGAGATCGAGCTGTACCGCATCCTGGTGGAAATGAAGCACTTCGGCAAGGCGGTGCCGCTGGTTGCCGGCCTGGGCTGGCGGCTGCGGGCGCGCGACCTGGCGGCGCGAGACCGCTTTCGCGCCGCGCGGAGGGCGTTTGAAAAGGCCAGTGGGCTGATC
>JACPHN010000192.1 GCA_016188575.1 Candidatus Schekmanbacteria bacterium
GGCGTCTCCCCGGACCAGCGGTCCTTCTCGTAGAGCGTCCCGGAAGCGCCCCGCACGGAAAACACCAGCGCGTCGCTGCCGGCCTCGGTCGAGGTCTTCAGCCAGAAGCGGACGCTTCCGGACGCGAGCAGCTCGAGCTCGACTTCCAGCACCGCCGCGCTCCCGTCCGCGAGCGGTGCCGAACGCGCCGCGTAGGTGCCGTCGGCCGCGTCACCGGCGACCACCTGCCACGACCCCGCGGGGCTCGCTTGCCACGGCATCGCGGAGAAATCACCGGCCTCGAAGGACTCGATCGCGGCGCTCGCCGCCGTCGGGACGGTGGCCACGGCGAGAAAACCGGCGCTCGCCACCACTCCAAGGCAATACCCCACAGCGAGAGAGAGAGAGAGACATGACGCGCCGCGGCATGCGAACTTCCTCCGATCAGACACGTTGCCCTGGATGCTACCTCGCCCGCGCGAACGACGCAAGCGGCGAGCGTTACCTGAAGCCACCGGCCCGCGGAACAATTCCCCTCGGTTGCGTCTAGCCGGTGGTTTCCCCACTGGACTCGACGCATGGATTTCTGGCGGCTTTCTCGGATCGGACTTTCGCTTTGCGACGTGATTTTGAGCCAGGGTGGGACACCACCGCGCGAAACACCTACCCATGAAAAAGGGACGAAGGGGGGTATTCGCGATGCGCTTTCCGCGCAGCTTGCCGTCTGGCAGGCGGTGGATTCAGGATTCAGGCCGAGCCTCATCGCTTGAAGCCGCCGTCAAGGCGCGGTAGACTATGGTGCACTCGAATCTACCAACGCCTGAAAGCTCGGTGCTGGCCATGAATTCCCCCCGGCTGGAGAATACGCCGCCTCCGACGGCAGAGGCGCGCATGCTGATCGGTGGCCGCTACCGAGTCATTCGGCCGCTCGGCAGCGGCGGCGTGGGCATGGTTTACCTCGCGACCGACACACAGACCGCCGAGCACGTGGCGGTGAAGGTCCTGTGCGGCGCTTCCGAGTGGGACGAGGAAAAAGCCAAGCGCTTTGATCGCGAGTTCGAGGCGCTCAAGCAGATGCGCCATACCGGCGTCGTGCGCGTGCTGACCAAGGGATTCTATCGAGACGAACCCTTTTTCGCCATGGAATACCTGCCCGGATACTCGCTGTCCGACCTGATCGTCGGGCCACCACCGGATACGCGGCAGATTCTCGGTTACGTTCTGCTGTTCCGCTCCGTCTTCGAGACGCTCAAGTACATCCACGGCGAGGGCATCATTCATCGCGACTTGACCCCCGCGAACATCCGCATCGTTCCCGGTGGCACCGTCAAGCTCGTCGACTTCGGCCTCGCCAAGGTGAGCATGCCTGGGCCCGAGCTCACGCTGGCCGGCCAGGTCATGGGAACCGCCGCATACATGTCCCCCGAGCAGGCGAGCGGCGAGCCGATCGACGCGCGCAGCGATCTTTATTCTGCCGGAATCTGCCTTTATCACGCCATCACCGGGTGCCTGCCGTTCGCTTCCTTCAACCCCATCATCCTCGCCGGAATGCACAAGCTGGACATGCCGTCCACGCCCTCCTTTCGCAACCCGTGCGTGCCGCGGGACGTGGAGGACCTGGTCATTTCGCTCATGGAGAAAAAGCCGGAAAACCGCTTCCCGTCAGCCGAGGCCGCCCTGAGCGCGCTCGACGAAGTCATGGCGAGTCACCGGGCGGACAATCCTCCGCGCTCGGCCGAGCTCACCAGATTGCGCGTGGGCCGCGAGGCCTTTTCGGCGCCGGACGACGGCCCCATGCCGCAGCAGGTCGTCGACGAGGAGGTGCGAGATACCTCGCCGGCGCGCCGTCGGACCGGTGAGGCGCAGGGGTTTCGCGCAAGGCTCAGAGCGATCTTCCGGGGCAAGCGACCACCAGCAGGTTGAAACGCGCCGCGCTCCTCGTGTCGATCAGTAGTTGAGGGCGGCACCCATGACGAAGTGCCAATCCTGGAGCTCCTCCTTTCCCAGGAGAAATGGCAAGCCGCGACCGGCCTCCACGAAAAACTCGAAGGCCTGGGGGATCGGATTGCCTGGCTGGCGCAGCTCGTGGCGCAGTTGTCGCAACGAGAACCGGATCGCCGCGGTGGTGACCCTGGTGTCGGCGGTGAGAACCTCCAGCGTGAGCTTCGGCGAGGTGCCACTGCCGCGGTTCTGAATGATGAGATCGAGCTTGTAGCTGAGCGCTACCGACCACGGCGTCGCGCGCGAGTTCGGCTCGACAGGCAACATGAGCCCCGAGCGCCAGTGCAGCCGTGCCACGTAGTCGTATTGCGCGAGCCGGCGAAACGACCGGTCCCGCTGTAGCGCCAGCTCCACCAGCCCGCGGAAGAGCTTCTGTCCTTCGATGTCCGCCCACTCGCTGAGCGCCGTCAGGTCCACCACATACTCCGGTGTCTCGAAGATGAAGCCCATGCGCAGCCGCGGCTCGAGGCTCACGCCGAGCTTCGTCAGGTCGGTGCGCAGGCCGAGCCGCAGCAATCCGCTCTCGTCTTGCCAGAGCCGCACGATGGATCCGATCTTGCCCTGATTCGACAGCGACGTCGTTACCAACACGGCGGTGGCGAGTGTCCACTCCGAAGCCAGGAGCGAGGTCAGCACCCGATCCCAGTCGGTGCGCAGCCCGGTGGCATGCGCGAGCAGGTAGACGCTGAGGTCCCAGAGCGACTCCTCGTCGAGGTTCTCATTCAACAGCGCCGTGACCTTGTTCAGGGCGAGCTGGGCCGAAGCTTTCGGGAAGGCGATGTCCTCGTGCCACGGAGCGCTTCCGGAAAAGGAATAGGTATAGAAGGGCGCGGCGTGGAAATGCGGTGCAGAGCTGTAGCGCGCGCGCAACTTGAGCAGGAACGCCATCCAATCCCGATAGGCGCGCTCCATGGCCAGGTGGGTCGCGGCGTGCAAGGTGTAGGGGCTCCGCACGACGCGGTCGAGCACCCAGCGGTCGACGAGAATGCGCCGCGACGAGACGAAGAAGTTCACGTCGCTCTGGATCTGCCAGAGACGTTTTTCCAGACGGATCAGCGACCAGTACGAGCTGAGGCCGCTGTAGAGCTGGCTCTCGTCGGGTGCCAGCCGACCGCTGAGGGGATCGAGGACGTCTTCCGGCGGCAGCAGGTCACCCAGCTCGGATGATGTCGACGCACCGCCGGCCTGGGGAGCGAGGGCGGATTCAGCCGCCGCGGCCGGGTCGGCGAGATGCGCACTAACCCACACTACCGCCATGACGGCGAGCACAAGCATGGCGCGCTTCCAGTGGGACACCGATAGGCTCGGGAATGCGATTACTCAGAAACAGTCGATGCAGGCAGTCCAGGCGGCGACGATATCCGAGCTGGTGTCAATGAGCACCACCCGCTCAATGGGAGAGCTCGAGAACGAGCGAATCGCCGCAAACATCTCCGCCGCGGCAACTTCGGGCGAGACGCCGCCCCGGCCCGTGCCAAACCCGGGTAGCGCCACGGACTTGAAGCCGCCGTCTTCGGTCGCCTTGAGCGCGGCACGCGTCGCCTGCCCCACCTGCTTGGCGTCCGCGGACGCCGCCCCGACAGGCATCGTCGGCACATGAATAATGGCCTTGAACCGGGTCCGGCCACCCTCGGTCACCACCGCCGCTCCCACGGCGATCGGCGCCTTCGCCGCCACCTGCTGGGCGATGTCGGCACCCGCGGCTTCCGTGATCATACTCGCCAGCCCCGCCTCCATCTTCCCCTCCGCGTCGGCGGGATTCGCGATGGCGTCGGTATCCGCCTCGAGGATGCTTCCTTCTCGAATGTCCACTTGCATTGACCACTACCTCCGGCTGGCTGCCAGACAACCCTGGCTCTTATCACCAACCGCCAGCTTGAGCAATCACCGGGGTCACGACGGCAGGTATCGGCGCAGCAGCGACGGCCACAGGGTCGCGGCGCCGAGCTTCCTGAGGTTGCCATACATGCCGACGAGAACGCGGTCGAAAAAGATAATGTCCGGGGGCACCACGTACGAAAGAAAGGTCTTCCAGTACCGCAAGGCGAGCATCGACAGCTCGTTGTGGATGTCGCTCTTGCCCCAATCGTAGGGTCGCTCGGACGTCCACGGAGGCAACAGGACGTCGCCGAATTCTTTGATGATGGATTGCTCGATCACCGTGCCCTCGGGATCGTAGAACCCGAGTGTGCGCAGGTCGTCGCCGATCCGGCCGAAGCAACCATCGAGCGCCGCCCGGACGACGGCGGCATAGCTCTTCACAAATGCGTCAGGAAAGCGTTTGACGCAGCCGAAATCGTACATGACCAGCCGATCATCCGGCGTGAACGCGAAGTTGGCCAGGTTGGGATCCGCATGTAGCATGCGGAGCTCGAAGAACTGGCGCATGATGAGCTCCCCCATCAGTGATCCGAAGTAGTCTCGCCGGTGCTGGCTCACGCCCGGTGCGCACAAGTCGTCGGCCCGCCAACCGCCGACGTACTCCATGGTCAGCACCGCCTTTGCGGAAAGCTCCTCGACAGGTTCCGGAATGATGACCCGCCGCTCGCCCGCGAACAGCTCGCGAAACTCGCGCAAGTTGCGCGCCTCAAGCTCATAGTCGAGCTCCTCCACGAGCCGCTGGCGCAGCTCCTGAAACAAGGACTCGACGTTTTCCTTCGGGCGCACCTGGCCGAGCGCCCGAAAGAGGACCTTGAGATTCTTGAAGTCACTTTCGATCGTTCTGTCGACGCCGGGGTACTGAATCTTGACGACCACTTTGCGGCCGTCCCGCGTCACGGCGCGGTGCACCTGACCGATAGACGCGGACGAGTGCGGCTCGGTGTGAAACTCGGCAAAGCACGCTTCGACGGGCCTTCCAAGCTGCTCCTCCACCTGCCGGCGAATCGAGGAAAACGACACCGCTGGAGCGTCCTGTTGGAGACCGGACAGGATGTCGGTGATCTCCTTGGGGAGCACATCCGCCTGCAGGCTCAGCATCTGGCCGACCTTCATGATCGCCCCTTTGAGCTCACCCATGGTCCGCGCCATGCGTTCGGCGTTGCGAACGTTGGCGCGGACGAGGGAGGCCGCTGCGGATTCTCGGGACACTACCGCCGCGCGCACTTTTTGCCCGAGATAGCTGGCGCCGACTTTCGTCGTGAGCGAGCCGACCTTGAGAAAGCGCGTCAGCCGCGACTGCGGGAAGCGTGAGGAGCCGTCATTGCTCACGACTTGTAGATCTCCATAATCTTCCTGAGAAGAGCGACGCCGTCGGCCTTCGGGCGCTGGAAGGAGTTTCGCCCAATGATGGACCCGAAACTGCCGCCGCGGTGGATCTGACGGCACTCTTCCAGGACGTCCGCCTCGGCCTTGGCGGCCCCGCCGCTGAAGATGACGATACGTCGCCCGTCAAAGGCGCTCTGGACAACGTGCCTGACGCGTTCAGAGAGCGTCGCGATGGGGATCTCGCGAGTCTCGTAGACTTTCTTTGCCTCGGGGACCTCGAGATGGGCGGTCGGCGGCTTTACCTTGATGACGTGAGCGCCGAGCTGGGCGGCGATCTGTGCGGCGTAGGCCACCACGTCCACGGCGGTCTCACCGGCGGCCGACAGCGAACCGCCGCGTGGGTACGACCAGACGACGACCGCCAGCCCCACGGCCTTGGCCTCTTGTGCCAGCTCGCGCAGCTCCCCGAACATCTCGTTGCGATAGGAGGAGCCCGGATAGATGGTGAAGCCGATGGCCGAGCATCCGAGGCGCAGCGCATCGTCGACCGAGGCCGTAACGGCGGGGCAAGGATCGTCGCCCTTGACGAGGATGTCGGAGTTGTTGAGCTTGAGGATGAGCGGGATCTCGCCCGCAAACTGGGCCGCCGCGGCCTCCAGCGCGCCGAGCGGGGCCGCGTAGGCGTTGCACCCCGCTTCCAATGCGAGCTCGAAGAAGTAGCGCGGGTCGTAGCCGGCGGGATTTGCCGCGAACGTGCGCGCCGGGCCGTGCTCGAATCCCTGATCCACGGGAAGAATGACCATCTTGCCCGTGCCACCTAGCGTACCGTGGTTCAGCATGCGCGCCAGGTTCGCCTTCGTGCCGGGGTTGTCAGCGGAGTACCAGCCGAGTATCTCACGAACGCGGGCCGAATGGGACATCGTCTCCTCCCTTCCAGCGGTTGTTCCCGGTCCCTCGCGGGACGGGACACGAAATCGCCATTGTCGTCATCATTATCATCTATTCGTCAGCCGGTCCGAAACCCCACCCTTCAGGGCGGAATCGCCGCGGAACCCCGGCCTGAAGGCCAGGGTGTCAGCGGTGGTTTGGGCGGGTTTTGACCCCGCTCAAACCTGTCGCCGGCCTAAAGGCCGGCAGCCTTGTTGGTCATCATCAACATCCGCCGCCCCGGTCGTGGGGCGGCGTGCGCAAGCGCGGCGCAGCTTCCGCTGTCAGCGCCGCGAAGCATTGTAACGGGCCTTGGTGAGCAGTTTCTCCGCGGTCGAGTTCGTCGGATCGAGAAACAGGACCTTGCGCAGCGCCGCCGCGCACGCGTCGAGCTCGTTCGTCTTGAGAAGCCGTTTGCCTTCCTTCAGCAACTGCTTGATGCGGAGCGCGCGCTCGCGCTCCTCCTGCTTCTTCTCCAGGAATTCCTGCTCGAGGAGCTGCTTGGAGAGCACGTCGACAGCGCGCAGAATGAGCGCATTGGCAGGGTCGTGCCGCAGCGCTGTGCGGAGCTCGGAGAGCGCTTCGCGCAACTTTCCTTCGTGTTGCAACCGTTCTGCCCGCTCGCGATGGTAGCCCGCGGGATCGGCGAGCTGCCGTTGCCGCTGACGCGCCTGGATTTCGTCGAGTCGGGCGAGCAGCTCCCGTGCCTGGGCGTGCTGGGGAACGGCCTGAAACACCTGACGCAGCGCCGCGCGGGATTCTTCGTACTGGCCGCGCCGATGGAGCTCCTCGGCGGTCGACATGGCGGTGGCGACATTCCTGGCCTGCTCGCGCTGCGCGGCCTCGACCTTGCGGAGCTCCTCGGAAAGAAGGCTGTTCGCCTGGGACAGCAGTCGTCGCGCGTCGGGCAAGTCGGGGTGCGAGCGCAGCACGATTTGCAGCTCGTCGATCGCCTCCTGATACATGCGCTGGCGGAGATACTCGCGCGGCCGCACGAGCCAGTCGTCCGCGTCCTCGCGGGCGCGGGCGACGCGCTGGCGAACGATTTCGCGGCTCAGCTCGCGCGCCTCCGGGTTGTCGGGGTCGGCGTCGAGGTAGGCCATGATGCAGGATTCGGCTTCCTGGAGCCGGTTTCGCGCCAGCATCTCCCGGGCGCGAACCAGAAGGAAGTTGGATACGGCGAGAGGTTCGAGGTGATCGAGAGCTTCCTGCGAGGAGTCCGTCGGAGGCGGCGGGGTCGGGCCGCGGGGGGCGGCGGGGCGCGCCTCGTCCTCGGCGAAAATCGCCTCGTCGGCGTCGAGCTCGGCGAGAACGAAGGGCGGAATGGGGCGCGGGGTAGTGTCCACCATGGTGGCCGGGGGTGCCTCAGGGGTGGTCTCGCCGCTCCGCCGCAGCTCCTCGAGGCGCTCGCCAGCCGCGGCCGCCAGGAGCAGAAGCCAGGAGCGATCGTGATCCTCGGCGCCGCCCGGAGAAGTGGAGAGATTGAGCACTCCGAGCAGGCGCGTGCCGGCAGTGCCCTCCTCGGCAACCTTGACCGGCACGCAAACGTCGATCTCGAGCTCGCGCAGCAGCTCCGCCATGGTGGTGGAAACTCCCCAGCGGGGGTCGGCGAGCAGCTTGCTGACCGTGATCGTGCGTTTGGCGCGGCGCAGCGCCAGCACGAACGGATCGGAGGCGCGGATGCGGGCGCGCCTGGAGACGGCCTGGGGAATGCCGCGGCTGTTGGCGAGGCCGAGGTAGTCGTCGTCGCCGACGAGGAAGAAGGAAACGTGCGTATAGCCGCAGTCTTCGTGCAGCGCCCGAACGATTTCGGCGATCACGTCGTTGGGACGGGACAGATTGTCTAACCTGTCAAGCAGCTCATCCAAAATGCGGGACCCGAGTGGTGATGGGTACGAGCCGGCCGACGAATGCCCTGCGCGCACAAAAGGGCGCTCCCAGTGTATGGTGGACCGCCCGAAATGTAAAGAGCGGGGGCCGCATGCCACACGCATTGCGCTCGCCCTACAGCCGGCTGACCCCGAGCCGCTGGACGTGCTCGCCACGTTCTTCCATCTGGCGAATCGCAGCTTCGGTGTGTCTCCACCAGGAAAGCGGCCCGGCGTCCGCCAGCGGGTCGAGCCGCAGGCCCTCTTGCTGCGTGCTTTTCCGCCAACCCTCGACATACTCGGCAAAAAGCTTCCAGAACGCGTCGCGATACCGGACCGGCAGCGTCTCCGGGTCGAAGTGAAAGCGAATCCCTGTCTCGGACGAGGCGGTGAGCACCAGCACCCGCGATTCGGGGCCGGTCACCGCCACGGCGATGCCATCCTCCGGCAACGCCACCCGGCCCGTGTGCTCTTCGACGAGCCCGAGGGAACGCAGGATCGCGGCGAGCACGTAGGTCTGGATGCCCGCGAGTGCCTCATAGGCGCGGCCGATGTAGCCGGCGACAGCGGAACCGGAAAATCGATCCCGTGGTGATGTTGCCCACCAGATGGCGAAACTGGCGGTCGGCGCCTCGGCGTCGTGCGTCCCCAGCAGATCGGCGCCCCACGCGCGAAGCTGTGGGCGCGGCGCGGCCCTGGACAGCGGCGCGGGGGCGAAATACACCGGTTCGGGCTCGCCGAGCTTTGCCAGCAGCTCGGCCGCGCCCCAAAACTGCTCGGCGGCCTCGGTGCCGGCATCGCCGTACACGAACACGCACACGTGCCGATCGCCGTCGAGCACCTCGTAGGGCACCTCCAGAACGCCGTCAGGGGTCAGGCGTGTCTGTGCCACCGCTGCCAGCTTCATGCCACCTTCGCCCTTTGGCAGGGCCTCGCTCAACCGCGCGGCGAAGAAGATCCGGTTGATCGGGTGAACGGGGTCATGGGGAAAAGGAAGCGGCGGGGTCACGAGCACTGGCCAGTGCGAGGGGGCGTTGCTCGCCCATCGCATGCTGGCGGCCGTATCGCCGCGCGCCGCCCGGTTTTTGCCAGATGGCCGCATGGTGCTTCTCCTCGCGCGTTTGCGGTCGGAAATAGTCGCGTGGATCCACAGCGTATCGCTGTCGACATGGCCAGCGAGGATGTGCTTGACGAGTACAATGGGCTCGAGCCAGGTTTTGTTCACGCCGAGCTGCGCGGCGCGCATGCGGTCAGTGGCTGGCTTCATGAACTACCGTCCACCGAGCTACGCAGGAGCGTATTCGGTGGCGGTTTCGTGTTTCGTCGGGGGCGGCGCCCCCTCCACACCTGGGCCAATCTCTGGCCCTGAAAGGGATAGCGCATAATGCAAGCAAACCTGCGCGCTGGCCTGATCCCGCGGCAACACGCAGCCGCATGCGCAGCGGTGGACCCGCTCCGCGAGCTTCTTCTTCTGTTGCCGGCCACACGCCGGACAGGTCTGCGACGGCTTGATCCTCCGCGTCGGCGCTTCTACCAGCGCGATACCAGCCTCTGCCGCTTTGTACCGCACCATACCGAGAAACGCCGCCGGAGCGCCGTCCAGGATACTTTTATTCAAACCGGCCTTCTGCCGGACATTCTTGCCAGGGGCCTCGACCGTACCGCGGGGGCTGCGCGTCATGTTGGCGACCGCGAGCTTTTCGGTGGCGAGCAGCGCCGCGCGCCCAACCAGCTCGGCGGACTGCTGGTGCAGGAAATCCTCGCGGAGGCTCGCGATCCGCTCGTGCTGTCGGCCGAGCTTCGCCACGGCCTTCTTGCGGTTCTTGGAGCCGCGCTTTTTCCGGGACACCGCGCGCCCGAGCGCCTTGAGCTTGCGCTCGGACTTCTTGAGGAATCGGGGATTCTCCACGCCGGTGCCGTCATCGAAGGTGAGGAACCGCTCGACGCCCCAATCGAAGCCGATGCTCGCGGCGCCGTGCTCGCGTTCGGGTACGCAAGCGATGACGATGGACGCATACCACCGGCCGCGTTTGTAGCATATCGTCAGCGTCTTGATCTCACCGAGCTGCCGGGGCTCGCCGCGCATGCGCAGCCGGCCGATGCCGTCCAGCTCGAGCGCGCCGTGCTTCTTCTCGCCGGGGAAGAACCGCCAGCTCGACGTGCTCTTGTAGGTCCAGCCGGAGAAGCGTTTCCAGCTCTTGAAGCGGGGAAACCCCGGTGTTTCTCCGGCCTTGACACGACGGAAGAAGGCCTGGAAGGCCAAATCCACCCGGCGCAGCGTCTCCTGGAGGGCGTGGCCGCCGAGCGGGATGAGCTCGGCCCGGGCTTCCTTGATGGCGACGAGCTGCTTTTCCTGGTCCGCCTTGGTGATGGAGATGCCGCACCGCGTCCAGGCATCGCGCCGTTCCTGGATCGCCGCGTTGTACAGCTCGCAGTGCAGACGCAAGAACTCGAGCATCTGTTGATGCTGCGCGCTGGTTGGATACAAGCGATAGGTGATACGGCGTTTGACGAGTTCCATGACGTGAAGTATAGAGCGGCTTGTAACAATCGTGCAACACCCGATTGTTACATCGTCCGGAATGAGCGGCCAGCCTTCGGCCCTCCAACCTGGCCGAAGCCAGGATGGAGCCCGTGGCCGCTCGGGATGGTCGAGCCCGACCGTAAGCGGTTGCGCATTGAGCTCACGATCGTCGACCTCCCGGTTCCGGAAGTCATCCCCGCCATTCCTTGCGGTGATGTACAACTCGCCATCGATGCCGAGGCGCCGCGATTCTGCGAGCACGAAATACGTGTGGACCTCATTGCGCCGCCGAGCCCCAACGACCCACTGGCGAACGCGCGCCACGTAGAGCACCCCTGCTGGAGCTCGGCGCATAACGGCACGCCTTGCGCTCCGCTCGCCCGGCCTTGTGCCGCGCCGAGGTTCGACATCCAGATACCGCGGGGCCAGGTTGCGGATCGCAGCGAGCAACTCCGGATCGTCCTTCGCCACGCGCGTCCAGCCTGCGCGCTCGAGGCTGTCGAACCAACGGTCGTGGCGGCGCGGCACGATCACCAGAACCCAAATCGCCACCACCACCATGGGAGACCATACGAGAGCCATGGTGAGGAAGGGAAACGCGCGATCCAGTGGCCGATCCAGTACCTTGAAAAGCGGCGCAGCCAGCTTCGACAGTCGATCGCGCAGGCGCTCGACTGCGTCGCGGAAGCCGGTAATCGGGATGGCCCCGGCATGAAACCGCGCATCCAGGACCAGTGACTGGTTCGCAATCGAGCCGCGTAGAGATAGCGCGCCTTCCGCGCTGTCCGGTCCGGTGGGTTGCACGTGGGATGGACCCGCTGGGTTCACAAGCGGCAGAGGAAAATGCCCCGCGCGAACATAGGCCTCGATCAGGTTCGCCTGGCCCTCGAGAAAGCGTACACTGACCACGGGGTTGCCGCTGACGGCGCTCTGGAACCGCTGCGCCTCGCTGCTCAGGGTATGATACGAGATCGGCTCGGCGGTGAGGCACACCCACAGGGGCGTGTCGTGCTTGGAGCAGAGATACGCGTGGTGTAACGCAAACGTTTCGCTGCCAATTGTGAGACTGCCCTCCGCCGTTCCCGGTGCGGCCACGACGCCATCGGCCATGCCGGGAGTCGGCGCCAGGAACGCCACGTATGCAGCCAGGAACTCTCGCGAACGCTGGTCGTACTGCGGACGGTGGGTCGGCACGGCGTGGGGGGGGAGAAAAGCGTCCATCGCCATTTGCTGGAGCCGCACTCCGCCGTGGATTCGCGGGCGTCGGCTGCATCTGCTTCATTCCTGAGGCGCCACGCAGGGGCGCGATTTATCGCGCCCGGTCATCGCGGTCGGTAGTCGGGGCGGATCATTCTCGGCCCGAAGATCCCCGGCCCGGCATTGGGGCGCGACTTATCGCGCCCGGGTGGTACGGGGCGAATCCTGCCTCCGGCGCGGCACCGCCAAGAACACCGCGAACCCCGCCATGGCCAGGCCTGTGAGCAGCCCCAACCAGCGCGCGGCAGGAACCACGTAGGTGATCGGTTCGTCCTCATCGACCGCGCCGTAGTCCCCCTTGAACGCGCCGCGACCCGCGAGGTCCGCCGCGGACCCGGTCTGTGGGCGAAAGGTGGTCATGTCCAGATGCGGGTCGGCGAAAACCGTGTCCGCTGCCGCCGCGTTGCCGTCGAGGTTGGTCCCGTTGGCGAACGCCTGGTTATTGCTCAGCGCCACGTCGCCGGCTTCCGACCCCGGGACCCAGAAATACAGCCCGGCGCCGCCGTTGCCGTACAGAATGTTCCCCGTGAAACTGACCGTGCCCGGATAGCGGAGGTACACGCCGTGCCCCGACGCACCGACGACCGTGTTGTTGGCGATGAGCACCGACTGCGCGGCGCCGTCGCCGCTCGTCTCCTCGAGCCGCAGCCCGCCCCAGATCGGCGCTGTCGTGCCCTCGATCACGTTGTTGAGAATCTCGATATGGCCGAGGTCGTAGCCGCCGGCCCCCACCGACACGGGCGAAGCCGTGCCCGCACCGCGCAGGTGAAACCCGATTACCTTGCTGTTGGACGCCAGCGTTACCAGGGGCACACCGCTCGCCAGGCCCGTGCCATCCAGGACCGTATTGAGCGCGCTGCGCCCGCGCAAGGTGAGGTAGGGGGCGAGCTGGACCTGCTCTCGGTAGATGCCATCCCAGACAAAGACCATGGCGGGTGCCGAGGCGCCGACACCGCCAGCGACCGCACGCGCGACCGCGGCTGCGATGGTCCGGTATGGCGCCTCGTACGAACCCGTGCCGGTGCTGTCGTTGCCGCGCGCAACGTCGACGTGGTAGACCGGCTGAGCCGCCGCGACTCCGGTCATCGCATAGCCCGCTTCGGAATAGTCAGTCACGATGCCGTCGCCGTTGCGGGCGCTCGCTCGGTAGCCATACCACTGTGACGCGCGCAGGTCCGCATGGGTCCAGACGCTCTGATCCAGGAACAACGCGGTATCGCTCAGTCCGCCCGCCCCATCGAGAAACGCGGCGGGGCTGCTCGCACGCACCGCAAACACGGTCCCCGCGGGGTTTGCTCCCGCGTCGAGCGTGATCGTGGCGCCATAGGGCGTGGCCCTGCCCCCGGAGGAGTCGGTGGCAACCACCTCGGGCGCACCCGGCACGCCCGCGAGCGAGTAGTGCGAGCGGCGCGCCGCACAGTCGATCTCCGCGCCCGGCGCAACAACGCACTCCGATTCGTATCCTTCCGGAGTCACGGCCCGGACCTCGATCCCGGCGAGCTTGTTCGGCGTCAGCCCCGTCTGGCTGAAGGACGTCGCCGTCAGCCCCGTCTGCAGCGCCTCCGTGGTGTCGATGGCAAACACCGCATAGGTCAGTCCCGCGACCGCGACGGCCTCGGGTGCTCCTGACCATGACCAGGCGATGGAAGTGGTGGTGCGGTCGCCGGCCGGCGGCTCTGTAAGCACGGGTTGCCCTTGTAAAGACATTGTCTGCACCTGAAAACCGGAGCCGACCTGGTATCCACCGCCGGTGCGCAGCGCTGCGTAGGAGATCGCGTGACCATGAGCGGCCGGGTCCAGCGCGTAGGTTCCGCCGGCGGGCAGCGCCGCCCCAGTAGTCGCGACCTCACTCGCGGTCAACTGCCAGCCCGTACCGGTGAGCGGGCTCGCTGCCGCAAACGGCGCCGCGGGCAAGACGGCGAGCATGCAGATCATTACGGAAACCGAAGGCCGCCTGCGAAAACTCATGGTGCTGCTCACTGTTCCGGCTCTGTCGTGGCTTGGACCTCCGACCTTCAGGCCGCGGTCGAGATCGGGACGATACCTGCTCATCTTAGTAGCCCGCGCATCGGTTGCACAAGACCAGTTTCCAGCCTCAGCGCACCGGCGCCGCGAACCAGATTGGAGAGGTGACCGCGCGCTCGCGGATCACGTCAAACCGATTCGTCCCCCGCCACCCGCCTTCCGCGGGCGAGAGGTGGCAACACCCCTCGTACCCGGCAAAGCCGCTCTCCGCGGCGAACGCGCCGGTCTTGGGGTCGAGAAGGCTGCAATCTACGGCCTTGCTGACGCACAGGTGCGTGCTCCACCGGCAAGTCGGTACTTCCACCGCGCGCAGGTAATACATGACATCACTGGTCTCGGAGAGCTCGCTGTCGGCCCAGGTCGCGCAAAGCTGGGCGGCGCCGGTGTGCTGATCCACCCGGCAGGCGCCGTCGGGCTTGCTCGCGGACGCGGCGCCGGCAACGTCGATGACCCTGCTCTTCGGCGTTCCCTCGGCGGTGATCCACGTCTTGATCACCTGCAGGCGCGCGAGCGGCGCGCCCGGGTCATTGGCGGTTTCCGGAGCGCGGGCCGCCCACAGTACGAGATGGATCGCGCTCCGCGCGTCGCCAGTGGGAAGCGGCGCGAGCTCGCCACCCATCGGGACGGGATTTTCGGCCCCCAGCTCCGCCGCCGCCCCGCCACCTTCGAGTCGCCGGCAGACGTCGCTAGCAAACGGCGTCCACGCCGCGTACAGACGCGCGCGCATCCGCGGGCCGCTGGTCGCGAAGGTCTCGCGCCGCTTGAAGGCGGCGAAAATTGCGGCTCGCGTGTTTTCTTCCGCCCAGACTCCGGTCAGGCCCCCGGGATTGAGAGGAAAGGCGTTCGGCGAGAACCGCCGCTCGCGCTCGTCGCACTCCGCGGCGCCGTCCAGGCAGGTCCAGGAGCCGAGAAGATCCGCCGGACGGTTGTCGAGAACGCCGCCGTGGCCGCGAAACGTCGCTTCTGCGACGCCGCCGGCGAGACCATTGTGGGTGTCCGTGGCGCCCGCGAACCCGAGCTTGTAGGGGTTGACGCCGAGCGTCTTTCGCCCCTGCAGACCGGCGCCGAGCGCCACGCGGGCCATGTCCCAGGGGGCGGTGCAGTTGTCAGGCTCGGCGCGCGCCTCGCCTTGCGAGGGTGTCTGGCAAATTTGCTCCGGCGCCGGCAAGCACAATGCGGGATCGTCCACGCCGTCCCGGCAGATCGGCTTCATGCGCTCGAACGCGCACAGCTCGTCCTTTTCCTCCTCGCTGCCCAGGAGGTCGAAACCGAATCCCGGCATGCACTCCGACTGGCCCTTGTGCTGAAAGATTTCGACGAGGCGGTCGTGCCGGCCTCGATTCTCCGCGTCGGATCGGGTCAATGGCGCACCGCCGCGGCCACTCAGCGTGCCGCCGGCGCCGGCCGGCGGAAACATACGGCCGTCGCTCAGATTCGAGTTGTGCGGTATGGACACGTAGTCGCAACGCGCGTCGCCCGGACAATCCGCGTCGAGCCGGTCGAAGAGCGCCCATTCGTCCGGCACGTCGTTGAAGCTCCAGGCGCGCTTGGGCAGCCGATCGCCGAGGAAAACAATGTTCCGGTGCATCATGGCGCCGGCCGGTTGGGCGCTGTACTCATACGCGGCAAACGCCGTAAACGAGCACGGCGCATTTTCCTCGTCGGCGATGCGCTTTTCGAGCTCCCAGCCTGGCTCCGGGTCGAGCATCGAGAGGCCGGCGATGGTGGATGGCTTGAACGGCGTATTGCCGCTGATCAGGCGGCGAACGTTATTGCGCACATACTGCCCGAGCTCGTCACAGACGAATCCCCGCACTCGCCCCTCGATTTCGGAGCACTGATGGCGAAAGGCGCCCAGAAACTCGGAATGATCGGTGACCGCGGTGAAATCGAGCGGCACCTCGAGCCTGGCCGTGCGACAGGCGACGTGGGGGGCGTCGCAGGGCAGCCCGATGGGCTCGCCCTTGGCGAACCGGTAGGCTTCGCGAGGCCCGTTGAGCGAGTTGAAGAAGTAGGCGTCGAAAGACATGTTGGTGTGCACGTGCAGATCGCCGAACAGGACGATCTTCCGTCCGGGGTCGAAGCCCGAGCAGTGCTCCGCGGCCCGGGGCGCCGGCACCGAGAACGCGCTTGCCCAAAGCAGAACGCATGCCGTCACGCCCATCACCGCGCGAGCCAGTTGTCCCCCGGCCGGTCGCCGCCGCGTTCGCGTTTTTCCCGCCACTTTCTGTTCGCCTCCTGAGATCGCGCTACTACCCGACGAGTAGTGCCGACATGCGATATGCAAGACAATAGGCCCCCGCGCCGCCCATCGCCAGGGCCAGGGCTCTCTCCAGGCGCTCCTCCACGCCGCGGCCCCCCACGTATCGCGCCGCCGCGCGCAGCGCCGCAAAGCCCTCGACAATCGCGAAGAACCCTGCGGCGAGACCCAGGCCAGAGCACACCGCACGGCTCACCGGCACCGCGCCCGAGACCCCGGACGCGCGGAGGACCTCGGCGGCCGCCAGGCCGTGAACGAATCCGAACGCCCCGGCCGCGATCCACGGCCAGCGCACAGCAAGCGACGCGGCTCGCTCTCCTCGGCGTGACGCTTCGTAGCCAACGACGACCAGGCTGGCGGCGACGAGCACCCGAACCGCGGCAGGAGCCGGGCGGATCGCGCTCGATGCAGTCAGAGCGAGCGCCAAGCTGAGCGCGAGGACAAAGCTGCCGGCGGCGAGAGCGCCGGCTCGGCGGAACGGCGACGCCGGCGCGGCGCCCGGCGGCGCGGGGTGACCGCGGCGGCCACAGAGCAGGATAAGGCCGACGGCAATGGCGGCATGCTCCCATCCATGCAACACGCACAGGATGCCGGCGCGGAAAGTCTCAGTCAGAGACGGCGCGGCAGCACGGTGCATCCGCCCGGCCCCAAGCGGCGCCGTGTGCCGGCGCGGTGTCAGCAGGTCCATGGACGTCTCGCCTCGCACCGAGGTGAACACGACGAGCATCGCGGCTACCGGCGGCGACAGGCCCGCGATCGTGACGCTGCCTGGCGCGGAAAACGAATCCTCGCACCGCTCCAGCCACGAAGTCGTCGCATGCGCGGCACCGCGCCCGTGGCGCGGCTCCGTGCGCCGCGTGCATTGGGGTGCGAGATGGACGGCGAGCGGAGGCACGTCCCGTAGCGCGAGAGGAATCGCCAGCTCGAGGCGAAAGGTGTTGCCGCCGAGGTCGCGAATCGCGAGCGAGGCACCGTCGAGCGCGTGCGCGCGAGCCGCGGTGCCACCGAGCGCGGCGGCCGCCGCCAGCAGCGCCAGGATCAGGCCGCTACGCCGCCTCATGGTGCCGATCTCGGCGGCAGGCCGCGCGCCACGCGCAGTTGGTCGAGCGCCGAGCGGAGCCGGACCCGCTGTCGCTCGTCACGCCAGTCCGCCGCGAGTCGATCGCGAATCGCCGCAGGATCGGGGTCGGATGGTGGCTCGACCCGGTCCAGCAACACGATGTGCAGGCCGTAGGAAGAGGAAATCGGCGTGGACCACTGCCCGAGCGGGAGCTTCTGGAGCCGAGCGGCAAAGGTGTCGCCAAAGATACCGGTGATCTCGCGGACGTCCGCGGCCGCATAGGATTCGGCGCCGAAGAAGGGATCGTCGAGCGCCGCAACCGAAGCGCCGGAGAGCAGCAGAGCCCGGGCCTGCTCGGCGCGTTTCCGGGTGGCGGAGTGGTCGGTCGAGAAGAACCGGTGCGAGAAGCTGTAGCGTGCCGGTGTCCGGTATCGGTCGCGATGCTCCAGAAACCAGGCGCGCAGGTCTTCGGCAGTTGCTTCCTCGATTCCCGAGGCCCCCTGGAGAAGAAAGGTCAAGCGTTGCACCAGCCGCCTGCGCACCACAATGTCGTCGCGATGTAGCTCGAGCTGGATGGCCTGCTGGAAAAGGACCTCCTCATCGAGCCAGTCATCTCGTTCGCCGGCCAGTTCGGCGGTGCCTGGCGGGCGCCCCTCCCGCGCGCTGTAAAGGGTTGCCAGCTCCGCATCGCCAGGCGCGAGCACGCCCGGAAGCTCCCGCGGCAGGCCGCTCGAGTCGGACGTGTCCACGCGGCCGCCGGCGCCTCGCCCGCCGCCCACGAAGAGGGCGACGCCGAGCAGCGCGAACCACACGAATGGATCGCGAACGACGCGGCGGTTCATGCGCCTGGCCACAGTCTTGTCAGAGGGCGCATCATGGGCTACAGTCGGCTGGCGACCCGCCGGATTTCGGCGTCGTCGGACGAGCGGAATCGCCGCAGAATCCAGAAATCACTCATGCGTGGAAACACCGTGATGGAAGAAAAACACTGTGTCGTGGCCATCGACGGTCCCGCGGGTGTAGGCAAGAGCACCGTCAGCCGCGCGGTGGCGTCGCGCCTCGGCTTTTGCTACGTCGACACCGGCGCGATCTATCGCGCGATCAGCCTCAAGGCGCACCGTCTGGGAATCCCGCCGGACGCAGACGAGCAGTTGGCCGCGCTCGTCAACGATACCACCGTTGCTTTTGCCTTGCCAACGGACGGCGAACCCCCCGGCGCCGCCGCCGCCGCGGCCGGCCAACGCGTGCTTCTCGATGGGACGGACGTTACCGAAGAAATCCGCGATCCCGAGATCAACCGCGTCGTGTCCGTCTACTCCGCCAACCGCGCCGTTCGCCGCCGACTCGTGGCGCTGCAACGCCGCATGGGCCAATCCGGAGACGTCGTGATGGAAGGCAGAGATATCGGCACAGCGGTGTTTCCCGACGCGGAGCTCAAATTCTTCCTGGACGCCGCGAGTGAGGTCCGCTCGCGCCGTCGCCTTGACGAGCTGCTCTCGAAGGGCGTCAAGACCTGTTTCGAGGAAACCAGGAGAGACCTGGAGGCCCGGGACAAGACGGATCGGTCGCGAGCGGAGTCGCCGCTGGCGCGCGCCGCGGATGCGGAGTTCATCGATACCTCGGAGCTTGGCGTGGCGGAGGTCGTCGACCGCATCGTTTCGCGGATCCGGGCGCGACGCGGTGACCCCGTGCAGTCCTGACCCGGGGCTCCCGGATCGCTCGCCTATGCGCGCGCAAGCGGCGCGGCGACCGGCGCCGCTACCAACCCTAACCGCACCTGTGTCAGAATTCCCACTCCAGGCGTGGCTGTCGGACGCAGCGCCTGCCGGTATCGCGCGCTGCGATCCTCGCTGCGTGCGGCGCGAAACTTGCATGGGCCTTGCGGTCGTGCCCTTTTCTCCGGAGGTAAGCTCTGATGCCCATGCTCACACGAAGTCTGAGGCGGCCGGATCGCGATCGCGCGCGTAGCAGCGCCGCCCTCTCCGCAGTCAGCTCCTGGCGCTTTGCGCTGCGCACCTACGCGTACGCCGTGCTGTCGGGAGATTGGGGACAGGTAGCGACCTGGCACAACCGCCGGCGCCGCCTATTTCTCGCCGCGGGGGCGGCTACCGGTGGACCGGTATGGGACGAGGCGACCGCGCTGGCCGCCCGCTCCGGCAACCGCATCGGCCTGGCGACCTCGCTGGTCCTTTCCGCGATCGCTCTCGCCTGGATCGTGGACAATTGCCCAAGCCACGGCGGGTCGTGGAATTCCGTTACACGGTTCGTATTTTCGGCGCTCGGCACGCTGGGAGGCGCCGCGGCAACCGGCTACCTCGGTCACCGCCTGGGACGAACGATCAGTCACGCGTGCGCCGCCTTGCCTCCTCTGGCCAGGCGCCGATGCGCGGCCGGCGAAGGGTTTCTTGGCGGAGTCGCGACCGGCTTTCTGGTCGGCTCGCTGGAGGCGATGGTCGTGCTGGCGCCGTTTCTGTGGCTCGGATTGGAGCGGCCACTGGCGCGCTGGGTCATGCCGGTCATGGCCGCGGGACTTGCGGGCGGCGCCGTGGGAGCAGTCGTCGGCGGCCTCAGCGGCATCCTTGTCGGCGCCGCCGTAACCCGTGCCAGCGCGAGCGCGGCGGCTTCGTCTACCGCGAAGGCGCTGCCTACGGCGGATGCCGCCACCGCGGAAGGCGCGAGCGCAGAGCTCGCAGCGCTGCTCACGCTGGACCGCACCCCCGCCGGCGATCCTGACTCAGCGCCCGGCGAATAGGCTGCCGATGGCCTCGATCGGCGCGTCGGGCTCATGTGGAACGTAGATCAGGCTGGTGGTGCCGGCGGAGCCCAGCGCCGCCATGACCCGGCGCAGCTCCGCGACCGGCACGCTGGCATGGTCCCGCCAATCCGAAGTCTGCAGCTTGAGCACGACGCGGTTGGGATCTCCGATTGCCGCTTGCGCCTGCGCCGCCATACGGGTGAGCATGGAGAGCGTCGCGGCCTCGCCCAGACCGAGCTCGTCCGCAATCTGGCGATGATACGTCATGAACGCCAGATAATCGAATGCTCGCGCCTTCGCGGCCAGCGCATCTTGCGCGACCCACTGCCGCCCGTTCGCTGGCGCTGACAGGGTCTCATAGTACAAGTTGCTGATGAAACGAAGCTCCGGGCGCACCGCCCGCGCCTGTCGCATGAGGAGGGAAGCCAGATCGAGCAGGCTTCGCACCTTGAAGTCGATCCAGGCCGCGTAGCTTGGACCTTCCTTGGCCAGGTGATGGCGATCACCGCCCAGACCCTGAAATGCCCCAAAAAGGCTGCCCGGAGTGACCGGGTGGCCGACGGCGTCGCTGAAGGCGCCGAGCGCCGCCGGAGCCAGGCCTTCCCGCTGGCGTAGCACCAGGTCGTCCTGGAGGAGGATGCCCTGAATCGGGTACGCCGCCAGCTCGCGGTACAGCGCAACCAGGTGCGCTCGTACCGCCGGTTCGAAGATGCAGGCGCCAGGGGCCTGGCCAAGGCTTCCGGTATCGGGATCGTAGACGCGCTCGCGAAGCTCTGGACGGCGCACCGTCAGCCAGTCGAGATACCGCGTCGTCATCCAGGCGTACACCGCGAGCCCGCGGGTGGCGGCCATCGGCAGGATTTCGCCGAGGACGTCGTCCACCGTGGGCGCGGTCTCTGACCGAAAGTAGACCCCGAGCGCAGGGGCACGGGGCGGCGGCGGACCAGATAGCAGCGGCCGATCCCCGCTGTTCTGAAAGACGCGCACGATGATCGTGTCGATCCCGGCCCGCGCCCAGCGGCTCATCAGCTCGCCCAGCTCGTGGCGATTGCGCGTCCCAAACCGCAACACCTGGACGCCTCGGAGCCTGGGCGGCGTATCCGGGCTCCCGAAACCACGTCCAGGTGCCACCGATGCGACGCTGTCGCCCACGGCGCTGCTGCTGCCCGGCGCGGGCACCGGCGACGGCCGGCCGGCGGGCGTGAACGGGGTGGGGCGCGGGCCCTCTCGCCCCCCTGTCCCCGAAGCTGGAGGTGTCGCGTCCGGCCGCGTCAGCCACGAGGTCGCCCGCAAGCCATCGGGTGAGGAGGCGATTGCTTCCGCTTCGGGAACCAGCGGGCTCGCGGGGAACCGCGCGAGCAAGCGCGCGGCCGATTCCCGCGCCGCGGCCGGCCGACCCAGCGCGAGCTCGGCGCGCGCCCGCAGCAGGATCGCTCGAGAAACCAGCTCCGGCGGCGTCTGCCGATCGGCCTCCAAGGTCTCGGCCGCCGCGACCACGTCCTCGTAGCTGCCGTGCAGATAGTTTGCGCGCAACGCGGCGAAGCGCTGTTCCGCGCTCGCCGCCGCGACCGGCGAACCGCGCGTTCCCGCGCAGCCAGACGCGAGCACCGCCGCCGCGGCGGCAATCACCACCATCTGCGCGACGCGGAGCGCGCCGCGGCTCACGGGCGCACGGCCGTCGCAGCGTCCTGTGGCACCGTGAACCTCCGACCGATCAGGGGAGCGATGTCAAGCACGTCCAGGAACGCGTGCTCCCGCAGCAGGTGCGGGTCGGAGGCGAGTATCACCCCCGGAACGGCGTGCGGGGTGGCGTTTGCGTGGTCGCCGCTCCAGGCGGAATCGTTCACCGACAGCGACAGTGCGTCGAGCTGACCCAGCGCGCTTGCCGAGGAAGCGCGCCAGCCTTCGGCAAAGGCCACGGTAAGATCCGGCAAGTAGGGGAGGAATGGTCCCGGGAACAGCTCTTCCTTGAAATAGACTGCCTCGACGACGCGGTGTGGACCGTTGTTGAGCGCGAGCAAGGCGCGCCGCGCCTCGTCGCGAACGGCCATTGCCTCGGCTCCCGGTGAGACGGTTCCGTGTTCGTCGCGACGCCGCAGATTGACCCAGATCTTGCCCATGCCCAGGGCGAAGGCTCGGGTTTTTGTCCAGTCGATCTCGCCTCCAACAAGCGCCGGCCGTCCCGCGCGGTCGCCTGCCAGGAGGCCGGCCTCTCGCAGCACGGTGTTGAGGCCGACAGTGTGGTCGTAGCTGGAAAAACCGTGGTCGGAGAGGACCACGAGAAGATCGTCCGGGCCAAGGGCCGCCTGAACCTCGCCGACCAGCCTGTCAAACGGATCGCAGACGGCCAACATCTGCTCGTCGAAGCGCTTCAGGTCACCGGGTCGATGGCGCGGGTGCTCAGGGTCGCGGAGGTGGTGGAGGACGTGAGCGGCGCGATCGGTCGCCTCGAACACGGCGAAGAGCAGTCCGCCGTCGGTAAGGCAGCGGTCCAGCCGCGCGCGAAAGAGCCGCAATCTCGCGTCGCCGACGGCCCGTAGCAAATCCGCAAACTGCGCGTCGGAAACGCAACCGGCCTTCTTGGCCCAGGTATCGATTGCCCAGCCCATGGTGGGGAAGAGCCCGTGCCGCGCGGCGAGCTCGGCCGCGAGCTCGGGCGGCCGGGATAGGACCTCGCTTTCCGTGGTGGGGTCGATCTGCAGCGGTCCCACATAGAGGCAGGTCATGTCCGGACCCGAGGAGTGATCCTCCACGCCGAACGAAAAGCGGGTGACGGCGAACCGTCCATCCGGGCCGCGCAGGCGCACCCACGGCGAGGTTTCACCGGGTAGGAGGGAGACGACGTCCTGGCCTTCGACGCTCACCTCGACCTTGCCGAAGCGCCCCCCTTCTACGCTCGCCCGCAAGCTAAGGCGCAGGTGGGCCTGGCCGTGCATTGCCCCGGTCGCGCGTGGCCCCGGCCAGGGAATGGCGACGACGTGCAAAGATCCCGCGGTGACCGCGCCGCGCCAACTGCCGTCAGCGGCCAGATGGAGAGCGTCGCCGGGGGAGCTGTCGCCCGGCCTGCGGAGCGCGATCGCGCCGTACACCCCCGAGGAATCGAACAGGTCGGGCACGCCGAGGCCACACAGCACGCTTGCCGCGCCGTTTCCGGGTGGATAAGAGACCGGCGCAAAGAGCGCCGTCGCCGGAATCCCGGCGGCCGCGACGCGGTCCCAGACCGCGACTCCGGCCCGCGGGGCATTTCCGGACAGCGGCATGGTCGCCGATTCCGGGAGGTAGGAACCGCGGCGCCGGCGAATGAAATCCACGATTCCGTGAGCACCGGGAGGCAGCCCGGTAACGATCGAGCTCCACGCTACCGGCGACTGGGGAGGATTGGTGGTCTTGAGGCGGCCAAGGCACCCGCGCCGGCCGAGCCGCGCCAACCCCGGCAGCGCTCCAGCCGCAATCCATTGCTCGCACCACCGCGGATCGAGCCCGTCCAGGCCAATCACGACCACGCGCGGCGGCGTCATGTTCAGTCACATCGGAGGAGCGTCTGAATCTTCTCCTCGATCTTGCGTTTGGACGTCGAACCGACGAGCCGGCCGACTTCAGTTCCCTCGCGCATGAACACGATTGTGGGCACGCTCATCACGCGCAACTGCGCCGCCAGGTCCGGAGCCTCGTCGAGATCCACCTTCGCGATGAACACCTCGCCCTGGTACAGCCGGGCCAGCTCGGCGACGGTCGGCTCGAGTTGCTTGCACGGGCCGCACCATTCGGCGCCGAAGTCGAGCAACACCGGTAGCGGCTGACTCCTGGCCTCGTCCAGGCTCTTCACTCTCTGCAGGCTGTGCATGTCTGTCTTGTCCTTTTCAAGTAACGGCATCGAGTCTTTCCAGGAATTGCTTGGGAGCTTCGAAGCTGGTGAGGCGGAGCGACTCGATTTCGTTTCCGGAGCGGTCGATGATCAGCACCGCCGGGACGCCCTGAACGTCGAAACGCCGGCGCAGCGCCTCCACTTCCGGAGATCCGGTCCTGGTCATGTCGGCCCTGAGGAGCACGAAGTCGCGCAACCGGTTCGCCACCTCGCGGTCGCTGAAGGTAACGAGGTCGAGCTCGTGGCACGGCACGCACCAGGCCGCGGAAAAATCGATGAGCACGGGTTTTCCCTCCTGGGCGGCGCGCGCGAGCAGCTCGTCAGAGAACGTTGCGAAGGTCGTTTTCGCGGGGGTGGCGGTCTGCAAGTAGAGATCGGCGAAAGGAACCGCGGCAAACAGCGCGATCGCCGGGAGCTGCAGTGCACGCAGCGGCCTGGAGCCACCGAGGCGGTAGGCGGAAACCGCGAGAGCTGCCGCCGCTCCCAGGCCCAGTATCCAGATGCCGGCGCGCAGGGCCGGAGGAGGCAGGATGGGCATCAGGAAATAAAGCGCCATGCCCAGGAGCACGCAACCGAAAAACTGCTTTACCCAGACCATCCACGCGCCTGCTCGCGGCAACGCGTGCAGGGAACCGGAGAAAAGCGCGAGCGCCAGAAGCGGAGTTCCGAGCCCGAGAGACAGGACGAAGAACATCCAGAAGCCGCGCACCGGGTCTCCGATGGACGCCACGTACGCCAGGAGGCCGATGACGAACGGTCCGACACAGGGCGCCGCAACGATGCCCACAACCAGTCCCATGGCGAGGGCGCCGAGCAAGCCGGTGCGCGCCGTGGCGCTACCTCCGAGCGCCACCGGAATGCGGAGCTCGTAGATGCCGAACATGCTCAAGGCCAGCGCCACCATGACCGCGGCCATGGCGATCAGCACGGCCGGCTGCTGCAGGAAGCCGCCAAACATGCGACCCGTCAATGCGGCGGCGACGCCGAGGGTCGAATACGTGAGGCCCATGCCGAGCACATAGAGGCTGCTGAGGGCGGCGACGCGGCGCGGCCCCGCCTGGCTCTGCCCGCCGAAGAAGGAAATGGTGATCGGGACCAACGGATAGACGCACGGCGTCAAGCTCAGGCCGAGACCGGCGAGATAGAGAGCCGCGATGAGGCCGATGGTTCCCGTGCTCGCGGCGAGGCGGGCGAGCTCACTTGCGGGAGCGGCCTTCGCCGCAGGAACCGCCGCGCCGGTGGCGGCACCGGCGGCCGCACCGGTGGCGGGCGCACCATCCGAAAAGATTTCCGGATAGGCCAAAACAGGAGCAGACCCGGGGGCAGCCACGTCGATCTCGAAAGGAATGGTAGCTGTCGCTGGCGGAACGCACCGCCGGTCGTCACAGGCCTGATAGGCGAGAACGAAGGACGTGGACAGCGCCTGCTTGGGCAGATCGGGCGCCGGTGTGACCGGAAACCGCAGCAGGATCGTACCTTCGTAGACAAGCACCGGCTTGTCGGCAAAGCCGAGCGCCTCTTCGACTGGTTCCGGGTAGGTTACGGGGCCGAACGCCAGGCCGGCGACGTCGGGAAGTCGGAGCTCGGTGGCGATGTAGTATTCTTCCAGCGGCTTGTGGGCCTGAAGGTGCCAACCGTTTTCGATGTCGACGCGGACGGCGAGGTGAAACGGCGAGCCGGGGACGACCTCGCGAACGGAGGCAAGCGCTTCGGCCTCGAGGATTTTGGGTTTCTTTGGAGTCGCCGGCGAATCTATGGCGGGGGCGTCGACGGCCGTGGCGAAGAGCCAAAAAGCTGCCGTCAACAAACCGGAGACAACGGGCGAGCACATTCGTCGCATGGCAGTTGACTTTCGGAGCGTGGCCACGGCACCTGCCTCAGGGCGCTCCGTGGCCGTTTCCTCGGATATTCTTGCGCAGCCGCTTCATGACCTCCTTGGCATCTCGGAAGGCCGGATCAGTGGCGACCACGACGTCCAGCATCTGGAAGGCGTCCTTGTGTTGCCCTTTCTGTTCGAGTGCGAGGGCCAGCTCATAGCGCACGGCGACCTGGTCACGGGGGGCGCGGCCCGGGATGGACAGCGCCCGCTCGAACTGCTGGATGGCTTCGTCGAGCATTCCCTTTTCGAAGAAGCAGATCCCCAGCTCGCTGGCGCAGGAAAACGCGAGCTTTTCCGACCCGGACGCCAGGCGGAAGGAGCGAATGGCCTCATCGATGAGCCCCATGCCCTTGTAGGCCGTGGCCAGCTCGTAGTGGCTCTCGTAATTGTCGCCGACCTTCTCGCTGACCTTCTGAACGAGCTCATCGTAGATCGCGTGCAGGCTGTCCTCGACCGAGGCCTCCTCAAAGGGGTTGGAGTCGCGCATGGCCGGGTCGGAAAACGGTGAATACGCGGGATCGAGGTGTTCCTCGGCGGCGCCGGCGAGCGAGAAGAGGTCTTCTACGACGGACTCGGAGACGTGGTTGTGGCCGGCGGTGGCCGGGACGTCCAGGACGAGCTCACGGCGGGAGCTGAACAGCTCGTCGAGGGCTTCGGGAGCTTCCGTGGGGGGGCGCATGAGCCCTGGCGGAGCGGCGGAGGCTGCTTCGCGGGCCGGTGGGGAGGCACTCGGTGCCGGCTGCCGGGGGGGCGGTGCGGGGAGCGTCCGCGGCGGCGGGGCGACGCCGGCGTCTGTTTCCTGCAAGCTGATGTCGGGGATGACGGGTGCCTGGCGCGCCGCCGGAGGTTGGATTCGCGGGCTCGGCGTTGCGACAGGTTTTGCCACCGGCCGCGCCGGAAGCTCAGGCCGGGCCGCCGGCGGTACTGCCGGCGGTGCCACCGGCGTCTTGGCGGGGGGGGTGGCAATGATGTCGGTCTTGGCGAGGAGCTGCTCGAGCTCGCCCAGGGCGCTCCGGCGCTTCGCCTTGGCAGACGGGGCGGCCGCCGGCGGTGGCGCTTGCTTTTCGGCGCGTTCGCCTCGGGCGAGCGCCGCGATGCTGCGCAAGTCTACCCCGCCCCGCTCGACATCGATATCGACGATGATTTCCTCTTCCCATGGGCCCGGTGGCAGCGCTTCCTTCTTTCCAGGTGCCGGAGATTCCAGGAGCATGCCGCCGGTGCCCTCGAGCGATCGTGCGCGCGCTTCGGCCGCGGGCTGCTGGGGTTGCTCGAAATGCAGGCCCATGGTGGGGTGCTCGTGGAGGTCCAGAGAGGGACGCGCGGGTGCCTGCGCCGCAACCGGCGGCGCCGCCGGCTTGATATCGGGCGCTCTCGGAACCGCTCGCGGCAGCGGCATGCGGGGCGCGGGGGCTTCGACGCGCGCGGGGCGTAGCTTCGCGATTTGTTCCTTGACTTCTCGGTTGTCAGGCTCGATCTTGAGGAGCTCCTCAAGGACGTTGATCGCGCGATCCGTCTCGCCTGCTCGCACGTGATGGGTGCCCAGAAGCTGGTAGGTGCGCGCGAGGCCTGGCTGGTCTTTCAGGCGCTGATAGACCATGACCATGCGGTCGAGGACCTCGACGGGCATTCCTTCGTGATCGACGATCTTGCGCAGGAGCTCTTCGGCGAGGTTCCATTCGCCGCGCTCGAGATAGCCGTCGACGACGAAGAGATATTCGCGGAATGCGGCGGCCGTATCGCCCAGGTGCAGATACAGAGCAGCCAGATTCTCGCGAACCCCGACCTGGTCCGGGTCCAGCTTGACAATTTTCTCGAAGCAGGTGCGCGCCTGGCTGTACTCTCCCAGCTCTCCGAGAGCCGTCCCGCGCAGGAACAGGACCTGCAAGTCATCGGGCTGGCGTTGCGCCAGCCAGGCGAGAGATTCGGCGGCTTCCTCGAAATGCCCTTGTCCGATCAACAGCGTCGCCAGCGCCTTTATGGCCTGAGGGTGTTCGGGGTTGAGCGAGACGGCGCGCCGGTAAACGCGCATCGCCTCGTCGTGCGAGCCGCGTTTTACCAGGCCCGCGGCGATGTTGATGTACTCGAGAACGGCGTCGTCCACGAAGCTCTCGCGGTAGTAGAGCTCCGCGAGTCGATAGCGGATGCCGAGGTTTTCGGGATCCAGGTTGACGACTTGACGGTAGGTGTCGAGCGCCTTGCGCACTTCCCCGCGCTCGGCAAACTTGTCCCCCACGAACTTGAAATGCTCGGCTGCCTCGCGAGAGAGGCCCTGCTGTGCGTAAAGCTGCCCCAGTCTGAAGTAGACTTCCGGCGCGTCCTTGACGAGGCGAAGCGTCTTCTTGCACAGCGCGATGGCCTGCGGCACGAAGCCTTCTTTCTCGAAGAGCTGAGCGCTCCGCAGAAACTGCTCCACCGCTTTGTGTTGATCGCCCTTGCGCAGGTAGAGATCGCCGAGCTGATTGATGAGGTTCCGGTCCTCTGGAGCGTGATCCAGCAGCTTCTTGGCGGTATCGATGGCTTCGTCCCAGCGCTCGGCGCGGGCGAGCTTGTCGACGCGCTGGAGCAGTTTTCGATTCTCCCTGACCATGAAAGTTCTCGCGATATCCAGAAAAAGGTGTCGGTGCGCTTACGCGCCGATGAAAGGCCGCGCTCGGCCAGGACCGTGGATGCCCTGCTCTCAAGATGTTACCAAGCGCGGCGGCCCAGTGTCAACCGCCGCGCGCGAACCCCCGCTCCTGCCGGCGCCGGTTCAGGAGGCGGCTGTCGCGGCTCCCTGCTGCGCTCGAAACGCGTCCCGCGCGCTCAGGACCTCATCGAGCTCCTGCTGGCTGTAGAGCTTTCCAACGAGCTTCTGGCGCACGTCCAGAGCAGTCTTCAGATAGTCCGCCAGTTGTTCCTTCGAAGGGGGAGCGATCACCGTCATCCCCTGTCCCTGCAAGGCCACCAGGGCGTTGCGATTGTCCTCACGGGTCAAGGTTCGTAGCTTCACACATAGCTTGCCGGCTTCTTCGCGCACGATCGCCTGCAGCTCCGGGGTCAGTTTGTTCCAGATCGCGTTGCTCACCACGACGCCGCCGGAACCCCAGGCGAGCGGGATGCCGCTGACATACTTGAGACGTGAGTGCCACTGCAGCGCGACGGCCCCCGCGGGCGGTGCGTAGGTCGTGTTGATCATTCCGGTCTGAAGCTGCGTGAGGACGTCGGGGAGCGCCAAGGGCACGGGGTTTACGCCAAACGCCCGGTACAGCTCCTCGCTCAGGAGGTCGCCCTCCCAGGACCACGCCTTCACGGCGGGGTTGGCGAAATCTTGCTGCGACTTGATTTCGATGTTGCTGAAGAAATGGACGAAACCGGCCTCAGTGAAGCCGAGCAAAACGAATCCTTTGTCCAGGAACCGCTGCTCAAAGCTCTTCTGGACCTTGTCCAAAACGTAATCCACTTCCTCGTTGGATGCAAACATGAACGGAAGATCAAGCACGTGAATACTGGGAAGAATCTCGGCGAGCCCGATGCCGGTAATGCCCGCGGCACTGAGCTGGCCCAGGCGCATCTTTCTCACCATGTCCTTCTCGTCGCCGCTGACGCCTCCGGCGAACACCTTGAACTTCACTCGTCCGCCGGATCGCTCCTGGACGATGCGGTCGGCCTCCCGCATTGATTTTACCCACACGGTGCCTTCGGGTGCCAGCGTTGCGAACTTGATCGTGACCGGTGCGGACTCGTCCGCTTGCGCGGTGGGCACGCTGGTCGCGGCGAGCAGCAGTGCCGTGATCGCCATGGCAGAGTAGATTCGAGCGCTCATGATTGGTCTCCACGTGTTGATGACGGGCGGCCCCGCGCGCTGCCGCAATGTCCGGGGCGTGCACAAGACGACGGGCGTGAGGGCGCGCTGGGATGATCTCGCGTAGGCACTAAAAGAGGTCGTCGGCCATCTGGAGGAGCCACCTCGCCTTGTGTTTGGAGAGCGCCGTCACCAGATCTTGTCCCGGAAGGATGTCGTCTTTGGAAGCCAGCACCTTGCGCAGCTCGCTTTCGAAGAGCTCACGATCCTGTGCCTGGACCGCCAGGAAGCGAGCGCGGTAGATCGGGATCAGCATCAGCTTGCCTTCGTTTATCTCCTCCGCGCGCTTGAAGTGCTGTTCGGCGAGATCGGGCTTGCCACCCAGTGCCTTGGGGAGCCCGCCGTACCAGGCGGCGAAGAATAGGTGAGCGCCGCCCATGAAATAGCGCTCGTCGAGCTCCACGAGCCGTTCCATGATCGTTACGACGAGCGGCGCCTCCGAGACGACGGCGATATTGTCACGGCTCAGATTGACCAGGTTGCCCCAGCCATAGGCCATCCAAAACAGCGCGGGAACGTCGTCCTTGGACGCCTTCGCCAGCGCCCTGGTCAACGCGGCGACGCGACCTTCGGCGGCGGCAGCGCGACCTTCGAGCGCGGCCACGATCTCGGGATTACGTTCCGCAACGACGGTGGTCGCGTACCCCTTGCACCGCTGATAAAAATCACGAGCGCGGGCGCGGGCGAGGTCGGATCGCGCGGGGTCTTCGAGCTCCCACCGCTCGGCCTCATCCTGCGGAAAGGCCAGGGCGTAGGATCCATAAGCGCGCGCCAGCAAGACCCGGAGGCGCTGGTTCGTCGGCTCGGCAAGGTGTACGGCTTCGAGAATCTTGATGTTTCCGGCCAGCGCATCGCGGGCGAAGTCGAGATCCCGCTCGCCTTCGAGCGCCGGCATGGCCTCCTCCACGATCGGCATGGCGCGCTTGATGGCGTAGCGCCGCAACGAGCAACCGCTGGTACACATTCCGGCGAGCACCAGGACCGCCAGCAGGGTCACTGCCGAGCGCGGCGCGAGGGAAGGCACGGAGGGGAGGGAGAGCTTGTCCGGCAACGGATGGGCGGCGACGCGGCTCACTGAAGTACCTCCGGGTAGTCGTGCGGGCGATGTGCTCGATGGGAACGCCGCAAGCGGGTGCTAGAATAGAGGACGTGTCGGCCGGTGTCAACCGTATGCCCGCGTCCGAATCCACCGCCTGGCCCCCCTCCGTCCCTCCCCTTCAGGGAGGGTTATCGGCCTACCCAGAGCGTACACCAGGAACTTCAGGTTCTCGCCGACCGGCCTGGTGTAGCCGAGATAATGATGCGTCTCGATCATGCTGTCGAAGAACCGCTCCTCCCCGGTGCGGCGAACCTGGCGGAAATCCAGGGGCCGGACGCGCGACAGGTCGCCCTGTACCGGAGAACAGGGTGAGCAGTGGCATGCGGGCCGGCCGGCGATGCAAAACGATGTTGCTCCTGGCCACGAACCGCACCGGCGGCAGCTCGACCAACAAGGATGCTGGCCCTTGACCTGTGATACACGTTGTCGCGCTCCCACGCGCATTTCGGCGCGATGAATCGCGCCGCTACTGTCACGCAAAGAGCGTAGGCGCGCGATTCATCGCGCGCTAACGACGCAACGAACGCCTAGTTTGGTGATCTCAAACAAGGTGCATCACGCGCTGAATGGCGGGATTTCGGACCGGTTGACGAATGGATGAACGCGATGTCGGCGGCGCTGACGTCGCGCCCGCGATATTGAGCGCGGTGTCCATGACGCACGCACGATAGCACGTTGCGATCCGGAACGCTCGCACCACCCGTGGCGACCTCGCAACCGCGTTGCCCGTGGCCGGTCATGTCGCCATGCTGAGGTCACCAGCGGGCCAACCTGCGGGCAACCAGGCAGCCCCCATGAGCAAGCCGATAACGCACAGCCATCGCATTTTCCCCGGTTGAAGGCGGCCCTGGGCTCCAAAAAAACACGCTCCTGACGCGGCTCACCGCATTCCCATAACCCTCTCAAGGGCCAGGAACCGAGCGCAGCGAGGTCTAGGGCGGCGCCCACCGCCGAAGACGGTGGGAGGGTTCCCGAATTGCCCCCGTGTGGAGGGCGCACCACCTCCGACGAAACATGAAACCGCCCACCGAGCACGCTCCTGCGTAGCGCGGTGGACGGTAGCTCGTTTCATGTGGTCGTGACCGGGCTCGGGGTAAAGCCGAGCGTTTCCGCGAGCACCCGGTTGACGGCGAGCAAGGATTCCTGGACCGCTCCCACCGGTCCGTAGATCACCAGCGCCCCGGTGAAGCGATCGAGAAAGCCGATCGCCACGTCGGCGGCCTTGGTGGCGACGTCGCCGGCGATGATCGCCGCCTCTCCAGGAGTCAGAGTCATGATGCCGATGGCGTTGACGAACGGAACCCCGATCTTCTTGCACAGCTCTTCACCGGGATGGGCGATGAGGTGGGCCAGAGTAACCTGCTTGCCCGGAACGAATTCCTGGATGATGCGCTGCCGGTCCGCGCCCTCGGGACTGCGTGCGTTCATCGATGTCCTCTCCGCATCACCACGTGATTGCCAGCGGCCGGCACGCGACGTCCAGCACGGCCCGCTGAAACGCCGCGCAGGCGGCCGTGCACGCGGCCAGGCTCCCGGTCAATAAGGCCCCCGTGTAGTTGGTTTCCGAGGGCGGCGGAAAATACTGCGCGATCCTTACGTCGGCCGCCTTGAGCGCGGCGTCGAGCGCGAATGTGCCCTCGAGCGGCGGGGCGACCAGATACGCGAGCGGTTCACCCGGGGCCACGCCCGCGAGCCTGGACAGGTGCAACCCCGAACGCGGTACGAGGTGGGGGAAGAAAGCGAGCGTGCCGTCGTCGTTGGCTGAATACCAGAGAGCTTCGTCGCGGATGTGAGCGATGGCGGCCGCAAGCCCCGCTTCCACCTCGCCCGGGTCGGGGCCAGCCAGGATGGCGAGGATCTCCCCGGAAAGCGGTCCCGAGGCGTGGCGCGCGCCCGCGTAAAATGAACGAGCGTAAACGACCTCCACCTGCGCTACCTTGGTGGCGTGGTCGATGCCCACGTGGCAGGCGTCGTCGATGTCACAGGTGAGCAGCCCGACGCTGGCGTGACCGGGGCCGAGCGCCAGCTTCGCGGCCAGGTCGCGGTCGATAGCAGCGATCGTTCTGACCGCCAGGACACGCGCGCGGACCGGGTCGAGCACGGCCATGCTCACTTCGCCATCTGGCGCAAGTGAATGCCGCCGGCTTGCTGGGCGATCATGTCCTGAGCGATGCCGACGATTACCGCCGCCGCTTCGACGGGCGGCGTGCCCGCACCGTGGATATTGGAAACGACGGTGCGGTCGGATTCGACGGTGCGTCCGGGGGCGGGCCGATACGCCAGGTAGGCGCTGAGGCTGTCGGATTGCGCCAGTCCTGGTCGCTCGCCGATGAGCAGCACGATCACCCTGGCACCGAGCAGCGCCGCGATCTCATCCTGCACCTTCACGCGGCCATTGCGGACCAGGAACGGCGTGCCCAGCGTCAGTCCGGCGGCGCGAAAGCCTGCGGTCAGGGCTGGCATGATGTCGTCGTAGTTTCCGGCGATGGCGTCACTGCTCAGGCCGTCCGAAACCACGATCTGCACGTCGGGATCCGGTGCGCAGCGCGCGCGGATGGTTTGCGACGCTGCGGCGGAGAGCTCCCGCCCGCGATCGGGCCGGGTCAGGTGAGCGCGCTTGTCCGCGGCGCAGGTGCTCACGGCGAAGAGCCCGCGCTCCTGAATCCAGGCGTCCGAAATCTCTTTGTGGACAGTGTCGCGAGCCCGCGAGCAATCCGCGGAAAACCGCAGCAGACTCACGGTGCGGAGACGCGGTCCGCTTCTTCCGGAAGCCACCCGCGCCGGCGTCGAGGCGCGAAGCTCGCGCAGCGTCACTCCGTCGTCCGGCTCGCCGATGCCGACCCAGAGACGGTATTCCTCGCCCGCCAGATCCGGCAGCGGCGGCTCGCCGTTGGTCGCCAGCGCTGGCGCCTCCGCGGGATCTTCCTGCCGTGGTCGCGTCCGGTCCGCGCTCACGCCCGCGCGCAAATCCACCCCGTGGCGCTGCAGCTCGCGCACCACGGCCACCACGATCTGCTCTACTGTGTTTTCGTTCATCACGCCTTCCGCATGCCGCCGGTCATCGGCCCGCCCGCGCCGCCCGGTGCGCCGAAAAAGACCGTCGGATTTCCCGCCGCAGCCGTCAAGCGGCAACCCTGAAGCAGTCCGAGTGATTCCATCCACGTCGCGAATTCGGGCGCCGGACGCAGCTCAAGCAACTGCCGGATCGTCGCCGTGTCGTGAAAGCTCGTCGACTGATAGCTCAGCATCGTGTCGTCCGCCTGAGCCAGCCCCATGACGTAGTTGACGCCGGCGGAGGCCAGCAGCACGAGCAGATTGTCCATCACGTTCTGGTCGGCATCCGCGTGGTTGGTGTAGCACGCGTCGGCGCCCATCGGCACTCCCGACAGTTTGCCCATGAAGTGATCCTCGAGGCCCGCCCGCACGATCTGCGCGCCATCGTAGAGATACTCGGGGCCGATGAAGCCGACCACGGTGTTGACCAGGAGCGGCGCGTAACGCCTCGCCAGGCCATAGCAGCGCGCCTCTAACGTCACCTGGTCCGCCCCGTGGTGCGCGTTCGCGGACAGCTCCGAGCCCTCTCCCGTCTCGAAATACATCACGTTCGGGCCGGCCGCCAGGCAGCGATGGCGCGCCAGATCCCACGCCTCGTCGAGCATCGCGACGGTGATGCCGAACTCCTTGTTGCCGGCCTCCGTCCCGGCCAGGCTCTGAAAGACGAGCCCCGCCGGCGCCCCTCGCAAAATCGCCTCCATCTGCGTCCGCACATGACCGAGAACGCAGTTTTGCGTGGGAATCCGCCAGCGCGTGATGACTTCCTGGGTCAGGTGCAGCAGGCGACCGATGTTTTCCGGGGTGTCGATCACGGGATTGATGCCGATGACCGCGTCTCCGCACCCGTAGGCGAGGCCCTCGTAGATTTGTGCCAGAATGCTCGCATCGTTGTCGCGCGGGTCGTTCGGCTGCAGCCGACAGCCGAAAGTCCCGGGCAGCCCCACGGTCGAGTTGGCCTTGGCTACCACCGGCATTTTTTTCGCCGCCCACACGAGGTCGAGATTGGTCATGAGCTTGGCGACCGCCGCGACCATCTCCGAGGTCAGCCCCTGGCGCAGCCGCTCGAGGTCCTGCGGTCTTGTCGCGTCACTGAGGAGGTATTCCCGGAGCTCACCGACCGTCCAGCTCTTGATGCTGCCGTACACGGTGGAATTGACGGCATCCTGAATGACGCGCGTCACCTCATCAATTTCATAGGGAACGACCGGGTGCTCGCGCAGGTCGGAAAGCGTCAGGTTGGCCAGCACCCACCGCGCCGCGACGCGTTCTTGCGCGTTTTCCGCGGCGAGCCCCGCGAGCACGTCGCCCGAGCGCGGCTCGTTGGCCTTGGCCAACACCGCAGTGATGTCCTGGAACGCGTAGCCCTTACCGAAAAGCGATGTCTGTAGTTTCATGAGCGGGGAAAGCGAGTGATTTGACGGTGAGGGGGAGCAGCTCGCCGCCGAGCAAGCTCTGGCCGATGTCGACGAAATCGCCATCTTTTACATCGACTTCGTCGATCACGGCAAGCGCGCGCCCCGCAAGGGCGGGAGCGAGGAGCATGCCGAGCGCCTTGCCGACGTCGTGATAGCACAGGATGAGCAAGGGAAGCGGCGTCGCTCCGAGGTTGCTGCAGAAGCGAGCCAGAGCCGCGGCCACGTGTGCGATCACCGCATACGTCCGCGGCATTTCGCGCGGCATGAAGAGCGCGTGCAGATCCCGGCCAAGATCGAGATCCGCGAGGCGAGCGCTGGCGCGGATCGGCAGCTCGAGGTCGGGCGCGGTGGTGCTCCAGTCGACGCGCGGGCACAAGACCGGCACGTTGCGGAGCGGCAGCGCCTGGCGTGGCATCCAGATCGTGTTGCCGCTGAGCCGCAGCGCATGCGCCCCGACGCCGATAACCGTCGCGCGCAGCGCGTGCGCTGGTCGCAGCACGCGGGCGGCGCGGAACCATGGATGGATCCGCAACGCCGCCGCGAACAGCGGGCCGATATCGCCGAATGCAAAGGGATTGCCGCCAGTCAGCTCGGGCTCGTGGAAGCAGGCGCCCACGCCGCCCGACAGGAAAATCGGCGCGTCCGGCGGCAGTGGCTCGCGCAGTGGCGCGGTGAGCATGAGCTTGCGGGCCAGCGCCGACAACGCGCCGCCGCGCAGGCACTGGGCGAGCAGCTCCGCCATGGTCGCGGCGACGCGCTGCAGATCGCCGCCGGTCAACGCGGCGGCGGGCGGCAGCGGCTCGCCGACGGTCCCGAGGCCGTCCCGAACGAGCATGCGCGCCGGCTCACACAAGCGCTGCACGGCGCCTTGCGTATCCGTCTGGATGAGTCGGCCGCCGACGTTGAGGCAGACGGAGTCGTACGCTGCTCCACTGCGAAAGACCGCGATGTTGGCGGTCCCTCCGCCGATGTCCACGTTGACCGCCGTCGTGAAGTGCCGCTCCGAGTAGGCTGCGCATCCCGACCCGCGACCCGCGAGGATGCCTTCGAGGTGCGGGCCGGCTGTCGCCACGACGAAATCGCCGAGCTCCGCGGACAGCCGCAGGAGCGCCTCGCGCGCGTTCCGTGCCTTCCAGCTCTCCCCGGTAATAATGACCGCGCCGGTTTCGACTGCGGCGGGAGCGAACCCGGCGCGCTCGTACTCGCGACCGATGAAGTCGCGCAGCCTCGCCACGTCGATGCTCCCGTCGGGCAGCACCGGGGTAAGGTAGACGGGGCTCGCGTAGAGGATGGTGCGCGCGACGAACGCGTAGCGGGATACCTGATGAGCCGGCGCCGTGTTGCCCAGAGCGAGCCGCGAGAAGACGACCTTGGTCGTCGTGGTCCCGATGTCGATCCCGACGCTGACTATGGTGGCTTCGGAGGTCATGATTCGGTTTCCGCGCAAAGGCCGGATTTTCGCGCCGCGCGGCGGCCCGTGCAAGGGGGGCACCGCTCTTGAGAGATTGGGGAGAGGCCTCGGCCGCTCGGCTCTCGACCGGAACGTGAGAAAGCTACCACATGTTCGTCGCGCACGGAACCCGCCGGCCGCCCATCTCCTTGCGTCGCACCGACGGTTGGGCCTAGCCCTGCCCATTACCCGGATATGCTGCCGAGCCAATGACTCGGCGACTGAGTGGGCAACGAGGAGGAAACCAGAAACCGGATCGCCGACTCCTTATGTTGGTATATGCCAGCGGCGGGTGTAGTGATGTATGGAACGAACGCGTTGCCGCGCCCGATTCGGTTGTTCCGCGGCACTGCCTCCGGGAGTGCGATGCGAATTGCTCATCCATTCGTCAGCCGGTCCGAAACCCCGCCCTTCAGGGCGGAATCGCCGCGGAACCGAGCGCAGCGAGGTCTAGGGCGGCGCCCGCCGCCGCAGGCGGTGGGAGGGTTCCCGCACCCCGGCCTAAAGGCCGGCATCCATATTGGTCGAAGAGCGCGGCAGCGTGAACCGGTCACGACATCTCGGTCGTGATGCCGACCGAGGTGTGCGTAGGCAAGAGGTGCGCCATTTCCCATATTCCGCGTGGCACAATGACGCGGAGGGGACAAGAAACGGCGCCCCGTGGCGTAGGCCTCGTCGGTTCGATCGCACCGGCACGCCCGCGGCATGAATCGCTTCATCCACGGAACACGAGGCTCCGGGACGGTACCAACCTTGGGAAAGGCCTCCAAGGACACCGGGCCGCCTGGCGTTTCCACAACTCTCGCCGCCGGCGTCACGTCTCCGGATACCTCGTCGAAACTCCCCGCTTCGGAGCACATAGCCGGCAGATAAGTACCCAAGCGTCGTATACGCCTCCCAGATTCGCTCGTGCCCCGGAGGCGGATCGCGCGTCCGATCCAGATAGCCGGCCAGGAGTGCCATCAGGCGCACCGCGTCCCCGAGTCGGTTCGGAGCTCGCAGCCCTCGCTCCTTCGCGTAGGCTTCGAGGACCGCGATCTCCAGGTCCGTAAACATCACATCCGCCGGCAGCTCGGGTGTTTCGCGGCCCAGCAGCTCATCAGCATGATGCGCCATGCGATCACCAGGTTGATCGCGATCGCTCGCTTCAGCAGCACCGTCATCGTGCACGGAGCCGACGTGGCGATCCGGCAGGCGTACCTCGCGACGGTCCTGCTCGTCGGCACGAGCCTCGCGTTCTTCCTGCTCGGAATGGCAGGCAAGCTCTACCTCGTCACTGCGACAGGGCTCGGGCTCTGGCTCCTCCTCGAGGCACTCCCGGCGCGGGACATGCGGGAGGAGCAAGGGGCGCACAGGCTGTTCCGCGGCTCGCTCGTCTACCTCCCCGCCCTGTCGCTCGCGCTGATGCTCGACGCCGCCCTCGGGTTCTGACGCCGCCCGGCTCCGTGCGAGAAGCTCAGGACACACACCTTCACGTGCGCCTCGATCCGCCGCGCCCGGTAGCGATGAACCGGTGCGATCTCGCCTCGTCAAGCGCAGGATGACGTTCCACTTTCTGTTCCTGTTCTCTGCTCGGTCCCTCTGCTTCGACGTTCCCGATCTCCTTCCGCAGTCGAGATCCAAGCTCCACGATCCGCACTCCGAGTCCGCTCCGAGGATCTCGCACTCTGAACGCGCGATCGGGGATGCGGATCGCGATAGGAGATGAGGGTCGCGGCGGGAGAATCGGCACGTCGAGTCCGTTGCACAAGGCCCCCTTTCGAGCTCGTTCTGACACGTGCTACATCACTATTGCGTTTCGAGAGCTCACTGATCGTACCGCGAGCGTGCCCTCCCCCTGAAGGTGAGGCCTTCGGCGGCAGCGGCGCCGGACGGAGGGCTAGTCGCGATCGACCAGCCGCAACCGCTGGACCTCCGACGTCCCCTGGAGCCCGCACACCGGGTAGAAGGTCCCGTCGGCGTCGAGTCGCAGGAAGTAGTCAGCTCCGGGGCTCAGCTCGAGATCGAGCCCCGCGCGCTCGGAAAGGAAGCGGTGAGGCCCGCCATTGAGCTCCGTGCGGAAGAACCGGCCGTCGTCTATCTTGGCGACTGTCTGACCATCGACGAGGACCTTGCGCGCCCCCCACGCTACCTTTGCATCCGACGAACCAGTACCGGCCTCAGGCTGCGGGTAGTAGATGGTCACGCTGGCCTTGGGCGTTTCCCGCGGCGCCGGCAACGAATCGCCGGGGAGGTTCGCAGGCCACGTCACCTGTTCTGCAGGGACCAATCTCTGATCTTGCAGCCCCGCAGCGTACTTCAGCTTCTGCGTCTCGGCCATGCACTGGATCGGCGACACGCCGTACATGCGGCAGTGTCCCTTGATGGCACCGCTGAGCATCTCCACCGTCACGCAGTGAAACCCCTCCGGCGCGATAGAGAGGTCGAAGGCCTCCTTCTCCTGATCGGCCTGGAGGCGGTGTCGGCCCGCGGGCAGCTTGAGCTGCGCGTACGTTCCCCTCTCGAGGTCCCCGATCTTGACTCCGTCTGCGGCGATGCTAGGTCTCAGGAGTGCAGCCATTTCGGCGGCCGGCCGGAAACCGTCAGGGTGCCATCGCCGGCACCGGGCTCGGGAACCGCGGGCGGTACTTCCGCCAGATGGACCGACGTGGCCTCCTCGATGTCGCGCACTTCCTCGAGACGAGCGTACGCGCCCTCCGTCGAGCCCGTCTCCTCACAGACGGCCGTGAGGCGCTTCGAGGCGCTCATGACAGTATATCTAAGGGCGACCGACAGGTCGTACGTACGACCTCCCTCCAGATCGAGAGTGAACGACACGTCCATCCTCTCCGATCGGAAGTGGTGCTTCCCTGGCGATACCGCGAGCCGGACGAATGTGTCCTTCTTCAGCTTCACGATCTCCTTGGAATCGATGAAGACCGGCGCCTTCGTGAAGCCGAATCCTCCCAGTGTGTCGAACGGGAGCCGGTAGTAGATGAGCACCGTGGCAGTTTCCTGCGCCCGAGCCGCTTCGATGGAAGCAGTAGTGAGGAGGGTCGTTGCCACGAGGAATCCGACCGTGGACAGCCGCATCATGGGTGGTGTCGCCGGGTTTGATGGTGTCGTTCGCTTCGCCACTTGGGTCTGCGCTACCGGCATTCGAACGCTGATCGACGGGAGTGTCAACTCTCGGTTCCCGACCTCGGGAACGACCCTCGCTTCGCGAGACGGGGGCGAGGCGCAGCCCCATCGACAGCGGGTCTACTCGATACGGCGGACGGACAGGCGCGCCCACGGTCCCCGGGCATAGCGCCAGGCGAGGGCCGCCCCGAGCGCCGGCAAGCCCCACCTCCCAGGAAGCGACGCCATTCCGGTGATACTTGACCTGATCTCAAGACCAGGTCTATGATGCAGGCCATGCGAGACATTCCGATTTCCGAGTTCAAGGCCAAGTGCATCGCGCTGATCAGGGAAACCCAGAAAACCGGTGAGGCTCTGACGATCACCCACCGCGGGAGACCTGTAGCCCGGATCGAGCCGGTAGGTACGCCGGCACGCCCGCGTCGCCTCGGCGAGTTGCGCGAGCTCGGCGTGATCCATGGGGACATCGTGCACATGGACTCCACGGAGGAGTGGGAGATGGAGCGCTAGGCGGTCGTGTGGCTCCTCGACACGCACGTATGGCTCTGGTCCCAACTGGAACCCGAACGGCTCGGCGAAGGCACACGAGCGCTGTTGATGGACCAGTCCCAGCCGCTGGTCGTCGCCACGATCTCCACCCTGGAGATCGCCCGATTGGTGGCTCGGGGGCAGGTCACGCTGCGGGTGCCGGTTGGTGAGTGGGTCAGACGGTCCACGGAGCTCCTTGCCTTGCGCACCCTGGAGCTATCGCATGAGGTGGCAATCGAGGCATACGCACTCCTCGATGCGTTCCATCGGGATCCAGCCGATCGGATCCTGGTCGCCACTTCCCGTATCCACGGACTGACGCTAGTGACGGCAGACGAGCGCATCCTGGCCTACCCGCACGTGACCAGCCGGGATTCTCGGACCTAGCCTGCCGGCACCAGGCGCGGCCGATCCCGTAGCGCGCCATCCCGAGCTACGGCACGAGATCCCGAGACACCCGACCTACCGCCCGAACCCCTGGTGCGGGTCGATCGTCACCACCGCCTCGAACACGACCGGGGCACCCGTTGCGCGAAGCAATGCAAGGAGTGCTGGCTCGTTCGTCTCCCCGAGGCTACGTCGTGTCTCGGTCGGAGAGGCGGGCCCACGGGCCCCGGGCGTAGCGCCAGCCAAGGATCGCCCCGAGCGCCCAGATGAAGATGAGGCCGTCCGCCCAGGCAACGTAGAGACCGGGGAGCCCGAGCACCGTCCCGGTCCGCGGATCGAGAAGCAGGAAAAGCGCTGCGATCGGGAGCACGAGCAGGAGGCCGGTCTATAGGAGGTTGGTGCCGTTGCTGAGGCGCTGGCCACGATGCTGGCCCTGCTCGCCCGGTACAGGCGCTCTTCGAGAAGATACTCGTCGTGCTGCTGCAGGGTCATGATGACCGAGAAGCCGCGTTCGACGAACCGGCATCCTTGCTCGCTGCGGGTGCCTTGGCAGAGCTTGCGAAAGATCACCAGGCCGCGCAGCGCCCGGTCGGCTTCGTTATTGGTGGACGCAATCCCCTCGTCCCCGAGGAAACGCAACAGATGCGGCTGGTTAGGGATTTCGCAGGGGCACGACATACCCCCATGGATAGCACGATGAGCAAAGAGTCGCCCGTGTCATCGCGCCACCGTCAAGTATTCTCGCCCACAGACAATCCGAGGTGCGGGGGGAGGGAGGGTAAACACATACCTTGATAAGTCGGGTGTGGACCAATCGGGAGGAGCCGTGGGCGACGGTGAGATCGGCGTTGCGCGATGCGGGCCTGGAGATATGTTTCTGCGTGCACATCGCCGCAAGCGAGGCGACACGAGAGGCGAGCGCCTACGGTGGAAAACCTCCGTGAACCGACTCCGTGGCGTTCGCGCTGGGTCCGCGGCAGTATCCCTCTAGCGCCCGCGCGCGACTTCGCGGCAAAGGCGATCGAAGACGTCCGCGGCCTCGGCGCCCGAGACGAGGTCCGTCAGCCCGACGGTGCCGTCGGGCCGCAGATCCGCGAGGCCAGAACCCAACGCCCGCGCGATCTCCGCCGGATAGTAGCCGAGCACCGGGCGCTGGGTCTCGGCGGCGACCGCCGCATCCCCCGTCGCCGCCGCTGGCGCGACCGACGCCGCCGCGTCCGACACCGCCGCGTCCGGCGCCGCCAGCGCCGACAAGATCGACGCCAGCCGCGCATCGCGTCCCGCCGCGTCCAGCACGCGCACCATGCTCAACAGCATCGACCCGCGTTCGAGAGGTTCCTCCGGGCCGAGCGCAAGCGGCGACATCGGCTCCAACCACCCGCGGGTGACGACGCGCAGCATTGCCCGCTCGCTCCAGTGGCCCGCCACATCGGCCCACCGTTCGGCACTTGCGGCGGTCCCCGCCTCCGCCGCGCGGGCCTCTAGCATGGTAAGCTCCACCAGGAGCTCAGCGAGATCGGCTCTCCGCAGCGACGGCAGCAGCGCGATCATTCTCCGGGCCTCGCGCAGCCGCGCGGCCGGGCTCTCCCGGGGCGCAGCATCTACCGCGGCGAGCTGCCAGGCGTAGGCGGCCTCGGCGACGCGCATCGCCAGCAGCTCGCGCAGCGCGAGCAGCTCGGGATCGCCGGCGTGCAGAGCCAGTGCGTCATCGAGCACGCCACGTGCCTCGGAGAGCGCGCCGCGACTCAAGAGGTCGCGGGCTTCCGCACGGCTCGCCGCCAGCGCTATCAGCTCCGCCTGCTCCTGCGCCGCGGCCATCGCGTTCCGGGGCAGCGCTCCGGGGGGGCGCAGAGCGCACCCGAACCCCGCCGCCGCCACCGCCGCGGACAGGTCAATAATCAAGAAGGCGCGCGCCAGGTGCGTCATTTCAGTCGCTCGCTCCTCCCGCCTCCAGCCACGCGATCAGCTCAGCCGCCAACACGTCTTCAGCGGCCGGCGCCCCGAGCATTCGCCACTCCGCACCCGGCGCGTGGCGAAACCACGTGATCTGGCGCTTCGCATACTGCCGGTGAGCTTGCTGCACGCGGCGAGTCGCCTCCGCGAGCGTGGCGCTACCCTCGAGCACCGCAATCCACGCCTCGTAGCCGAGCGCTTTGCGGCTCACCAGTGCCTCGCGAAGGCCTGCCTCGAGCAGCGCCCGCGTCTCGTCGATCACCCCATCGACCACCATCTGCTCGACGCGCCGGTCAATGCGCGCGTACAGCTCGTGGCGCGGGCGCGCCAGCACCACGAGGCGAGCTTGCCAGGGAGGGCGCGGGGTGCGGTAGTGGCCGTCGGTGAGCGCGGACAGCGGCCGGCCCGCAAGCTCGATCACCTCGAGGGCGCGAACGATGCGCAGACCGTCATGGGGATGGATGCGCTCGGCCGAGGCGGCATCGAGGCGCGCGAGCCGCTCATGCAGAGCCGCGCTCCCCGCGGCGCGCAGCTCCGTCTCCAGGCGCTGGCGGCACGCCGCGTCCTCCGGCAGGTCAGTGAGCCCGCCGAGCAGCGCTCCGATGTAGAGGCCGGTCCCGCCGGCGACGATAACGGCCCCGCCGGCCGCATGAATCCGCGCGATGTACGCCCGCGCACGGCTCGCGTAGTCGCGCGCGGTAAAGCGTTCGGCCAAAGAGACTTCGCCGATCAGCCGGTGCGGAACGCCACTGCGCTCCGCCGCGGAGGGGCTGCAGACGCCGATGGTCAGCTCGCGGAAGAGCTGCCGGGAGTCGGCGCCGATGATTTCGCCCCGCGTGCGCGCGGCGACGCGTAGCGCCATGGCAGTCTTTCCACACGCCGTGGGGCCGGCGAGAACGAGCACGCGCGTCGGATCACCTGCCTGCTCAGCGCCGCGCAAAGGCCCGCTCGATGTCGCTGCGGTGGAGCTCGAGAACGACGGGCCTTCCATGGGGGCACGTGTAGGGCTGCTCGGTCTGCACGAGGCGCGCCAGGAGAGCGCGCATCTCTTCCTCATCCAAACGCCGGCCGGCCATCACCGCGCTCCGGCAGGACATGCGGGCGATGAGCTCCTCGCGCGCTGTCTCCACGTGGCGGCGCGCGGCGCCGGCGCCGCCGGGGCCCCGGAGGTCGTCGATGATGTCGTGCAGCAGCTTGAGCGCATCCGCAACGCCGGGAATCACCGGGGCCGCCCGCAAGACATAGGCGTGCTCGCCGAACGGCTCCAAGTCGAAGCCGACCTGCCGCAGTGACGGAAGGTTCGCGGCCACCCCTGCCCGCGCCTCCGCGGGCAGCTCGATCAGCGGCGGTGTCAACAGACGCTGGCGCGTAATCGGCTCGCCCTTCAGGGCGCGGCGAAAGGCGTCGAACAAGACCCGTTCGTGAGCCACATGCTGGTCGACGATCAGCAGCCCCGAGGGGGCACCAAGCACAATGTACGTGTTCAGAATCTGGCCCAGGATCGGCAGCGACGCGAGCTCGCCGCGCTGACCTTCGACGTGGGGCTGCAGGCCGAACGGCAGACGCGCGGGCCCGAGTGGCTCCGCCGCACCGGCGTTCGCCGCTGCTGCCAAAGATGCCGCCGACGCCCCGCCGCCCGCGGTCGCGGCACCGGACCCGCCGCCTGCGGTCGGCCACGGATAAGCCGAGGCGGTGGGACGAACACCGGGTGCAAAGGGATCGTGGAGCACGAGCGGGCCGAATGCAAACGCCCCGGCGGTGGCCTCGGCCCCGCCGCCAGCCGCCGGCGGGTAGGCCAACCCCGGCGCGAAGACGCTCTCGTCCGCCATGGCCGCGCCCGGCGCGCTGCCGACTGCACGCCGAATCGCCATGACCACCGCTCGCTGCACCTCGCCAGGCCGCCGAAAGCGGACCTCCGACTTGGCCGGGTGCACGTTGACGTCGACAAGCTCCGGCGAAACGTCCAGAAAAAGGTAGCATACCGGGTGCCGGCCACTCGGCAGGGCGCTCTGATACGCCTCATACAGGGCGCGCGTCAGACCACGGTCGGCGATGGGCCGGCGATTGACGAAGAAGTGCTGTTCCGTGCGGCCGGCGCGGTGCAGGCTCGGAAGCCCCGTCATGCCCGTGACCACCACGCCACCGCCGCCGTCACCGCCATCGCCCGCAGGCGGCACCGCCACGAGCTGGCGGGCGATTTCGCTACCCGCCAGCGCACAAACTCGCCCGCCGAGATCGTGTCCCGGTGGCACGCCGAGCAGCTCTCGGCGATCGTGCAACAAGCGAAAGCCCACGCCGGGATTCGCCAGCGCGGTGAGCAGTACCATGCGCGTGCAGTGCGCCAGCTCGGTGTCCCGCGAGCGCAGGAACTTCCGCCGCGCCGGCGTGGCAAAAAACAGGTTGGCGACTTCCACCGCCGTGCCCACGGGAAACCCGATCGCCTCCACGGAGAGCTTCTTGCCCGCAGAGTAGCGCACCTCGACACCCGGACCCGCCGGATCATCGCAAGTCTTCAGCGTGAGCTGCGACACCGAGGCAATGGCCGGCAGCGCTTCGCCGCGGAATCCGAGGGTGCGGATCCGCTCGAGATCCTCCACCACCGCGATCTTGCTCGTCGCGTGCCGCTCGAATGCGATCTCGGCATCGCCGCGCGACATGCCGCAGCCGTCGTCACTGACGCTGATCGCCGCGACGCCGCCCTGCTCGAGCTGCACCGTGACGCGGGTCGCGCCGGCGTCGAGCGCGTTCTCCAGGAGCTCCTTGACGACTGACGCCGGCCGCTCGACAACCTCGCCCGCCGCGATGCGGTTGGCTACGTAGTCGGGTAGGCGCCGAATCTTTCCGGTGCCGGGTTCAGGCGTTGGGCTCATGTTTTCTTGTTGCCTTGTGGGCGAGCACGATCCGGCAGATCGCGGCGCCCATTTCGTCGACGGGTAGGGTCGCGACGCTGGCGCCGGTGGCGATGACGGCCTCGGGCATGCTGGACACCAGCGCGGTCGACTGGTGCTCCACCAGCACCGGCACCCCTTGCAGGCAAAGCGCCGCCGCCCCCCGCGCCCCGTCCGTCCCCATGCCGGTAAGCACGGCCGTCACGGACACTGCGACGCGGCAGTCCAGCGCCGACAAGAACAGGCGGTCGATCGCCGGCACATAAACTTCCGCGGCGGCGGAGGGTTCCAGGCGAAACCGCAGCACTCCGTCGCCGCCGCGAGCGAAGAGCGTGTGACACCCACCCGGCGCCACGCTCACGGCACGAGCACCCGGCCGGTTCCCCTCCTTGATCTCCTCGACGCGCAGGGCGATCTCCCGGTCAAGGCGCTCGGCAAACGAGGCCGTGAACTTGCCAGGCATGTGCAGAGCCGCCACCACTGCCGCGGGAAAGGTCGGTGGCAGCTTGCGGAGAATGGCCTGAATGGCGCGCGTCCCGCCGGTCGATGCGCCGATGAGCACGATCAGGGGATCCGCAATATCGACGACGGGCTCCGGCGCGAGGCCCGGCCGCAAGCGCGCGAGCAGCTCATGCGCGGCGGCCTCGCGTTGCTCCACCGTCAGGCGGGCGGCGGCCGCGGCTTTGCGAATCGCAATCACGCACGGGTCATCGGAAGAGGACTCCGCCATTTCCTCGGAAATGACCGAAAAGTCGACCGCGCCGAGCTCGGCGGCGCGCCCGAGCCGGCTATCCGACGGCGACGAGCAGATCACCGTCACGGCGGCCGTGCGATCTCGGCTCATCCAGTGCAGGATGGAGCGCGAGTCGAGGTCGATCGTGTCCAGTGCCACGATCACGCAATCCGGCTGGCGCGACCGCACGAGCTCCGACGCGTCCAGAGCCGTGCTAGCCACGCCCGCCAGGCAAACCCCCGGCGCCTCGCGAGCGGCCGCGGTCAACCGCGAAGCGCGCCCCGAGCGGTCATCCACAATCAGCACCGTTACTTCTTTCGGCGTGGCTGCCATCAACTCACGTCCCGCGGCTCCACACTTCTGCCTGACGCTGTCAAGAGCGATCGAAGCCCCGCGTCAGCGTCCGGTGCCCCAGCCCACCCAGTCCATTCGTCTCGGGCGGCGACTCACTGCCAGCCGCGCCGGGCGCACCGGGCAATGGATCATATCCGCCTCTCTGGTACACCATGTCATTACGAAAATGGCGCAATCGAAATGCCGTCGACAGGTTCATCAGCGATTCCGAGTGACCGAGCAGCAAGAAACCACCGTCATTCAGGCATTCGTAGAAGCTCTGGACAACGTTCTTACGAGCTTCGGGATGGAAATAGATGAATACGTTCCGACACAAGATCACGTCCATCGCAGACAAAAGCTTGATTCTGCCTTTATCCAGCAGATTCAGCCAGCCGAAATTGATCATGGTCTTGAGCTCGTCGGAAACGTGATATTTGAAGCCGACTTTCTTGAAATACTTCTGCAAGTAGCCCCGGTCGGTGGCGCGGAATGAATTTTCTCCATAGACACCGCGGCGGGCGACCTCGAGGACGCGCTTGGAGATATCGCTGGCAAAGACCTCCACATCCCACTCGTCGAAGACCTGCATTTCCCGGATGAGCATGGCGAGCGTGTACGGTTCCTCGCCGGTGCTGCATCCGGCGCTCCAGATGCGCAGGCGCCGCAGTCCCGAGCGCAGGTTGCGGGCGCGAACCTCCGGAAGAATTTCATCGCTGAGCGCGCGAAGCTGCGGCATCTCGCGGAAGAAATAGGTCTCGTTAGTCGTCAGCACGTCGACCAGGCATTCCAGCTCCGCGGCGTGATCCCGGTCGTATTTGAGATAGTAGTAGTAGTCCTGGAAACCGCTCAGTTGGTGGTAGCTAACGCGCGACGTGAGCCGTTTCTGGAGGAGAAATCGGGAGTCATCGTCGAAATAGATGCCGCAGTGGCTATAGATCAGCTTGCGGAGAAGCCGGAATACCTCTTCCGAAAGCTCGTGCTCGACTTCGGGCTCTTGCGACATCGCTAGTCTCGTCCCTGGGTGGAGCGCGCCGCCGGATCGGCATCGTCGAGTGCCTCGCGCAGCGCATAGAGGAGCGCCAACCCCGGTCCGTGGAGCTCGGGGCCGGTGGCGTACAGGTAGCCAGGATCGCGGTTGGCCAGCGCGCGCAGTGAGAAGAACGCCGCCTTGCGGATCTCCGGTCGGGCGTCGCCAAGAGCCGAAAGCAGCACTTCGGCAGTGACACTGTCGTCGTCCCGCGGCCCGAGCTCCGCGAGCGCTCCAATGGCGCGCACACGCACGGCGGTGTCCTCGTTCTCGTCGGCGGCCACGCGGTGCAGGAGCGGCAGGGCAGCCTCGCTGCGGGTGCCGCCGAGCGCCTCCACCACGGCAGAGCGCATGCGCCAGTCCGAGGACTCCAGTTGCGCCGCCAAAACCTCGGTGGCGTCGGGCTCCGGCAGGCTCCCCAGCGCCAGACACGCCCAACGCCTGACCTCCGGTTCGTCATCCTTGAGTCGCCCCAGGACCGCGGTGCGCACCCCCCGGGGCCGCATGCGGTGTAGCGCCTTGAGCGCGGCAATGCGCAACACGTCCACCGGCGAGTCGAGCAGCTTGAGCAGCGCGGGCAGAGCGCGGAGATCCGCGAGCTTCGCCACCCCCTCCGCGGCGCTGCATGCGCTCCACACGTCGCGGTCCTCCATGGCCATGAGCAGCGGTTCCACGGCCGTTTCGTCGCCATAGTCGCCGAGCAGCACGGCCGCCGCCTTACGCACTCGCGGCTCCTCGTCGGTGAGCGCCAGCGCAAAATGACGAACGGCGCGCGCACCTTCCAGCTCGCCCAGCGCCAGCAACGAGCGCCTCCGCACCTCGCCATCGTCGTCGCGAATCCCCTTGACCAGCAGTGGCGCGGCGTCTGCGGTGCCGAGGCCGCCCATGACGCTGACCAGATTGCGGCGTAGACGCGGTTCCGAGCTCGGATAGAGAGCGGCGAGCCGCGCCAGCAGCTCGTCACCGCCGATCCGTTGCAGGCTCCTCACCGCCGCGGCCTGAACGTCGGGATACGGGTCCGACAAGAGATTCAACAGCGTCTCCCTGGCGAAAGCGTCGCGGAGCTCGCCCAGGGCACGTGCGCACGTGGCACGCACGTGCCCGTTGGGGTCCGCCAGGCCGGCCCGCAGGACTTCGCGGGGGGCGCGAGGCCCGAGTCCGGCGAGGACGAGGGCGACGGCCTGGCGTTCGCGTTCGTCTCCGCCCTGCATTTTCTCGAGGATCGTGGGGAACGCCGCATCGCCCATGGCGATCAGAGCCGCGACTGCCGGCACCTGCACCTCTTCGTCGGTGATCAGCTCCAGGAGCAGCGGGATGGCCTTGGCAGCAGGAACCACGCGCAGGAGCAAGAGCGCTCCCAGGCGCACGCGTTCGTCCAGACTATCCAGCGCGGCCATCGCGGCGTTTGCGAGCTGCGTGGCGGCGGGGTGTAGCGCCGCAAACCTCGGCACGGCGTCGCGATCGAGCTCCGACAGCGCGAAGGCGTGTTGCAATCCGTCGTGGAGGCGGCCGAGAGCCCCGATCGCGACCTGCTCCGTCGCCGCGTCTCGTGACGCCACCAGGTCCAGAAGCGGGCCGATCGCATTGGGGTCGCCGATCTCCGCGAGCGCGTCGACGATGGGCTTGCGCAGCGCGCGATCGGAAAGGAGCCCGAGCAGCACCGGCACCGCCCTCGGATCGCGGATCTTGCCAAGGCTGATGACGGCGGTGAAGCGCGTCCAGAGCTCGGCAGTCCGAGCGATCTCCAGCAGCGGCAAGACCGCGCGCGCATCTTGAATCTTCCCCAGAGCTTCCACGGCCGCGGCGCGAACGTTGTCGTCTTCGTCCTTGAGAAGCTGCACGAGGCGGGGGACGGCCGCGCCGTCGCCGATTTCGCCGAGAATGTCGGTCACGAACTTGCGCACGTCAGGGTCCGGGTCCGTGCTACTGCCCAGGAGGTACGGCAGCGCCGAGGAGCCAAATCGCGTCAGCGCCTCGACCGCGGCGTTGCGCATGCCGGCGTTGTCGCCGGCGCGCAACGCGTCGATGAGGCGGGGCGCCACCACGTCGGCACCGAGAAGCACCAGCGACTCGACCGCGGTCTTGCGCACTCGCCAGTCGACATCGCCGAGCACGCCGATGAGCTGAACTACCCCCTTGTTGCCCCACCGCTGCGCGATCTCCTGCACTGCGAGGCGACGGCGTTCCTCGTCTTCGTGACCGAGCTCGTGAAGCAGGTCGGAAAAGGTGGGTTCTCGCAGCATGGCTCACTCCACCGGCAGCAGCGTGGTCAGGTTGAGAAGCGAAACGATTTCGTCCGATTTCATCCGCACGATACCGGAAAGAAAGCTCCCGGTCGCCGCTGGCAGCGTGGCCGGGGGAGGCTCGACTGCCGCGAGGTCGAGCCGAGTCACGGCGATGACGCTGTCCACGACCAGTCCCACGGGTTCTTCGTCCGGTCGGACGACGATCACCCGGGTCATCTTGTCCGGCGAGCGCGGCGGCATGTTCATGCGGCGGCGCAGGTCGACGATGGGAACGATGCGGCCGCGGGCGCTGGTGATGCCCAGGTAAAAGCTCGGGGAGCGGGGCACAAAGGTGATGGCCGGCATCATCGTGATCTCGTCCAGACTGAGGATTTCCAGACCGTAGAGGCGGCCCTCGAGCGCGAACAGGACGACGTTGGCAGCTTCCAGGCGCGCAGCGACTCCCGACGGCGCCGCGTGGGTCAGCGCCAGACCGGTAGATGGTGCCTCGCGGTTCATGATCGTCGTGCTTCCTTTGCGGAATCCTGTCCCGCGGTCACCTCCGCCACAATGGCGCGTATGTCCAGCACGAGCACGGTTTGAAAGTTGCCGAGCTCTGCCGCGCCCGCGACTCCGGGGGTCGGCGCGAGCCGCCGTCCGAGGCCCTTGATAACGATCTCTCGTTGACCGACGAGCTCGTCGACGAGCAGCCCGAGCCACTGGGCGGCGGAACGTACGATCACGACGAACCGCGGCACACCCGGCACGTCGCCGTTCAGGCACAAAACCCGCGCGAGCCTGACCAAGGGCAAGGTGCGATCCCGCAATAGCAAGACCTCCTGCCCCTCCACCAGCCGCACCCTGTCTGCCAGCACCCGCTGGTTCTCGACGATATTGGTCAGCGGCAGGGCGAAAACCTCCCCGGCGGCGCGCACGAGCAAGACGGAGATGATCGCCAGACTGCTCGGCAGCGTCAGGGTCAGGCGCGTGCCGCGGCCGACCTCGGTGTCGATGTCGATCATCCCGTTCAGCTCGGCAATCCGGTTGCGCACCACGTCCATGCCGACGCCGCGACCGGAAAGCTCCGAGACCGCCGCGGCCGTCGAGAAGCCCGGCTGAAAGATGAGCGCCAGAACCTCCTTTTTGCTCGCCGGTATCTCGCCCGCCACGATCCCTTTTTCCAGGGCCTTTGCCCAGACCTTGTGGGGATCGATTCCCTTGCCGTCGTCCTCGATCGCGATCTCGACGCTGTTCCCACGCTGTGCGGCGCGGATGTGGACCTCGCCGATGGGGCTCTTGCCTTCCATGATGCGCTCGTTGGGGGTCTCGATGCCGTGATCGACGGCGTTGCGAACGATGTGCACCATCGGATCGAGTAGCTCTTCGACGATCATCTTGTCGATCTCGGTGGCGCCCCCGTCCACGAACAGGTCGACCTCCTTGTCTGTCGATCGCGAGGCCTGACGGACGATGCGGTGGAGCTTGCTGAAAACGGTGTCCAGTGGCACCATGCGCACGCCAAGGACGTCCGTCTGAAGCTGAATCAGGCGCCGTTCAAGCTGCCGCGAGGCGCGATGCAGCGCGTCGGCCAGCGAAAAGTTGGTGCGCTCGGCGCGAAAGCGCGCCGCCAGGCTCGCCAGCTCCGCCTTGGACAGCATCAGCTCGCCCACACTGTTCATCAGGCGATCGATCCGTTCCACGTCGACGCGTACGGTCTTGCCAACCGCGGCGTCGGCGCGGCGCCGTTCCGCCTCTGCGGGCGAGGCGGGCTCGGCCACTTCCGCCGCGCGCACCGGCGGCGCCACTTCCCACCCGGGTCGCGCCACGACTTCCGGCCTCGCCGCGCGCATCTCCGGCCCTTCGTCGAGCTCCAGCGCCAGCGGTCCGAGCTCGTCCGCCGCCTCCCCGGGACGCTCCGCCGGCGCCGCGACTGCAGCTCGCGGGGGCGCTGCGCTCGACCGGGACTGCACCGAGGTGAGCCGCGCTCGGTAGGCCGCAAACCGGCTTTCGAGCTCCCCAAGATCCAGTCGCGAGGCTACCAGGAGATTGAACTGAATCACATTGTCGGGGCCGGAGTCCAGGCTCGGCATCGTCGTGATGACCTCTCCGAACTCCCCGAACGCCTCGTTGATCGCCGCCAAGTCCTCGTCAAACGTGTCAAAGCTGAACGTGACGTTCAGCATGGCGATGTGCGCGCCGCGGTTGATGTTGTCGGCCAACCGGTGCTCCTCATACTCGGTCAAGACGTCGAGCACCTCGTTGCTCAGGTCGAGCTGCGCCAGCACGCTCTTTTGATCGTGCTCCTGTTTCTGCGCGAGGAGTGCCTGAATGCGCGCGCGAAACGGTACCAGGTCCGGCTCGGGATTGTCCGAGGGCATGGCGGCGTTCAGCACGAGCGCATTCAGCACGTCGAGGCTATCGAAGAGCAAGTCGAGCAGGTCGCGGCTGATGGCCAGCCGCCCCAGACGCGTCTGGTCCAGCAGGTTCTCGAGCTCGTGGCTGAGGTTGGCGATGATCTGGTAGCCGAGCATTCCCGCGAGGCCCTTCAGGGAGTGCATCACGCGGAAGATGGTGTTGACCAGGTCAGGTTTGATGAGATTCTGTTCCTCGGCGCTCTCGATCTCGGCCAGGTTGCGGCTCAGCTCATCGATCATCTCCTCTGCTTCCGCGAGGAATTCGGAACGAGAATCCTGTCCCATCGACGTCAGTTGGCCTCACTTAGCCCCAGCAGCGGACACAAAACAGCGCGCAGGGTTCGCGGATCGAAGGGCTTGGTCACGTACTGGCGGGCGCCGAGCTCGAGAGCCCGGTCGCGGTCGCGCGCCGCGCTTTCCGAGGAAACGATGACGATGGGGATGTGCCGGTACCGCTCGTTGCGGCTCATGAACGCCACGACTTCGAGCCCGTTGATATCGGGCATGTTAATGTCCGTGAGCACCAGATCGAATGCTTCGGTCGGCAGCACGCGCAGCGCCTCGAACCCCGAAGACGCCTCCACGATGCGGAGATCTCCGAGGTCCTGAAGCGCGCTCGCGATGATCGACCTCGTCGCACTCGAGTCGTCAACCAACAAGATCGACTTCAAGTCTCTCTCTCCTTCTCTGGTTGCGGTGAGCGCAGCAGAATGTCGCGCACTTCGCCGCGGCCAACGACGAGGTCCTTGACGACCAGCCAGCGATTGTGCAGGCGCAATCCCAGGCGCACTGGTCCCGGTTGGGCGATACCGAGCTCAATTGCACCTTCGCTACTCACCGATCTCTCCCAGCCGCTGCCATCTGGCAGCACAACGACGGCGACCGTCCCCGCGGGGAGTCGGTCGGAGCGCCCATCGAGCCTGACTCGCACGACGGAGCCGTACTGCAGGCGCGACATCCGCCGCCCCAGCAGGGACTGCCGCGGCCACGGCTCCATATCCACAACATAGGACCGATCCCGAGTCGCTCGCAAGAACAGACCGGTGCGCGCCCACTCGACGAGCCGCGCCGGCGCCTCGGGCCACGCCGGGACGGAATCTTCGTCGCTCCTGGCCGGCGGCTGGTCTTCAGTGGTGAGGACGACGTGGTAGGCGTCGACGAAGTCCCGGGAAACCAGGGGATCGCTCATGAGCCAGCCGAGCTCGGGGTAGCGCACCTCGAGCCACCGGTGCAGGCGAATCTCGGGATTGGCACCCGGCTCGTCGCGCGGCACGATCAAGAAACCCCGCACCCGTCGCGCGTCCAGACCGAATTCCTTGAGCAGCGCCACCGCGAGATTCGACTGCCCGACGCAACTGGCGACCCGCTCGCGGAGCGCGTCCTCCGGCTGGGCGTGGCGGGATAGCGGCTCGTACGCGACCTCGTCGCGGACCCAGCTCAGCACACTGCGAACCGCCTGATACGTTGCGGCCAGCGACTGGCCACGGCGCTTCCCTTGCCATGCCAGCAGTGCGGCGAGCTCCGCAGGGCGGCGCGGGTGCGAAATCGTCGCGCCCGCCGCTTCCAGCGCCGCGAGCACGCGCGCGTCGACGCGCGAGCGATCGGTAACCGGTTTCAAGGACACCGCTACCGTCAGCAGCGCGACGCCCGCGCGCTCCGCGCCCGCCGTCACAACGCCCTGGGTGAATCCGGCGCGCTCGATCCGCGGTATTCGCGCCGCCAAGTCCGCGCTCCGCAGCTCGTATACTGCCGTCTGCGAGCCCGCTCGGATTTCGGTCGCTGCCCCTGCCACCGCGGCGAATCCGAGCGCCGCTAGCGCCGCCGCGACTGCCAGGGAACGCGCCCCAATCACCGCGACCCCCTAGCGCCCGTACTCCAGGCGCTCGATCAGGAAAGGATGAATACCCGACTTGCGCATCATCTCCTGCGTCTTGCCCACAGCGTACGGCTGCCGATACAGCCTGATCAGCGACTGCTCCTCGTCGAAGACCGCAAAGCACGAGTCGGGGATGCCGTCGCGCGGCTGGCCAACACTGCCGACGTTGACCAGGTACCGCACTTCCGGCTCCATCGTCACTTCGCCGGCATGCAGGCGGCACGTGGTCTCCGACTCGAAGCTCAGCATGAGCGGCTGGTGTGAGTGGCCAATGAAACAGACCTGCTGATCAAAATAGGCAAGCTGAAACATGGCGTCACTCGGGGTGACCACGTAGTGCCACATGTGGGGTTGGAACGGCGTCGAATGAACGAAAATCGCCGAATCGCGCTCACACGTGAGCGGCAAGTCGCGCAGAAAGTTGAAGTTCTCCTTGCTGAGCTGGGAGCGCGTCCAGAACAACGCCTCGCGGGCGTACGGATTGAAGTAGGCGATGTCCATCTGACCGACGGTCGCACAGTCGTGGTTTCCCATGAGCACCGCATCACAGCGCTCGCGCACGAGGTCGACGCATTCATTGGGGCTCGGCCCGTAGCCGACGATGTCGCCGAGGCAGACCAGATAGCCGCAGTCAAGGTCGTCCAGCGCCGTGTACACTGACCGCAGCGCCTCGAGATTGCCGTGGATATCCGAGATAATGCCGATCTTCACATCGTTTCCCCGACTTTGGCGGTGTCCGCGCGCAGCACCTTGCGAACGGCGTCGAGCACCCCGTTGATGAACGGCCCGGTCTTCGGGCCGCCATACTTCTTCCCGAGCTCGACGGCCTCGTCGATGCTGACCGCGTCCGGGACCTCGGCGACGTAGCAGATCTCGTAGAGCGCCAGGCGCAAGAGATTGCGGTCAACGATACTCATGCGGTCCGTCTCCCAATGCGCGGACGCACGGCGAATCAATGCGTCGAGCTCGCAAAGATGGCCCGCCGTACCGCGAACCAGCGCTTCGGTGTAGTTTCGCACCGCGTCGGGCAGCGCAGCCTCACTGAAGTACGAGCGCATCCGTGACGCCAGCGCCGATAGCTCGCCCCACTGGTCGAGCAAGTAAAGGAGCTTCAATGCCTCTTCGCGGGCTTGGGTTCGCGGGTGCATGCTGGTTGCCGGAGCGGGGACTGGGTGACATGCGGATCGTCGGACAGCGAGCTGCCAATTCTACGGTTTCGCGCGCCGATCTGTCAAGAACGCGCCCGCAAAGGCTGTTCGCGACTTGCGTGGCGCGCGGTTGCGCGCGCCCGCGCCAGGCTCTTGAAGCAGCTACCCGGAGCGGTGCTACGATGAGGGTCATCCCACCTCATCGCAGCCCCCGGTTCGCCGCCATGATGCCTCCGGACAACTCCGCCTCTCCTACCGCGCCCGACTCCCAGTCGGGGGAGTCACCATGGGATGCGACCGCCGCCCCCTCGCGCTCGATCCCCTGGAGTGGCGGAACGATCCTGGGCGCGGGCAACTTGCTGGGAAACCGCTATCGGCTAATCGAGCGGCTCGGCCAGGGGTCCCGGGGGGAAGTTTGGCGCGCCCGCGACCTCGAGCTCGAGATCGACATCGCCTTGAAGTCTGTGTCGCCGTGCTCCGGGCCGGCGGACGGTCACGACCGCCTGCGGCAGGAGGTCGCCGCCGCGCGCGCGGTGGCCTCGCCTCACGTTTGCCGTGTGCTTGATCTCGTCGAGGTCCAGGGCCGAGAGCTCATCGCCATGGAGCTGGTTGACGGACAGCCGCTGCCGGCTTACCTGCGCGCCCGCGCGCCGCTCGCGCTTGCCGAGGCGAACGCCATTGCGCAGCAAATGCTCCAAGGGCTCGCCGCGATTCACCGCGCCGGCCTCGTGCACCGCGACCTGCAGCCCTCGCAGATCATGGTCGCCGACGGGGGTCGCGTGGTAATCATGGACTTCGTCCTGGCCGCGGTGCTGGCGGGCCAATGCCCGAACGGCGCTGCCGCCGGCGCGCGGCGTTACGTGAGCCCTGAGCAAGCGCGCGGTGAGCAGCTCGACGCCCGCAGCGACCTCTACGCGGCCGCGATGGTTTGTGACGAGCTCCTGGCAGCAGGCCGCACCGATTTCACAAGCGCCGCCAGCGGCCCGCTCCAGGCATCACCCGCGGCGCCACATCTCCCAGAGAGCCCCTGGCGGCCGGCCCTATTGCGCGCCCTCGATCCGACCCCGAGCGCTCGCCCCCAATCCGCTCAGGCGCTCGCCTGCGACCTGCACGAGCTGACGGCGCGCGCGAGCTCCACCGCCGGTACTGCTCCCTTCCCCGGCATGCGGCCGTTCACCGCTGCGGAAGCCGACCGCTACTACGGCAGAGACGCCGAGATCGAGCGGATCTGGAAGCGTATTCCCTATCGGCAGCTCATCGCGCTCGTCGGTCCGTCCGGGGCCGGCAAGACCTCATTCGTGCACGCCGGAATCGCCGCCCATGCGCCGGAACGCTGGCGCGTGCTCGCGCTTGCGCCGCGTTCGGACCCCTTCGCGGCGCTCGGCGCTGCTGTCAGCTCGGCGGCACCTGCGCACGGCTCCGCCGCCGGACCGGAGTCATCAGGCCACCCCCTGGTTTGGGCGACACCAGCGGCCGCCCGCGCCAGCTTCGAGCGCTGGCGGCTCCTCCAAGATAGCGTGCTCCTCGTCCTCGATCCCGGCGAAGAGCTCTTCAGCCAAACGCCGCGCGAGCTGCGAGCCGCGTTCATCGAGCTCCTTTCGTTTTCCCTTACGGAGCTCGGAGTGCACGTCATCCTTTCCATTCGGGATGACTACTTCTTTCGCTGCCAGGAATACCCCGCCCTCGCTCCCGTGTTCGACAACTTGTTTCCACTCGCGCCACCTACCGCTGGTGCCTTGTTTCGCGCATTCAGCGAACCGGTCGAGAAGCTCGGATTTCGCTATGAAAGTCGGGATCTCGTCGCCGAGATGATCGCGGCCGGTACCGGGGAGGCCGCTGCGCTGCCCCTGCTGAGCTTCGCGGCAGCTCGGCTGTGGGAGGAACGAGAGCAGACCAGCCGCACGCTGACCATCGCGGCGTACCGTCGCATCGGTGGCGTAGCCGGCGCCCTTGCCCGGCACGCCGACGCGGTCGTTGCGTCCCTGGGGCCGGAACGTCTGGCGCTGGTCCGCGAGATTTTCCGCAACCTGATGACGCTCGAGGGGAAGCCCATTTCTCGCCGTGTCCGCGAGCTCGCAGCGCTGAGCCCCGACGCCGGCGAGGTAGACGCCGTCCTCGCGACCCTCGCCGACGCTCGCTTGCTCACCAGGATCGACGACAACGCCGCCGTGGCGAGCGCTCCTCCCGCGTCGGGCCTTGCCGAGGAACCGGCGCCGGCCCGGAATCAGCGCGTCGAAGTCATCCACGAGTCGCTCCTGCAGGCGTGGCCGCGACTCGTACGGTGGCGGGCGCAGGACGTGGACTGCGCCGTATTCCGGGATGAGCTGCGCCAGGCGGCGGTGGCCTGGGAAGACAGCGGCCGGAAGGCGGATCGGCTCTGGACCGGCGAGGTGTACCGCGAGTACGAGCTGTGGCGCTCGCGCTACCCCGTCCAGCTTACGGAGATCGAGGCGGCGTTCGCCGACGCCATGGATCGCTGCGAACGGCGGCGCGCATTCCGCCGCCGGATCGGCCTGAGCGCGGTGATCGCCGGCTTGCTGCGTCCGTGGGGGTAGTGGCCGCGCGCGGTCGGCGCGCGGTCGGCGCGCGGCCTTCTGTCTGCACGCCGTGGTTCCCGCCGCCTGTTTGGCGGGTAGCGACGACCAGGGTCTGCCGCGCGGGTCGCGCGGCGGTCAGCGCGCCGCGGCCAGCAGCTCGCGCAGCGCCGCCCGCTCGGCGGGTAGCGGAACGAGGGACAGCGACTCGTCCAGCGGCACCAGGCCCGCCTCGCGCAGTGCCTCCTCGGAACATTCGCGGAACGGCAGAAAGGCCGTGAACGGCACGCCTTCCGGTCTTGCGGCGCGCACTTTGGCGAGCTCCGCGGCGAGCTCCGCGGCCCTGCGCGCCACGATCCAGTGTTGAAAACAGGGCTCTCCCACCTTCTCGAGCAGACGTTCCACGGAAGGATACCGTTCCACGGTCAGGCCAGCTCCCGTAATCAGTAGAACCGTTCCCTCGACGGCGTCGCCGCCAAGATCGACCAGGCGGACCGGCGGCGCCGATCGCGCAGCCGGTCGCTCGAACCGCGCCTGCGCGCCAAGAAACGAAGCCAGGTCCGTCATCTCGTCGGCAAGCAGCCCGAGCGTCGCGTCCCCGAGGTGGGACCCAATACGTTCCATGCCCTCAGCTACCTCGGGCAGTGCGAGCGCGATCATGTGCTCACCGGTGTCACCCATCCCGTAAAGTTGCACGGCCCAGCGCGCGACCCGCACCACCGACGCGCTTCGCCGCACCGTTTCATCCGGGAACGAGCTGATTTTTGCCGGAGAATTGAAGATGCGCACCACGTCCACCAGAAACTTCGGAAATCGCCATTGCTCGAGCACGTAGCTGCCGACAAAGGTGTGGTCTACCCCGAAAACCTGCTGCAGGGCGGTCGCGAGCGGTATGCCGCGCGCGGTCGCCAGGCTCAGCGACCGCGCAAACAGGTCGCGGAAGTTCTGCTCGAGGATGACCTTGCCAAAGTCGGCGAGCAGGCCGGCGATGAAGCACTCGTCCGGACCGGGTAGACCCACCTTCCGAGCGAGAATCTTCGCCAGTACCGCACTGGCCAACGACGCTTTCCAGAACGCCAGGGGGTCGAAGCCCGCCACGGTTTCCTGGGTTTCGAAGTGCTTGATCACGGACAGGCCGAGCACCAGAGACCGCACTTCGTTGAAGCCGACGCGAATGATCGCCTGACCGGGGCTCGAGATCTTGCGGACCGACGCGAAAATCGGGCTGTTCGCCCTTCTGAGCACGACCGCGGTGGTCTCGGAGTCGGCGAGAATGGCCTTTTCGAGATCTCGTGATCCACTTCCTTCGTCGGAGGTGATGGCCAGCACGCGGGACACGATCATCGGCGCGGCCTGAATCGACTCGAGGCGACGGAGCCGCGCCAGCATGCCATTCACGGACTCGAGCGCTTCCTCGCCTGTGGTCTCGCCCGCGGCCGCTGCGTCGGCGCCGCCATTCCCGCTTAACGCGCCGGCGACGGCGACAAGCTCCCGCGCCAGCTCCGCCACCGCGATGGGCTTTCGCAAAATCTTGCTCACGCGGTGACCGACGGCGATGCGCGCCCACTCTCCGGTCGGGTTTTCCGCCAGCCACACCACCACCGGAACCTTGCCTTTCCGCGCCGCGAGCCCCGCCGCGAGGAACAGATATTCGTCGGCGCTCTCCGGCGCATCGATCAGGACCACGTCGGGCGAGAGCGAGGCGACATAGGCAGTCACCTCGTCCGGCCTCTCCATGGCGACGACCGTAGACTTCGGCAGGCGGCCCCGCAGGAGCCGGGCCAGGTGCTGCGCCGGGCCGACGTAGCAGACGTGCACGGTGCTCGTGATCCAGGCCGCGTCGGCAATCCTGGCCGCGCTGGCGCCGAGAAAGACATTCTTGATCGCGGTCGCGAGCTCGGCGATCTCGGCTGATTTGGAAAAACATGCCGCCGCTCCGGCGACGAGAAAACGGCTCTGCCGGCTATCGGCGATCGAGGAGCCGAACACGAGCACTGGTCCATGAGCTGGAAATCGCTCCATCGCCTTCAGGGCGACCTCGGCGTCGCTCGGCGGCAGCTCCATGTCGACGAAAAGGCCGTCCGGTGCCAGCTCGCCATAGCGCTCCGCGACTTCTGTGGCCGTGCCGGCCTGGCCAACGACGCGGCAGCCCGAGGCTGCGGCGATGCGCTGCAGGAGCTGTCGCACCACGGACGACCCGGCGGCTACCAGAATTTTCGTCTGCTTTTCGTCCGCCGCGCCGGCTTCACTTCCAGTCTCCGCCTCTTGCCCCGCCTCCCGGAGCGCCGCCTCGCCTCCCCCCGCCGCTCCGCCGCCGCTGTGCGGTGCCTGCGCGCTCGCGCTCAGCAGCGCCAACATGCGCTTGGCCAGTGCTTCGGGCGCCGTTACCACCAGATAGCCCGTCGCTCCTCGCGCGAGCACCTCCTCACGCTCGCCGGCGGAGCCCCCGGTGGACAACGCCACCAAGGGGACGTTTGGGAAGCGCTGTCGCAGCATGGTGAGCGCATCGGCAGCCGTAACGCGGCCCGCCGCGACGTCCAACACGATGCCCACGCCGCCGCCGCCCTCGGCCGACCGCGTCACCGCCTGTCGGCCCTCACGGATGCCTGCACCTACAGTTTCCGCAATCTTGATCGTATGGCCCGCACGCTCCAGCGGCTCGTGCCACGCGCCCTGCGCCGCTTCCGGGCCAATGTGTATGATGAGCACCTCGCCCCTCGCTCGGTTCCGACTACCGCACCACCGCGGGCTGCACCGGGAGCAAGCCCCGAGCCTCGATGACGCGGCACGTCAATCTTCGCTAGAGTACGATGACGCGCCGCACGCGCTGATCGTAGACCCGTTCGGGCGCTCACGCCAGGGGCACAGATCGCCTGAATCCACCTCCTGTTCGACGTCGACGCGACAGCGCCCCTGCCGTCCTTCCCCCGCTGGCCTGGGGAAGGGGTGAACAGTTGCGCTTGCAGCCGAACAGGCAGTGGATCCGGGAACCGCCCGGGAAAAGAGGCGCAGCCGGTCTACAGCAATGCCCGCCCGCGGCGGACGCGCCACACCGACAGGAGCATTACCGCGCTCAGCAGTCCTACCAACAGGACGTTCCACTGGCGGTGCATGAGCGGCACGTCGGAGCCGGCGCAGCCACGGCTGTCGGTGTAGGCGCCTGGCTCCGTCTCCAGGCAGTCATCCCAACAGTTCGGAACCCCGTCCCCGTCGTCATCGGGAATCGCCACGCCCATGCACATCTGCGGGGTCGCGGTGGGGGTCGCCGTCGGCGTCCGTGTCGGCGTCGGCGTGCGCGTCGCCGTGGCCGCGGGCCCGGTTGGCGTCGCCGTGGCGGTCTTCGTGGCGGTCGCCGTCGCCGTGCCCGTCGGCGTCGGAGAGCCCACCTGCGGCGTCGCCGTTGCCGTCGCTGTCGGGTTGCTCCCGCCCGCCGAGTACAGGTTGGGGCGATAGTTGACCAGCGAGCAGCGCATGCGCCGCGATTGCTCCAGCGTGAACTTGTTCATGCAACTGTCGTCGCTGTAGTCCATGTAGTTGTCGATTGGGTCCGGGGTCCCGCAGCTCTGTTTCCCCGTCGGACAGCCGGATGTCGCTTCCTGCTCAGATGCCGTATCGCAGATGAGATCACCGCTCGAGTAGCACGCCGGCGCAGTCCCCGACGCGCAGGCACCGGTAAACGTATGCTCCAGACCGAGGTAGTGACCCACTTCGTGAGTCGCCGTCCGCCCCAGGCCAAATGGGTCATAGGCCGGGTTGACGCCGAACGCTTCGGACAGAATCACCACGCGATCTTGCTTGTCTCCAGCGATTCCGCCCTGGGGCAGGTCGGGGACATATCCCAGATTGCCACCTGCGGTGTTGGTATAAATGTTCATGTATTTGTTCGTGTCCCAGGCGAGCGTATTCCAATAGTCGCCGCCGTCGTTGTACCAGGTGTCGTTGGTCGAGCGCGTGATCCCGGTCGTCGGCTGCCCATCTGGGTCCGTCGTCGCCAGCTTGAAGCGGATGCCGATGTCGTATCCGGGCGCGCCGTTGGTACCGGGAACCGCCTGGTAGTCTTCGTTGAGTACCTGGATCTGGCTGAATACGCGGTCGTCCGTCAGCGCTCCCTGACCGCCCGAGGTCTGGATGATGTGGACGACGACGGGAATTTCATATAGGGAGCTGGTCGCATACTCATCCGTGGGATTGGTGACGCTATAGGTGCAGTCGCCCGGAACCCGGCCAATCGGCAGGCGCAGCGACCGCGACGGCAGACCGCAGATGCGCCCTGCTTTCACCTTTTCCAGGAATCGATCCGACGCCACGTACTCGGCGTAGTCCCGGTAGCGCACACCATCCACCACTACGGATTGACTGGCGGCGCGCGCCGGCGCCGCTGCCGCGGCCAGCGCAATGACGGTGATGGTAATCGTGGCCGCCATGGCGGCGCTTTCCTGCATGACACCCCGCAGCGTTTCTTTTCGCGGCATGGAATCCTCCTCCTGATTGCTTGCTCTCGCCCTGAATAGCGCACGAAGCGGCCCCGACCCAAACGTCGCGATCGACCGCCCTGCCGTGTGCACAATTAGACCCGCTGGCCGGTCGCGCGGGCAAGTTTGCGCGCGGGCTTCCGGAAAACTATACTGCGATCGCACCGGCTGTCGTCACAGCACCAGCGCTTCGCCACGGATACTTGCGGCTCGAGCGGGCCGCTCGGAGATCAGCATCATGAGACGAACGGTAGCCAAGCGGTTTGTGGGAATCGGCCTTCTCGGCGCCTTGCTCTGGCTCGGAGCCACCGGCTGCCGGCGTGAGCGCGCCCCGCTCGGCTCGGCCGAAAACCCGATCAAGATGTTCTTCGTCCCTTCCGTCGACGCCAAGGTCCTCGAGGACACCTCGGCCAGGCTCAAGGTCTACGTCGAGAAGGCGACCGGACTGAGCATCAAGGTCGGCATTCCCTCGAGCTATATCGCTGTCGTCGAAGCCTTTGGCACCGACCGCGCCGACGTTTCAATTCTCAACACCTTCGGCTACATTCTGGCGCATGACAAGTACGGCGTCGAGGCGCGGCTCACCGTGCTGCGCTTCGGGAAACCCACTTACAGCGGTCAGATCATCGCACGAGCCGACGGTCCCATTCAGACCGTGGCCGACATCGCGGGCAAAAAGTTCGCCTTTGTCGATCCTGCCTCGACTTCGGGCTACCTGCTCCCCATGGATCTCTTCAAGAAGCGCGGTATTCACCCTGCCGAGACCGTGTTCGCCAACAAACACGACAATGTGGTGTCCATGATCTATCAGCGGCAGGTTGACGCCGGCGCCACTTTTTATTCGCCGCCCGAGGAAGGCGTGCTGCAGGATGCGCGCCGACTCGTCCTCACGCAGTATCCGGACGTCGCGGACGTAATCAAGATCGTGGAGCTCACCGAGTCGATTCCAAACGATCCGGTTTCATTCCGCAAGAACATGCCCGAGGAAATCAAGACCAAGATCGTCGAGGCGTTTCTCGACTACATTCAGACGGACGAGGGAAAGGACACATTCAACAGGCTTTACCTGGTAACTGGATTGACGAAAGCGACGGACGCGGACTACGATGGCGTGCGGGAGCTCTTGCGGTCACTGGGAAAATCCGCCGCCGACCTCATGCAGTAAGGGTGTCACCGAGCAATCATGACGTCTGAAACTCTCTTCTCGCTCCGCGCCGTGAACAAGGTCTACGATGGCGGCGTGCACGCGCTCAAGGACATCTCCTTCGAGGTCCACAAGGGCGAGTTCCTGGTGGTCATCGGCCTGAGCGGCTCGGGCAAATCGACGCTGTTACGGTGTATGAACGCGCTGCATCGCCCGACGTCCGGGGAAATCTGCTACCGCGGGCGAGACATCGCCGCGGCCACATCTCGGGAGGCGCGCGAGATCCGCCAGCGGGTCGCCATGATCTTTCAGCACTTCAACCTGGTTCCGCGGACGACGGTGCTGAAGAATGTGCTGACGGGGGCATTGGGAAGAACGGGAACGGCGCGCAGTCTGGTGGGGATGTTCGCGGACGAAGAGCGCAAGCGGGCGATGCGATTTCTCGACCTCCTGGGCATTGCTGACAAGGCGCGTCATCGCGCCGATCAGCTTTCCGGCGGCCAGCAGCAGCGCGTGGCGATCGCCCGGGCGCTGACTCAGGAGCCTGAGGTCTTGCTGGCCGATGAGCCGGTCGCGAGCCTCGATCCGGCGACGTGCCACACCATCATGGACTACCTTCAGAAGGTCAATCGAGAGCTCGGCATCACCATCGTGTGCAACCTTCACTTTCTCAGCCTGGTGCGGCAGTACGCCAGCCGCGTCGTGGCCCTGCGCGCCGGAGAGCTCGTGTTCGACGGGCAACCGGCCGACATCGACGAGGCCTGGTTCCGCCGGATCTACGGCGAGGAGGCAAAGGAAGTTCATGTCAACTGACGGCGGACGCGGGGGCCTCGCCAAGGGTGTGGTGTTCGACGCCATCCTGCTCGCCTATTTGCTGGTGCTCGCAACCGTCGCCGCGTATGGTCCGAGCCCCGAGCAAATGCTGATGCTCGGCCGCAACAGTTTCGTCGGCCTGATCCTGCTTGCCGCGAGCGCCACCGCGGCACTCGCCTTGCGGCGTGCCGGCGTCGCCACGGTGGGCAGCGTCGTTTTCGAGAAGGGCGCCGCGCCCAAAAGCGGCGAGCTGCGGCCGTGGTACCGCTCGTTCTGGGCCTGGCAGCTCTTGCTGGTGCTCGGAGCCACCTTCTACGTGGGCGCCCGCGAAACCGAAATGAGCCTCTACGAGCTCACCGACGAGGCGGGGTTCCGGGGCGCCACCAACCTCTTTCGCGGGATCTTCTCGCCCAACTTCGCGATCCTTCCGAAGGCGGTGCTCGCCATCATCGAGACCGTCTACATCGCGTTCATGGCCACCCTGATCGCCGTTCCGGTCGCCTTCGTGCTGAGCTTCACGGCGGCGAAGAACATCATGAGCCGCCACCCCGCGACTTTTGCCTTCTACGTGGCGCTGCGCACTGCCCTGAACGTCTCCCGGTCCGTCGAACCGCTCATCTGGGCAATCATCTTCTCAGTGTGGGTCGGCATCGGACCGTTTGCCGGCATGCTGGCGCTGATGATTCACTCGATCGCCTCGCTCGCAAAGCAGTACTCCGAGATCGTCGAATGTGTCGAGGACGGCCCGATCGAAGGCATCCAGTCGACGGGAGCGAGCTTCATCCAGACCATCTGGTTTGCCATCGTGCCGCAAATCGTCTTGCCGTACATTTCCTTTACTATTTACCGGTGGGACATCAACGTCCGCATGGCGACGGTCATCGGCATGGTGGGCGGCGGCGGTATCGGCACAATTCTCTATCAATACCAGGGCCAGGCGATGTGGCCCGAGGTCGGCTGCCTGGTGGTCGTGATCGCCGCTGTGGTCTGGCTCATGGACACGGCCTCGGCCTACATACGCGAGGCGATCAAGTAACCGCCGCTCCCTCCAGTGCCGCGCCACCGCCGCCCAGCCGTGGCCGCGACTTGCTGGCGGGCCGAGTGCGTGGGGAGCTAACCAATCGTCACGCCGCGGCTCAATTAAGGCATGATGCGCGAAGCAACGCCTACTCTCGCGAACGAGACCATCCTATCGAGCGAGCCGCGGCCGGGCGAGGCGACAGCGGCGAGCCTGGACCCAGCGGCTCTCGGTACGACCCTGCCGCTGTCAGATGAAGCGCTCGTCGTGGCCGCCGTCCTCGGCAGCGAGGATGCGTTCGCCGAGCTGTCAGCGCGGTATCGCCCGGCGCTGGCGCGGACGGCTACAGCGCTGCTGGCGGCGCGCGGACTGAGCATCGGCGCGGCGGCCGATCAGGCCGATGATGTCGCGCAGGACGCCCTGGCGATCGCCTGGAGGTGCCTCCCTGGGTTGCATTCGCCGGATCGCTTCGGCGCCTGGCTGAACGCGATCACCAGGAACGCGGCCCGGCGCGCCGCGCGCCAGAGGCTGCGCGAGCCTGCCGCCGGTGAGCAGCCAGCGGGCAGCGAACGCGACAACCCCAGCCCGGCGCCGGACCCACTGCAGGCCATGCTCCGCGACGAGAGCCAGAGGCGACTCTACCAACGGCTCGCCGCTCTTCCCGAGACGTATCGTCTGCCGCTCTTGCTGCACTACTGGGATGATGTCCCGGTGGCGCGCATCGCGTCGTATTTGGGGAGTACCGTCGCCACGGTCAAGTGGCGGATGTACCAGGCCCGCAAGGCGCTCCGCGCGGGGCTGTCAACGCTCGACGAGAGCCAGGCACCGGCGGAGCGCGAAACACCGGAGGACACTGTCCATGACGGAAGAGCAAACACGTGAAATGGAACGGCTGCGGCGCGTCCTGAGAACGACGGCGAGAGCTGCCCGCGATGCAGTCGCCGCTGGCGGCGACGGGCCTTCGGCCGGCGACGCCTACCTCGCAAGCCAATACAACCGCGTGCGCACGCGACTGCAGAAGCTGCTACCGGAAATCGAGGGGCTCTTCGATGATCTACCCGCGGGGAGCGGTGCGGAAGTCGTCGCTATTGCCTGTGGCCAGCTCGAAGCGTACCTCGCGACCGACACCGGCGCGGGCAGCGAGCGCGCGCAGGACAGGTCGGGACGGCTCTACGAGTCGGTCTTCGACATGGGTCCGTTCAAGATCGTTGTCGGCAGCGAGTTTGAAGACTTGCGGGAGCTCGGCAAGACGGTGCGCCGAATCGTTCACGAGGAGCGGCGCCGGCACCGGCGGCGGCCGTTCGGGCCAGCCGAGGGCGGGTGCTGCGCGGACGCCCGCGTGGAGGTCGACATCGAGACCGATCAGGAGGAGGAGAAGCGTTGACCGCGCCAGGATGCGGCCAGCAATAGCTGCCGAGCCGTATCTGAGAGGGTGTACGCAAAGTGGAGCTCCTTTCGTTTGCCGTTCATAAACCGCGGCCTCCAGGACGGAATCGCGCCCAGAGACCTCGGCACGAAGGCCAGCCTCCGCACTCGATCGACTTTCCGTACACCCTCTAACAGGAAACGGCACCATCTGGACGCAACCGAGCAAAGTCGTCCTCGAGCCCGTGGATTCAGGTAACCCTTGATCCACCGGCCCAAGGCAATCGATGCGATGGCTGAGCGGTAATCTGGGGTTCCGTCTTCACCAGCGCCGTACGGTCATGGCTGAAGCGCGACCAGAGGCAGGCCGGCGACGCGGGGACAGTGGGGGCCGCGACGAGACGCTTGTACGCTGGTCGGCTCGTCGGCACGAGCTGGCAGCCTGACCGGATGCGGGCGGACGGACTCGATGCCCCGCTGTGGGAACCGAGTCGAGAGGCCAGAAATCCAGGAGGAGCAGGTCATATGCGGATGACACGCTCGCGCTCGAGGCGGGTCTTGGCGAAGTCCAGGAGCAAGCCATGCCGCCGTCCCCACGCCTCGAGGTCGCATTCCACCGTGACGAGGTGGATGGGGCTGAAAGTCGCGCCCACACTCGACGCTGTACAACCCTGTATCCGCTTGATCATAGTGAGAATATCGGTAGATTATGTAATGATGTCGATATTGCATTGCGCATCGCCATATTGACACGACAGCGAGAATATGCTAGTATCTGTATGTCGTATATATAGTTTCCCCATGTATACAAGGATCAAAGATGGTCGCGATGCTAGCATCCGCTGTTCTCCCTTATGCTTATGAGGAGGAAGGAACCTCGAGCGGAATGACCGCTCTGGCAGGTCTGCCTCCCTACCTCGACCTGGCCCACGTCCTGGGCCTTCCGGATTCCATTCGACAGCATGTTCATCTTCGCGCCGACGGCCAGGGATACAGCGCCAGTCAGATGATCGTCAGCTTGGTCTTGCTCAATCTGGCCGGTGGCGACTGCGTCCAGGATCTCGACCTGCTGGCGGCCGACGGAGGCTTGCAGGGCGTGCTCGAAAGGGTCGAGCTGAGTCTGGCCCCCAAGGAGGAGCGTCCCGGTCTACGCAGGCGCCAGCGACGGCAGCGACAGCAGTGGCGTTGCGGGCGCGGGCAGGGCATCGTCCCCTCCCCGAGTGCCGCCTTCCGCTTCCTGGCGGGCTTTCACAATGCCCCGGAAGAAGCCAGGCGGCAGCCCGGGGT
>JACPHN010000194.1 GCA_016188575.1 Candidatus Schekmanbacteria bacterium
CCGTATCGCTCCATTGATACGCTTCGTCGTCGTTCCTCGCCAGCGGCCTTCTCGCTCGGCCTCGGTGCTTGACACAGTTATTTCGTTACGGGTCCTTATAGGAGCTGGTAATGGCCAGGTCGAGGCCGCCCTTGCCTGGCAGGCGCAGGTCCGTGTAGGTCAGGAGCAGATTGCCGTTGAACAGGTTGACGGTTTCCTCGCTGATCCCGGGCTGGTAGCCGCCGCCGTTCTTGACGCCGGCCTGATCGAAGAACCAGTCCTGCTGAAAGGCCGCGAGGTCCTCGACGAGGTAGAGCACCTCGCAGTAGATCGCGATGCGCGCTGCCTGGTCCGTCAGCCAGTCGTTCGCGGGGTCGCCGGCGAAATCCCCGTCGACCTTGGGAGCGACGTCCTGGCGCAGCTTGTTTTCGGCAGCGCCGAACGCTCCCTGAGCGATCTGGGCCCGGGCGACCGCGATCTTCTTCGCGAGCACGCACTGCCGCAGCGAGGTCGGCGGATCTGAAACATCCTGGCACCCGGCCGCCGGCGCGGAGCCCCGCGCCGCCGCCCCGAAGGCCCCGGCCGGCAACCCCTCGATGTAGGTGATGATGCGGTCGGCGTGCGATACGAGGTGATCTACGGGCGCAAGAGCATGTAGCGGGGGGGGGCGGGTGAAAAGCAGAGCTAGCAGCAGCGCGCTACGAGGAAAGACAGCGCCATGCAGGGAGATGCTGGACATTTTCAGCCGTCGGTATACGCCACTCTGTCTTGCCATCATGGTCCTCCATCGCCTCTGCGTTCGAGGTTGTGCGAACGCGCTGCAGACATTGCAGCTCCCGGCGCAAAATGTGCCCCCGGCCGGTATGAGATCGCATACCAACGGCGATCGCAGTTGTCAAGGCCATGGAAAACCGCCATAGACCTAGCCGGAAGTCGGCGGCCCTGCCTGCCTGCCGGCAGGCGGGCGCGTCATGCGATGGGCTCCTCGCTGAAGTCAGGCAGCGGACCGGCGGTCGAACCGACTTGCGGATCACCAGCGACGAGCATCGTCCGGACGAAACTGCGATCAAGAAGGCCTACCAGATCCAACAGCCGTCGCCCACCACAGGGCGACGGCAGAATGCCCTGTTTCCTCACTTGCACTTTTCCCCGCCAAAGACCCACTCGTTTCGCAACGATGAAGGCTCTTTATTGGTTTCGGGGAGCTCCTGGAGAGCAAGCGCCGGCTCGCCGGTGATACCGTGCGGCTGGCGAGCGCGCTGCAGGTGACGGAGGCGGAGCGGCGCGACTGCCTGGATGCGGTGGTGAGCGGGTGGCAGGCGGGGCTGGTGAGTGGTGGCCAGACCGGCCGTACTTGCCGCAGATAAAACATCTGAGGCGATTCTGGCCGCCAATTCGCCTCAATTCGCCCCGTTTTCGGCCACTTTTCGCGCAGATGGCCGTATCTAGGGCAAGTATGGCCGGGTTTTCAGGAATTTCCCGGCCAAATTCGCGTTAGATGTTTTATCTCATCGGAAAGTGGCCGGTCCATCGTCTGATCCTCGCGCGGCTCCGCTCTTCGCGTGACCGTAGCGGCGCGATTCATCGCGCCGCAATGCCCGTGCAGGCGCGACAATGTGCAGCACGCGTTGCAGGGCAGGGTCTCAGACCGGCCGACGAATGGATGAGGCATTGTTGCGGAACGAGTGGGCCAGAAACGGTCGCATTGGTGTAAAGCACATTCCGCTGACGCCAGAAACTTGGCGCCCGGCGCGCTTCGCGTTGCGCCGCCGCGCGCAAGCTGCTACTGTACCCCCCGTGTCGTACCACTCGTTCCTCCCTCCCGCTTCCCATGGATTCCGACCCCAAGCGACTGATCAGCGAAGCTCCATCCACAACGGGTGAGACCATTCTCGTCGTCGACGACGAACCGCACAACGCGGCGATCGTGCAGATGGCGCTGAACGCCCGAGGGTATTGGGCAGTCACGTGCTCCGGTGGTCGCGAAGCAATCGAGGCGATCCTCGCCTCCCCTCCCTCGCTCGTGGTGCTCGACGTCATGATGCCTGACATGAGCGGCTTCGAGGTCATCCAGGAAATCCGCTCTCGTCCCGACCTCGCGGACCTCCCGGTGATCCTGCTGACGGCACGCGCCGAGGTCCCCGACCGGCTCAAAGGATTTGCTCTCGGCGCCGACGACTACGTCACCCGGCCGTTTACCATGGATGAGCTCATCGCGCGCATCGAGGCGGCGCTGCGCAAGCAGCGGCGGATCTCCTGCTTGAGCAAGGAGCTCGACGAGATGTCCTTACGCTCGGTTACCGACGAGCTCACGCAGGTCCGCAACCGCCGCTACCTGATGGAACGGGCGGCCGACGAGGTATCGCGATCGGCGCGAACGAGTCAGCCGCTGAGCTGCGTGATGTTCGATATCGACCATTTCAAGGCCATCAACGACACCCTCGGTCACGCCGTGGGTGACGCGGTGCTGCGCGAGGTTGCGGGACGTCTCGCGAGCAGCGCGCGAAACTCCGACGTACTTGCCCGCTACGGAGGGGAAGAGTTCTGCCTGCTGCTTCCGGATACGTCGCTCGAAGGGGCGGAGAAACTCGCCGAAAAAGCGCGGTTCGCGGTGTCGGGCGAGCCCGTGGTGACGCAAGGAAACCGCGTCACGGTCACCATCTCCGGCGGCTGCTCCGCGGGCGCCCCCCGCCGGCATGGGGCCGACGTCGCGCGCGAGCTCATTCGCCGCGCCGACATGGCGCTGCTGGAGGCGAAGCGGCGGGGGCGAAACCAGGTCGTCACCTTCGCCCGCCTCGTCGACGGCATGGACACCACACCGCTGCCGCGCTCGACGCGGACCAGAGGGAACGCGGAATGACCCGAGAAGCTCCGGCCGCAGCAGACGAAGGCGCCCTCTTGCGCACCCATCGCAGCGACATCGATCGCGCCGAGGCCGCCATCCACGAGCTCATCGACGCTCTCGGCTTCGACCCCGACGCGGCCGAGCTCGCGGCGACCCCCGCTCGCGTCGCCCGGACGTTGATCCAGGCGACCCTGGGAGGCTACGAAAGAGATCCGCAAGAGATCCTGTCCGCCACTTTTCGCGGACCCTATCGCGATCTCGTGCTGGTCACGGACATCTTTTTCGTTTCCATGTGCCCCCACCATCTCCTGCCGTTCTCGGGGCACGCGCACCTGGCCTACCTCCCGCGCGATCGCGTGGTCGGGCTCGGGCGCGTTACCGATCTGGTGCAGGCCTTCGCCTGCCGCTTTCAGTTTCAGGAGAAGCTCACCCAGGAGCTCGCCGATGCGATGATGGACCACCTGCAGCCGTTTGGCGCGGCGTGCCGCATCGAGGCGACGCACTACTGCGAGCGGGTGGCACACGAAGAGCGCGCGCCGAGCCTCGTCATTACCGAAGCGGTGCGCGGGCGCTTTGCCGACGATCCCGAGAGCGGCGACCGTTTTCGCCGGGCGCTGGCCGATCGGCGCGGCCGCTCCTGACCCGGCACGGTGACAACGTCGAAATGAGCGCGGTAACCCCATCTACCCGAACAAACATTCGCTTCGCGAAAGCCGTGGAGCTGGATTTTCACGGCGACATCGCCACCCTGTCCCGGACCGCCAAGGCACTGGCCATCATCGATGTCGACGGTACTCTCACGGCCGGCAGCGTCACCGCCGGGGATCGCTATATTCCGATCGCGGGCTGTTGGAGTCAGCTCCACATTTTCAACGGCACCTATGACGACCCGGGCACTGAGCGCGACGGCGCGGAGACGCTCGTCGCGCGTTTCCTGACGACGCCCGTGGAGCTCGGAGGCGGCGGGATGACGCCCGCGGACTACGTCCACATCGTCGGGGCGGGGCCGAACCGCGCCGCAAACGTCCTCTACCTGGAGACCTCCGATCCCGTCAGCTACGAGGATTTTTGCCGGGCCGACATGGAGCTGTTGCTGGACTCCGGGCTGACCCGGGACAAGGCGCTGGCGATCGTCCGCCGCATTCCCCGTTTCCCTGGCGGAAAGGAGCTCGTGGACGAGCTGCAGGGTCGCGGCTACGCCGTCGTGCTCATTTCCTCGGGTCTGGAAATCCACGTTGCGGAAGTTGCCCGCGAGCTCGGCGTTTCTCACTTCGCTGCGAACCGCTTCGGCTTCACACCGGGCGGTGTGTTGACGGGAGAGCTGCTGGTGCAGGTCGGCTGGACGTTCTCCCAGGGCGACCCTGACGACTTTCTCGGGAAAGCGGGAGTGGTAGAGGAGCTGCGGCGCCGCTCGGGGTTGCCCGTGGAGCTCGCGGTTGGCGATTCGCCGGGCGACTTTGGCGTTTTTGCGCAAGCGCGGCGCGCCGTCCTGGTGCCCGACGCCTCGCACCCCCCGCAGCTCCGGACGCTTCTGCAAGGTCGCGTGGCCTCGCGAGCCCGTCGAGAAATCGGCCGCACGCTCACGGCTGTGCAAAGCCTGGACGAGGTGCGACATTCCTGCCTGTCCATGCCGGTCAGCCTCAGCGAGCTTATGTCGAAGCGATTTTTGCTCGTGTCGGGCAAGGGCGGGGTCGGCAAGAGCACGGTCGTCGCGACGCTCGCGCTGCTCGCCATGCGCCGCGGCAAGAAAGTGCTCGTGATGGAGCTCGACACCAAGGAACGCATACCGGCCATCTTCGGGCATGCGGACGTCGGCACCGAAATCGCGCAAATTTACCAGTCGATCTGGTCGGTCAACGTTGTCCCGCAGGTGGCCGTCAACGAGTACGGCCTCATGAAGCTGCGCCTGCACTCGTTGACGCGGCTGGTTTTCGACAACCCGGTCGTGCGCCATTTTCTTAACTTCCTGCCCGGCATGCGAGAGCTGGTCCTCATCGGCAAGGCGTACTATCACGAGCTCGAAGTCGATCCGGAGACCGGCCGGAAAGTCTGGGACATGATCATTCTGGACGGTCCCGCGACCGGCCACGGAATTCCCCTGTTCCGCCTCCCCCAGGTCATTCTGGACGTCGTTCCCGTTGGCCCGCTGGCGGCGGAAGCGCAGGAAATCCAAAACCTCCTGACCGACGACAAGCGCACGGCGCTCAACATCGTCACGCTGCTCGAGGAGATGCCGGTCAACGAGACCATCGAGCTCTACGAAGGCGTCAAGGAGCAACTTGAAGTGCCGCTCGGTCTGCTGTTCATCAACAGCGTCTATCCTCCCCTGTTCGCCAGCCCGTCGACCACGCACTGCTTTCGCACCGCCACGCCGTGCGAAAACTCGCGCGATCCGCTGGTGCGCGCCGCGCTCAAATACGCCGAGCTCCGCCTGCGCCGCACCGACCTGCAGCAGTCGTACATCGACAAGCTCGAGCAACGGCTGCCGCTGCCAAGCGTGCGCCTGCCCTACCTTTTCGCCGAGCGCATCGACCTTGCCAGCATCGATCAGCTCGCCAGAGTCGTGGAGGACTCCCTTGGCCCCTGACGACGGCGTGCACCGTTCCGCGGTGAGCGACGCTTCATTCGCGCCGGCCGTTCCCTTGCCGAGCCGGGATGCCGAACGTTGGGAAGCGCTGCTGAGCAGCCGTTTCATCATCTGCGTCGGCAGCGGCGGCGTCGGGAAAACGACCGTCAGCGCCTCCATCGCGTACGCGGCGGCGCGCCAGGGCAAGCGGGCGCTGGTCATCACCATCGATCCGGCGCGGCGGCTGGCGAACTCTCTGGGGCTCGAGCGCCTGCCCGGGCACGAGGTGGCGATCGCGAGCCAGACGCGAGGCGAGATGCTCGCCATGACCCTCGATACCAAAACGGTGTTCGACGGCATCGTGGAGCAGTTTATCGACAACCCCGCGACGCGGGCACAGATCACCGAGAACGCGTTCTACGGACACATGGTCAACGCGCTATCGGGAACACAGGAGTACATGGCGGTTGACAAGCTGTTTCAGCTCTCCCAGCGCGCGGACATCGACCTCGTCGTGCTGGACACGCCGCCGATGGCACACGCGCTGGACATTCTCGACGCTCCCCGGCGGATGCTGGCACTGATCGACAGCCGGGCCTTTCAGTGGTTCGTGCGGCCGGCCATGGGGCCAGGCGCCTTCGGGTTGTGGGTCATCGGCAAGAGCAGCTCGATCATTTTGCGCTCGCTCGCCGTGTTCGTCGGCAAGCAGTTTCTGCGGGACCTGGCGTCCTTCCTCGCCGGCCTGGGGTCGTTGCTGCCGGCGCTGACCGAGCGCAGCGCCGCCGTCGAGAAGCTGTTGCGTGGACCGCAAACGCGCTTTGTGATCGTGACCAGCCCCGCGGCGGCAACGGCCGCTGAAGCCAGCTACTTGCGAGGCTGTCTTGCCGAGCGCGACATGCCGTTTGCGGGATACGTCGTAAACCGCGTCCATCCGCGTTTCCCGGGCACGGAAGCGCCGCTCGGCGAGCTCGAGCCCGAGACCTTTCTTGCGGCCTGCCCGCCGGCGAACCTGTACGCATCCCGGCCCGAGCTGGCGCGGGAGATCGCGGCCGGCTTGATCGAGAACTTGCGCCGGTATGCGCGCCTGGCCGCGCAGGATGAGAGCGTGGTCGCCGAGCTGGCGACGCGGGCAGGCGGCGGCACTGCCGCCGATCTCATCGCGACGATCCCCATGTTTCCCGAGGACGTGCACGACATCGACGGGCTGGCGCGCATCGCGGCCGCGCTCTTCGACCGCGGCGGCGGTGGCGACACCTGAGCGGCCCGGAAGCGGGGTGTAGCGGCGCGGTGGCGAGGTGAGGCGAGGCGAGCACCATGCCGGCGCTGCCGGCTTCAGGACGAAACGATCACGCGCACCGCGGAGAGCGCCAGGTCGACGAGGCCGCGCAGTGTCAGCGCACAGGATCGCGTCTGGATCTGCGGTTCATCGCGGTCGGCGTCGCGCGTGACGATGAGCTCCTGCAGCCAGCGCTCGTTATCCATCTCCGGGTAGTCGGTCCGGGAGTGGAACTGTCCGTGTCCGAACCGCGACTCCGTTCGCAGCAAGGCGGTGCGCGCCATGATCCGCGACAGCCCGAGCAGCGCGCGCGTTTCGTGCAGTCGCATGAGCTCGTGGGGGTTGCGGGCGCGCAGGTGCTCGGCGCGCTCCGCAAGCTCGTCCAGAAGCACCGCGGCGCACTGCATGCCGGCCGCGTCCCGCGAAAATCCCAGGTAGCGCGTATTGATGTCGCGCATCTCGCGCTCGATGTCACGCCAGAGCAGCGGCGCGTCGTCGTCCAGCAGAAGCGTCACGCTGCGAGCCACGTCCGCGGCTTCCCCGTGCCGAAAAGCGGCGAGCGGCCCGGTATCGGCGGCAAGGTAGCCATCGACTGCCGCGGCTGCTCTCCGGCCACCGACCATGGCGCCCATGACGGCAATGGGCAAAGTCCCACTGACGTCACCCGCCGCGAACAGTCCCGGCAGGGAGGACCGGGCGTGGTAGTCCGTGGCGACCTTGGCCATGGAGAGCGCCAGGTGAGGTTCCACATCGATGTCGTCAACGCCGAGGCGGATTCCGCGCTGCTCCACATACTGGCGCATCAGCGGCACTTCATTGTCCCACGCGAAGAGAATTTTCGGCAGATCCTGCGCGGCGATCGCCGAGGTTTCCAGGCGGAGCGGGCCGCGCCCCGCCCGCAGCTCATTCACGCATGCCTGCACCGTCTGCTGGCGCGGCATCCGCTCGCCGAGCCGGGCGTCCGCCCGCCGCGCAAAGGGCTCTCCGGTGCCGTTGACGAGCTGCGCCCCGGCCGAAAGAAAACCTGAAATCCCCGCGCACCCGTAGCCGACGGGGGCGAGCGTGGCGCACGCAAACTCCGTCGCGACCAGCTCCGCACCGGCGCCGTAGGCGGCCATCAGCGCCTCCGCATTGTTGTAGGGAGAATAGACGAGGTCGAATGCCCGTTCGTCACCAGTGGCCGGCGCCGGATGCCACAGGCGGGTCGACGAACCGCTGGCGATTACCACGGCGCGGGCCGCGAATGCAGTGAGCTCGCCCGTGCGGACGTTCATCGCCAGGGCTCCGGTAACTCGGTTGGCGTCGCGAAAGAGGCGAACGACCTGAGTCCGCTGCCAGATGCGGCATCCAGCGGCGCGGATGCGCCGGGCGATGGTCGGCTTGAAATCCTTGCCAGCGATCCAGATGGCAGGGGCGCCCGCGCCCCAGACGACGCGAAAGCGCCCGTCGTCGAGGCGGACGTCAATACCCCAGCGCTCGAGCTGCATGAGCTCCTCGTACGATTCGCGGGCGACGGAGGCGCCGACCGTGCTCAGCTCGAAGACGTCGGTGCGCCGATTTCGGGTGAGCGCGGCGCGGAAAAAAGGGAGGAATCTCCGCGCGCCTCCGCCACAAAAGAACTTGTGCGAAAAGGCCGCAACCCAGTGGTCGATGCCTGTAGCTGTGCAGCCGCCGCGGCGCAACGTGGACTTCTCGACGATGCCGATCACCAGATCGGGTCGGCGCTCGGCGAGATACAAGGCGGTGGCGCTCCCGGCCGCGCCACCGCCAACCACCAGTACGTCCAGGTGTTCGGTGCGCAGCGCGATCATGCCGTAGCCTGCTTTCGCGAAGGCGCGGGCGCCGCTTGAGGCGCCCCGAAAAGGCTCACCGTCACCGCACCGGTGCGGCATTCGAGCACACACGTCCCGCAACCCCAGCACTCGCCGGGATAGAGCACCACGACTTCGCCGCCAACAGGATGGATGATGTCTCCGGGGCAGTATTGCGCGCACCTACCGCAGCGGTTGCAGCGTCGCGAATCGATCTGGGCTGGCATCCGACCGTCCTTTGCTAATGGGATTGTGAGGTCGCCGAAGGCGTATCGCCCACAGATAGGCCCAAGTTGTTACAAGCGTGTGACACCCCGCGCGGTCCCGCAGCGGCGGCGCGGCGATCGCGGCTTGCTTGCACGGGCTCGGTGAGGTTCGGGCACCGGTCGCGCGATGGCCTGGCCTGTTCGTTCGCGGCGCGATCAGCGCACGATGAGCCCCGGAATCGCGCGCGCGGAGCGGATCGTGTCCTCCACGAGCCCCTCGGCCTCCTTGCGGATGCCGGGCTCGTAGACGAAGGTGACGGTGCGCACGGTAAGAGCATCCCGCGCGATCATCGTGCGCTTGCCTTCGATGCACGCCAGCAGCTCGCGGCAGCTCTGGTGGCGATCCGCGGGATCTTTCGCGGTGGCCTTCAACACGAGCTGGTTGAGCTCCTCAGGCACGAAGGGATTGAGTGAGCGTGGCTCCGGAAGCGGCTCGTTGAGGTGACAGGCCAGCACCTCGGCAACCGTTGTCGCGGAGTATGGATACTTGCCGGTGAGCATCTCAAAAATGACGATGCCGAGCGCATAAATGTCGGACCGCGCATCGGCGTCGCGGCCCAGGAGCTGCTCGGGCGACAGATATCGCGGCGTGCCAAGGGTGCCGCTGGCTGCGGGGTCGCTGTCCGGCTCGGCTCCCGCCGCCGCCGCCGCCGCGGTTCGCCCCGCGGCAATGCCGAAATCCATGAGCTTCACCATGCCGGCATCGTCGACAAGGATGTTCCCGGGCTTCACGTCGCGATGGATGATGCCATTGGCGTGGGCGTGATCGAGAGCCGCGAGGAGCTGGCGCAAGATATCGCGCACCTTGGCGACCGGCAGCGGCCCATTCGCCAGCAACGATGACAGCGGTCGGCCTTCCACATGTTCCATGACGATGAAGAGAGTGGAATAGGCCTTCTCACAATCGACAACGTTGACGATGTTCGGGTGCCGCAGCCCGGCAAGACACTTCGCCTCATTCAGGAACCGCTCGCGCAGGTCCTTGCGCAACATGAGCGAATGTGGCAGCATCTTGATGGCGACGCGGCGGTCCAGCAAGCGATGCACCGCGCCGTACACGATGCCCATGCGGCCGCGTCCGAGCTCGCCGGTCAGGACGTAGTTGCCGACCGAGCGGATCCATCTGCCGCGTTCGAGCCGCTGCCCGAGAATCTCCGTGAGCACGGTCGCTACCCGGGGGTGCTCCGCAATCGTCGCGAAGAGCGCCGCGCGGGTAATGCGGAGCAGAACCGCAGGTGAGAGGGTCGTCACGTCCGCCGTGCGCGGCAGGCCGGTTAGCACCGAGATCTCGCCGAAAAGGTCACCCCGCCGCAGCACCGCGCGAAACGCCTCCTTGCCATCCTCATCGACGACCGGGATCTCGACCATGCCGTCGAAAACCAGGTACATGCTGTCGCCCGCGTCGCCGCGGCGAATGACGGTGGCGCCGGCGGGAAAGCTGCGGGCGCTCAGCGATCGCCCCAGTCGTTCCCGATCGTCGGCGCCAAGCGAGCTGAAAAGCTCCAGGCTGCCCAGGAAGCGCCCGATTTCCGCCGCGCCCATGGCGCCGGCGTCCAGAGAGTCGGGCGTGGCCGTTTCCTCGGCAATAGCGGGAGTGCTCATTGAGTATTCGTCTCGCTTCCTGTTTCGGGGCGCTTGCGAGCTTGTCGAAGGGGCGTCGCCGCGCCGGGCCTGCCAGCACGGCATGCCCGTGGCTGAGAAAGGTTACGATCGAGCACGAGCACGAGTCAATGCCGGCCAAGGGGGCCAGATGGCGGATCCGGCGGCGCAGGTGCCGGACGCGGGCGCCCAGGCGCCGAGCCCCGCCGCCGCGGCCACGTCCCCGGCAGGCGGTTCTCGTCCGCTCATCGAAATGGAGCTGCCGGCGTTCGGCGAATACCAGACGGCGGGGCCGATGTATCGGGCGTTCGTGCTTCAGGGCAAGGTCAACCTGTCGGAGCCGTGGTGGGTGGAGGAGTGTTTCTGCGAGACCACGATGAGCGAGCACTGCGGGGACGTCATCGAGCACGACACCCTGCGCTCCGTTCTGGATCTCTGGGACGAGGGCGTCTCCGATGATGTGGCGACCTATTGCGGGGGCCAGTACCCGGTAGGCAGCCCCGAGCTGACGCGCGCGCTCGCGCGTCCAAGGCTTCGCGACGCCGAACGTTCCAAGCTAGGTTGGTGGCGCGGCCCGCCGGAGAAGATAGCGCGCTCGGGCACCGACCGATTCGCCATCGACCTGTACACTGGACACCATACCGCCAAGGGATATCGTTCCGCTTTCCTGCTCTACACGGACGAGTCGGCGGCGCGGGGTGGGGCGTTGGCCATTGCTTACGCCGGCCCGTTTCCGAAGTCACAGCTTCTTCCGGGTGGCCGCGAGCCGCTGGTCGGCTGCTGCAGCGGCTCCGCCTGGCAGCCATCGAACGAAGAAGACGCCTTTTTTCGGCTCTCGGTCGTCGGCGGCGGCAAGGGCGTCTACCTGGCAGACTGGGAATCCGACGGCACGATCGACGCGCGCTTTCTGGAGAGAGAGCTGCTCGAGCAAAATAGAGGGGGGCCGTACCACCACTATGACCGGCCCGGGTTCTACATGGCGACGATCTTCGATTGCGGCATCGAGGAGGCCCCGAGACCGTTGGAGCAGTGCGGCAGCAGCGCGATCATGGTGACTGTGGATCCGCTCGGCTGGTGCAAGCGGGACGATCGCGGGCTGCCGCTGGCCGCGGACCAGCAGGAGGACAGCCGGTGCCCGCTGTCCCCAAAGCATGGCAAGTAGCGAGGCGGCATGGCAGATTGAGGAGGAAGGGAGGATGGGAATGCGGAAGCTGACGAGAGTGCTGTGCGGGATGTCGGTGCTTGCCGCGCTCGCCGCGGCGACAGGCGCGGGAGCCTGGTATATCGAGACCCACCGGGTGTTGACCAAGGATGCGTTTCGCTTCGCTCGCGATCCGCTGCGCCCGGAGCGCTACCTGGTGGACGCGCTCAGGGAGCAGTACGGAATCGACGCCGGCCAGGGCGGCGACCCGGGAAACTCCTTGCTCGGCCAGTCGCTGGCGGGCCCCGGAGTGCCCGTGGGCCCGGACAGCAAATACTATCAGAAGATGTCCGATACCGAATTCATTGACGAGTGGATCGATGAGGACAAGCTGGTTGGAAAACCATTCCCTGTCGAAGACCTCTGTTCCCAGATCTCGATGGTCGGGAGACTGACGCCGGGGGGCTGGGTCCGCCACGGCGCCGGTGCCGAGGACGAGTACCTCGAGAACAAGGACGACTACGAAGCGTGCGCTACTACGCTCGTTCCCGGCACTGATGATGACTATTACAGCGCCAACATCCGGGCCGCGAATCACTTCTACAACCCCTTCTGGGCCACCAGCGGCTATCCCCACTGGGCGGCCGGCCGCCAGCAAGGAGGCCTCGACGACGTCAGCTATGTGCCCTGGACGAAGCTCTTCTATGGAATGAAGCGGACCTTCAACCGCGGCAAGCCCGCGCGCGACTGGGCCGTGGACGCGTCGCGAATCACCGGCGTAATGTCCGACTTCGCGCGCGGCGACTCCCGCGACAACGATTGGGACCACGAGGCGGCCCGGCGCTACTTGTGGGACGCCCTCACGCTCGGGGCGTGGTCGTGCGCCGGACAGGAGCTCGAGCTCGACGCGGGTCGCAGCCCCTGCCGCGAGGTGGGCTGGGCGCTGACGTTCCGCGCGATCGGCCACGTCATGCACCTGGTCGAGGACGTCTCCCAGCCCGAGCACGCGCGCAACGACGCCCACCCGCTGTACACCGGCATGGACAAGTGGCCGGAAACCAAGGAGGGCCGAATCAGGAACCCCGAACCCTACCTCGCGGCCGCCGGCCGGCTCGACTACCGGCGGCTGTCCGGCTGGAGCCCGGAGTCGAGCGCGCCGCCTGCCCCGATCACCGCGGACGCCTTCTTCTCGACCGATCAGGGCGTGCCGCTGCGCGACGACCGCACCCCCGGCGCCGCCGAGCTCGCCAACCTCTACTTCCTCACGTCCCACACCATTCCGCCGCGGAGCTCCGTAACCTGCGGCGCCGGGACATCCGCGACTACCTACGCGAGTTTGGAGCTGCAGGATAGCGCAACCCGTGGCGTCTTTGCCTCACCCACCTTCGCCGACCTCGAAGTCGTCTGTTCAGCGGACACGCCTTTTCTCACCGCGTACATCCCCGACCCGGCAGACCCCACCACGCTATTCCCCGACGTCAAGCTCCTCGCCTACAAGAAGGACGACCGCCCCGACGTATGCTATCCCTATCACGGAGTCGGTGAAGGCGAGAAGTGTCATCAGCTCCCGAAGAAGCCGGCCGACAACCCCTGCCCGATCGAAAGCCGCGAGGACCCCCGCTGCTACGGAGGATTCACCACGGGCTTCGTACGCTCACGGACCTTCTGGACCTCCAACGACGACACCGTGAAGACCGACGTCGCCAGGGTCGTGCTCTACCGCGCCGCCAGCTACGCGTCGGCCTACCTGGAGTGGTTCTTCCGCGGCCGGCTTTCGGCCGCCCCGGCGGCCCTGCTGCGGCAGCCCGGCGGCGCCTGGGTTGTTCAGGTCGTCTTGCAAAATGACTCCGACGAAGACCTGACGGTCACCGACCTCGCCTTTACTGCCGCGCGGCGGCGTGCCAGTCAGGCCACCGGCGCGCCCGAGGGGAACGCCTACTATCCCCTCGCTCCCACCGGCACCCTCCCCGCGGCATTGCCCGGAAAGCTGGCGGCGCCGGACGCCGCGCAACGCCGCACCGCGGAGCTCCGCCTGCCGTTGCCCGCCGCGCTGCAGAACGTCCCCGCCGGCGAGATCGAGATCGTCGCCGCCGTCCGCGGCACGCTCGGCCGGGAAGCGGGCGCGGTGCTCGGGCTCACCGTGCGGCCCAAGGAGTACGTCCCCGTGCTGGCGCCCATCTCGCTCGTGGCTCCCGCGGTGGTGAAGCATGACGACGAGAAGTTCTGCTACTGCTACGACGACGTGTGCATGCCCGACTCGACGCAGTGCTTGCCCTACACGCCGCCGGAGTGCTCCTGTCGCGCCGCCGGCTACGGTACCGACGGCAGCGTCCTCAGCCACCCGACCTCGGACTTTCCGTCGTTTTCGGATGCTCCCCGCCTCGTGGTCACCGCCCGGCTCGAACCCAAACAATCTTCCTGTTCCTCGGCGGTGTACCGATATACCCACGACGGCACCGAGTACTGCTATCCCGAGATCCCGGAAGATCTGATTCCGGCCACGACGGCCGCCTACAAGACCGCATACCAGCCCTGGTGCCATGTCCCTCTCCAGGGCTGCTGCGGCCACCCGACCGGGATTGTCCGCTCGAGCGTGCAGCTTCGCTACGCCGACCCGCAGTCCGCGCAGCAGATGCCCGTGCTGGCGTCGTGGCCGAGGGTTTCCCGCCGGGAGTGCGGCGGTGCCTCGGCGGCGGCGCTCGATACCTGTTACAAGACGGAGATCCCGCTCCCGGAGCTGCCCGGCCGCCCGCTGACCTTCGATCCCAGCTTTTTCGATGAGGGGCCCTGGAATTCGGGTTTCTCTTACGACGACTGCCTGAACGCCCCCGGCGCCCAGAGCTTTGAGGTTGGCATGGGTTTTCCCTCGTGGATGTATCTGACGCTGCCGTCAGGGCAAGAGGTGCCGGCCGGCGCGCACTAGCCGCTCCTTGTCCTGGTCCTGGTCCTCGTCCGTTCCCGCCCCCTGTTCTCCGCAGGCATCTGGAAACAGGGGAAAGGCCGTTGTTGACAATGAGGGAGCGGGTGAGCTATAGTCGGTAGGCCGCGCGAACCCCAGTCAAGGCCTCGCCAACGGCGCGCATGCGGCCGGCCTCTCTTTGCTCCTGGTTCGGAGGATACATCGTGAAACGGACATATCAGCCAAGCGTTCGCAAGCGCAAGCGCTGCCACGGGTTTCTCAAGCGCATGAGCACGCGCGACGGGCGCGCGGTGCTTTCCCGCCGCCGCCGCGTTGGGCGGAAACGCTTGACGGTCTAAGCGCTGCATGCGGAAGTCAACGTGCTCCGGAACAGCAACAAACATGATGGCCCGGCAGCATGGCGTCTCCGATTCCGACGATTAGGCGGGGTGCGTCCTTCAAGGCGGTTTTTGCCGAGGGACGCCGGTATTATTCCGACTTGCTTGTCTATGTGCTGCTTCGCCGTGCCGTCGAGCCGGTGCCGAACGATGTCGCGCCCTTGCGCGTAGGATACGCTGTGACCAAGCGCCACGGCGGCGTAGTGAGGAGAAACCGCGTGCGCAGGTGCCTCAGGGAAGCGATTCGCGTGCTCCCCGTGCGCCGCTCCGAGCCCGCCGCGCTGGTGCTGATTGCCAAACGCGAGGCGTTCTCGGCTACTTTCCACGCCCTGATGGCCGATGTCGAGCAAGGCTTCGCGAGGATGCGGCTTCTCGATGGGTAGTTCCGTGATTGGCCGGATGCTCATTGGTATCATTCACTTCTATCGATTAACCCTGGGGGCAATATTGCCGCCCGCGTGCCGCTTTACCCCATCTTGCTCGCGCTACGCGGAGGAGGCGATTCGCCGGTACGGACCGCTGGCGGGATCCTGGTTGGGAATCAAGCGCCTGGCGCGCTGCCAACCTCTCTGCAATGGCGGTTACGACCCCGTTCCCTGAGATTCCGCGAAACAAGGCAGTCATGGAATGAAGGAATCCGATAACTCTGGCGGCAGAACCGTTCTCGCCCTGGGGCTCTCCCTGGTGGTTCTCTTCGCATACTACGTCCTGGTCTCCAAGTACTATGGAACCACTCCGCCTCTCGACGCCCCGCTCGGGCAATTTGACTCGCCCACGGCGGCCACAGCTACGGCGAGCCCGGCCGGCACGGCGACAGTGCCGGCCGAAGGTGGCGGTGCGCCGACTACCGCTACCGACGTGCCGGCCGCTGCGGATATTCCTGAAGAATTCGTGGAGATCAACACGGGGCTGATGCGCGCCACCCTCAGCAATCGCGGCGCCGTGCTGCAAAACGTGCGGCTCACCGACTACACCGCCAGCGACAAGAGACCCGTAGACGTCGCTGCGGTCCCGCCGGAGCTGGTGAAGGTGCTCGCCCTGGTCGACAGCAACGGCGAGCCCGTCGCGACGGCCAACTACCAGGTCACCCTGAGCGGCCCCAACGTGCTGAGCGCGGCCGAACCCGAAACCCGCGTCCGCTTCGAGGGCAGCCTCAATGGCAGCAACGTGACCAAGGAGCTCGTTTTTCACCATGATTCCTACACGATCGGCGTCACTGTCTCCGTGATCGGGGCGGGCGCATACTCGCTCGCTCTCGGCGCCACTCCGATTTGGGTCGCCGAGGAGCACAAGCTCAATCCGTCCTCGTACAATCACATCGGCCCCGTATTCCTCGCGGGTACGGAGCGCGAATCGCCGACCCTGGGCGGCCAGTCCGCCGCCGCGCAGTTCGGAGCGCCGGAGCGGCTGTCCTTCTTTGGCTGGGAGTCCGCCTATTTCGGGCTGGCACTCGCGCCTCACCCAGGCCAGGCGCTCATCGCCCGGCTCTGGCCCCGCGGCGAGGATTACCTGATCGCTGCCGACCTCCCTCGCGACGGCTCCATCCGGGAGGCAACTCTCTATGCCGGCCCCAAGAAGCTCGAACGCCTCGCCGCCGCCAGCCCCGTCTTCGAGCAACTCGTCGATTTCGGCACATTCTCCATTCTCTCAAGACCGCTGCTCTTTCTGCTCAACTACTTCTATCGTTACGTGGCCAATTACGGAATCTGTATTATCCTGTTAACCGTTCTTGTTCGCGTTTTGTTTTTCCCACTGACAAGCACGTCATTCAAGTCAATGCGGAAGATGCAAAAACTCCAGCCTAAGATGAAGGCGTTGCGAGAGCGATTCAAGAAAGATCCGCAAAGAATGAATGAGGAGATGATGAAGCTCTTCAAAGACAACAAGGTAAATCACCTATCAGGTTGTCTCCCAATGCTTCTACAGCTTCCAGTTTTCTTTGCGCTCTATAACACGTTTTACGTAGCGATAGAGCTCCGCGGGGCTCCCTTCTTTCTTTGGATCAACGATCTGTCTGAAAAGGATCCGTACTACGTTACTCCAATCATCATGGGAATTACCATGGTGATTCAGCAGCGGATGACACCGATGCAAGGCGATCCCAGACAGGCTCAGATCATGGCGATCATGCCCATCATCTTCACGTTCATGTTTCTCAAGTTTCCCTCCGGCCTGGTACTGTATTGGCTCGTGAGCAATCTCCTCACGATCGCTCAGCAATACGTGCTGAACAAGTCCGCCGACCATGGTGACGGCGAACCTGCTGCCAAGGCCGCATAGCTCACTTTGGAGGTTTTACCGTGCGCCTGATCGAGCAAGAAGCTGCTACTACCGACGAGGCCATCGCGCTGCTCCTGTCAAATCTGGGACTCCCCCGTGACCAGGTCAAGGTCGACGTTGTCCGGCATGCGGAAGAGATTCCCGGACCTTTCGGCTCCCCGATCGCTCGACCTGCCCGCGTGCGGGCGCTGGTGGGCACACCCGAACCACCCGTGGTGGAAAAGCCCAAGGCAAAGGAGTCGACGCCGCGGCAAGGCGGCGCCGCAGGAAGGGACGCGAGCGCTGAGCCCGGGCAGGAGCCGGCCACCCTGGTCATTCCGACACCGCCCGCGCCGGCGCCACAGGCGGCGCCGTCCGCGCCGCGGCGCGAAGCGCGCCAGCAGGCGGCGCCGCAATCCGCGCCGCAGCCCGTCGAGCTGCCTGCGCTCGCGGAGGATGAGGACGAGGAAGAGGAGGAGGAAGCGGCCGGGTTCGACGATGAAGGATTCGACGATGAGGGTGAGGCGGATAGCGAGGAGACGCCTGAGAATCGCGGTCCCGTGGACCCCTCGGAGCGCGCCGACGTCCTGGTTCCGCGGTATCTCAGCAAGATCCTCGAGCTGATGGACGTTCACGCCAGCGTGGAATCCCGCCAGGAGGATGGTGTCGTGGTGCTCGAGGTCGATACGGAAGACGGCGCGCTGCTGGTGGGCAAGCGCGGGTCTACCAAGGAGGCCATGGTCTACCTGTTGAAGAAAGCCGCCGCAAAGCGGCTCGGCGGCAACGGCCCGGCGATTCGGCTGGAGATCCCAGGCGGCAGCGAGAATGGCAGCGGCGGGCGATCGCGGCGGCGCCGGGAGTCGCCCAAGCCGTAGTCGGACGGGGTCTTGCAGGACACGGACACGATTGTCGCTGTCGCCACGCCGCCGGGCGAGGGAGGCGTGGGTATCGTGCGCCTGAGCGGCCCGACGGCGCAGGCCGTGGCCGCGTGCGCGCTGCGCTCGCCGGCCGGGGCTGCCCTTGCTGCGGCGTGGCCGGCCCGTACTGTTCGCGTCGGGCTGCTCGTGGATCCCGGCGCTGACGGCGAAGTGATCGACGAGGTGATTTTCGTATATTTCGCCGCTCCGCGGTCCTATACCACCGAGGACGTGATCGAGATCCATTGCCACGGCAGCCCCGCGGTGCTGCGCCGGGCCGTGTCCCTCCTTGTGGGGCTTGGTGCGCGTCTCGCCGAGCCCGGTGAGTTCACGCGGCGCGCCTTCGAGGCCGGGCGTCTGGATCTGAACCAGGCAGAAGCCGTCGCGGATCTGATTCGCGCGCGGTCGGACGCGGCGCGGCGCCTCGCCGTCACGCAACTTCGCGGCGGCCTCGCGACAGTGCTGGCAGCGTCCCGCCAGGCCCTCGCCTCGGCTCGCGCCCGCATCGAGGCGGCAATCGACTTCCCCGACGAGGATCTCGACCTGCTCGATCCGCACCGACTCATCGCGGACCTCACGCAACTGCGCGAAGGACTCGCAGAGCTGCTCGAAAACGGCATCCGCGCGCGCGTCCTCAAGGAGGGGCTTACCGTCGTCCTGGCCGGCCGCCCGAATGTGGGCAAGAGCGCTCTGCTCAACGCTCTCCTCGGCAAGGACCGCGCCATCGTCGATGCGACTCCCGGCACGACGCGGGATTTCCTCGCGGAAGAGGTCCTCTGGCATGGCAGCCCATTCACTCTCGTCGACACGGCGGGACTGCGCGCCGACGCCGGTGAGGTTGAGCGACTGGGCATGGAGCGCGCGCGCGCCAAGCTGGCCGAGGCCGACGTCGTGCTCTTCGTGCTCGAAGCGACCGCGGGCTGGACGCCCGAGGACCGGGCGATTTTCGCCGAGCTGAGTGATGGCGATGGCGGCGGCAGCGGCGGCGGCGGCGCCGGCGACACAAATGGTCACAGCAGGAGCCTGGTGTTGGTGTGGAACAAGATCGACCTGCTTGACACAGGGTGGCGGCCGACGCGCCTTGGGGAGGCGACTGAAACCGCGGCGCCGGGCCCCTTCGCGGCGTCCGGCGTGCCCGCTCTGTGGCTGTCGGCAACCCGCGGAGACGCGCTGGACGAGCTGCGCGCGCTGCTTCGCGAGCGGCTGCGGGAGCGGGCGTTCGGCGCGGAGGCGCACGAGGTGCTGGCGTTGACGATTCGCCACGAGCAGGCGCTCCAATCGTGCTGTTGCGAGCTGGATCGCGCGGTGAGCAACCTTGGGGCGAAGCAGCCGGTCGAGCTCGCTGCCCTCGACCTACAGCGCGCTTCGCGATTTCTCGGCGAGCTGGCGGGTGAAACGACCAGCGATGCCGTGCTCGCCGAAATCTTCAACACGTTCTGCGTGGGGAAATAGCCAGTGCAGGCCGATGTCGTGGTAATCGGCGGCGGACACGCCGGTTGCGAGGCCGCTCTGGCGGCGGCGCGAATGGGCATGCGAACGATTCTGGTTACTCACGATCGGGAACGTCTCGCCCAGATGAGCTGTAACCCCGCGATCGGGGGGCCGGGAAAATCTCACATCGTGCGCGAGATCGACGTTCTTGGCGGCATGATGGCGCGCGCCGCGGATCGCGTTGCCCTTCAGTATCGCCTGCTCAATCGCAGCAAGGGACCCGCGGTGTGGTCTCTGCGGGTGCAGTGCCCGATCAGCGGATATTGCGCCGCAGCAAGGGATTTCGTGGCGCGGCAGGAGCGCTTGCTGGTCGTGGAAGGAGACGCGATGGATCTGGTGGCGGAAGGACCGGTGATCTCCGGCATCCGTCTGGCAAGCGGCACAGAGCTCGCGGCAACCGCGGTCGTGGTCACGACGGGGACGTTTCTCGGCGGCAGATGTTTCATCGGCTTACGTTCCTTCAGCGCCGGGCGGTGGGAGGAGCCGCCGAGCGTGGGGCTCACTGCCGCGCTCGTTCGCTTCGGGCTACAGGTGGGGCGACTGAAGACCGGAACTCCGCCGCGCCTGGCGCGGCAGTCGATCGACTGGGAAAGGTTTGCCGAGCAGCCTTCGGAGCCCGAAGCAGGGCGATTCTCCTACTTCACCGGGCCGCTTCCCGAGCACCAACGGCAATACTGCTGTCATGTCGGTTACACGACGGAGCACACGCACGAGATCATCCGCGCCGGGCTCGACCGGTCGCCGCTGTACGCGGGCATGATCCGGGGGGTCGGGCCGCGCTACTGTCCGTCCATTGAGGATAAGGTCGTCCGCTTTCCGGACCGGTCCCGCCATCAGCTTTTCCTGGAGCCGGTCGAGCGCGACGGCGACATGATCTATCCGAACGGCATCTCGACCTCGCTTCCGGAAGACGTCCAGCTCGCCTTCGTGCGCTCGATCCCCGGACTGGAGCGTGCCGAGCTCATGCGGCCAGGATACGCCGTCGAGTATGACTTCGTCCAGCCGACCCAGTTACGGATGGATCTGGGGACGCGGGCGATCCGCGGGCTCTACCTTGCCGGTCAGATCAACGGCACCACCGGGTATGAAGAGGCCGCCGGGCAGGGGCTGTGGGCCGGCATCAATGCCGCGCGCTACTGCCAGGGAGCTCCAGCGTACGTCCCCGATCGCTCGCGGTGCTACCTCGCCGTGATGATCGACGATCTTGTGACCCGCGGCTGCGATGAACCCTATCGCATGTTTACCTCGCGCGCCGAGCACCGCCTGGCACTGCGCTTTGACAACGCGCACGTGCGCCTGCTGGACGATGCGCAGCATCTCGGTGTGCTCGCGGACGCGGATCGCGCTCTACTCGAGGCCCAGCGGGAGCGGTTGGCGCGCGAGCGCGATCACCTCGGGAAGAGAGTGCATCCGCGCGAAGCGATCAATGCCCGGCTCGTCGTGGCGGGCTCCGCGCCGCTGCACGCCGCGAGCTCTCTGGACGAGCTCCTCGCGCGTCCAGAGCTCACCTACATGGACGTGCGCGACATCGAGCGGATCGCGTCGGGGGTGGACGCAGGCGCGGCGAGCAGCGGTGGCGGCGAGGGTGCCGGCGGCGACGATCGCCCGGAGGTTTCCATCGCGCCCGGGTCCATTGGGTTTCAGGTGCAAATGGAAGTCAAGTACCGCGGCTACATCAATCGGCAGGAAGAAGAAATCGCTCGATTTCGCCGTCTCGAGGCGCGGCAGATTCCGGGCTCCTTCGACTATGGCCGGGTGACCGGGCTGTCCATCGAGTCGCGCCAAAAGCTCGCCGCCGTGCGGCCGTTGTCGCTGGGGCAGGCCAGCAGGATTCCCGGGGTCACGCCCGCGGCGATCGCCCTCCTGTCGGTTTTCTTGAAGGCCCAGCCCCGGGATCCGAGGCGCTGAATGCCGGACCGCGAACGCGGCCCTCTCCCGCGCGCCGTGTCAGCCCCATGGCGTCGAAGTGCTCGAGCAACGGAATCAGATATTTTCGCGACAGGTTCAGCTCTGACTTTAGCGGCGCCACGGGCAGCTCTTCGCTTGCCGAAAGCAGGCGGCGAATCGCCGTTTCCACTCGTGCCAGACAGTCGCGGTGAAAAACGAGCTTCGCCGAGAGTCGGACGAGCTCTCCCTGGGCGATGAGCAGCTCGAATAGTTGCTGCCGGGTTTCCGGAGGCACGGCGACGGCCAGCGACCCGAGCAGCGCCGAGGCGTCCGGCGGCGCCAACCCGGCGCTGCGGAACTGCTCGCGCACCGCGTCCAGCGCCTGGCGTTGCCGCTCGCTGAGCTCCACGGCAAAGTCCCCGCGCCGCATCATGTCGCCGTCCCGCACGATCTCGCCGGCCGCCGCCATGACCTCCAGAAGGTTGTCCAGAACCGCACCTGGCAGCTCCTGCGGGACTGCCTCCACCACCGAGCGGTGCGGCATTCCCGGCCGCAACGGGTAGCGGGCATGAAAGGCCTCCAGACGGTCCGCGATGGTGCGGCGCACCTTCGGCAAGCGGTCCGCGGCAAAGATCCAGGCGCTGCCCCTGGCATGTGCCACCGCGGCAATCTGCTCTGCCTGCAGGCGGGCAAGCGCGGCCTGGGTGTCGAGACCGAGAGCGCGGCACGATCGCGCGAAGACCGCTTCGGCGATCCCCGCGTAGCCTGCTCGCCCCAGGCAGTGCTCGAGGTATCGGGCTGGCCCGTCCGCGTGTGCCATGCCGGCGAGCAGCGCCAGCGTACGGCGCGCGGCGCCCCGGGTTCCAGGGCGGTGCTTTTGCGGCGCGGGATCGAGGACGACGCCACCGCCAAGGGTGCGAATCGGTGAGAAGGTGCGTGCGACGAACCGATCGCCGTGCACGGCCGCTACCGGAGACTCCAAGTGGAGCTGGGCGAGTGCCGATTCGCCCGGCTTGAGCGCGGGGCGATCAAGCAGAATTAGGCGGCCATAGATCTCTGCCGTGCCCAGGTGAAAACGCAGGCGCGCCCGCTGCTCGACGGGCCCCTTCGCCGCGGGCGCCAAACTGAGCGCAACGTCCAACAGGTACGAGGGCATGAGCGCCTCGCGCTCGGACAGCACGTGCCCGCGCTCCAGGTCCTCGGTCGTGAGCTCCGGGAGGTTCAGGGCGCACCGCTGCCCGGCATGAGCCACGTCGTGTCGCTGGCCGTGAACCTGGATTGCCCTCACGCGCGAGGTCTTGCCGGCAGGATAGCACGCGACTGCATCCCCTACAGACACGGACCCGGAAACGACCGTGCCGGTAGCCACAGTCCCGTGCCCGTGCATGGTAAACACGCGATCGATGGGCATGCGAAACAAGATCCCTGCCGCCTGCTTGGGAGGGCATGCGGCGGCGGCCTGGCCGAGCGCGCGGCGGAGCTCGTCGAGACCGGCGCCGGTGAGCGCGGACACGGCGACGATGGGCAGGCCCGCCAGTCGCGAAGGCGCCAGCAGGGCGCGCACGTCCTCCTTGACCAGTGAGATCCAGGCATCGTCGGCGAGATCGCACTTGGTCAGCACCACGACGCCGCCCTTGACCGCGAGATTCTCGCAGATCAACAGGTGCTCGCGAGTCTGTGGCATGACGCCCTCGTCGGCGGCGACAACGAGCAGCACGAGGTCGATGCCGCCGGTGCCGGCGAGCATGTTCGTGACGAAGCGCTCGTGGCCGGGGACATCGATCACCGCCAGGTGACCATCTGCGAGCGGCAGCGCGGCGAAACCGAGGTCAATCGTGATCCCGCGCTCCTTCTCTTCTTTCAAGCGATCCGTATCCACGCCGGTGAGCGCCTTGACGAGCGCCGTCTTGCCGTGGTCGACGTGTCCGGCTGTGCCGAGTATGAGATGTTTCATGAGCTCCTCACTGGCTGTCCCACCTGCGCCCGGGGAGACTTACCGCCAGCGGTGGCGTCTTGCAAGCGGGCGCTGCGAGTGTTAGGATTGCATCGGGCAGCCGGGACCGCAGATGGGCCAAGCCCGGCGCGAAGCGCGTTTCACGGCGGAACGAGCGCCCGAGATCTGGTATTTTCTTCCGGTATGTGACGCTGATGGCAAGAATGGTCTCCCGTACATGTCGCGCAATACTTCTGGCCGCGGCCCTGCTCGCCATGGGCTGGCCCGGCTGCGGCGGTCAGGCAAACCGACCCGACGCGCTGACGGGCAGCATCGTCGGCAAGGGATCCGAAAACCCGGTGGCGGCGGCGACAGTGCATATCACGGCGGTGGATGGCAACACGACCATCGCTCAGACCATCACCGACGCCTCGGGACGCTTTCTCATCGTGGGGATGCGCGACGGAGTCTACAAGGCCTGGGCCAGCAAAGATGGGTATTTCGAGGAATCCCGCACGTTTTCGTTTCCTGAGGAGCGCCGCATGGAGTTCACCATGCAGATGCTCAATGAAGCGACCGGGACCGTGAAGCTTCCCGACGGGGCTGTCGGCGTCGATGTGGTCATCACCTTTCAGAATCTCACCTCCGGTGAGGTGCAGACCACGCGGTCCCTCGAAGATGGCAGCTATCGCCTCCGCGATCTGAAACCGGGCGACTACCGGGTCCGCGCCTCGACCGAGAAAGGCGACATGGAGTGGGCGCGCACAGTAACCATCTCCGGCGGCACGACGCAGCTCGAGGTGCTCCTGGATGACGCCATCAAGAGCACCGAAGGGGTGGAACATACCGGAGAGGTGTCGCCGCAGCACGGCGCGGACCCGCCGAAGCTGAACTGACCATCGCCCCACCGCCGGAGGTCCCTTCATGATCTGCAGCCACTGCGGCGCCTCGAACTTGGATGATGCAGTCTTCTGCAAAGACTGCGGCGAGGTTTTCCTGGACAGCGACGCCTTCCCGAGCGCGCCGGCGAAGCGACCCACGGCGGCGTCGCGGGCGCCGTCGAAAAAAGAGCTTTTCGACCGCGGCCTGTCCAAATACGAACAAGGTCTGTATCGCGAAGCGATCGAGGAGTGGACGAAGGTACTCGCTCTGGATCCCGACAACGATACGGCAAAAACCCTGATCAATGAGGCCCGCATCCAGCTCGGCGATTCCGACCGCGACGCCGACGTCCCGGAAGGCTCCTTTGCGGATCGCGAATTCGAAGCCACGATGCAGGGGCCGCCACGCGAGTCGCCGCGCGAACCGCCGCGCCGGCAACGCCCCGAGAAGCCGGTCCCGCCGGAAAAGGTCGACAACGCGTCCATGGAGACCGCGCGCACGCTGATCCCGCCGGAGCTCCTGAAAAAAAGCACCAAGGGAATCTCGGGCGAAGCGACGATGGCTCTCGCACCGTCGGTACATCAGGCCGAAACGGTTCCCGAGCTCGGTTCGTCGACGTTCGTGGAGGACGAGCTCGAGCCCGATTTCGGAATTCCCGAAGAGCTCGAGCCCAGCTTTCAGGAGGAGTCGCCGACACTGGGGGGGGCTGGATTCGTCGTCGGTGGGCAGCGAGACACCGAGCCGATCGCCGAACCCAAGCCACGCGACCGCCTGTCGTCGTCATTCTATGAATCCAAGACGCAGGTCTACGACGAAGAACCCTCGTCGGCGCTACTTCCGGGCGCCGATGAGGAGCTCGCAGCGCCCCGGCCGTTGATGCGCTCCGTGACGCTCCCGCCGCCGCGGCGCACCAGTGGCGGCAAGCTACTGCTCTTTGCCGTGTTCGGCGTGACGCTCGTGGGCCTTGCCGCCGCCGCAACACTGCTCCTGCTCCGGCCGCCTTCGCTCGTTGCCGAGATCGATCGGGTGTTTCTCGAGCAAAAGGACGACGCACACACCAAGGCGCTGGAGCTCGTCCAGAGCCAGGCCGCCGCGGCGCTCGAATCTGATCCCGAGGAGGGACCCAAGGTGCTGGCGCGCCGTCAGTTCCTCCTGGGATTCAAGAAGGCCATGGAGAAGCGCGACGAGCACAGCTACGAGACGGCACGCACCAACCTGCGCGAGCTCCAGGGATTGGTGCCGCCGTTCGAGGAGCTGCTGCGCAAGAAAATCAACGACACGGCCGAGGACCAGGCGGCGTACGTAAGCAAGATTCTGGAGCGGGCGCAGGAACGCCTGAGCGACCCGGCCAGCTACAGTACCGCTGTCAATCAGTTCGAGTTCATACTCACCAACACCGAGATTGCCGAGGATCCGACGCCGATTCGCGAGCGTATCGACCAAATGCTCACGGACGCGGTCACGCGTTTTCGCGACGCGGCGGTGTCCGAAGCGCAGGCCGGAAGCTACGACGCCGCGATCGCCAGCGCCGACAGTGGCGCGAAGCTCCTGGATTCCGCCAAGAAATACGTGACGCGGGCCGAGGCGCTCGAGACCGAGCTGGCCGAGCTCAAGAAAAATCTCCAGGCCGACCGCAAGATCATCGCTCTTGCCGAGTCGAAGGCGGATGCACCGGAGGCGGCGCGCACCCGGGCGGCCCAGCAACTCGACGAGATCCATTACCCGGGTGCACAGGTTGCGCGGCTGCGGGAAAAACTCACTGCCAAGGCGACAAGCCCCGCGCCGGCGGCATTCATGCCGACGCTCAGCGTGACGGCGACCCGCGGTGGCGGCGGTGCGCTCGCGGAGGTCGAGCTGTATGTCGACGGCCGCCTCTCCGGCCGGACACGCACAAACGGCAAGACGACAGAGCAGGTCAAGGGGTACAAACCCGGCGATCGCGTATCCGTACGGTTTCACCACGCCCACTACGACATCGCTCCCACGTTCGCCGAGGTCACGCTCGAGGAGGGCAAGACCAGCTACGACCTCGCGGTTGTCGGCACTCCGATTCTTGGCGAGCTGGCGCTGAAAATACGCCACGGAGTGACCGGCGAGCCGATTGGCGAGGTCGCCGTGCAGCCGCGCGGCGAGCCCGCCGTGATGTCCGGCGGGGACGGCGTCGCCAAGGTTCGCCTGCCGCGTGGGCAAGCCTACGAAATCAAGGTTTCGCGCGACAAGTTCCAGACCGTCGTCAGCACGGGGACGTTCCGAGAAAGCGACAAGGAGATCGTCGTGGACCTGCTTCCCTTCGCGGAGGACGTCGCCGCGCTCATCTCCGTGGTGCCACCCACGGCCGTGCCGACGGAGGTGCCGCCAACCGTTCCTCCGACGATGCCTCCCGCGCCGACCGCAACTGCGGTAGTGATCGCGCCCACGGCGCCGCCCGCCGAGACGGCTGCGAAAGCGCCCTCTAGCGAGCCGACCATGGGCAAGGTGCAGACGTTTCCGGCGATCGTCGGCGTCGAAACGGAGCCAACCGGCGTGCCTTCGCTCGCTCCCACCGCGCAGCCCACCCTCGAGCCGACACTCGCGCCGACACTCGCGCCGACACTCGCGCCGACGCGGGAGCCCACCCGGGCTCCCGAGCCGACTTCGCCGGCGGCGACCGCTCCAGCAACGCCGCCGCCGTCGGCCGTGCCGGCTGAGACCCCGCGCGACGTCGCGAGCCTCGTCCCGCCGGCAGCAGGTAACATCGCCAGTGACGACTATTTCGGGAAAGCGGATTACTTCTTGCGTCTCGCCAAGGAAAAGAAAGATCCGACCTACTACGAGTACGCGATATCGAGCCTGAAGAAAGTCCGCTCCTCGCAAGATGACCGCAACAACTACGTGCGCGCACAATTCCAGGTCGGCAGAATCTACGCGCATGATCTTGAGCAGTACGATAACGCGCTGGCCGCCTTTGAAAACATGTTGCAGGTAGATGCACGCCAGAGCGTTGGCTTTTTCGAGCGCGGCCTCGTTCACTTTCACCTGGGCAACTTCGAGGAGGCGCTGCGAGACCTGGAAAACGCCTTCCGACTGCTGTCCATCTCGCCACCACCGAATCCGCTGGACCGTAAACGCGTGGTCGTGGACGGGTACTATTTCCGCGCACAGGCACAGGAGGCAATATATAATCGAAATACAGAAGATATAAATACGCTCAAGAAATCCATAAAGAACTGGCAGGATTTTCAGGACAAATGTGATCGCTTCACCGAGGTCTGCGACCAAAGCTACTTCGGGCAATCCAAGAAGCACCTGGTCCGGCTCAGTAATCAGCTCACCATGATGCTTCTCAGCGGAGGTGGTCAGTGACGTTGGCCGTCCGTAACGCAAACTTCGGGCGGGTCCTTTCCGGAATCGCTCGCATCGCAATCCTTGGCACCGTTTTGGCCGGCGTCGCCGGCGCCGGCGCGGCCGCGCCTAAGCTGAGCAATGCCAAGGCGGTGTTTGCCGCCGAGCAGGTGCCTATCGGCCAGCAGCTCATCGCCCCAGCTCCGGCCCCCGACGGAAAGACACTCGCATACGAAGCGCTGAAGGGAAACAGTCGGTTCCTCTTTCTCTACGACGGCGAATCCGGTTCGGTGCAACAGGTCAAGGCCCGTAAGTCCCTTCTCACTCAGGCATCCGCTTACGAAGGGGAGCTAGACTGGTGCCTGGCTACGGCCTGCGCCGGAAGCTTCGTGTTCGTCAGCGGCTCGCAGAACAACCTCGACATCTACGCCGGAAAGGTCGGCGCCACCGAAGCTCCCACGCCACTGACGGCGCACAAGTCCCTGGACTTTCAGCCGCGTTTTGATCCGGCCGCCAACCGCGTGGCCTTTTTGTCCGGCCGCGACCGCAAATCCGGCTCCGACCTCTACTTGCTCGACCTGGACAAATTGGCCAGCGGCGTCGCGCTCATGCGCCTGACGAATCTGCCCAACGGCGTCCTTTATCCGGAGTGGTCGCCGGATGGCCGCTACATCGTCTTCAGCGCCGAGGGCCTGAGCGCCGAAGGCGGCAACACGCCCAGCTTCGACCTGTGGCTGATGGATTTGCGGCGGCTCCCGGAGACCCTGCCCGCGGCAGCACGGTCTGAAGGAAACGGCGGGGAGCCTGTCATCGACCTCTCCGCGGACCTGCAGCCAGCTCGCGTCACCAGCGTCGACGCTTCAGACGAGCTGGCGGCGAGCTTCGCTCCCGATGGCACCGCTCTCGCCTTCTACGTCAGCGATGCTGCTGACGCGACGGGAACCGCGGGCCGTAAAGGGCAGAAGGAGCAGCGTTTGGCGCTCGTCGAGCTGAAACGCGGCGACGGCAGCGACGCCGCGCCCGCGCTCGGCGAAATCCGCACACTTGTCGATCACGTTGCGGATCCCAACGAGGACTCCACGCTCCGAGGGCCAGTGTGGCTCGCGGACGGGAGCGCCCTGTTGGTCGTTCGCGACGATCCGGAGACCTTCAACCCCATCGTCCTCGTCGACAGAAGCTCCGGCGAGATCGTTTCCAGCTTGGCCGAGACCCACGTGAACAAGGATCTGGCGCTGGCGCGTCATTCACCGAGTGCGGGAATTCGCCTGTTCTTCAGCGCTCATGAAGGGCAGAGCACCGGATTGTACGAGGTACGGATCCAGCCGTGATTCCTGCAAATTGGAAAAACGCGTTCGGCAGCGTCGCTGTCGCCGGGCTCATCTTCAGTGCGCCGTTTCAGGTCTTCTACGAAACGCAAAACGAGCGGATCACAGAAGGCTATGAGGCGCTGTATTTCAATCGCTTTGCCGATGCGGTCACGCGCTTCTCGCGAAAAGACGGTCTGGCGGACCTCGTCGGCCTCGCCACCGCCTATCAGGAACGAGGAAAGTTCGCTGAGGTCGTTTTCGCGGACACCGTCGAGGTCGGCTGCCGCTACTTCGAGGATGTCGTGTTTCCGGCGGATTTGGAGAAGATCGAGGCGAGTCGGAGCGTGCCGGCCGCGGCGTTTCTGTACCGGGCGGAGTTTCTGGCGCTGTGCGGCAAGGCCGATCAGGCTGCGCAACAGTTGCAGACATTCGTGGAACGCCTCGCGGCTTCACCGGATGCGCGGCCGCTGCTGCCGGCAGCCCGGAGCTGGCAGTGGGCGCTCGCGAGCTCCCAAGCTGGGCGGAGCACGCCGCTGCCGGCGGAGGCTTCGCAGACCGAGGCACGGCTGGCGCAGTGGGCGATCGCCCAACGCCTGTCGCCGACCTCGGCACCACCAGCCATCGGCACCAGCGCCGATCCCAAGTTGTCAGCCGAAAGAAACCAGCGAAACCTCGTATTCGCTCTGGCCGCGGAACAGAAGCCTGCCGAGGCGCTCAAGCAACTGGCCGCGCTGGACATGCGAGCTCCCGAGCTGGAGATGAAAGTGGGCCGTTTTGGCCTCGTGCGCCTCTACGACCCGTTGATCCCGCTCGCTGCCGCGCGCGCGTACCTGGCGATGAGCGCCTCATTCTTCTCCGAGGCGCTCGCCGCCAGCAGCGCGGGCGACGCCGAGGCCGCGCTACTCGCCGATGATTTGCGGGCGAGCGCCGGCTACGCATTGCTCTTGACTGGGGACGCCAAGGCCGCACGCAGGGTGCTCGAAGCCGGGCGCAGCGAGATTGCGGCCGTGTATCGCGGCCTGGCACAGGTGGCCGACGGGCAGGCCGCGCTGGCTCGCAGCCAGCTCACCGTCGTCGCGCAGTCTGCCTCCCCCGCCGTCGTGCTCCATCTCGGGCGCGCCTACTGGCAGCTCGGCGACCGGCAGCAGGCGCTTGCGGCAACCGAGAAGTCGTGGCGGATGCTCGCTGCCGTGGAAAGCACCCAACCCGAGCTCTACGAAAAATACACGCAACGCAACGCCCATCAGCTCGTCCGCATGACGCTGGCGATGAATGATCCTCAGGCTGCGCGCAAGGCACACCAGCGAGGAAAGAAGAGCCAGCAGCTCGACTCGCCCGAGCACAACCTGCCCGAGTTCCTTCTTGACCAGGCGCTTCTCGCTTCCCGCTCCGGAGCGCGGGAGTTTCCCACCGCGATGGGCATCTACAGCAGCCTCGAAAGCCTCTTTTCGGAGTGCCATCCGCTCGCGGACATGTTTCAGGGCATCTATGCCGCGGCGGCCTCTCAAGGCGGAGAGATGCCCAAGCTATGAGAACCCGCGCCCGCTGTGCCCCCGGTGGCGAGAACATCTGACGGAGTTCGCACCATGAAACGCTACAGAATCCTGCCTGCCGTCCTCATCGCCGGGTTCGTCCTTGCCGCGGCTGCCGCCGCCGATGCCCAAATGCAGCGAGATAAGGGCGGGACGATGCGCTACAGCTCCACGAAGCAAATCAAGGCCCTCGACCCCATAACCTCTACCTCGCTTGCCACTCTGCGCATGACCAGTCTGATCTACGAGTCGCTCGTCGAGCGGGATGAGTTTGGCACCGGCCTCAAGCCCTTGCTGGCGGACAAGTTCGAATCCGCCCCGCGGCTGATCACGTTCTTTCTCAAACATGACATAAAATGGCACGACGGAGCGCCGTTTACCGCGGAGGACGTGGCTTTTACCTTCAAGGTCCTGCGCAACCCCAAGACGGAAACAGCGCTGCGCGACGAGTTCAAGTTCGTAGGGGACGTCAGCGTCAAGGACGCGCACACCATCACGTTCACCTTTCTTGACCCCGTGTACAAGCCGGAGTACCGGTTCATGGCGCTGAAAATCCTGCCGCGCCACACCTTTGAGGTGCTCGATCCGGAGTACACGCCGACGGCCAAGGGCGAGGCGCAGCTCCGCTTTCCCGATGTGCCCCTGCTTTCGGCACCGCGTGCGGACTCCCGCACGACCCGCGAGCTTCCCAACAAGGCCATCATCTCTATTCTGGAGAGCCGCGGAGACTATGTGCGGGCCAAGGTGCTCAGGGCAGGGCCGGTGGGCGCGGAAGGTTGGATTGAGAAGTTCAAGGACCACATCGCCCGCGACGAAGGCAGCTTCATCCTGCATCCCATCGGCACGGGGCCCTACAAGTTCGAGAGCATCGGCACGCGCGGAATCAATCTGCGGCTCAACGAGGAATACCATGGAGACAAGGCGTACATCGAGTTCGTTCGCCGAACGCGTGCGCAGGACAAGAACACCATGGTGAACTATCTGTTAAACGAGTTCTTGAATCTTCTGCCCGATACACCACTTGAGGATATCGCGAGGATAGAGAAATCCGGTGTTGCCAAAACAACGCAATACTCATCCCTGAAATTCGCCGGTTTTGTGTATAATACGCAGAAGAAAGGCCTGGGTAAACGTGAAATGCGCCGGGCGATGACACTGGCACTCAATCGCTCCCAACTCCTGGAAACGTTCTATCAGGGGAAGGGCGACATCGTTGCCGGCCCATTTGCGCCGGATTCCTGGGGTGTGTCGCTCAGTCTGAAGCCGCTAGGATTTGATCTCGATGCCGCCAACAAGCTGCTCGACGAGGCGATCGGGCTGCCGAGGGAGGATGGTTCGCGGCGTATCGAAGGACAACCCGCGGCGTATCGGCTAATCATCTCGAACGAGCAGAACCCCGCCGATTACAACATGTGCCACGCTTACAAGGACGCCATGGCAAAGGTCGGGATTCAGGTAGAAGTAGACACCGTAGAAAAAGGAAAGTACATAGACGATCTACGAGCAGGCGATTTCGACATTGCGTACCTCGAGTGGAACTTTGGGATTAGCTATAATATCAAGCCGATTTTCCATCCCGAAGGGTTGAACAACTATGGGCGCTACGTCAACCCCGAGGTCGGAAGGCTCTTCGACGAGATGGATCGTCAGAATGATGGTGAGGCGCGCCGCGAGCTATCGTACAAGATTCAGGAGATAATCGCCGAGGATGCGCCGTACACGTTCCTGTGGACGCTCAAGAATGTCGCATCATCGAGCATTCACATCCGCGATATTGGCCCGGAGACAATCGATCCGTACGAGTTCTTTACCTGGATTGAGCGCTGGTACATTCCCCGCGATGTGCAGTAAGGCCACCGGCTATGGCGGGGATGGTGCGCGTGATCCTGCGGCTCGCCGGGGAAAACTTGGCGGTGTTCTTTCTGGCGACGTTTCTGATCTTCTGGATCATCAATCAGGCGCCGGGAGATCCGATCGATATCTGGCATCCTGAACCGGGGATGTCGGCGGCAGACCGCCAGGCGATCGCCCAGGAGCTGGGCCTTCAGCGGCCGCTGGTCGAGCGCTATGCGAGGCTGTTGTGGCGCACCGTGCGGCTCGACCTCGGGGCATTTGACGGCGTGCCCATCAGCGAGCGGCTGCTGCACGGCATCGGCGTGACGCTCTTGCTCGCGCTGAGCGCCAGTGCGGTCAGCGTCGCGGTCGGCGTTCCGCTTGGCGTGCTCGGTGGGCTGGAACGCGGCGGCCCGCCGATCCGTGTCGCCACCATGATCGTGTATGTGGCGAGCTTGCTGCCGGTGTTCTTGCTGTGCTACCTCGTGCACCTCTTCTTCTTGAACACCGTTGGTGTGCTGCCCACGCCCCAGTCGGTAGAGAATCGCGCAACCATCTGGAAAGTCCTGACCGCGCTGTCGATGGCTAGCGTCCTTGGAATCGGGGACGGCACGGCCACCGAGATACTGCGCTATGTGCGCAGCGAGGTGCGGCGGATCTCAAACAGTCAGTTTATCCGCGCCGCCCGGGTGAACGGTGGTAGTGTGACGCGCCACCTCGCCCGCAACACGCTCGTTCCGATCGCAACGATCATCAACCTTCGCATGCTGTACTTCCTCGGGGGCGCGGTCGTCGTCGAGGCGATTTTCCAGTTGGATGGGCTCGGTTGGCTCACGTGGCAGTCGATCGACAGTCGCAACTACGAGCTACTGTTTGCCGTGTCGGTTGTCAGCGTCATCGCCGTTTGCGCGGTCAATCTCCTAAATAACGTTACGATCGGGCTGATCGATCCGCGTGTTCGCGCCCGATCGGGGTGAGCAACGAAGCGTGTGGACCACATACGAAACGGACCGGCGCGGTCCCAAGGCGTGGGCCCTGCTGAGCAGCATGGGGCGAGGCGACGGCCAGATGGCGGGGGTGCTCAGCCTGATTGGCGGCGCTGTGATCATCGCGTCCTTCGCGTTGGCCTGGCTGATCGCGACCCTGGGGCTCGCGGGACTGTCGGATCGCACCAATCTCGAGCAGGTATACGAGCCCCCTGCGCTCACGCCGCTGAAGTGGCTACTCGATCAGCGAGACGTGCGCGCGAGCACGCTGTTCGGAGCACCGCCGCAGGCGGAGGGTTTCCATGTTCTGGGCACGGATGGCGCCGGGAGGGATATCCTCAGCCTGCTGGTCCTGGGCACGCGAACCTACCTGGTGCCGGGGCTGCTCGCCGTATCCATTGCGCTTGGGCTCGGCATCTTGCTTGGAACGATTCATGGCCATTATGGCGGGTATGCCGCAAAAGCCGTCTCGTGGTTCGTGAAGACGGTGCATTCGGTACCGAAGCTCCTGCTGCTGTTGGTGATCGGTGCGGTGACGGATTTCGACGTGAAATGGCTGATGTTCGGCTTGGGCTTCGCGGGTGCACCACGCGTCACCGAAATGGTGGCGGCGCGCATTGCGTCACTTCGCCGCGCCGATTTCATCGAAGCCGCGCGCGAGGCCGGGCTGCGCGAATGGGTGATCGTGGCCAAGCACGTGCTGTGGTACAACTGCCGCCACCTGCTCGTCATCCAGGCGTCCTTTTTCATGGCCGAGGCGATTCTCATGGAGACGACGCTCAGTTACCTGAACTCGGGAGCCCAAGGTCTGAGCTGGGGCCGCATGGTTCAACACGGAAGTAACGACCTCTTTCAGGGAATATACTGGACCAGTGCTGCCCCGGCCGCTGCCGTGGTCACCACGATTCTGGGATTCTACCTGCTTGGCGATGGCCTCAACCGAATCCAGCAAAGCTAGCAAGGTTCCCGCATTGCTTCGCGTCGAAGGGCTCCGCGCGTACTTTTCGCTGCGGCAAGGCATGCTGCGCGCGGTGGAGGACGTGAGCTTCGAGGTCCCCGTCGGGCGGATCGTCGGCCTCGTAGGTGAATCGGGCAGTGGGAAAACCGTGACTGCATACAGCACTGCGGGTCTGGAGATCGGGCGGCCCGGTATTATTGGCGGACACGTCTTCCTGGGCGATCGCGATCTGTTTTCCGGGCTGGAGCAGAGCTGCAGGATCGACGCCGCAGCGGGATCCGGAAAGACGCGGGTGCGCAAGAACAGCGGCAAGTGGTCCCGCCAACTGGCGGCAAATTACCGAGGGGTGCGTGGTTCACGAATTTCGATGATTTTCCAGGAGCCGCAGTCGTCGCTGGACCCTTTGTTCTCGATAGAGCGACAGATCACCGAGCCTCTGTTGCGGCACGGGCAGTGCAGGAGTCGCCGCGAAGCGCGAGGCGAAGCGCTCGAATGGCTTCGCACCGTCGCCATCCACGCGCCCGAGCGCGTCCTCTCGTCGTACCCACACGAGCTCTCCGGCGGCATGTGCCAGCGCGTCATGCTGGCCATCGCCATGGCGTCGCGGCCGCAGCTTTTGATCGCGGACGAACCCACCACGGCGCTCGACGCCACCATTCAGGTACAGATCTTGAGCCTGTTGCGCCAGCTCAACCGCCAGCGGAGCGTGTCCGTGCTGCTAATCACCCACGACATCCAGATCGTGTACCACTACACCGACCTGGTGGTGGTGATGTATGCGGGATACGTCATGGAGCGGAATAGCACCGCGTGGCTGCTTGACCCGCGGCTGGAGGACAAGCACCCGTATACGCGCGCGCTCCTGGCGTCCGTGCCGTACGAGCAGGGGGCGATCAAGGTGCGGCGGCTGACCGCGGTGCAGGGCGAGTCGCCGAATCCCTTCGATGTTCCGCAGGGGTGCCCGTTCCATCCGCGCTGCCAGATGGTGGTGGGCGAGCAATGCCGGCGCGAGCTCCCGCCGCTGCTGGAGATTGCTCCCGGGCATCACGTGCGCTGCTGGCGGTGGTCGGAATGAACGAGCTGATCCGGGCGGTGGACATTCACAAGGTTTATCGCAAGCGCCGCGGGCTACTGGACTTCATTCGCGCCGATGGGGGCGGGCGCGAGGACGGCTCGGGGGCCGTCACCGGGGGTGCGGCGGCGGCGGGCCCGCCGCTCACCGTGGAGCGCGACGCGGCTGGTCGCGACGGATTTCGGGTCGCTGCGGTCGACGGCGTGACGCTGGCCATCTCCGAGGGGGAGACGCTGGGTTTGGTGGGAGAGTCGGGCTGCGGGAAAACGACGCTCGCCCGCACCCTCTTGATGTTGACGCGCCCGAGCGCCGGCCATGTCTTCTTCGCCGGTCATGATCTCACCTTGCTTCCCCGCGGTGAGCTCCGCAAGCTGCGCCGACAGATGCGACTCATCTTCCAAAACGCCGACGCGGCCCTGAATCCTGGAATGCGCGTCGGCGACATCTTGACCGAGATCCTGGCCAACAATACGGCATTGCCGAGGCGCCTGAGGAGCGCCAAGGCCGGCGAGCTGCTCGAGCAGGTGAATCTCTCGGCGGATTTCTTGACGCGGCGCCCGGACCAGCTCAGCGGCGGGCAAAAGCGGCGGGTCACGATTGCGAGGGCACTGGCGGGGAATCCCAGGCTGATCGTCGGTGACGAGCCGGTTTCCGGCCTCGACGTGTCAATCCAGGCGCAGATCATCAACTTGCTCAGAGATCTTCAGGCGGAGCATCGGCTCGGTTTCCTGTTCATCAGTCATGACATCGCCATGGTGAAATATATCAGCCATCGGATCGCGATCATGTATGCAGGAAAGATCGTCGAGGTCGGGCCAAACCAGGTGGTGACGGCGGACGGTGGCATGCACCACCCGTATGCGCTGATGCTATTCTCGTGCGTGCTGTTTACGCGCATGGCGGAGAGCAGCGCGGCGGCCGCCGACTGGGAGATTCCGCAGCTCGCGGCGATTCCGCGATCCGGCTGTCGGTTCCGCCCGCGGTGCGAGCGCTACCGCGGGCTCGGTCAGCCCACGCGCTGTGCGGAGGCGGAGCCGGAGCTGCTCTCGGCAGGGCCCGGGCACTTCATAGCGTGTCACTATCCGGAGGCGGCGACGCCGGTCGCGCCGGGGGCTGTAGCTGGATTCCCGCAAGCCTGAGAATGCGCTTGAGAACGCTGCTGTCGAGCGAGGAGGAGGGGCCGACATCATCGGCTTGGCTTCCCGCGCTCGGTGCCAGGGCGGCAAACGCCCGCGTCGACAGGCCCAGGCTCTCTGCCAGCCCTTCGACCGCACGGCTCTCCAGGTCGAGCACCGCGGCGCGACGCCCCTGCAGCACCACGGGAGGCACGAGCGCCTGCTCGGAGCGCCGCCCAACAACTCTGGCAACGCCGTCAGCGAGGCGAACTCTGATGTCCCCGGTAACGGGATTCTGGGTTTCCGCCAAGAACGCCTCAAGAGCGTTGAGCAGCGGCGAAAAATAGTGCCCCGAATACACGAGCCGCGCGTATTCTTGCTCCACGGATCGCTTGAAGAAGAGCAAATCCTGAGGGCAGGTGAGGTTTTCGATCTCGCGATGAGCGAGGATGAGCACCCGCGCGCCCGGCGCTTCGTATAGGGCCCGCCGCTTGAAGCCGAGGATCCGGTTTTCCACGATGTCGGCGCGGCCGATGCCGCGGCGTCCCGCCTCCCGGTTGAGCAGCCGGAGGATCGCGGCCAGCGAGCACGGGCGACCGTCCAACGCCGTCGGTACGCCGCGATCGAAGCCGATTTGCAGCACGAGCGGCGCCGCCGACGGGTCACGGACGGACCAGCGAAAACCGTCCTCGGGGGCGTCGAGCCACGGATCCAGCGACGAGTAGGTCAGGCAGCGCCCCCAAATGTTCTCATCGACCTGGTAGTCGCGTTCGATCTGCGAGAATACTCCGATACCGCGTGTCCGAGCCTCTTCGAGCAGGGCCTCGCGCGGTAGGCTGACGCCGCGAAGCGGGGTGAGGATTTCGATTTCGGGTTCGAGGGCCCGTGCATAGCTGTTGAAACGGACAAAATCGTTGCGGTGTCCGGCCGCGCCATGAGCGATCGCGCCACAGCCATGCTCGCGATAGAAGTCGACCAGCTTCTCGACGATCAGCGGTCGCGACAGTGCGGCGGACAGATGGTAGCCGCCGTCATACTCGGGATGCGCCGGCAACGCCTTGGCGAGGATCTGGTTGGCGAGCTCGTCACTGGCGTGCAGCGAATACGAGGCCGCGGCGCCAAGGCGAAGGCCTTCCTTGCGGATGCGTTCGGCGTTTTCCTCGTTGTCAGCACCGAGCATGTCGACGTGGACACAGACGACCTCATGCCCCTGCTCGCGCAAGGCGTGCAAGCTCACTGCCGTGCTCAGTCCGCCGCCATTACCCAGTACGACTCGCATCGCGCTTCCTGACTCCCGACTCGCCAGCGGCGCCATGATAAAGGGGGAAGGAACCGATTGCAAGGCCCCTTCCCCCATTGTAGCGGTCCCGGCCGCCGGCCGCCGCTCGACCGTGCGCCTGATTTCAGGCGCGCCTGGGACCGCGCCACGGCAAGCTCCTGGCGACCTTGCTTCAGACGGTAGTCTCGGTCTCCAGCTTCTTGAGCCGCCCGTCAATAGCCTCCATGACCGTCACGCGATTCTTGTGCTCGGCCTCGTGCGCCCGTAGCGCGTTCATCTGCTCGACATCAAGCTCTTCGAGCTTGACCTGGATTTCCTTGGCGGTGAGCTTGTCGTACTCGTGCACGGGGAGCTCCGCCACGGTGGCCTCGAGCTTCTTGAGGCGCGACTCGAGATGCTCGATGGCGGTCGCCAGCAGGTCAAACCGGCCCTGGACCGAGGTGCGAAAGCGCTCGAGCGTGCCTTCGGCGTAGGAGACGACCTCACGACGCCAGCTCTCCAGGATGTCTTTTTGTTCTGTAAGCTGCTTGCGCAGATACTCCTTGCCATCGTGCTCGACCTTCTCGCCGCGGGTGACCAGCTTGTCGACGAGGCCGGAGCTTTGCTCGCGAGCGATTTCGAAGACGCCGAGCGAGGCGAGGTAGGTTTGACTGATCAGATGCGTTCCTTTGGTTGCCAGGTCACGGCTGCTTTTTTCAAAGGAATCGAGAAGTGCGCTTCTGGCCATGGATTTGCCTCCTGAGTCTGGGTAGCGGCTGCGTTGCCGCACCGCGTCATCAACATCCCGGTATATAACGCATCGCGTCAATCGTGTCAAGCGCGGTCGCTCGAGGAGGCGCGCTCCCGCCGCAGCGCGTCGCTCTGCAGCAACCCCCGAAAGCGCTCCAGACAGGCGGCATTGAACTGCCGAAAGGCCGCCTCGGCCTGCGCAATGTCGCTCGCGTTCAGGGTACCGCGCTCCCATTTGTCGAGCAGCCGGTGCCAGACCGAGAGGTTGAAGGCGGGGTCCGCGTACATGGCGCCGACGACTGCCGGGACCTGCATGAGAATGTCGACGATCGAGTTGAACACGGCCAGGATGACGGGGTGGTCCAGTGGCAAAATCATCGCGCGCGCCGCGCGCAGCTCGGCCTGTGCCAGGCGCAACGGCTGCGGCGGACTTTCCCCCGCCAGCAGCTCAAATTGCTCGACCGCTCGCCGCACGGGTCCGGGATCGTAGCGCCGGCAGTCCGCGGCAATGAGCCTGACGACCTCGAACAGGAGCACCAGGCGGGTCGTCAAGAAGTCGGCGAAGATCCTGGTTGCCTTGTCAGGAAGGCGCTGCGAGAACCGGAAGAAGTAGTGCCACGTTTCGATGCCTCCGTACCGCGCGACGTCGCGGACGACCATGCCAACGCGCGGCACGGCTTCGATGAGCCCCGCTTGCCGGAGCCGTGCCAGCACGACCTGGACCGTCGAGGCGTTGATCCGGTGGTCGCCCGCAAGCGCGCGCACGGCGGGCAGCCGATCTCCGGGAGGGAAGACCCCGGCGACGATCTCGAAGGCGATCTGGTCGGCAACCTCGTCAACGATGGACCGGCGCGGCGGGGTGCGCGACGGCGAGGCGGTGGATCTGTCGGAAAGATGCGAGGGAGAGCGCATGGCATGGTTCCCGTTGCCGAAAAGACTGTTGTGTGGTACAGATATGGGTACAGCGCGAAACTCGCGTTTTCAACTCGTGATGCCTCTGGAGGGCCAGACGATGGGGTCGAATTTCTGGCGCCGGCCGAATGTGCTTTACGCCATGGCGAGCGCAATGCGCTTGGACACTCGTAAAGGAGCATCACCCGACATTCGGCCGACGCCCAATTTCTCGCCCGCCTCCCGCGTCATGCATGACCCGGCGCTCACCTGCGAAATCGCCGTGGTAGGGGCGGGTTTTTCCGGTATCGGCGCAGGGATCCGGCTGAAGCAGGCCGGCTTCCATGACTTTGCCATTTTCGAGCAGGCCGGCGACCTCGGCGGCACCTGGCGAGACAACACCTATCCGGGAATCGCCGTCGACATTACCTCCTTTACCTACTCCTTTTCGTTCGAACCCAACCCCGACTGGTCTCGGGTTTTTGCGCCGGGGCATGAGCTCAAGGCCTACGCGGACCACTGCGCCGACAAGTACGGAGTGCGCGGCCATATTCGCTTCCACACCCGCATCGTGCGCGCGGTCTTCGACAGCGACGCCGGCGTGTGGCGCCTGCACAGCGGCGACAACGAGGTGATCGTCGCGCGCTATCTGATCTCCGCCTGCGGCGGACTGACGCAACCGAAAGTCCCGGACATCGCGGGGCTGGGCTCGTTTGCCGGCAAGGTAGTGCACACGGCGCGCTGGGACCATGCTCACGACCTGAGCGGCCGGCGCGTGGCGATTATCGGCACCGGCGCGACGTCGGTCCAGCTCACGCCCGCCATCGCCCCACTGGTCGAGCGCCTCTTCGTCTTCCAGCGCACGCCCATCTGGATATTGTCCAAGCCGGACGCGGAAATCCCGGCGGCCTTGCGAACGCTGTTTCGCTACCTTCCCTTGACGCAGACGTCGGTGCGCGCGGCTACCAGCCTGTTGACGGAGATCATCATGACCTTCGGCATTGTCTACAACCGACAGCTTCCGTGGTTGGTGCGCGGGCTGGAAAGGATCTGCCTGAACCACCTTAATGCGCAGGTGCGGGATGCGGAGCTGCGGCGCAAGCTGACTCCGTCCTACGGGTTCGGCTGCAAGCGCCCGAGCTTCTCGAAAGACTACTTTCCCGCGTTCAATCGCGCCAACGTCGAGCTCGTCACGGACCGTATCGACCGGATGACGCCGGGGGGCATCCGCACTGTCGATGGGCGGGAGCGCACGGTTGACACACTGATTCTGGCGACGGGGTTCAAGGTGTTTGAAAAAGGGAACACGCCGCCATTCGAAGTGTATGGCCGCGGCGGCATCGAGCTCGGCGATTTCTGGGACCGGCACCGGTATCAGGCGTACGAAGGGGCGACGGTGCCGGGGTTTCCGAACGCCTTCATGGTGCTCGGCCCCTACGCGACCACGGGGTCTTCCTGGTTTTCCATGGTCGAGGCGCAGACTACGCACGCTGTTCGCTGCCTTTCGGAAGCGCGCCGGCGCGGCGCCCGCGTGATCGAGATCAGGCAGGAGCCTCACGACGCCTTTTTTCAGGATATTCTGCGCAGGCAAAAAAACACGGTGTTCTTCAACAACAATTGTGCGCGAGCCAACAGCTACTACTTCGATCGCCATGGGGACGCTCCATTCTTGCGGCCGGCGTCGGGAGCCGAGCTGTGGTGGCGATGCCGAACCTTCGACCTCGACCATTACCAATTTTCCTGAGAGCGGCGCGCGCATTGCCGCGGGGAGCTGGCTAGGCGAGTAGCGCGAGCTCGGCCACGCGCGCCGCGAGCGCCGGGAATCCCATGACATGGTGTGCCTGTAATCCCACGCGACTGGCGGATTCAACGTTTGGTGGCGCATCGTCGAAGAACACAATGGCCTCGGCCGGGACGCCGAGGAGCTCCACCACGCGGTGGAAGATCGCCGGGTCCGGCTTGACCAGACCGAGGCGGTGCGACGAAAAAAGGTCATCGAAAAGCGTTCCGAGCTCCGGCCGGGCGGCGAGATGCAGCTCGTTCGAGTTCGTCAGGCAGCACACGCGATAGCGCGCGCGCAGCGCCAGTAGCAGCGTCTCGGCACCTGGATAGAGCGCCCTGGGCCAGTGCTCGAACTCGCGAAGAAAGCGTTCCGGAGACCACGGCAGCCGCCATTCGCACACGAACTGCCGGGCGAATTCGTCGGCGCCGATGCGTCCGAGCTCAAACGCGCGGAGGGCCGGAGAAGCGAGCCAGCGAATGCGAATGCAGTCCTCACCCGGGGAGTCGGGGCAGATGGCCTGCAGGCGCGCGAAGGCGTCGAGCTCGATGAGGACGCCGCCAAGGTCGAACAGAAGCACCCTCGGGGCGGTGGGCATGAGCGGTCTCCGGAAAGAGAGTGGTGCTGCGAGCAGAGTTGCGCGTCGGCCGCGCCTTATCGGTGACGGGATGAACACCGCTCCGGTGCCGCTGCAGAGTATCGTCAGGAGCCCGCCGCCCGCAAGGCGGCCTCCCGCCCAAGAATCCACCGCCGCTTCGACGTCGCCG
>JACPHN010000195.1 GCA_016188575.1 Candidatus Schekmanbacteria bacterium
AGGTCTCAATCCCCTAGAAAACGGGGCCGGTCTGCAGACCGGCGGACGCCGCGGCGGACGCCGCCGCGGACGCGTAGTCTCAATCCCCTAGAAAACGGGGCCGGTCTGCAGACAGGTGCGCATAGCGCGCACATAGTCCGAGGTACTACGAGTCTCAATCCCCTAGAAAACGGGGCCGGTCTGCAGACCTTGAAAGAGAATCCGCCCTACTAGACTCGCGAGCGCGGTCTCAATCCCCTAGAAAACGGGGCCGGTCTGCAGACAGTCCCCCTGGAAATCATCTCCCCGGGCCCAATACCGGGCCTCTTTCAACGCACCCATAGGGGGGGATCCCCCACCATCCCCGGAACCAGATGTTCAGTTGCCAAGGAACCGCTCCATCTTCGCGTTTTCCACGCCAACGGTGCTCTCTTTGTCCGTAATTTAGGTGATTGCCCCGATTGCCGCAAGCCCATGCGGAAAAACGCCGGCTGCTGCCGATTGCGGACAATCAGGTCCACGGTGTGCGTTGTTGGTCACAGCCCCGCTCGGCTCCACCGCGCGGCCAGATTCAGGAAACGCACCGTCGCGCCGTCCGGCCCGCAGCGAATGGACCGCTGCGGACGAGCTGCTCCCATTCGCTCATCTGCGCGCACGGCAGGCCTTCCGCGCGCCGCGGCCAAGCGCTCCACGCGGCGCGTCGTCTGAGCGCGCTTCCTCGCAAGCTCAGACTTCGAGCTGCATCCACCGCGCTTTCGCCGGCATCCTGAGCGGAAAGTGCATCGCATCACGGATTCCCCCGGCCTCACTCCCACCGCCGGCCCGTCGCGGGGGATGGACGGAAGAGGGTCTTCGCAATGCGCTTTCCACACTGCTTACAGCCGCTCGGGCGGTGGCTTGCTGACAGCGGGGCAGCGCTCGAAACGCACAAGCGGGCGCGACAAATCGCGCCCGCAAGCATCAGAACCTGCGTCGAGAGGTCACTTGGCGGTCGTGGTCGCGGCCGCCTCGACCTGCACGGCCAGCGTCTCCCCCGACGACACGGGCGCGGTCGTCTCGGTGCCGGCGCTCGGGTACTTCTCCTCGCCGCCCGCGGACTGCACTCCCGTCGTCTCGTCCACGCCGGTCGTGACTTCCACCGCCGTGACTGCGCTCTCCTGCAGTTTCTCGCCCAGCGCTTCCAGCGGGGTCGTCGCCCGCTCGATCGTCTTGCGCAGGGTGCGCGTGACGGAGCTGCCATCGCTGTTCCACGCCACCGCGCTGATGGTGACCGTGAGCGTCTTGGGCTGGGTGGTCGGGACCGCCGCGAGCGCGGATCCGGAGCTGGTTGCGGTCACGATGGACGAACCGTCCTTGGAGACCGCGGGTGCCGAGGGGCTGCCGCACATCTCGACGTCGGCAGGATAGGCCCTGCACCAGGTGGCGCGGACGTTCCACGTGGCGCGCAGGGTGTACCGGCGGTAGCCGTCTTCCACACTCTCGCCCAGGCGTGCAGCGTCCGTGGCGGAGGCGAGGAGTTGGTCGTCGATCCACAGGTCCATGCCGCCGACGCGGGCCGGCTCCGGCAGGTAGATGCTGGTGGTCAGCAGCGGAGCGTCCATGGAATAGACTTCTCGCGGCACCGCGAGCCGGGTGATGTCGGGGATCGGCTGCGGAAAAGTCTCGCCGACCATTCTCATGATGAGCACGCGCCGCGCGTCCGTCGCCATGGGGAACAGCGGGCCGCCGTCGAATGCCGCTGCGGAGACCGTCATCCAGCGGCCTACCATGCTCGGATTGTCCTCGAAGTCGCGCCAGGGGTGCCACTGGAAGTTGAAGTCCGGCCCGATGCGCTGCGCGTCGTCCGCCGCGGGAGCGTAGGCGAACAGATCACGGCGGTCCTCGTAAAAGCTCACCAGATTGATGTCCGCGCTGCCGTGAGCGAACGCCTCGTAGTGGATGGGCACCGTATGACCGGTGTTGAGGTAGGAATTCGGCACGGTGCTGGCGAGCTCCGCCGCGTATCCACCGGTATCGCCGCCGGGGATGCCGTCCTCGGCAAGGTAAATGACCTCGCGGTCGGCGATTTCGTGCTCGCCGCCGATGGTCACCGTCAGGCCGGGGTGCGGATACGCCCCGTTGAGAATCTCGGCGATGACGCTGTCGTCTTCCAGACCGTGCTCGGCGGGGCAGCTTCGCATGGCGTCGATGAGCCCGTGGTCGTAGTAGCTCGTGGTGTAGTGGCCGGAGCCGTCGACGAGAACGGTTTTCACCTGCTCAGGATTCGCGTAGATGGCGTTGTATACGTCGCGATTGCCGTAGATGTAGCAGTAGTCGTCGCCCGACTGGCAGCGAGTAGTGCCGGGATGCGGATCGGGATGATCGGGGTTGTACGGATCGTCGCACGAGTAGGAGGAGTCGTGGTCCAGGCTGAGCGCGCTACCATGTGCGAACAGGCTCCAACAATCGTTGAGCGAGGTCACGATGCACTCCTTGGCTCTGGTGTTGCGGAGGTTGTCGATGTAGACGGGGACGTGGGGGTTCTGGACGTCGCCGTGGGTATCCTTGAACGCCCCGAAGGAAGGCGCGATGCTCAGGTGGTACACGTTGGGGTTGGCATGAACCGCTTCGAGCGTCTGGTGGCCGCCATAACTTTTGGAGGTGATCAGAATCTGCCGCCCACCTTCGGTCGCGCCGTCCACGAGCGCTCCGAAACGCTCCTGAAACCGCGGATGGTCGACCGGATAATCTTCATAGTAGTAGAGCGCGATCATCTTGATGATCCACGCGGTGCCGATGCCGCCACAGGCCATCTCGTCCACCCCTTGGGGCAGGTAAACGTAGACCAACGCTTCCGCGCCGCTGCCCAGGAGCTTCAGCTCGGCTTCCCACAGCCCGTGGCCCTCGCGCTTCATGGAAGCGCTGACGTCGATCCAGCGATAGCGCTTCGCGTACTGAATGGCTTCTTCCAGGCTCAGGCGCTGGCGCGTGCAGCCTTCGCCCGGTGCGTCGCAGTCGTTGCGAACGAGGAACATCGAGCCTTCGCGATCGTACTCGACGCAGCTCGAGTCGCCGTAGGGTGATTCCGTCGCCTGGGCAGTGAGCGCGGTGCCGACAAGGAGCGCGATCGCTGCGAGGGCCATGGTGCTGACTCGGTTTTGCATGTGCTTTTCCTCGGTTGTCGTGAGTATTGCGCGTCCGGCAAGCCGTCGCCGCCGGGGTTGTGCAGCATTCTGCAGTGCAATGCGCTTGCCACCTCGGAGCGGGGCTATCAGGTGCGGCGAGAGCGCGTCAGGATGCGCCCGAAAGCCGCCCGCTCGCCGGTTTCCGGGTATCCCGCGAGCGCCATGCAGCGTGAGCTTTTCACGCCAGGCGCCTCTGGAGCCGCGTAGGCGGAGCGTGTAGTATATGAAAAACCCGGTTCGGTACCCGGCTAGCAAGGAGCGCCGGATTCCGTGAGCTCACGTATCCTTCAGGAGAGCCCCAACTCATGTCCCACCGCGAACGCATTGCCGCGTCGTTGCTTTGCTGCTGCGCCATACTCGTCGCCGCTCCGGCGGCTGGCGCCCGCGGAAGCGGCGCCGCGTGGAGTTTCCTTTCCGCTCCCTCGGAGCTCCGCGCACTGGCCGAAAAAGATGCCTGGGTCAGGCCCCAGGGGGCACACCGCGTGCTCGCCATCGACGCGGGCCGACTCACCGGCGCGCTCGCCGGTGCGCGCCCGGAGCTGTCACCGGGCTTTGACACCGCCGTGATCATCGAGGTGCCGACTCCGGCCGGCGAGCTGGAGGCGTTTCGCGTCTGGGAATCGCCGATCATGGCGCCGGAGCTTTCGGCATGGCTCGCCAGCAGCGGGTGGCCGATGAAAACCTACGCGGGGGTAAGCGTCCACTCACCGGCGAGGTCGATTCGCTTCGATTGGGGTGGCCCCGCCGGCTTCCACGCCGCGGTGTCCGCCGGTCAGGATTCTTACTACGTCGATCCTTATAACCGCGGCGACACCCTGCACTACGCGTCCTACAAGCGCAGCGCTTTACGGGAAACGCATCCGCGGCCGGCCTGCCTGACCCCGACCCGCGGCGAGCCCACCTCCCCCCCGTCATACCGGGTGCCGCTCGGCAGACTGCGAACCTATCGCCTCGCCATGGCGGCCACCGGGGAGTATACGGCGTTTCACGGAGGCACCGCGTCCGCAGGTCTCGCCGGCCTCGTCACTACCATCAATCGCGTCAACCAGATCTACGAGCGCGACCTGTCGATCCGCCTGGTGCTCATCGCCAACAACGAGTCGATCGTGTACACCGACTCCTCCACCGACCCCTACACCAATGGCGAGTCGGACGCCATGGTCGAGCAAAACCAGGCGAACCTCGACGCCAGAATCGGCGCCTCGAGCTACGACATCGGTCACGTCGTCGGAACCGGCAGCGGCGGCTACGCGCCCGGCCTGGTGTGCCGCAACGGTGAGAAGGCCATGGGCATGACGGGGCGGGACGAGCCTCGCGGCGATGGGTTCGACATCGACTACGTCGCCCACGAAATGGGCCACCAATTCAGCGCGGACCACACCTTCGATGGGATGGGCGGAAGCTGCCTGCGAGGCCGCTGGGATCCGGCCGCCGTGGAACCAGGCAGCGGCGCCACGATCATGGGGTACGCCGGCATTTGCGGCGAGGATGACTTGCAAGCGCACAGCGACGCCATGTTCCACTCTCTGAGCATCGATCAGATTCTCGCGTATTCGGAGTCGCTGTCGTGCAGCCGGGACGTGTCCAACGGCAACCAGGCAGCCCCTGTCATCGACGCCGGTGCGAGCTACTTCATTCCCGCCCGCACTCCCTTCGCGTTGACGGCCGCCAGTGCCAGCGACGCGGATGGCGATGCCGTGACCATTTCATGGGAAGAGTATGACTTCAACCGCGGTCCGCTGGGTACTCCTCTCAATGCCGGCGACCGCGGGGATAACCCGATCATCCGCACCTGGCCCCCCACCTCGTCGCGCGAGCGCCTTATCCCGAGGCTCGAGGACGTGCTCGCCGGCGTCCCGGCGGCGGGTGAAACCCTGCCCACAACTGGCAGAACGCTCACCTTCCGCGCCGTCGTCCGCGACAACCACAGCGCCGGCGGCCTCACGTCGGTCAGTACCATGGCAGTCACGTCAGTCGTGTCCGCGACCGGATTCGCCGTGACGGAGCCCGCTGCGGCCGCCAAGACCTCCGGCAGCGTCACGGTCAAGTGGGATGTAGCCGACACGACCTTGTCCCCGATCAGCACCAGCGCGGTCGACATCCTGCTCTCGACCGATGGCGGTGCAACGTTCACCACCACACTTGCGGCGGGGACGCCGAACGACGGGAATCAAAAGGTCAACCTCACGGCGACTCCGACAACGACCGCGCGGATCATGGTCAGAGCCCAGGGTAACATCTTCCTTGCCGTCTCCCCAGGCGACTTTACCATCGAGGAAGAAAGCGAGGGGGGAGGCGGAGGCGGCTGTTTCCGGAATGCTGCAGACGGGAGCGGACGACTCCCCGACGAGCTTGCGATCTTCGCGGTTTTCTTGGCGGCAGCGACCTTGCGGCGGCTCCGGCGCCGCGGTGCGCGCTAGCTTATTGCGCGTCATCTCCGCAAGGGACATGACAAAGCGGGAACGGGAGATCTATCGAGCTCCTGGCTAGGCAATTCAAAACCGAAGACGACGAGCGGGCCTTTTGGGCGACGCACGATTCTGCTGACGTGATCGATTGGTCCAAGGCGCGGCGGCTTACATTGCCAAACCTGAAACCGTCGCTAAAAACGATTTCGTTGCGTCTTTCCGAGGCGATGATCGAGCCGTTGAAGGTGCTCGCCAACAGGAACGACGTGCCTTACCAGACGCTCATCAAGATCATACTTGCGGAGCGGCTTGAGGAAGAGCTCCGCGCTGTGGTGAGGTAGGGCGCGGGGCCGGCGAGGGCCCTGAGTCGGGGTGAGGCGATCGGTTGTAAGCGTCTGGACCGAGAGATGTGCTCACCCAGACGCCTGAGACGGTGAGTCACACGTGCTTGACATGGAGGTAAGTGAGTATTAACTTACCACGCATGAGTGACTCGACTGAACGCATGAAAGCCATTGACCGCCGCGCCGCAATCCTCGCTGCCGCCCTCCCCCTCTTCGCCGCCAACGGCCCAGATGGCGTCACCACCAAGGAGATCGCCGCCGCCGCCGCCGTCTCCGAGGCGCTTCTTTATCGCCACTTCCCGAGCAAGCAAGCAATCTTTGAGGCAATCCAGGAGGACTGCGTCCGCGAAGCCACTGAAAACATCGGACGACTCGAGGAGCTCCCCGACAACACCGCGACGCTGGTGATGTGCATCTACCTGTTGATGTGGAAGATCCTGCGCGGTCCGCAGAGAATCTACGGGCTCCACACCTGCATCGCCCGGCTTCAGTTACGCTCGCTCCTGGACGATGGCTCCTTCGCCCGATCCTTTCTCGAGCTTTCCTCGGCCGCATGGGTGGACAAGCTCTCGCGGTGCGTGGACGCCGCCATCGCCGCCGGGGATCTCGAGAACGATCGCGAAGGTGCGGAGCTCGGTATCTGGTTCGCCCACCACATGTCGATCGCTTTGCGCATGTACGGCCTGCCAAGCGAGCCGGTAGTCGCCTATCCGGTAGACCCCGCGGCGATCCTCGATCACGCCGTTCTCTACTGTCTGCGCGGCCTGGGACTTACCAGGAGCGCCATCAATGCACACTATAATCCGCGCGTTTTCGACCTGCTCCTATCCGGCGCCGAGACCCGGTAGCCCCTTTCCACAATCACTCCCAAGCCGCTTTCGACATCCTCCGCACCCCTGTCCATCAAGGAGCCTCGCACATGAAAAAGCTCGCCGCCACGCTCTTGCTCGCCTGCGCGCTCCCGCTCGCACTCGCGCATTCCCAGACCCCGGAGGAAAAGGGTCTCGAAATCGCCACCGCCGCCAAAAAAGCGAATGCCGGCTACGTCGGTGAATCCTCTGAAATGGAGATGGTGCTCATCAATGCTCATGGCGATCGCACCGAGCGGCGCATGGTTTCAGTGATCTCCGAGGCTCCGGACGACGGTGACAAGTCTCGCATCGAGTTCCTGTGGCCGGCAGACGTCAAGGGCTCCCGCATGTTGACGTGGGCACACAAGGATAAAGATGACGATCAGTGGCTCTTTCTGCCGGCCATCAATCGCACCAAGCGCATCGCCGCGCGAAACAAGTCCGGCTCGTTCATGGGCTCGGAGTTCGCCTACGAAGATCTGGGAAGCCAGGAGCCGGAGAAGTTTGCTCACAAGCTCATCGCTGAAGAAACGCTCGGAGATAGAAGCGTCTGGAAGACTGAACGGGCTCCGCTGAACGCTGACAGTGGGTACAGCCGTGAAATCGTCTGGTTAGACAAGGAGTATATGAATCCTACAAAAATCGAATACTACGATCGCAAGGGAGAGCTGCTCAAGACCGCGATCTTCTCTGATTATCGAAAGACCGGCCAGTGGTGGCGGCCCTTTCGCATCGAGATGGCCAATCACCAGACAAAGAAGTCTTCCGTGCTGACCTGGACGAAGCGGGAGCTGTCGGTCACCCACAACGCGGTGCTGTTCGCGAGCGACGAGCTCGGTAGCTAGCCCGGACCCGAGCAGCGCGACGAGGTGCGATCATGACGAACCATGGGATACTGGCAATTGTTGTCGCGTCGGTCCTTGTGGGTACTGGTAGCGCCGCCGGCGCGCTGGACACGAGCGCGCGCGGTGAGCTCGGCGTCGAAGGGCGAGTCTTTACAACGGACACCGATGACCGCACCGACGACTACAACGTCGCCGTGTCGGGGCGCGTGGACGTGACCGCCAGCGGCGCCGCCGTGCGCGCCAAGATGCGCCTCTTCGGCCGTTACGACGCCGTCGACGGGGAACGCACCGTCCTGGTGCCGGAAGAGGTCTGGCTGGAGTGGCGATCGGAGCGCTTCCGCCTTCGCGCTGGTCACCAGTTGCTCAACTGGACGGCCACGGAAGCCTTTCACCCCGCCGATGTGATCAACAGCCGACTCTTCGACAGCGCGATCGAAAATCCCGACAAGTTTGGGGAACCGATGGTCAGCGCCCGGGCACAATTGGGTGATGGCAACGTCGAGCTGATGTTCATGCCCGTCTTTACCAAGCCAAAGGGGCCCTCGGCAAGCTCACGCCTGCGCCTCGCGGCTCCGGGGCTGGCTGTCGATCGGACGATTCACACTGACGATGACGGCCAGGTCGATGACGATACCTTCGTTCCCCAGTGGGCGCTGCGGGCGCAGCAGACCTTCGGCAGCGCCGACGTCAGTCTCCACGCCGTGCGCCACATCGACCGGGATGCGCCCGTCATCTACTACGATCCCGAGAGGGCCGAGGTCATCGCGCTTTTTCAGCCGCTTACGCAGCTCGGTGGCACGCTGCAGATGGCGTCGGGCAGCGTGGTGCTCAAGCTGGAAGCCGCCTATCGCATGTTCGAGCCCCCAAGCGGGACAATCCCCTACCTGCCTCCGGTTCCGGATCGCGATTATGGTCTCGTGGCGGCCGGAGTCGAGTACGGCCTGGTCCACGCGTCGGGCGCCGGCTCGACTCTGCTGTGCGAGGCGCAGGCGGCTCTTGACTACCCGCACGAAGCGGATCGTCTGGCGCCGCTCTTTCAGCGGGACCTGCTCCTCGGATACCGCTTCGCCTTCAACGACGAGGACGAAAAAAGCCTGGTCGTGCTGGTCATTGATGACCTGGAGCGCTCCGAGCATTTCATGCTCACCGGCAGATACAGCCAGCGCCTCGGAGAGCGTTGGGGCATCAAGGCCGGTTTTCAGTGGCTCCACTTTCCCGCGCGCGATCCCGCCATGCCGCTCGGATTCGAGTGGCTCGATGACGCGGACCACATTCACGCGAGTCTCTTCCGCTACTTCTAGGCAAGAAAAGGAAACATACCCATGTCCAAGAAAGCCCCGACTTTGGATCGCTGGGTGCAATTTCTGGTGCACCGGCCGATCGTCTCGATGGCCATCGGTCTGGCCGTGTGGGGAGTCCTGCTGACGGGCCTGCCGCGACTCACCACCAACTTCACCCACACCGCCTTTTTCTCGCCCAACGATCCGCTACTGCAGCGCTTCAACGCTTTCGAGCGCCGCTTCGGCAACGACGACCTCGTCATGGTTGTGGTTCACAGCCCGTCAGGAGTCTTCGATGCCGAGACCATCTCTCTGGTCCAGCAGCTCACGGAGCGCCTCTGGAAGGCTCCTGAGGTCATTCGCGTGGATGCCGTCACGAACTTTCAGTGGGTGCACGCGGCCGAGGACGAGATCCAGGTGGAACCGCTCATCCCAACTGATGTGCCATTGACACCACAGCTCCTGGCCGAACGTAAGGCGATCGCCTTGGCGCACGAGATCCTGCCCGACTACCTGATCAGTCGGGACGGCAACTCGGCAATGGTGTATGCGCGTATCAAGCCGGGGCTCGAAGTCCCTCCGGACGCCAAGGCCATTACGCTGGCGACGCGGGGTATTCTTGCGGAGCTCGCGGGCGGCGATCACCGGTTCTACGTAACGGGGGGCCCGGTCATCACATACGCATTCCAGGAAAGCTCGGAGAAGGATATCGCGCGCCTGATCCCCATCGTCTTGCTGATGACGGTGTTGTTTCTCTTCTTGTCGCTACGCACGATAAACGGCGTCCTGTTGCCGATGACGGTGGTCGTAGTGGCAGTCGGCGCCGGGCTCGGTAGCGCCGGCTGGCTGGGCATCGAGATTTCCACCATCACGATCGTTACGCCGCAGATTCTCATCGCTGTCAGCATCGCCGATGCCGTGCATATCCTCTCCCACTACTATCGGGCGTTGCGTGCCGGGGTAGCCAGGCGGGATGCCGCATTCTTCGCACTGCGGCGCAACATCAAGCCGACGATCTTGACCTCGGTGACCACCGCGGTCGGGTTTTTCTCCTTTGCAACCGCCAAGCTCGAGCCGGTTTCGGGCCTCGGCTTGTTGGCCGGCCTCGGAACCATGGCCGCCTGGCTGGCGACCTACTGGATCGTCGGCCCGCTCATGGCAGTGCTACCGACCCGCGTCGGATGGACAGAGGGCGCGACACCCCCCGGTGTATCCAGCGCCTCGATGGTCCGCTACGTCGCGGTCCTGCGCAAATATCGCGTCGCTCTGCTCAGCGGCTTCACGGTCCTGTCCGTGCTTGCCGTCGGCGTCAGCCTCAGGAATACGGTGAACTCCGACCCCTACAAGTACTTCGCTCCTTCCTATCCGCTGCGGCAGGCTCAGGACTTTCTGTTGAGCAAGCTCGGCGGCGTGCCAGGCCTTGAGATGGTGGTTGACTCCGGCGTCGCGGACGGCGTCAAGGACCCCGCGTTCATGCGCAAGCTGCAGGAGTTCGAAACCAGGGCGCTGGCGACGGATTCCGTCACGCGGGTGATTTCACTGGTCGATACGATCAAGCAGACCCACCGGGCTCTCAACGGCGGTGACAACGCTTTCTACCGGCTGCCCGACACGAAGGAGGGGATTGCACAGGAGCTCCTTCTGTATACGATGAATCTGCCGCAAGGCATGGACGTCAACGATCGGATCACGATCGACAGCGACGCCGTGCGGCTGACTCTGTTTTCCCGGGTTACGGACTCGACCCGCTGGACGCGCCTCGCAGCCCACTTGGAGAGCATCGCCACTGAGCTCGGCCTCGACGCTCGCGTGACGGGCAAAACCATGCTCTACCAAAGCATGAACGACTACGTGGTTTCATCCTTTGTGCAGTCGATCGCAATTGCCATGGTGTTGATCAGCCTGATCCTCGCCGTGGCGCTCGGCTCGCTTCGCACCGGGGTGATCGCGATGGCCCCGAACATCGTGCCGCTGCTGTTCGGCGGTGCGTTTCTCTGGCTCTACGGCATCTCGCTGGATATTGGCACGGTGCTCGTTGCCAGCGTCTGCCTGGGGATCGCGGTAGACGACACCATCCACATTCTGACCAGCTTCAGCCGGCATCAGCGGGAGGGGCTCACGCCCGACGAGGCGCTGGCGAGGTTGTTCACGCAAACCGGCCCGGCGCTGGTCGTGACCACAGTCGTTCTCGTCGGTAGCTTCGGAGCTCTGGCGCTCGGCACATTCGTGCCGAATGTGAACTTTGGCATCATGACGGCGGTTGTCCTGGGAGCTGCTCTCGTCGCCGATCTGGTATTTCTGCCGGCGCTGCTTCTGGTCTTTGGCTTCGAGCGATCCACAGTCACCCCTGAGCCGGTGGGTATCGCATCCAAGCCAGAGCTGACAGCGGCGGCTGAAGAGGTGATGCGAGTCGAGACGCTCGCGTAGGACGGCCAACTGTTGCGATGGTGCGGCGGGGACGAAGACACCAATCGTCGTCCCCACCCTTCAGGGCGGAATCGCCGCAGGGCGTACCGGCACGAACCGCGAGATGGAGCAGAGCTGAGAATGAGGACCGAGAGCATCGACGCGTGCGGCGTCATCTTTGACATGGATGGGGTATTGGTGGATTCCGCGGCCGCGCACCTGGCGGCGTGGCAACGGCTTGGCGATGAGGTGGGCGAGCCGTTTTCCGAAGAGCTCTTCAGGAGTACGTTCGGAATGCACAACAACCAGATAGTTCCGAGCTGGCTCGGGCGCGCGGTCAGCGAGGCCGAGGTCGCCGCGCTCGCAACGCGCAAGGAATCTCTGTACCGGGGCGAGGCCGCCCGCTGCGTGCGCGCGATCCCGGGCGCGGTCGCCTTGGTGCGCGTGCTCGCCGCCGGCGGTTGGCGCCTTGCGGTCGGCTCTTCCGGACCGCGCGCCAATGTTGAGTTGTTGCTGTCGGTCATCGGCGTGGCGGGGCTTTTTGCGGGCCTCGCGACCGGCGACGAGGTGCGAGAGGGAAAACCGCATCCTGAGATCTTCCTGATCGCTGCACGCCTGCTTGGGCTGGCACCGGCTCGCTGTTTGGTCATCGAGGATGCGCCTCAGGGGATCACGGCCGCCAGGCGGGCGGGTTGCCCGGTTATCGCGGTGGCGACGACGCACGACGCCCGCGAGCTTGGCGATGCGAACGCGGTCTTGTCTGGCATGGAACAGGTGGACGCAACGATAATTCGCGCCGTGCTCGACTGCTAGTTCCGAGCCTCAGGGCGGCGCCGCGAGATTGGACGGTGGACACCACGCCGCTCGCGCACCGGCCGTTCTCAGTCCGGCTGATTGATGAGGGCGAGCAAGAGAGCGACGACATGCTTGCAGGCCCCGCTCCACTCATACGGGCACGAGCAGCTCGAGGTGCCGATGGCGCCCCCCGCGAGGTCGACGGACACGCGGTACGGTTCTTGCCGGCGCCCGGCGACGCGCCCGGTCAGCCGCCCATCCTGGTAGACGACTTCGACAACCGCGCCCTCGGCGTAGTAGTGCTTGCCCCGGTCAAAGCTCTCCGGCGTCGCAAGCGCGCGCACGTCGCGCTCCGTCAGGTGAACCTGTCGATCACTCACCGCCAGCCTCGTTCGGCAAGCGCCGCCGCCATTGACGCTCTGCGCCTTGCCCCAAGCAGCTCACCGCAACAGCAGCCTTCCTTCGATTTCCTCGAATCCGGCGGCCTTCATCTGCTCGATCGCCCGCCGATCAGTCTGCTCGAGGAGCAGAGGGGTTACGGAGACAAACCCGCTGTACACAGCATGGCCGTCGCTGTTTGGGTCTTCGTCGTGAAACATCCTTTCCCACGCCATCCAGTAGTACGGTTGGTGGTGGGGATCCAGGCGCCGCTCGAAGGCATCGATCATGCGGCTATGGCCGTGTCGGGTCAGGCGAATGCCGCGGATGCGATCAGGCGGCAGGGCCGGGACGTTGACATTGTAGAGCAAACCGGCGCCCGGCCTGCCACTCCCAACCCAGCGCGCGATCTCCCTGGCGACTCTGGCCGAGAATGCGAAATCGGGATGATCAGAAGCTTCCAGCGAGACGGCAATGGATGGCAGGCCGAGCATCGCCCCCTCGCGGGCACCCGATACCGTCCCCGAGTACGTGACGTTGGCACCGGAGTTGGCGCCGTAGTTTATTCCCGATACGACCAGGTCGGGGGCCGCCTGCAAGACGACCGAGACGCCTACCTTGACGCAATCCGCGGGCGTACCGGTGAGCGCGTAGACGCAATAGGGCGCCGCGCGTTCGATCATGTTCAGGCGCAAAGGATGGGCGATCGTAATGGCATGACCGCTGGCGCTGCGCTGTCCGTCCGGTGCCACTACGGTAACCTCGCCCAGATCACTTAGCGCCACAGCCAGAGCGTGCAGCCCGGGCGCGCCTGCACCGTCATCGTTGGTCACCAGTATCCGCATTCCTTACACCACAGATTCCCGCGCCGGCTGATCCGGAGCGGCTCACCGCTCATCCCTACTCCCGTGCGGCCGGCGTGTCAAACCCGGTCCGCCGCAGCCGCAGTCAGGCTTGCACCGCGTGGCGAATTGCTCCAGACTCCTCGGTGCCACGTAATCTCACGCGGAAGGACTCCTCTGCCCACCTCGATCTATATCATGGCGTCACGCCCGCAAGCGGTGGGCGTGGGGCGCGCGCTGCTTGCCGTGCTGTACGGCCTCGGGATTGTCCCCGCCGCGGCGGAAACCTGGAGCGGCGCGGTTTCGCTCTCAGCAAGCGTCACTGTTGCCGCGGGTGACACGCTGACTATCCAGCCTGGGACCGTAGTTTCCGTCGCGGCGCGCGCCGCCTGCCGGACGGACACCGACCCCTCCCTGCCAAACTGTATCAGGATCACCGTTCTCGGATCACTCATGGCGGAGGCCGCGTACGATCAGCCGATCGTGTTTCAGTCCGACGCGGGGGCCGGAGCGGTTGCCGGGGACTGGGGTGGCATCGAGCTCCGCGATGGCGGCAGCGGCAGCCTGCGTTGGGTCGAGCTCAAGCACGCCAAGCTCGCTCTCGTCGTCGACAATGCCGGGGATGCTCCCGCTTCTCCGGCCGTCACCGTCGACCGCTCGACCTTCGACAACAATCAGGTCCATGCAATGTGGATTCGCAACGCCTCTCACCCGGCGGTGCGAAACAACGTGTTTCGCAACCACCCCGAGGCCAGCAACGGCGCCGTGATCAAGGTCGAGTCGGGGACGGGCGGTGGCTCCAATCCAACCCTCCTCAACAACCTTTTCTACGACAATGTGGAAGCGTCGCTGGTCGTGGACGCGTCGGCACCCGCGGTGCGCAATAACACCATCGTCGGCGGTGAATACGGCCTCTACCTGAACGGCGGTAGCGCGACTCCCGAGCTGCGCAACAACATCATTCTCGACTACGACTTCTTCGGCGTCGCGTGCGCTTCAGGCGCGACGCCGGTCCTCCAATACAACAACATCCAGTCCGACCAATCGACGTCCAAGATCGTCGGTTTTGGCGACGACTGGTGGGCACCTTGCGGGCTCTCGTGCTCACCTACCGACCCAAATCTCGACAATTGCCCGGATTTCTCCACGACCAACATCAGCGAAGGGCAGCTCGTATTCAACGACGCGGCCGCTAACGACTACACGCTGTGGTGCACGGCGCCGGCGACGAAAAGCCCGTCGGTGGATGCAGGCGATCCGACTGCCGCGTACGAGGACAATCCGAACATCACGTGGCCAGTCTGTAACACCTCACGCAACGACCAGGGGGCCTACGGCGGACCTGGCGCCGAGCTCCCCGGGGCCCCAACGGCCACTCCCGTGCCCACGATCACCGTCACGCCGACGATCACGGAAACACCATCCGTCACCGCGACTCCCACGGAAACCGGAACGGCGACCGCCACCCACTCCCAAACCCCGACCGGCACGGCGACGCCCACGCGCACGCCCACGGCAACCGCAACGGCAACCGCTACCACGACCCGGACCTTGACACCGGCGGCCACGCACACGCACACGGCGACTCCACAGCCCCCCGCATCGCCGACCCAAACCGCGACTGCAACGCCCACCGCGACCGCCACCCCAAGCCGCACCGCGACGACGACAGCAACCAGCACAACGGCGAGGTCGCCCACACCCACGCCGTCGCCGCCAAGCTCACCTACCTCCTCCGCCACGGCCACGCACACCGCCTCGCCGATACCGACAGCATCTGCGAGTCCGCCGGGAACCGAAACCCCTACGGTGGGACCCGACCCCACCCCCACTCTCACTGCGAGCCCGGGTCCGGGAGTGCCATCCGGCACGGGCAGCACCTCGTCCGTCTTGATCGCCGTCTTCTCACTCGCGCTGCCGCTCGCCTTTCGCGTCCGGATCAGGCGCGCCGGAACCTCGCCCTCGGAGTAGACCTCATGGCCGAAAAAGTCGTCCTCGCCTACAGCGGCGGACTCGATACCGCCTGCATTTGCAAGTACCTCGTTGAGAAAGGATACGATGTCGTCGCCATGGTGGCCGACGTGGGGCAGGACGACGACTTCGACAAGGTCAGGCAACGGGCTCTGGCGACCGGCGCCATCCGCGTTTACGTGGAAGATCTTCGCCAGGAGTTTGTGACGGATTTCATTTTCCCGGCGATCGCGGGAAACGCGGTCTATGAGAATCGCTATTTTCTCGGCACGTCGCTGGCCAGGCCGCTGATCGCGCGCCGGCAAGTCGAGATCGCGCTGGACGAGGGCGCAACATACGTGGCGCACGGCGCCACCGGCAAGGGAAACGACCAGGTCCGCTTCGAGCTCGCGTACTGCGCGCTGGCGCCGCAAATCCGCGTCATCGCCCCATGGCGCGAGCGACAGTTTCTCAACCGTTTTCAAGGCCGCAGCGATCTGATCCGCTACGCCGCGCAGCACAACATCCCGGTCGAGGCGACGGTCGCCAAGCCGTACAGCATGGACGCCAACTTGATGCACAAGAGCTACGAGTCGGGAATCCTCGAGGATCCCGATCGCTGCCCGGACGCGTCGATGTTCACCCGCACCCACTCGCCCATGGCCGCACCCGATACGCCCACGCGCCTCGAGATTCACTTCAAGGACGCCTTCCCGATCAAGGTCGTCAACACCTCGGACGGCACGATCAAGGAAAACCCGCTCGCGCTGTTTGTCTACCTCAACGAGCTCGGCGGCATGAACGGCATCGGTCGGGTCGACATGGTCGAGAATCGGGTGGTGGGGATCAAGTCGCGGGGTGTTTACGAGACGCCCGGCGGCACGATCCTGCACGTCGCCTTGCGGGACATCGAGGGAATCGCCATGGATCGCGAGGTGCTCCACCTGCGCGACAGCCTGGCGCCGCGCTTCGCCGAGCTCATCTACGGCGGGCTGTGGTACTCGCCCGAGATGGATTTTCTGATGGCGGCGTTTCGGCAAGCTCAGACTCTGATCGACGGGCGGGTCAAGCTCGCGCTCTACAAGGGCAACGTCATCGTCGAAGGGCGGGAGTCGCCGAGCTCGTTGTACGATCCGGAGCTCTCGTCCATGGACGTTGAAGGCGCTTATGATCAGACCGATGCCACCGGATTCATCACGCTCAACGCGTTGCGCTTGCGCGCACACAAAGTGATCCTGCGTGACCCGAGCACGAGATGAGCCGGCTGTGGGATAAGGGTGAGGCGCTCGACAGTCTGATCGCGCGTTTTACCGTCGGCAGGGATCCGGAGCTCGACCTGCACCTGGTTCCCTACGACGCACTGGCCAGCGCGGCGCACGCCATGATGCTGCGGCACATCGGGGTGCTGTCGGCAACCGACTGCGGCGCGCTCGTGGCGGAGCTGGCGACGATAGCCAGCGAGAGCCGCGTGGGGCGGTTCGCGATCCTGGCGGCAGAGGAAGACGCGCACACCGCCATTGAAAACCGCCTCACCAAGCGTTTGGGCGAGGCCGGGCGGCGGATTCACACCGGGCGGAGCCGCAACGACCAGGTCATCGCGGCGCTGCGGCTATTCGCGCGTGAGGCCCTGGTCGAGCAGGCCGAGGCGCTGGCGGCCCTGGTCGAGGAGCTTCTGCGGCGCGGCGAAGAGCTGGCGGAAGTGTCGCTTCCGGGGTACACGCACACCAGACAGGCGATGCCCTCGACCTTGGGATTCCATTTCGCCGCGTGCGCTTCGGGGCTGCTGGACGCCTTTCCATGGATGAAGACGGCGCTCGAGCACGTGAACCGCAGCCCGCTCGGCAGCGCGTCCGGCTTTGGCGTGGCCCTGCCGCTCGATCGCGCTCTCGTCGCACGCCTGCTCGCCTTTGACTCGGTGCAGCGCAATACCCTCGCCGTGCAAAACGACCGCGGCAAGACGGAAGCACTGACGCTGGCCGCGCTGCTTGGGCCGGTGGGCGACCTGGGGCGACTGGCGGCGGATCTCATCTTGCTGTCGAGCGACGAGTGGCGTTGCCTGACGCTGCCGGCGGAGCTGACGACGGGTTCCAGCATCATGCCGCAGAAGCGCAATCCGGACGCGCTCGAGCTGGTGCGCGCTGAAAGTTCCCGCCACCGCGCCCGGCTGGCGGAGATTGCGGGCGTCTACGGGCCATTGCTCTGCGGGTACCACCGCGACCTGCAGCTCACCAAGGGTCCTTTTGTCGAGGGAATGCGGGCTGCTCTGGACGTGTTTCACGTGATGCGCCGCATCGTGTCGGGGCTGCGCGTCGACGAAGAGCGCTGCCGGACCATCATGCAGCGCGACATCGGCGCCACCGACGCCGCCTATGAGCGCGTCGCCGCGGGGATGGCGTTTCGCGACGCGTATCGGGAAGTGGGCAAGGACCCGGCCGCCGCGGTTACCGGAGACCCGGCAGCGTCCTGGAGGCTGCGCCGCCACGAAGGAGCGCCCGGAGATCGCGACTTGAGCGCGGATTGGAACCGCCTGGCGCTTGCCAGGCAGTGGGTGTACGACGCGCGAACACGCTTTGATGCGGCCTGGCGGCTCCTGGGGGAGCGCGACAGCGACGACACTGGTGCGCTGCGATCCGCGGCGCCTCATGCTACCATGGACAGGGACGCGCACGCCGGTGCGCGCGACAGACTGTCCTGATCCCAGGGAAGAGGAGAAGCGACGTGTCGGACAACAACGTCTACAAGCTCTTGGAGCTCACGGGAACGTCCAAGACCTCGATCGAGGATGCCGTCGGAGTCGCGCTGGCGAGAGCGGCGAAGACGGTGCGGAATATGCGGTGGTTCCAGCTTGTGGAGACGCGCGGAGACATCAAGGATGGCTCGGTGATCCACTGGCAAGTGACGATCAAGGTCGGCTTTACCTTGGAGGACTGAGGACGGGTGGAGGCTCGTCTCCGGCCGACTCATCCCACGGTGCAGTGGCCGCTTCTTCATCTTCCTGAGTGAGGCTCTCGGGGCGAGCGCCAGTCTTCATCGGCGTGGTGGCACGAACGCGCGGCACGAGGTCCGGCGTGGCGAGCTCGGCTTCTTCGCCCGCACGGATGCCTGCTTCCCGTTTCGCGGCGGCTCGGGCCGCGGCTTCTTCGCCGTAGTTCCGCCACGGCCTGTCGGCGCTCGCGGGAGTGTCAGTCGCGGCGTTTGGCTTCAGACCATCCGCGCTCGCTGCTCTCACCTCGGCAGGGGCGCCGCGCTTGGCCGGCGTCCCAGGTACATTGCCGCGCGGGCTCAGCAGGAGGCCTGTGGCCGCTGCCAGCACCACGAACATGAGAACGTACTCTCCGGCGCCGATTTTTCCGCGCGCCTGGCGAAAGACCGCGCGCAAGTTTTCCCGGGTGAGGATCGCGGTTCGCGCCGGGATGCGCAGGCGCGGGCGGTCGACGGCAGTGGGGGAGGCAGCGCGACCTGCTTTCGGCTCGGGGGCGCTGGCGAGCATTGGCCGCCGCGGCGGCTCCGGTCGCACCACGGTGGACGGCGGCACCGGCGGTTCGTAGGTTTCCGAGACGCGGATCTCCTGGTCGTCGAAGGCCACCGGCAGATCGGATGCGTCTCCGTCTGAAATGATGAACGGGGCGATCTCCTTCGGCTTCTGGTCCTTGTTGAGCTTGCTGTCGAGCTTCTTGACGAGCTGATACGCCCCCAGGACGTCGCCGGCGTCCAGCCGCCGCTGAATTTCACCTTGCAGGCGAGTGATGATCGCGTCTTGGCGCTTTCGTTTCCCCGTGGCCTCCGCTCCGCGCGCGCCCTCCGCCGGCCTCGTCGAAGCCGCCGCCGGACGGGGCGCGCGCGGGTCGCCTGGCATCACCTGCATCGCGCGCGCGTCAGAAGGTATTTGGCGTGTCCGCCAATGTCGTCGTCGGAATCGCCACGGAGCGCTCCCGGCGGTCGAGGAACGTGTACACGCCGGTCGTCGGATAGTACGGAGGTGGGGTGTTCATCAGCCGATTATCGTACGTATAGCTCTCGCTCCAGCCATGGATCGAGTTTCCCGATCCGTCGCCCACCCCAAACAGGCCGCCCTGCTCCTGGATGGTGCCGCCGAACAAGTACATGGTGCCGCGCAGCCCGTTCTTGTTGTAGTTTTCGCCCTGGTACGACTTGTTCAGCGTCATCACGGTACCGTCCACCTGGACGTGGCAGGTCGCCGAATCGGCCGGTTGAGCGCTGCACCCTGCGCCTCCGCCGAGTCCGTTCCGGGTATTGCTCTTGATCGACAGGTTGTTGCTGGCGACGATGCCGAGAATTCCCTGAGGATTGCCGCCGTAGTAGTAGTATCGCGTGTCGTCGTAGATCCACCCCTGACCGTCGATCGATACGGTGTTCGAACCGGTTAGCCCCCACTGTAGGTGTGCCTGCGGAACGGCAAGGGCGGTGGCGATCTGCGGCCACAGCACGCCCTGATACTGGCGGCAGAGCGAGAAATTCGCTGTATTGCCGGCGCCGGTGAGCGAGATGACGCCATTGGCCCCGCCGCTTTGAATCCCCGCCGCGGCGTTCAGGTAGTCGTACCGGTCAGTAAGCTTGACGACCGCCATGTTCGCGCCTACGTTGCCACCGCCTCCGCTACAGAACGCCGAGCCGATCACGCTCCCCGCGGGTGCGTTCGCGGCCAGGTTGGCGTTGCCGATCAGCGCGTATCCCGCAGGAATGGCGCTCGGGTCCGTCGTGTCATGGACGGTAAAGAAATCGATCCAGGTCGATCCTGTGAGCCGAATTCCCCCGCTCGCGGCGTTGACGAGCTTGGTGGTGTTGCTGGGGAGCTCGATGACGGGGAAATTGACGGTGATTCCCTTGTGGAACTGCGCGCCGATGGCCCCTGAGCCGTAGAGATAGACCACGTCGGCTTCGTGCTGAGTGACTTCCTCGAAGAAATTCGGGCCGGAGTTGTCGGCGTAGATCACGAGGTGTGCGTTGGTGTGATAGGGACCCTGAAACACGCTTTCCGGCGGCCAGTAGGTGCCGTTGAGGTAGGTGTCCTCAAAGTAGGCATACCGGGCGAAGTTGATCTGTTGCGCTACGATCTCGACCTGACGAGTTACCTGGTTACCGTCCTGCCCGCGAGCGTAGCCGGTCGAGCGGATGAGATACAGGCGGGTGGCCGAGCCGGAGTTGTTGTCCCTGGGGTCGATGACGAGGTCGAACCACGCATCTCCCACCGAGTATCCTCCGCAGCACGTGTTGAAGGCGCCCTCGGTGATCGCCGAGTCGGCGGCTCCGGACTTGAGAATCAGCGGACTGGTCGAGGCGATCGGCACCGCGAGGCTATTGAGATAGCTCACCGCGGCGGCAACGCCGGACTCGGCGGCATCCAACGCGTGCTGGTAGGACTGATCCGCCGTGACCATCTTGCGATCCGTGATCGAGGCAAGCGTGAGCGCCATGCCTCCGACAAAGACGACGAGCATGACGATGAGCGTCATCAAGAGCGCCACACCGCGCTCGTCGCATAACCTGGCGAAGATCGAGGATAATTTTTTCATGGTGATCTCCTAAATGAGCCCGGAATATCTCAGGCCGGTCGGAACCACGGTCATGGATTCGCTGTATTGGCGATAAGGATAGTCAGCGCCGAAGTCGGGGTGGGAGAAACCGATCTCCGTATTCGCGGCGTCGAAGGTCAGATCTACGCGGATGCGCCGGATTTCTTCCCGGTAGTACCAGGGCAGACGCGTGTCGGTGCCGGTCTCGTCGGGGCGGTTTTGCAGAATGTTCGGATTGGCGTGGCCGAGCTGGCCGTCGTTGCCCAGGACGAGGTCTTCGATTTCCCCTTGCTGGAGGATCCCATCCGCCGCGACGCACCCCCCGCAGCCGCCGACGTCGCCAAACAGCGCCTCGCTGTCCACGCTCCCGTTGTCGTTGATGTCGACATCGTTGTTGTTGATGCTGCCGTCACCGTCGAGGTCTTCGGCCACGTGGTACTGAAACAGCGGTCGCGGCATGGTGCCGTCCGGGTACGCGAGTGGCCCGCGCAGCGTGCACCCTGTCAGGGACAGGAACTCGCCGCCGTTGACGCGCATGCCGAGCTCGAAGACGTACGGGTTGGTGACACTCGGGTCGTGCTGCACGCAGGCGTCGTCCTCGGTAACCTGCCCATCGTCGTTGAAATCCAGGGTGAGCGAGATGGTCTCGGCACCGCTCAGGTCCCAATTGGTCCCATCCGCTTGCCGTTGGGTGATGTTTCCGGCAGGCGAGCAGGCGCCGCCGAGGGGAAACCCGAAGACCTGATCGGCCGCCGGCCCGCTGAGGTCGTCGGCGGTATACCAGTTGGCGTCTTCGCCGGCGCCGGTCAGGTCGTTGCCGCCTCCCCAGGCATCGATAACGCCGCCGACGAGGCCGGGGTGAATGATGGGCTCATCAGGCGGGCTCGTTCCCCAGACCCCATCCGGACCCGCGTAGCGCGCGTAGGTAAAGCCGCCGGCGATATTGTCGCCCGCCGAATTCCAGTTGCGCCCGCAGCCGGAGCCCGTCAGCTCGTCGCCGTCCTCCCAGGTGGTGGGGGTCACGACGCCGGGGTGTACGATCGGGTCGTCGCTGTTCTCGAGGCCGCCGCCGCCGCCGTTGGAGCGGTTGCCGTCGGGGCCGGCGAGGTAGAAGTAATAGAGGTTGGCGGGCAAGGATTCCGGAGTCATCAACTGGACGTTGGCGACCACCTCGGGGCCGAGCGGATCGATCACCGCGTCTTCGCGATCGAGGTCTGCGTTGAACACGAGTGTATAGTCGTCAGCGAAGATGACACGGGGCTGCGTGCAGAGCCGGTCCGGGCGCGCCGCGTAGCAGTTTCCGCCGGCGAGGTCGACGCCGTCCCCGATCCGCTGCAGGAGGTTTCGCAGCTCGAGCGTCACCACCCGAGACGTCTCCTGAAGCTCGAGCTGCGTCCTGCTGCGTGTGGTTTCCTTGCGGGAAAGTTGCAGCAGGTTCAGCGCGCCGATGGCGATCAGCCCAAACAGGACGAGCGTGATCACCAATTCGAGCAAGGTGACACCCCGCTCGCGCGCATCCGCCGTTTTCAGATTCGGCAAGTCGCTCATGATCGCGCCTTTCCTAGCAGGACTGGTTGGGCAGCCGGCGGACGAACTGCAGGGTGTTATCGCCGGCGGTGGTATCGATCCACTGTACGGTCACGGTAGCCAGCGCCTGTTCGGTCACGGGAGTGTCCTTCTGAATACGCACGGTCATCCGATATGAGTTGTACACGATATTCGGAGACTGCGGATCGGGGACCTCACCGTAGCTCTGCACCACGGTGAAATCCGTTTCGCTTCCGGAGACCGATCCTCGCAGCGTCGCCAGATTTCGGGGATTCGCCGGCACCAAGACAGCGAAGCACTGCACGCCGACTTCGTCGAGGTAGGTCTGGGCGAGCCGCGTGGCGGTGGTGCGCGACTGGGACTGGTTCATGCTGGTGACCGCACGCGGATAGAGGCCGAACACGGCGGCGCTGGCGGCGACCAGGATGACCAGCGCGATGAGCACCTCGAGAAGGGAAAACCCTTGCTCTCCTCGCGGGGAGCGCTGAGAGCGCGAGACTGCCTCCATGGCGGACCTCCTCAGCAAGCGTTCCCGCCGACGGTACAGGCGGGGGGAGTCGTGGCGAAGGATACGGTGACGAAATTATCGAGCGTGACGCACCGGCAGTTGTCGGTGGCGGGAAGGTACTCGAGGATGAGCCCGGTGCCCGCCGCCGTGGACTCCGCCTTGCCCGTCGTCGAGATCGTGATGCCGCCGTTTGTGGGCATGTTGTTGGAGGCGTTGCGAACGCGGACGTCCTCGGTGAAAAGCGCCATGTCGCGGACCGCCCAGCCGGTCCCGGTGGACCGCTCGACGAGCACCTGATTGCCGTTGGCGACGCGAAGGCGATGGGAGACCTTTTCGCTCATCGCCCAGTAGCGAGCGAGGCGCGCTTCGCTGACGAGCATCTGGGCGCTGAAGTCAAGCTGAAAGGTTTGCTTGTAGGCGCTCAGGGCGATCACCGCGCCGGTGGCGAGAATCGCAACGATGGCGACGACAATCAAGAGCTCGAGGAGGGTTACGCCGGATTCTCTCCCGGAGTGACGTGGCGCTCTGAGGGAAAAAGTTGACACGAGAGGCGAAGCCATGGCAGTCTCATCTTCGGTGCGAGACCACGGGTTGCGAAGTGGTGCGAGCAAGCGACCGAACTAGTGTACCGCCGCGGTTTTCGAACCGCAAGGCGCGGCTTGACAGGCGTCTGGTGAAACCTTACGCTCGCTCGTCTGTGAAAAGCGGATTCCCACTCCATCAGGAAGGTGAGCAATGAGCGCGGACACCATTCCGGCGAGGTTTCTCGAGCATGCGCGGATACGGCCGGAGGAACCGGCCTACTATGTCCGTGAGAATGGCTCCTGGCACGCGACGAGCTGGCGCGACTACGTGGCGGAAACGCGGCGTGCAGCCCGCGCGATGGTCGCGCTCGGTCTCGAACCGGGCGACACCGTCTGTATACTCGGATTCAACAAGCCGGAGTGGGTCGTTTTCGACATCGCCGCCATGCTGATTGGGGGCGTGCCCGCGGGAATCTACACCACCTGCTCGCCGGGCGAGGTGCAGTACATCGTCCACCACGCCGAGGCCAAGCTCGTCCTGGTGGAAAACGAGCAGCAGTGGCAAAAGATCAATGCCGAGCGACAGCGCTTGCCGTCGCTGCAAAAAGTGGTCTTCATGCGCGGAGCGGCGAAGGTCTCCGACCCCCTCGCGCTGGCATGGTCGAGCTTTCTGGCGCTTGCGGACGGGGTGCCGGAGGAGGTGGTCGACAAGCGCTCGGCGGCACTCGAGCCGGATCAGAAAGCGACCTTTATTTATACCTCCGGCACCACGGGACCACCGAAAGCCGTGATGCTCTCCCACCGCAACCTGTCCTGGACGGCGACCACCGCCGTCAGCATGGTCGAGATGCAGGCGGACGCCTGTTCGCTGTCCTATTTGCCGCTGTCCCACATCGCCGAGCAAATGTTCACGATTCACGGACCGATTTCCGCGGGTTCGGCAGTCTATTTCGCGGAATCGATCGACAAGCTGCCGGACAACCTCAGGGAAGTGCAGCCGCACATCTTTTTTGGCGTGCCCCGGATCTGGGAAAAATTTCACGCGGGCGTCAGCGAAAAGCTCAACGCCGCGACCGGGATCAAGGCGCTGCTGGCAGGGTGGGCGCGGGGAGTGGGCACGCACGTGTCGAATCTCCGCAACCGGGGCAGCGAGCCCGCGGGATTGCTCGCTCTGCAGTACAAGATCGCCAACGCTCTGGTCTTCTCCAAGCTCAAGCCGCGCCTCGGACTGGGCCGTGCGCGGATGCTGGTCACGGGCGCGGCGCCCATTGCCAAGGAAGTGCTCGAATTCTTCGCGAGCCTCGACATCGTGGTACGAGAGGTTTACGGACAGTCGGAGGATTGCGGGCCAACATCGTTCAACGGGGTCGGCAAGACGAAGTTCGGGACCGTGGGCGTGCCGCTTCCGAGCGTCGACGTCAAGATCGCCGACGACGGGGAAATCATCGTGCGCGGACCGAATGTCTTTCTCGGCTATTACAAGGACCAGGCGGCGACGGACAGCACGCTGCGCGGCGAGTGGCTGCACTCGGGCGACCTCGGTGAGCTCGACAAGGATGGTTTCCTGCTCATCACTGGCCGCAAGAAGGACATTATCATTACTTCCGGTGGCAAGAACATTGCACCGGCGAACATCGAATCCGCGCTCAAGAACCTCGAGCTCGTCTCCGAAGCCGTGGTCATCGGAGACAAGCGCAACTTTCTGTCGGCACTGATCACTCTGGACCCGGACGCCGCAGCGCGTTTCGCGGAACGGCAAGGGGTCCCGGTTTCCGAGGTGCATGCCAATCCGGCCTTGATCGCCGAGATTCAACGGGGCGTGGATACCGTCAACGAGCAGTTCGCGCGGGTCGAGCACGTGCGCAAGCTCTGCATTCTCAAGCGGAGCTTCACCGTCGAAGACGGCGAGCTGACCCCGACCCTCAAGGTGAAGCGCAAGGTGGTCTTCGATCACTTTTCCAAGGAGATCGAGGGGATGTACACGAGTTGATGCTCGGCGGGCGCCTCGCGCGCGAGGCGCCGGTCCCCGGGGGGCCGCCAGGTTGCGCGCCAGGCGACCTGAGGCGACCTGGCGGCGGCGGAAATATCGACTTGACGGGGTACGACCACAATGGTATAGTTCGGGGGGTATGTCGCTCTCGGCGGAGCGGAGCGCGTGTTATCGGGCGCCGGGAGGGCGGTGGATGTGGCGGCGTGCAGGGTTGCGTGGTCCGGCGTCACGTCCATAGCGGAGGTTAAGGAGCAGGAAAGGGCACCGGAATGGTTTTCTTCAACTACGCGGCCATGGAGCTTGCGGCCAAGATTGTCTATTACGGGCCTGGTCTGTGTGGTAAGACGACCAATCTGCAGTACATCTACACGAAGACCTCCCCGAAGACCCGTGGCGAGATGATCTCGCTGGCCACTGAAACCGACCGCACACTTTTCTTTGACCTGCTTCCCATCCGACTCGGGACCGTAGGAGGGTTCAAGACCCGCTTTCAGCTCTACACGGTCCCGGGCCAGGTGTTCTACAATTCGACGCGAAAGCTAGTGCTCAAAGGCGTCGATTCGCTGGTGTTCGTGGCCGACTCCCAAGAACCCATGCTCGACGCCAACATCGAGAGCCTGGAAAACTTGCAAGAGAACCTCGCAGAGCATGGCTTGTCTCTGGAGGAGCTCCCGTGGGTCATTCAATATAACAAGCGCGACTTGCCGAATGTCATGGCGGTTGCGGCCTTGAACGAAAAATTGAACTTCATGGACGTGCCCTATTATGAGGCCATCGCCACCGCAGGCGATGGCGTTCTGGAGACGCTGAAGGGCATTTCCAAGTTGACTTTGAAGCACCTCAGGCGGAAAACCGGCAAGGGAGACGCGGCGGATGAGCCCACGCCGCCACCTCGCGTGCTCAAGCCAAGCGACATGATGCGTGAGGCGGTGGAACGTATCCGGCCGACGGAAACTTATGCGGAAACCTATGCACCGCGGGTGGAAGCCCCCAAAGACGAAGCGCCGGAGTTCGACATTCAGGAGGAGCGCCCCGCAGCCAAGACCGCTCCCTCCGAGCCTCCCGCAACGCCGCCAAAACGCGAGGAAAGACCATCGGTGCCGGCGATCGCCGTCGGCGTCGGCAGTGTCCAGGTAAGCCGCGGCGACGACAAGCGAGGCGGTGACCTCGACGCCCACGCCGCTCGCCCCCGAGTCACCGTTTCGACTGCCGAGGCCGATGATGGCGCAGAGTCCGACGCGGCCGCGGATGATGCCGGTGCCCGACCTCATCGGATCCGAAAGGACGTCATGGAAAAAATCCAAATCCCTGTGGTCATTCGCAAAGACGAATCCCTTTCCGATGTCGAGATTCATCTCAAACTGCAAATTGAGTGCGTCTTGACGCAGCAGCCTTCCCAGCCCGGGAGCGACGCCATGCTCGCCAATCGAGCCCGCAGGCAACGCGTCACCACCTCGGCACGGGCGTTGGCTGAGAAGACGCTGGAGGATTTTCTTAAGAAGTGAGCAGCGGACCGGACACTTCCCCGGAGTTGTCCGAGCTTTCCTCCAAGCCACCGACTGTCCTCGTTGTCGAAGACGAGCGTGCGATTGCGGAGTTCATTCGTCTCGCCCTCGAGCAAGGCGGTTTCCATGTCGCCGTGGCCTTCAATGGGGCGGAGGCTCTCGATATCGTTTACGCTCGGCCCATTGATCTCGTGCTGTTGGACGTGATGATGCCGGTAATGAGCGGGTATGAGGTTTGTAAACGCCTCAAGACACAACGCAAGTACAATCACGTTCCCATCATCATGCTTACCGCCAGGCGGCAGCGACATGATATTATCGAAGGCATCCGCACCGGGGCCGACCGCTACATCACCAAGCCGTTCCGCATCCCCGATTTGCTGCAAGCCGCCAGAGACGAGCTTGACAAGGCGAAATCCCGCAATGACGGCAATGCGCTGCGACAGACCGTCCCCTTTACCATACAGAGCGAGCTGCGATATCTGTATGAAGTCAACGACCTCGTGTCGCAGCTCTATGATTCAACGAATCTGTCCGACGACGACATCATCAATATCCGTCTCAGCCTCGACGAGCTCGGCACCAACGCCATCAAACACGGAAACAAGGAAGACGCACAGAAAAGCGTTACCATCAGCTACTCTCTGTTTTCCGATCGGCTCGAGATTACCATCGAGGACGAGGGAGAGGGCTTCGACCTGAACAAGGTTCCCGATCCCACCGCAAGTGATCGCTTGCTGGTTCCCTCGGGTCGCGGTGTATTCTTGGCGCAGCAACTCATGGACCGTGTGGAATACTGTGGTTGCGGCAATCGCGTCGTTTTCACCAAGTTTCTGACCAAACAGCTCACATCATAGACCCGGCACACCGACTCGATCGCCTCCGACCGCTTGCCGCGCACGAAGGTGCCAGATGTATCTCAGCGACGAGAACAAGACCACCAGGGTCTTTCGCACCCGCACCCTGGTCGTCGGTTGCTGCTGCCTGCTCGGATTCTTCGTCCTGTGGCTGCGGTTCTATTACCTTCAGGTGATCCGCGGCAGCGAGCTCAGCCAGCGGGCCCGCGACAACGCGATTCGCGTCGTGCGCTTGCCGGCGCCGCGCGGCGCGATTCTCGACCGCAACGAGGAGATCCTGGTCACCAATCAGCCCGCATTCTCCGCCAATATTATCATCGAGAAGGTCTCCAAAGCGCAGTTGACCACGGTTTCAACCGCGGTCAGCGATTTGCTCGGCAAGCCTCGCGACGAGCTCGCGGCCAATGTCGAACGCCAGCGGCGGCGCTCCGTCTCGGAACCACTCCTAATTTCGGCCGCGCTCACCCTTCCCGAGGTCGCGCGGCTCGAGGCACACTTTTACCGGCTGCCTGGCGTCTCCGTAGACGTCGAGTCGCAGCGTTATTATCCCCAGGCGCCCACCGCCGCTCACATACTCGGATACGTGGGCGAAATCTGGAAATCCGAGCTCGACCAAGCCGGTTTTCACGGCTACCTCCCCGGTGATCTTGTCGGCCGTAGCGGCGTCGAGCTCGTCATGGAGAAAAACCTGCGAGGCACCGACGGCAGGGAATGGATCGAGGTAGATGCAGAAGGCAGGCGGCTGCGGCCGGTTCCCGCCCAGGAAGCGGACCCCATGGAGGGCGAGGACGTCGACGGCACACCGGTGCCGGGTCACGACCTGGTGCTCACTCTTGACCTCGCGCTGCAGCGCCGCGCCGAGGAGCTCCTTGCCGGATGGAAGGGCGCCGCCGTGGCGCTCGACCCGAACAACGGTGACATCTTGGCCATGGCGTCAAGCCCGACATTTGATCCTAATCAGCTCGCGGGTGCCGTGAATCCCGCCTACTGGCTCGAGCTCACGGAAAACGACCAAAAACCGCTCATGAATCGAGCCATCCAGAACACCTACCCGCCGGGCAGCGTGTTCAAGGTAGTGGTGGCGGCCGCCGCGCTCTCGCGAGGACTGGTCAGTGCCGGGGACACGGTGGTGTGCCGGGGAGCCGCCTGGCTTGCCGGCCGCCCGATCCACTGCTGGAAAAACGGCGGGCACGGCGCCATGAATCTCAAATCGGCGCTGATCAACTCCTGCAACGTGTATTTTGCTCACCTCGGAAACACGGTCGGCATCGAAGGCCTCGCCGCGACCGCCAAGAAGTTTGGGCTTGGCACCACTACCGGCATCGAGCTGCGGGCGGAAGCGAAGGGCGTGGTCCCCGACCCGGTCTGGAAAAAGGCCACAAAGGGGGAGCCGTGGTGGCCTGGGGAAACGCTCAACGTCGCCATCGGTCAGGGGGACCTGCTGGTCACTCCGCTGCAGCTTGCGTCCATGATCGGCGCCGTGGCACTGCAGGGAAAGCGGTTTCAACCGCATCTGGTGCGCCGAGTCAAGATTCCGGGAGAAGAACAGATCATCGAGCCGGCACCCGTGCTGGCGGCGGAAGTTCCCATGTCGCCAGAGCGTTATGCGGCGCTGCGGGCGGCGTTGCTCGGCGTCGTCAATGAGCACGGTACCGGCACTGGTGCGCGTCTGGACGGCATCCTGGTGGCCGGCAAGACGGGGACGGTCCAGATCGTGCGTCGCGACCAGTGGCAAAAGAATGACCTGCAGATGCTTCCACAGCACCGGGATCACAACTGGTTCGTGGCGTTCGCGCCATTTGATCACCCAAAGCTCGCTGTCAGTGTTTTCTTGGAGAACGGCGGCAAGGCGGGCGCCAAGTACAAGACCTACGTTGCGCGAGAACTATTTCGCCAGTATCTGGCGCCGATTACGGCACAGAGCGGCGCCGCTCAATAACAACGGCGGCATCTTTCCAGCGCAAGGAGCTTTCCATGGCTGACATCGAGCGAGAATCTCTACCTGTTGACGTGCTCTTCGTAGGAGGCGGCCCTGCTTCATTGGCTGGCGCGCTGCGTCTGACTCAGTTGGTAAAAGCTCACAATCAGGCGGTTGAAAGGGGAGACGCTCCCGGCGAGCCCCTGGAACCGGAGATCGCGGTAATCGAAAAAGGCGAATCTCCCGGGGCCTGCGGATTATCGGGAGCACTGCTCAATCCGCGCGCTCTGGAAGAGCTCCTCCCGGACTATCGCAACCTGGGCTTTCCGGGCAAGTTGCAGGTCCACGACGACCGCATGCTGGTCATGACGCGCCGGCGCGCCTTTCCGCTACCCGGGATCATGCATCCAGCACACAACGAAGGGAACTGGATCATAAGCCTGCAGCGGTTCAACGACTGGCTCGCGAAAATCGTCGAAGATACCGGCGTCTACATGCTTACCGACACCTGCGGCGTCGAAGTTCTGTATGACGACACAGACAAGATAATCGGCGTGCGCACCGGTGACAAGGGTCTCGACAAAAATAGCCGGCCGATGGCGAATTTCACAGCCGGCTCGCTGATTGAATCCAAGGTAACTCTGTTTGGAGAAGGTCCGCGTGGGACGCTAACAGAAGACCTCAAACTGAAGTTTCACCTGGAAAGGGGCAATCCACAAATCTACTCCATCGGCGTAAAGGAAATCATCGAGGTCCCCAACAAACCGGATCACGGTGGATTCGCCATGCACTCCCTTGGCTGGCCAGTGCCGTATGGGGTTTTCGGTGGGGGCTTTCTCTACGAGCTGGACGAAAAACGCTTTTCCGTTGGGATCGTGATGTCCCTGGACTGGAAGAATCCCCACCTCGACGCGCAAAAGCTCTTGCAGCATTACAAGCTACATCCCGCAGTCAACGCCTATTTGCGAGGCGGAGAAGTCGTCTCGTATGGAGCGAAAACAATCCCGGAGGGCGGTTTTTATAGCCTACCGGAGCTCGCGGTGGACGGGGGGCTGATCATTGGCGACTCGGCGGGGTTTCTCAGCGTCGTCAGTCTGAAGGGCATCCACTACGCAATGAAGTCGGGCATGGTCGCCGCCGAGACCGTCTTCGAGTCACTCAAGAGCAACGACTTCTCCTCTCTCGCGCTCGGTGCGTACCGCCACAAGCTCGATCGTACCTTCGTCATGCAGGAGCTTTATCAAGAACGCAACTTCCGGGTTGGCTTCCACAAGTCCTTCGCGCTGGGAATGGTGAAAGCCGGAGTCTTCCTCAAGGTGTGGTCGGGTCCGAGACAGGCCCACCCTATCGAAGCCGACTACCGCGCGCTCGCCAAGCTGGCGCCGCCAAACCTCCCCGACCTCCCCCGAGACAACCCTCTGATCATCGACAAGCTGACGGCCGTACACCTCGCCCGCACCGGACACCGAGACGACCAGCCGAGTCACATCCAGATTTTGGATCCGAAGGCATGCATCGAAGCCTGCATTCCGGCCCACGGCACAGCACCGTGTGTGAACTTTTGCCCCGCTGCCGTCTACGAGCACGTCCGGGAGGAGGGAAACGAGCGGATTCAGGTCAACTTCAGCAACTGTGTGCACTGCAAAACGTGCACAATCAAGGATCCGTACGACTCCTCGCCTGGCGATCTCATTCAAAACATCAACTGGCGAGCCCCCGCCGAGGGCGGTCCGAGATACCAGTATCTGTAACTCACTATCCCTGGACCCCCCGCTTCACCTCCCCTGCAAGCGAGGGGAGGGAGCTCGCGCCGCCCGACCCGGGCACCCGGGCAGGCACCTTACACCGCTTTCGGGGGGAGAGATGGAGGGCGACGCTGATGCGTCGGCGTGGACCCCGCGGCGGCTTCGGGATATTGGCGAAAAACTTGATTTTCAGCGGATTTTCGGGTAAGATCGGGAGGTTGGTCGAGGCGTGAGTGGGGCAGGGCGAGTTGCCGGTAGCGAACCTGTGCGCACTCATTACCCTGTGGATAAGTTGCGAACGGAATGTGGGTTTGCACCGAGCTCGGGCTGGTTTTCGCGACGCTGTTGGCAACGCGAATAACCCCGTCGCGTTGTCCCCGCGCTTGTCCACAGCGCCGTGGTCTTTTTCTCGCCGCTTTCCGGAGTCATTCACAACTCGAGGCGGATCATTAACATCATCAATTCTAACATCAGTTAATTGAGACTTGAGTTAGGAAAGACGTACCCCCAGGAAGCACCCCATGAATGTGACCATCCCGGTAGGCAGTTTTCGTCGCGCCGTACAGCTCGCTCAAAACCTGGTCGACAAGAAAAGCACCATGCCGGTGCTGCAGAACCTGCTGCTCGAAACGAGCGGATCGAGCCTGGTCGTCCGCGCCATGGACAGTCAAATGGGCACGGAAATCCGCGTGCCCTGCGAGGTCATTGCTCCGGGCGGCGTGACCATTTCAGGCAAGCGACTGAGCGATGTGCTCAAGGTGTTGGGAGATGGCGCACTGCGCATGGCGGTCGGCGACGACCTGTCCCTGGTGCTCAGCTACGAGGCCGGACGGTATCGCCTCTTCGGGTACTCGCCCGAGGTGTTCCCCCCACTCGTCCAGGTCGCCAGCGGGACAACATTCCCGGTCCGGAAATCAGCTCTCCAAGAATTGATCGCCCGCACCGAGTACGCCGTGGCCAGGCAAGATGGTGCCTTCACCATGCAGGGCACCCTGGTCGAGATCGCCGGCACTGCAATAACGATGATCGGGACGGACGGACACCGACTGGCCCTGTCAACGACCGAGCTCGAGGACACTGGCACCAAGACTTCCTGCATTATCCCAATCAAGGCAATAGGGCAACTGCGAACCATGCTTACGGAAACCGGTGATGAGATCAGGATCGGTGTTTCGGCCACGCAAGCCAGCTTTGAGGGAGAAGACATTCTCTTTGTGACACGACTCCTGGAGGGTGAGTATCCACCCTATAAGGGAGTCATTCCGCGCGGCACCCAGCATCGTCTGGAAATAGAAAAAGAGCAGCTCGTTGCGGGAATCCGTCGGGTATCGGCGTTGTCCGCGGATCGCGCGCCGCAAATCAAGCTGATGTGGGGGAGTGACCGCATGGCGCTCCGCTGCGAGGACATCGAGCTCGGCGAGGCGGAAGACAGTGTGCCGGCAGTCTACGCAGGCATGGAGATGACCATGCTGATGAACGCTTCCTACGTGCTGGACGCGCTGAGCGGGTGTCGCAGCGAGCGAGTGGAGCTGATCATGGAGGGCCCGGAACAGCCCTGCCTGTGCCGCGCCGTAGGAGACGAAACCTATCTGGGAATCGTCATGCCGCTGGAGCTCGAGCAAGGCGAGGAAACGTATTCCGGGGACTACGATTACGATTGAACGTCGCGTCGCTCTCCCTGCGGGCATTTCGCAACTATCGCCGCCTCGACCTGGATTTTGCTACCGGTGTTCACCTGTTTGTCGGTGCCAACGGCCAGGGCAAGACAAATCTGCTCGAGGCCGTCTATCTTCTGTCGGCGGGCTCGTCATTTCGGGCGATGCGACCGGAATGCCTCGTGCAGCACGGCGAGAGCCTAGCTGAGGTCACGGCAATGGTTTCAGAACAAGGACAAGACACCCAGCTCGCATTCCGCTTTGGCCGGGGCCTGCGCGCCGCGCGGGTCGACGAGACGCCGTGTCGGCGGCTCAGCGATTTCGTGGGCCACCTTTCCTGTGTGATTTTCAGCGCCGAAGATCTCGCTCTGATCTCTGGCCCGCCAGCGCTGCGCCGTCGCTTTCTGGATCGCATCATCTTTGGTCTGCACTCCGAGTATCTGGGCATCGCGCGTGGGTTTTCACAGGTCCTGCGGCAACGCAATGCCCTGCTTCGCAAACTGTCCACCACCACTTCACCGTCCGCCGAATCCGAAGCGTTTCTCGACGCCTGGGACGAACCGTACATCGCGGCAGCGGTCCGCGTCCTTGCTCTGCGGTGGGAGGTCTTTGCGCGCCTCGCTGACGCGGTGTGCGCCCTCCATGAGCAGATCAGCGGCGACGTCGACTCGCTGCGCCTGAGCTATCGCGCGAGCGCCGGCGCGGCAAGCTCGGCGCCCACGGAGGACGCGCTGCGCGGTAGTCTGGAGACGGCGCTGAGGCGCCGGCGTGCCGAGGAAAAATCGCGGGGCGCGACCCTGGTCGGTCCGCATCGCGATGATTTGGCGATTGTCCTTGCGGGTCGAGAGGCGGCCTCCCACGCGTCCCGCGGCCAGATCAAAGGCATCGTCCTTGCGCTCAAGCTCGCGGAAATGGAGCTGTACAGGCGGTACCACGATCGCCGGCCCGTGCTCCTGGTGGACGACGTTGCCGCCGAGTTTGACCGCACCCGATCCGAACGGTTGTTCGAGCTCATGGCCTGGGCGGATCAGGCCTTCGTCACGGCGACGTCCGACGAGGTCGTGCCGCGCATCGGAGCTCGCTACCAAGTGTATCACGTAGAATCAGGAAGCGTGGAAAGGAGGGCGTGACATGTCCGACGCGGATGCCCCCAACATCGCGACGAGCTCCCCTGTGAATGGGGAAACGTATACTGCCGAGCGCATCAAGGTGCTGAGTGGCCTGGACGCGGTGCGCAAGCGGCCGGCAATGTACATCGGCAGCACCGGCGAAGACGGTCTGCATCATCTGGTGTGGGAAGTCGTCGACAACTCCGTCGACGAGCATTTGGCTGGCGTCTGCATGAATATCGACGTCACGGTCCACATCGATAATACGATTACGGTTGTCGACGATGGTCGCGGTATCCCGGTCGACATGCATCCACAAGAGAAAAAGAGCGCCGCTGAAGTTGTTATGACAGTTCTTCACGCAGGCGGGAAATTCGACAACAAGAGTTATAAAGTATCCGGTGGGTTGCACGGAGTTGGTGTATCTGTTGTAAATGCACTCAGCGAATGGTTGAAACTTGAGATCAGAAGAGATGGGAATGTATATGAACAATCATACAAAAGGGGAGTTCCAACAAGCGATTTAAAGCAAGTTGGGCGGACAGATAAAAGGGGAACGAAAACAGTATTCAAGCCTGATGCAGAGGTATTTGAAGTAACCGAGTTTTCTCTGGAAACTCTTATTACGCGCCTCAGAGAGCTGGCTTTTCTCAATCGCGGCCTACATATCAGGCTCGATGATGAACGTCTGGACAAGTCGTATGAATTCTACTACGAGGGCGGAATCGTATCCTTTATCGAGCATCTCAACAGGAACAAGGAAGTAGTACACAGAGAAGTCCTATATTTCCAGCGGGAAATTAATAACCTCGGTGTTGAGTTCGCGCTACAATATAATGACGGATACAATGAAACGGTGTTTTCATACGTCAATAACATCAACACCCGAGAAGGTGGCACTCATCTTTCCGGATTCAAGGCCGCCTTGACGCGCGTGATCAACGCCTACGCCGAACGCGACAATGCCTTGAAGAACGCCAAGGTGTCGCTTGCCGGTGATGACGTTCGCGAGGGGCTCGTCGCCGTTGTCAGCGTCAAGGTGCAGGATCCCCAGTTCGAGGGCCAGACCAAGGCGAAGCTCGGAAATTCGGACGTCAAGGGACTGGTCGACAGCGTCGTCTACGACTGCCTGAGCGAGTATGTCGAGGAAAACCCGGCGGTGGCGAAGGCGATCGTTGGCAAGGCGATTACGGCAGCGCGCGCGCGCGAAGCGGCCAAGCGAGCGCGCGAGCTGACGCGGCGGAAAGGAGCGCTCGAAAGCGGCGGCTTGCCCGGAAAGCTCGCGGATTGTCAGGAGCGCGATCCCGCGCACTGCGAAATCTATATCGTCGAGGGCGATTCCGCCGGCGGTAGCGCCAAACAGGGGCGTGATCGTAGAAACCAGGCGGTTCTACCGCTGCGCGGCAAGCTCCTCAACGTCGAGAAGTGCCGCTTTGACCGTATGCTCGGCAATGAAGAGATCCGCACGCTCATTCAAGCGCTTGGAACCGGCATTGGCGCTGACGACTTCGACATCGGCAGGATCCGCTATCATCGGGTCATCATCATGACGGACGCGGATGTCGACGGCAGCCACATTCGGACGCTGCTGTTGACGTTCTTTTATCGACAAATGCCCGAAGTGATCGCACGGGGACATCTGTTCATCGCGCAACCGCCGCTTTTCCGCATTGCTCGCGGCAAGATGGAGCGATATCTCAATACCAATGACGAATTCGAAACGTTGATGCTCGAGTTCGGCTGCGCGGAGACATCGGTGGCAATCGAACGAGACGGGCAGCCAGATGCGCTGATAGGCGACGCGCTTTTCCGGATACTCTCGCAAGCCACACGCATGGAACGGGTGCTCAGGATCATGGAGCGCCGGGGTTGGATCCCATCGGTGATTCGCTGCTTGCTCGCGGGATCGCGGACGGACCTCGAGGCATTGCAGTCGCCGCAGGCGGCAACGGAGCTGGGTAACGAGGTGGCGAGACTCTACGCCCGGCTGTATCCTCAATTTCAGATGCTCGGCTTCGATATCGTCGAAGACGTTGAGCATGGTTGCTCGGGGTTGCGCTTCAAGTTCCGCGAGGACGACGCCGAGCAGCTCTTTCTGTTGTCTCACCAGGTTGTGAGCTCGCCCGAGTTTCGCGAGCTCGCGGCGCTGGCCGCTCGCACCGGAACCATCGGCTTGCCGCCCTACTTGCTACGCGTTGGCAAGGGAGACGAAGAGACGTGCGCAAGTCTCGCGGCGCTCATCGATCGAGTGCTGCAGCAAGGGCGCAAGGGATTTACGGTGCAGCGCTACAAGGGTCTGGGCGAAATGAACGCCGACCAGCTCTGGAGTACGACCATGAATCCGGAAACCCGCCGGTTGCTTCAGGTGCAGATTGAGGACGCCGTGGAGTCGGACGAGATCTTCAGCATCTTGATGGGAGATCAGGTCGAACCGCGCCGGGAGTTCATCCAAGAGCACGCACTTGCCGTCAGAAACCTCGATATCTGATCGCACTTTGGCAAGACCGGGCAGCCGCGGCATCGCCACGCGGATGACCGCCGTCGCGGTGATCGCCGTGATCGCCTGCTGTGCGCCGGTACGCATCGACCCCGTGGGTTTGCCCGTAGCTGGGGAAGACGCCGAAGGAGACCTTCCCAGGGAGCTGTTGAACCGGATCGAAATCCCCTATGCGCTCGATGAATCGCTCGCCGCCTACGCGCACCAGGCCACGCTTGGGACGACCAGCGAGCGCAGCCGGGCCATGGCGCTGGTCTACGCAATCGTCGGTGAGCAGGGACTCGCCATCGCCTACGACGCCCTTGCCAACAAGACTGCCAAGGAGGTGTTCCGGGACGGCGTTGGCAACTGCATGGGGCTGAGCAACCTGTTTATCGGCATGGCCCGCGCGGTCGGGCTGCGCGTGAGCTACATCGAGGTGCTTACCATCGAGCGATATTCCGAGCAGAACGGCATGGTCATCAGCTCGGGGCACATCACCGCCGTGGTATTGCTGGGTTCGGAGAAAATGGTCATCGATTTCTCGCCCAACCCTGAACGGGACTATGTCGATTACCGCATCATCGATGACCGCGAGGCGATCGCTCATTACTACAACAATGCGGCATTCCTACTCAAGCGACAAAGCGCCAATCCATCACCGGAGCTCCTGGGACGTGAGCTAGGGCTTTACAGGTTGGCGCTGGAAGTCAAGCCAGACTTCATCCGCGCCGAAAACAACCTCGGCGTTGCCTTGAAGCGAGCGGGTCGGACGCGAGAGGCTGAAGCCCTCTTTCAGAAGGCAATCGCCACCGATCCCACTTTCGGAGAGGCCTACGCCAATCTCGCCGCGCTTCAGTACGAAAACGGCCAATTCGCCGCGGCCATAGACCTCCTCAAGAGAGCGACCAAGCGCGCCAGGAAGAGCTCATACTTGCATCTCAACCTGGGCATTTTCTACTTCCAGCAGAAGTCTTACGAGCTCGCTGTTGCCGAGCTGCGCAAGGCTGTGTCCGAGATGGGTGAGATTGCCAGCGCTCACTACTATCTCGCGTGCAGCTTCCTGGCAACCGGGGAGCACAAGAAGGCGGAGCGGGAGCTCCGCCGAACGCTCGAGCTGGAGCCTGGCCACGCACGCGCCCGTGAAAGGCTGAAAACGCTGTCCGCAACGCCACTTTGAGCGCGCTCGCCCGGGTGAGAGCCGCGACCGTGGCACGCGCGGAAAAGACTGCTAAAATGCCCCGCGATCAGGAACGAGCCCTTCTCCTGCTCACCGAAGTGACATGAAGAAAGTCGAGCGCGAGCGATGACAACCAGCAAAAATGACCCGACCGCAGATATCGTTCGGATCGAAGACGAAATGAAAGGGTCGTTTCTCGACTACGCGATGAGCGTAATCGTAGCCCGAGCGCTACCGGACGTTCGCGACGGGCTGAAACCCGTGCACCGGCGCATCCTGGTCACCCTGCGAGATCTCGGCCTCAATCCCGATCGCGGGTTTCGTAAGTGCGCGAAGATCTGCGGAGACGTGAGCGGGAACTACCATCCCCACGGCGAGTCGATCGTGTATCCGTCTCTGGTGCGCCTGGGCCAGGACTTTTCGCTACGCTATCCGCTGGTCTGGGGGCAGGGCAACTTCGGGTCCATCGACGGCGATCCCCCGGCCGCCATGCGCTACACGGAAGCGAAGATGTCGCACATCTGTCTGGAGATGCTGCGCGATATCGACAAGGATACCGTGGAGTTCGTGCCGAACTACGACGAGACACGGGAAGAGCCATCGGTTCTGCCCTCCGCGCTCCCCAATCTCCTGGTAAACGGTTCGAGCGGCATCGCAGTGGGCATGGCGACCAACATTCCGCCGCACAACCTGGGAGAGATCGTGGACGCGCTGGTGGCGCTCATCGACCGGCCCTATCTGCAGCTCTCCGACATCCTCGAATTCGTCAAGGGGCCGGACTTCCCTACCGGCGCCACCATCTACGGCCGGGCCGGAATATTGGCGGCGTATCGAACGGGACGGGGGAAGGTGACGATTCGCGCCCGCGCCGAGACGGAAACGGATGAACGCACCGACCGCCTGCGCATCGTCGTCTCAGAAATCCCTTATCAGGTCAACAAGACGGCGCTGATCGAGAAGATCGCGGAGCTGGTGCGCGAAAAGCGCATCGAGGGAATCTCCGATCTGCGAGACGAATCGGATCGCGAGGGGATGCGCATCGTCATCGACCTGAAACGCGGGGCGATGGCCGAGGTCGTGCTCAACCAGCTTTACAAGTTCTCACCGCTGCAGACCACCTTCGGGATCAACCTCCTGGCGCTGGTCAACGCCCGTCCCCGCATCATGCCGCTGCGGGACCTGATGACCGAGTTTTTGAAGCATCGCCAGGACGTGATTGTGCGGAGGTGTCGCTTCGAGCTCGAGAAGCACCGCAGGCGCGCACACATCCTGGAAGGGCTGCTCAAGGCGCTCGATCACCTCGATGAAGTCATTACCCTTATCCGCGAATCCGAGAGCCCGGCGGAGGCCAAAGAACGGCTGATGCAGCGATTCGAAATGACGGACGTGCAGGCTCAGGCCATTCTGGACATGCGGCTGCAGCGCCTGACGGGATTGGAACGGCGCAAGCTTGCGGAGGAGCATGAGGAGCTGAAGATCGAGATGGCGCGGTTGCTGGCCATCCTGGAAAGCGACGAGCGGCAAATGAACGTCATCCGCGAGGAGCTGCTGGCATTGCGCGCGGAGTTTGCCGACGCGCGGCGTACGGCGCTCATGGCGGAGTCGGTCGAGGTCGGGTATGAGGATCTCGTCGCCGAGGAAGACGTTGTCGTTCTGGTGACGCGCGATGGGTATGCCAAGCGCACGCCCCTGTCCGAGTACCGCGCGCAGGGCCGTGCGGGCATCGGCGTCAGCGGCATCGAGACCAAGGAGGGCGACGTCGTCGAGCACGTCTTGCTCGCCGCCAACCATGACAATCTCCTGGTTTTCACAGACCAGGGGCGCGTCTATGGAATGAAGGTGTACAGCATTCCCGAGGCCGGGCGGCAAGCGAAGGGGCGGGCGCTGGTCAACCTGCTGGAGCTCTCTCCCAACGAAAAGGCGGCCACGATACTCAACGTGCCGGAGTTCGTGGAAAACCTGATGGTGGTTTTCGTCACCACCCAAGGCCACGTGAAAAAGACCAGCTTGACCGCCTATCAGCGGATTCAGCGCGGCGGGCTGGCGGCGATCACGCTGCGCGAGGATGACCGTCTGATCCGCGTCGTCGTGACGGATGGCGAGCGCGACCTGCTGCTGGTAACGGCGAAAGGTAAGGCGATCCGCTTCTCGGAGCAGGACGTGCGCGCGATGGGACGCTCCGCCCAGGGTGTGATCGGCATCCGCCTCGCGCAGGAAGACCACGTGGTCGCCTGCGTGGAGCTCGGTGGCGAAGAGGACATTCTCACGGTGAGCGAGCGAGGCATGGGTCGCCGCACGGGCGCTGATCAGTACCGCGTGCAGTCGCGGGGTGGCCTGGGCATCAACAACCTCAAGGTGAACGCGAAGACCGGCGTGGTGATTGGGGCGGTGGCCGTGCAGGACGGCGACGAGCTCATTCTGATCTCTGCCGACGGCAAGCTGATTCGACTCCACGTTTCCAGTGAGAGCATTCGCCCCATGGGTCGCTACGCGCGCGGGGTGCGGCTGGTGCGCGTCGTCGGCGATGACCGGGTCGCAGCGGTGTGCCGGTACGCGGGGCCGGTAGCGACGGTGGTAGCGGCCGAGGCGGGGGAGGCGGTGCCGGTGGCCGAGATTCCCGAGGAGGATTTCGACACCGATACCGATATCGACCCGGATAGCGAGGCCGGGTTCGAGGAGGAATAGGTCCGCTAAACCCTGCTTGCACCGCCTCTTCTACCATACGAAGCCCCCCTCCGCTCCTCCCCCCGCTTGCGGAGGGAGGCGGTGGTTCCAGGAAACAGGAAAACGGCTCGGGCTACCGCGCGCTGCTCAGCTCGCGAGGCGCCTGGCCGAGTCGGACGAGGTGCCCCTGCAGGCTCATGTGGAGAACCTCCACCGTGCTGTCCAGCTCCATCGCCTGCGCGGCGAGCTGCTCGCTTGCCGCGGCGGACTCATCGGCAGCCGCAGAGTTTCGCTGCGTCACCTTGTTCATCTCGGACACGGCGATGTTGAGCTGCTCGATCCCCTTGGACTGGTCGCGAGCCGCGTTGGAAACCTCGGCGATCAGCTTGTCCACGGTATCAATCCGGCCGAGCAGGCGATTGAGGTTGTCGCCGACCTCGCTGCTCATGCCGACGCCCGCTTCCGCGGCGGCGCGGGATCCCTCGATCTGCTCGGCGGTGGATTTCGCCGCGTCCGCGCTCCGCTTTGCGAGGCCGCGGACTTCTTCGGCAACGACCGCGAAGCCTTTTCCTGCTTCTCCGGCCCGCGCCGCCTCGACCGCGGCATTCAGCGCGAGCAAGTTAGTCTGAAAGGCGATCTCGTCGATGGTGCGGACAATACGAGCGGTCTCGTCGGCGGCAGCTCTGATCTTGGTCATGGCCTCCGACAGGCGCCGCATGGACTCGTGTCCGCGGTTGGCCTCGTGGTTCGCCGCGCTCGCCATCTCGCTCACGCGCTGCGCGGCGCTGGCCGTGTGGCTGGTGACCGTGCCGACTTGCACCAGAGACGCGGCGGTTTGTTCGAGAGTTGCCGCCTGGTCGCTGGCGCCGCCTGCGAGCTCCTGGCTGGCTCTGGACACCTGCTCGGCGACCTCCCTGACCTGACGTGCTCCTTTCTGAAGCCCGCTGATCACGTCGCCGAGCGTCTTCGTAACGCTGATGATGGCGACGATCAACAACGCGGTGGCGCTGAGCCCGCCGAGCACGCCGGCCGCCTGCAAGTAGAAAAGCTGCACGTACATGGTTTCCCGCTGCTTTCCGAGGGTCGTGGCGACGGCGTCGAGCCGCGCTCTCAGCTCGTCCTGTTGTTGCCGCACCGCGTCGAGGTCGAAGCGCTTCGCCGCCGGGTCGTTGGCTACTGCGAGCAGTGGGGTCTTGAGGGCTTTCCACGTCGATACCACGTGCTCGATCTGGGCGCGGGCCGGCTCTTCGGCGCGTACCAGGATGTTCGGGCGCTGCTCGCCGAGCGATCCGAGCCCGGCGGGCAGCGTGCCGCCCTTGGCGAGCACCTCGACAAGCTTGTCGAAGGTATCGGCGCTCTGGCGCAAGCGGCGTCCGCGCCCCGCGGCATCGCCATCGGCGAGCAGATCGCCGCCGCTGAGGACAAGGAGCTGGTGGATCATGAGCTGGCACAGCTCGACCGCCTGACCGACGCCGAGGAGCTGGGCGTCCTTGCGGTAATGACTGACGTATAGCGTGCTGCAGAAGATGAGAACGATGATTGCCGGAAGAATCAGGGCGGGAACCAGGAGCTTTTGTCGCATGGTGAGATTCATCATCAGCGCCTCGAGAGCATCAACAACAAAGTGCGAACGCCGCGGCAGGAGTATAGCAGCAGCGCTGCAGCGCTACACGGAGGAGGGCGGGTGCGCGGCTCCGGTGCGTGGAGCCGCCGTTGCTTGCCGGGTTCGGCGGTAGTAAACTCTCGTCGCGACAGCAAGGAGGGGTGGCCGAGTGGCCTATGGCGGCGGTCTTGAAAACCGTTGACCCGCGAGGGTCCGGGGGTTCGAATCCCTCCCCCTCCGCTTTGATGATGGCGTCGAAAGCGGGATCTGTTGCCGGGATCGGCCGCCATAACGTCTTCATTTCTGCAGGGCAATGACCGACCTTTTCAAGCTATCCGTCGCGCACATCGAGGATCCGGACGATCCTGCGATCCTCGAAGCCCCCGGCGATACCGCGCTGGAGGAAATTCACAACCTGATCCAGCATGCCTTCTGCTGGGACTCGAACCACCTCTACGCGTTCTTTCGCTCCGGGGAGTGCTGGGATTACACCACGGAATATGCCGCGAGGTTGCCGGAGCCGCCGTTTTTCGGTCCACGGCGCCCCATCGCCGGACTTGCCTGCGAGACCTCGCTGGGGTCCCTGCGACTCGCGCCCGGCACCCGTTTCCTCTATCTTTTCGACTACGGCGACGAGCATTGCTTTACCGTCGAAGTCCTGGGCATGGCAACCGATGTCGTGTCATCTCCGGTCGAGCTCCATATCGTCAAGGTGCCGGATTCGCCGCTCAAGCAGTATCATTCGTACGGCCGGGAGGCGGAGGAGGAGCGCGAAGGCGAGGCGGAAACGCTGGCCCCGACCATGCGGGATGAACCAGCGGTCGAGGACGTGACCCCGGAACCAGCCTTCGACGGGGGGCTGCTTCTCGACCGGGGTGCTCCCTACCCGTGGCCGCTGGATCGCCTGCTCACTCTCGGCGACCCCGACGAGCTACCCGAGGACTTCTACGCGACCTTCCCCGTCACTCGGGAGGATGCTCCCGCGCTTGCCGAAATGGCGCGCGACCGGCGACTCGCGCTGGAGCCGGCAGATCAGGTGGAGGCCGACGCGCCGACACATGCGGTGAGGCTCCTCGTGCAACTCGAGGCGGGTGAGGCGGTCGCGGGGCTGGTCCCACTCCTGAACGCCTATGACAAGACAAGGGAGATCGAGCTCTCCGATGCCCTCGAGCTCATCGGTGCTCCCGCCATTCCCCGATTGCGGGACGCCATGCGGGACGGTCGCTACTCCTCGGATGTTCGCAGCGTTGCCGCGAACACGCTGGCCACGATCGCGGTGAAGCACGAGGAGACCGCCGCGACCGTGCAGGACATCTTGGTCGAGACGCTCGGGCGGTACGCGCACAATCCGATGGTGCTCAACACGACGCTCGCGGAGTTCCTGCTCCAGCGCCGGACGACGGGAATCCTGCCGCTCCTGCGCGAGGCCTACGCAGCTCACAGCGTCTCGTGGCGAGAGCTGGGGCGGTGGAAAGGGATCCTGGCCCACCTCGGTGCCAGCCGGGACCGGAGGACGAACCGATCATCGCTCTCCAGCCGATCGCCCCGGAGCAGTCGCTCAAGCGACCGCTCATCCCGACCGGCGGTTCCCATGACCAGAGCTTCACGGAGCATCGGTCGCTGAGCGCGAAGCAGGCGGCACGCGCCAAGGTCAAACGAAAGGCCGCGCGAGCCGCCTCCAAGCAGCAGCGGAAGAAGTCTCGCAAGGGCAAACGGTGAGCGTATCCACCGTGCCACCTCTCGACCTCGGCGTCCAGGCCAGAAGAGGAGGTACCCGGCGGGCCGGCCGCGATGGACCCGATCGTGGTCTTGCCCGCGCAGCTTACGCCAACGAGAAGGCTCTCATCGAAGCAGCACCATCCGCGCCGCCTCACCCTTTGCCATGGAGGTTCTCCCACCGCTCGCCCGCGCGGACTTGGGCGAGCAGGAAACGGATACCCTGATTGTCCGTTGGGTTGAGCCAGAGCATCCGTTTGAACAGCGCCGTGGCCTCTTCTCGGCGGCCAAGGCGCCAGAAACAGAGCCCGAGGCCGTGCATGCAGCGAAGGAATGGGCGATTGTCGATACGGCCCCAGGGAAGAACGCCTCCGAAGTCGTAGCCGAGGGAGAGCTCGCCAATGCGCACGCCCGCTTCGTAGTGGCGCATGGCATCCTCGGGATGTTGGTCGAAGTCAAGATTGCCGAGGTGCGCATGCGCGCCGAGACAGCGGAGGTCGACCGCCAGCATCTCGACAAGGAGCTTCCGTGCACCTAGCCGGTCGCCGGCTGCGTGCAGCTCGCTCGCCTCGAGCACCGGATCGCTGACCCAGTCCACGGGGTCGGCGCCAGGGTGGACCTGCTCCATCTCGAAGGACGAGCGTGGCCCAGCAGCGACGATAGGCGTCGCCCACTCTGCGCGCGGCTCGCCTTCCCCTCCCCAGTACTCCTCGCTCGGATCGCACTGCCATTCGTCCCGAAGCTTCAGGGGCAGGAGGCCGAGCGCCTCCACGTCGAGGCGATGGCTCTCCACGTCGCCCGACAGGTATGGGTGGCCGGCGTAACACCACTGTTTTCGGGCGCGGACCGTAATGATCTCTCCCGGCACCATATTCCATACGTCACCCGAGCGCAGCGTGATCTCGCGCTCCGACCCGAGGATGCGACACCGGGCCGCTCTCTCCTTGGGCGCCAGCACGACGAGCTCGATCGGGGTGTCCAGGTCGAGCTCGTTCGCGGCCACCTTGTGGCGGCGCGGGCGGCCTTTTGGGTCCGCCATGGCGGCCGGTGCCGGCTCGAGGCTCAGCCACCTTCGGTAGGCGGCGACGTATCGGGCGCCCTCCGAACCATCGGCGAAGCAGACCTCGGACGCGGCTACCACGTGCTCGCTGCCATCTTGGCGCGCACACCGGGCCGTCAGCCCGCGTCGCCTGTTGCCGTCGTAACCGATTTCGACCACCGCTACCGGCTCAGCGATCACCAAGGCGTCGGCTGGGAGGGACACGTTCTCCCTGAACGCCTGCCGCAGCGCGCGCAACTGCTCGTCGTCGCCGTCGGCATCATTGAGAATCACGTAAAGGAGTGCCTCGATTTCTTCCGGTGGCGCTGTCATGCTCATGGTGTGGACTCCGCTCGCCGGCGAAAGGGCTCTTTGCTCCGTCCCGTTTGATGGCCAGTAATCGCGGTCGCCGATTCAAGAGACCCCTTCTATAGCCGATGCCACCGGACCTGGCAACCCCGCCGATGCCGACCTGAGTCCACCTTCCGGTCTCCTGCACGCCGCGCGGAATGCGCATCACGAAGACGCCCACCTCACCTCTTTCACGGGTAGGTTTTTCGGCGTCGGCCGAATGTCGGGTTTCGTCCTTTACCTTTCTTCCTGGCAGAGCCTGCGGTGAGCAGAGGCGCGATTCACCGCGCCCCAATGCCGGGCTGGGGATAATCGCGGCCGGCTGGAAGCCGGCCCCACTGTCAAGCTCCTCCAAACTGTGGAGCCGGCTTCCAGCCGGCGGTTGGCGGCGCAAGGTGTAAAGCAGATTCGGTCGACGCCGATTTCCTTGACACGCCGCGCGCGTTGCCATATCTTCCGTGCACTTGGTGCCGGCGCGCTTCTCCTGCACGGCCGACGGATTCTGCAAGCCAGCGGCCACCTCGTGTCGCCCGCCCGTCTTCCTGCTTCGGAGACCGGCGAGCGCCGGGAAACGGCGGTGCACCGAGGATGTTTCTTCGCGACGGCCATGCAAGGCTTCTTCTCAATAATCTGAGGCAAATCCTGGCACAGGTACATGAGCATCAATTGGGCCGCGGCGAGGTCGTCTCCTTGCTCGTGGCGCTTCGCGAATCCTGGCTGCTGATCGTGGCGGTCGCTATTTGCGGCGGCGTCCTCGGCCTGCTGGCCGCGCGCATGCGGCCATACCGCTATCGCGCCAGTAGCTGGATCCTGGTGGTCGAGCCGCGAATCGCGGGTTCATACAACGCCGTCGATTTCAACCTGACTCCGATTCGGTCGTATCGACCGCTGTTCTCGGCGCCGGACGTCTGTGGTCCGTGTCTGGATATTCTGCGTGGCGCGGCGCCGGCTCCGCTCGACCTCGACGCGGTGGCGCGCGGCCTCGAGATCAAGATGCCGGAGCACACGCGCGTGCTCGAGGTCTCCTATGAAGCAGCGACGGCCCAGGCCGCGTCGGACTTCGTCAACTGCATCGTCGGCGGCGCCGTGGACGCGAACCGCAAGATCAACGAGGCGCTCGCCAAGAGCGTTCTGGAGCTGAGCGAGGCGGCATACGCGACCGCTCGGCAACGCGCCGACGAGCTGGAGGCGCGGCTCCGGGAGGTGCGCGAGCGCGCCAACATCGAGTGGTTGAAGGCCGAAATGCGCTCGACTCACGCTGTGATCTCCCAGGTGGAGCAAGAGGAGCAGCGCCACGCCCTGCGCCTCGCCGAGGCTCGCAGCCGCCGTGCGACGTTTGCGAAGGTGATGGCGGAGCAGCCCGCGTTGCGCACGCTGCGGAGCGCCGTGGCCGATTCGGCGAGCACGCTTGCGGCGATCGACCGCGCGGGAGTTGACGCCGGCGCGGGTGCCGCGGTTGTCCACGAAGAGGCTGATCCGGTCCACGACCTGGCGCGGCGCGGCGTGGCTGAGGCCACCGCGGAAGAGGCGGGGGCCACTGCGGCGCTTGCCGAATCGCGGCGGCTGCGGCAAGCGGCTTCCCGCGAAGCGACGGCGCGGGAGGCTGCGATCGCCAGGGTGGAGCTCGAGCTGGAGCTCCTTCAGAAAAGCTTTGAAGGCGCCACGATGGCGTTGTGGGAGATTCAGAAGCGGCGGGGCCTGGCGCCTCTGGAGACGGCTACAAAGGCATTCGAGCTCATCCCCATCCACGCGGCAACGCCGCCGAGCAGCCCGAGCTCGCCGCCGCCGTTGCTGACGGCCATGGCCGCAGCGGTTATCGCCGGGGCCTGCGCGGGCCTCTACGTGTTGTCGACCCCTGGCGGGCGGGGAACGAGCACGGGAAGAGCCGCATCGCCGCCGGCGCTCGCCGCCTCCCCCCTCGATCCGGGCCGCGTCGAAGAGGTCCGTGGATCGGCGAACCGTTCGTGAGCTGCGGGAGTAGGACGACGGGGACGAGCGGAGCGCCCCAGGAGCCGGCTGGTCTGCGCCCGGCCAACCCGTCTGAGCCCGCCGCGCCGCGCCCGAGTCTGTTTGTCGGGCTCATCGGCCTGAGCACGGCCGCCGCGTTTGTCGGCTTTCTCCGAGAAGTGGTCATCGGTGCCTTTTTCGGTGCAAGCAAGGCGACCGACGTCTATTTCGCGGCGCTCGCCGTGCCCTTCGTCGCCTCCCACGTCGTCGTCGCCGGTGCGCTCGTCCCGCCCATCACCGCGCATCTCGCGGCGCTGGTCGCGCGCGATGAGCAAGCGGATGCGGCGCGCGCCGTTCGCCGCGCGCTCGCCATCACGTTGCTTGGCGGCGGCGCCCTGGTAGGCCTCGCCGAAGCGCTCGCCGAACCTCTCGCCGGGCTTCTCGCCCCCGGCTTTTCCGGCCAGCACGCGAGCGCCATGGCAACCCAGCTTCGCATTCTTCTGCTCTTTGGCCTGCTTGCGTCGCTGTCCCTGATGCTCAACGGCGTTCTCACGGCGACCGGCGCCTACCGCAGGCCCGTGGTAGCGGTGCTATTGGGCAATGTAGCTTCCGTGTTGTGGGTGCTGGTGGCAGGAAACGCCTTGGGCGTAAGCGCGGCGTCCTGGGGCCTGGTTTGTGGAGCGCTGGTGTCGCTCGGGGTCAACGCCTCCGGCCTTCGCGGCTCCGGCCTGCCGGTCACTATTCGGCCGGCCGTGCCGCTCACGGCCGCGCAGCAGCACTTGCCGGGTGGTAGAATGGCGCTGCTGGCGATCGCTCTGGCTGCCGGCGGCGCCATTGAGCTGGCAGAGCGCTTTATCGCCTCGTGGTCGTCGGCTGGAAGCGTGTCGCTGCTCTTCTTCGGCAGCAAGCTCGCGCAGTTTCCGGCGAAGCTCGTTGCGATTCCCATCGCCTCCGTTGCGTTGCCGCGTCTGGTCAATGCGCTCGAACGGCAGGGTCGTGAGCTCGGCGCGGGCGCGGCTCAGGAGGTGGCAAGTAGCGCGAAGTGGATTCTCGTGTTGCTCGGGTACGGCGCTGCAGTTGCGGCAGGGGCGGCAGGGCCGATCGCGGCGCTGACCTTCGGGCACGGAAAATTCGGCCCGGCGGAGCAGGAGGTATTGGGGATCGTGCTGGCGACGTTCGCACCGACGGTCATCGCGGCGGGCCTCGTCGAGTATGGCACCAAGATTGCGTTGGCGACACAGCGGCTCCGCGGGCTCGTCGCCGCGCAAGTGGCGGCAATGGTCACTTACCTGGTGCTGGCGCCGCTGCTGTCTCGGTTTGGCATCCAGGGTCTGGCGGCGGCGCGGACTGCGGCCTGGTGTGTCGCTGCCGCCGGCCTGTCGGTCACCCTCGCCCGCGTCGATAAGCGGCTGGCGCTCGGGACCCAGCTCGTGCGTCTTGGTTGCGTGTGCGCGCTCGTCGGCTACGAGGCATACCTGGTCGAACGCCTTGCTCCAGGCGGGCCCTTCTTGCGCGTGGCGCTGACCCTGGCGGTCACCGGCCCAAGCTATCTCGCGCTGGTGCGATACGCTCTGCGCCTGCCCACCGAAGCCTTGCTGCCGCGGCCATGCTGAGCAAGGTTCTGGTCGCCACCGCGGTCGCCGGTCTTGGAGCGCTCGCCGTGCTCGCCACCGCCCCGCGGTTTGCGGCGCTGCTCCTGATCGGCGCGGCGTTTCTGTCGGGCATCGGCATCGCTGTCGGGGAGATGACGATGCGGCCGGAGCAGGTCGCCGGGCTGCTGGTGGCCGGGCACCTGCTACTTCGCGCTCAGGGGCTGCGCATTCCCCGGGTGACCCTGCTGGTCGGAGCCTGGCTTTCGCTCGGCATGCTTTCGGCCCTCGGCGAGTCGGGGACGAACCGCGCCGCACAGCATCTGGTGCGGTTGGCGATGACGACCGTGCCCGTTTTCGCGCTGCCCTTGCTGCTGCCGTCCGGCCAAGCGGCGAGGCGCGGCTGGGACAGCTACGTGTGGTGCGGCGCGCTGGCGTCGGCAGGCGGTGTGATCGCGATGGCCTCCCACGAGCTCCTGGGAACGGATTTCGGGGTCACGCACGAAGCGACGCTTGACTACGTCAATGCCCAGGGGACGCTGCTCGAGCCAAATCTCCTCGGGAGCCTGGCGGCGGCGGTGGGGATAGCGCTGCTGCTGCGGCTGACCGATGGTGAGCTCGGCGTGCGTGGGCGTGCGCTCGCCGCGCTCGGCCTGCTCGTGTCCGGGGTCGCGCTGGCCGCGAGCATGACGCGTGCGGCGTGGCTCGCCTTTCCACCGCTTGCGGCAGGCGCGTGGGTGATCGCACCCGTGGATCGGGCCAGGAGGCGCTTGCGAGCCGCGCGTCTGGCACTCTCGGGCGTGGCGCTCGCCGCCGGAGTGGCATTGGTTGTGCCCAGTCTGCAGGCGCAGCGGCCCTCCGACTTCCGCACCGGGCTCGCAGGACGGGTTACCTCCCTGGTCCGCCTTGAGGACGATCAGAACCTCGGCGTGCGTTTTCGGCGCTTCGATCGCGCCCTGGCCGAGTGGCAGCGCCGCCCGCTTTTCGGCGCCGGCCACGGGGCGATGGAGCGGCTCGCGGGCGAGGAAGACAACAGGCTGGCCTGGACCGGAAACCTCGAGGTCCACCTCCTCGTGGATACCGGCGTCGCCGGGCTGCTGCTGATCCTCGGGTTTTTCGTGGCGACCGGCATGCACCTGGCGAAGCGACTGCGGTGCGCCTGCGATGCGCTGGACAGGCGATACGCGGTCGAGCAGCTTGCGGCCGTGGCGATGCTCTTCTTGTGCTCGCAGATGACTGACTCGAGCTGGCTGGCTTCTTTCTGGGTGACACTGGGCCTCGTCCATGCGGGTGTGGCGCCGGTCGATCGGCGGAGGCCGGTGGCCGAGGCGGCTTCGGCGGCACGAGCGCCGGCGCCATGAGCGGCCAGGCGCCGCAATGCGCCGCGGCGGCGCGGACAACAGCTCCGTGGTGCGCGCGAGCCAGGGCGATCGCAGTTACGGCGAGCTTCCTGTGCGTCTTGCTCGAACCCCCGTACGGCCTGGCCATAATCCGGTCGGTCGCGTTCGGCGTCGCTTGTGCGGCCGCAACGTATGCCCTGTGGGCGGAGCGCGGTCAGGCGCTGCCGCGCCACGCGCGCGACCTGGTCGCGAGCGTCCTCGCGGTGGTGGTCGTTTCCCTGGCCGGGGTCGGCGTATCGGCGCAGCCGGCGTGGTCCTTTCGCTTCTGGTCGCACCAGCTCGGTGAGCACATCGCGATCTTTCTCATTCTCCTCCGCTTTGCTCGACCCCGCGACTTCTACCGCTTTCTCGTGGTGCTGGCAGTCACGGTTTCCGCCCTCGCCGTCGTCGGGCTCGTGGGGTACCAGACCGGGACGCAGGTCGATGTTGACCGCTATACCGGACCGCGCGCCAGCCTCATGTTCCACTCCTACGGGAGAGCGGCGCTCTACATCGGACGCTGGGCGCCCCTGTTGGTCGTTCTCGGCGCGCTGGCGCCGCGGCCATGGCTGCGTATTCTCGGCCTCACCGGATTCGGCGTGTGCTATCTCTTCACCCTGTTCACGTTCACCCGCAGCATCTATGTCGCCGTGCCGTTCGCGGTAGGTCTGCTCTTCTGGTGGCGCCGGCGGGGGATAACGGTGGTCGTGGCGGCGGTGTTTTTCCTGGGCCTCGTCAGCGCGCCGGGTTTCGTCGGGCAGCGGATGAGATCCTTCGGTGATCTTCTCCAGAGCCGGCACGTCAGTGGCGAGCGGCATCTCATCTGGGGAAGCACCCTTGCCATGCTCCGCGACCATCCGGCGCTCGGAATCGGCTACGGATGGCGCAACTTCGAGCTCCTGTATCCTCAGTATCGATCCCCCATCGCGACCGAAAAGCGACTGTCCAACTGCCACAACCTGTACCTCGAGATCGCGGTGGAGGCGGGCCTGATCGGAAGCCTGCCCAATGTATGGCTCGGTTGGTGCGTGTTGCGTCGGATTCGCATCGTCGCGGAGGCGGTGCGGAGGCGAACGCTGCGGCCGCCACACGAGGCGATTGGCCTGGCGGCCCTCAGCTCGCTTTTCGTCTTTTGCGTGTACAGCCTGACAGCGGTATGGTTTCAGTCGGAAGGCGCCGCGGATTTCTGGGTGTGTGTCGCGGCGCTCGACTGCGTTGCAGCGGAGGTGCGCGGTGGCGGAGCTGACGAGGCAAGGGCGCAACGGAGTGACTGAGCTGCGGGTGGGCGAAGCGGCGGTTTTCGTGTGCCCGAGGTGCCGTCCCGGGCTGTCGCAGGTCAGTGCGACAGTGCTCGGGTGCGAGAATGAGAGTCTTGAGCTCCCGAGTGTGGAGGGCACCTGGAGGTTCCTGACTCCGGAGCGTGAGGCGGCGCTTGGGCGCTTCATGGAGGAATACGCCACCGTGCGCGGGGCCGCGGCCTGGATTTACCGCCTCTTCGCCTGCAAGCTGCGCGGAAAGCGCATCGCGAACATCCTCCCACCGCGCCTCCTTCACGCGCGGGGGGGGAGGGACGGCGCGGGGCATAGTCACGCCGACGTCGAAGAGGTCGGTAGATTGAGGGGGGTGCAAGGTTTGCTTGCGGGGAGCGCGGCGGGGAGCGCGGCGGATGGGGGCGAAAGGCGATGGCTGCGCGGTCCGGGCGCCGTCTGACGACCTCGGCGGGGGTGCAAGGTTTGCTTGCGCCGCGGCTTCATCCGGTTTCACCGTGACGCGGTCGTACGCGCGTGCGATCCTGAGCGTGGGGCGCGAGGAATCGCGCCGCTTCGCCCGCGGGTCCGTCGCGGCCGCGTGCCGTCGGCGGTGGGCGAAATACCCAGGCGCGAGCGTTCGAGATGACGTTGGCAAGTCAAGACCGGTGGCCAGTGCTGCGCGGTTTCCGCGGGTCGCTTGACCGCGGTACGGATCTTGCCTTCCTTCCGCGCTCGCTAGCGCCTGGCCGCGGCCTTATCGCCGCATATTCGGGCGATGCCGCCCCTCCCGCCGTCTTCCGACAATCCGGCCGCAGGGCCGCCTTGTGCCCGCGGCCGATGGTTGTCGCTTTTGCGCGCGCGTTCACCCCGACACCCCCTCCGGAGGACCACCATGCACAGCCGTTCCGTCTGTCAGCGTTGCCATAAGGAGTGTCGCGCCTCCGCGGGTGAAATTTTTGCCATCGAGCGGCGCCGCCGCGAGGCGAATCACTGATCGCGGCCGTGGCTCCGGCTAGTCGACGCAGCGCTGATCCTGGCCGGTGCGCTGTTCGCGCCAGTCGTGGGCGCGGGCGCGAGCACCCCGCCGCCGCTGGCCGCCGGGTTCTATGGTGCTGTGAGCGTAAACGGCGGCACCGTCCCCGCCGGCGTGCCGGTGAGCGCGTGGGTCGCGGGCCGCGAGCTGGCGCGGAGCGCGGTGCGCATGGTCGACGGCCAGGCATCTATTCTCTCGATGTGCCGGGCGATATCGCGGACACGCTGGAGGTCGAGAGCGCGGCGCCCGGAGCGCCGGTGGCGTTTCGGATCGGCGCCGCCGGCGCGCTCGAGCGAGCGGCCCGGCTACACCGCCGAGCGCGCACTCGACGGCGACCCCGTCACCCGCTGGCTCACCGCCGCCGGGCAGGCGGCGGATCAGTG
>JACPHN010000197.1 GCA_016188575.1 Candidatus Schekmanbacteria bacterium
CGAGGTAGGCAGGCAGACCTGCCAGAGCAGTCATTCCGCTCGAGGTTCCTTCCTCCTCGTATGTATAAGGAAGAACACCGGATGCTAGCATCGCGACCATCTTGGATCCTTGTATACATGGGGAAACGGTCTATATGACATGCATATAGTAGCATATTTTCGCTGCCGTGTCAATAGGGAGATGCGAAATGCAATATCGACATCATTATATAATCTACCGATATCCGCACTATGATCAAGCGGATACAGGGTTGTCCAGCGTCGAGTGTGCGCGCGACTTCCAGCCCCCTCCACCTCGGCACGGTGGAATGCTACCTCGAGGCGCGGGGACGGCGGCATGGCTTGCTCCTGGACTTCGCCAAGACCCGCCTCGAGCTCGGGCGCATCATCCGCATATAACCTGCTCCTCCTGATTTTCTGGCCGCTCTACTCGGTTCCCACAGCGGGGCATCGAATCCGTCCGCCCGCATCTGCTCAGGCTGCGAGCTCGTCCAGACGAGCCGACCAGCGTACAAGCGTCTCGTCGCGGCCCCCTCTGTCCCCGCGTCGCCGGCCTGCCTCTGGTCGCGCTTCAGCCCTGACCGTACGGCGCTGGTGAAGACGGAACCCCAGATTACCGCTCAGCCATCGCATCGATTGCCTTTGGCCGGTGGATCAAGGCATGCCCGATTCACCGCCCCTTGCCCGTTCCACCCGCACGAGCGATATTCGCTGGCGCGCACTCAGGCGAACACCGCGCCCTTCATTCGCTAGAGCTCGGCGGTTCTGCACCTGCGCGAGCTCCGCTCGATCGAGGAGGTGGCGAAACAATCGGGCAATACGCTCGTGTTCCTGCCACCTCGCGGCCTCCCAGAGGCATTCGGCGGCCTGGCGCCGCAAGAGCCCGCCGACGCCCCGGCCGAGCGCTCGTGACGCGCACGTTCGACGCGGGCTGGCGTGCCCCGCGACGCCGAGCCGTGTTATAGTGTTTCCCAGGCGACGGGCGCCGATGGCTTCCTGCGGCACGGCCCGCGCCGGTGTATGTACGTGACCGTGGCAACGGACATGTCTCAGGTCGCAGGGTTCGGAGCAGCTCGGGGAAACGGTGAACTTACGTAGACATTAGTGGACTTTGCGCCTGGACATCATGCCCTCCGCGAAAGCCGGATCTCACGGATTGAGGATTGAGACCCACTGCTTGGTCGAGTCGAGCTCGTCACTTGACACATGGCCTTCCGATGGTATGATCGTACCCTGCTGCACTTGACGGAATCCCAGGAGAGCCTGCGTGCATGCAAACAACGACTAGCAGCCGCATTCTGGATCCTACGCTGGATTCAAAACTAGAGATAATCGCGAAATACCTCTCGCGATTGGAGCGTCTGTACTTTGTCGACCGGTATGTCCGTGGCAGAGAGGTCAAGGCACTAAAGAAGGCCTATATCGAACTTTACGGCATTACCGCGCGGCAATTCAATGCAATCCGCATCAGCGTTGACGGGATGGTCACCGGCTATCGCGAGGGACTCAAAGGACGCATAGAGGATCTCCAGAATCGAATCGCCTGTTTGAAGCGAAAGGTCGCTGATCTCGAGAAGACGCTTGGTGATGAACAAAGAAAACCTGATCGAGATCTGAAGCGCTGCCGAAGCTTACGGTTTACGCTCCATCAGAAAAAGCGTCGTTTGGCGATGCTGCAGTCGCGATTGGCGATGGCCAAGCAGGACCTGGCAACAGGCAAGGTCCGGTTTTGTTTTGGTGGCAGAAAGCTTTTTGGCGCCCAAAACCACCTGAAGCAAAACCGCCTTGCTTCTCACCGGGCATGGCGCGTGCGTTGGCGACAGGTTCGCGGTGGTGGCTTCTTCTGTCTTGGATCCAAGGGAGAAACGGCGGGCAATCAGACTTGCGTCATCAACCAAGACCTGAGTAGCTTACGCCTGCGGATCCCACCCGCGTTGGTCGGGGAGCTTGGCGGTACCTACCTGTCGCTACCTGTCAGGTTTTCCTATGGTCGAGAGCAGCTTGTCGCGGCACTACGAAGTGGCCAAGCCATCAGCTACAGGATTTGTCGGGGCAAGAAGGACCGCTGGTACGTCCATGCTTCGACCGAACGAATCGACCTTCCCTTGGTGACACATTGGCAAGCTGGCGCGATCGGGGTGGATCTCAACGCGGATCACGTGGCGATAGCCGAGACCGATCGCTTCGGCAACCCGGCCTTCTTGACCGCGATGTCCCTGGTGTTGTGGGGCAGGCGCAGCCAACAGGTTCTGGCGCAAATTGGGGAGGTATGTGCGCGGATTGTGCAAATCGCTTTTGATGCAAGCAAGCCTCTCGTGATCGAGGCGCTCGATTTCGCCAAGAAAAAGGCTCGTCTTCGTGAGATGAATCCGAAACAGTCGCGCAAACTGTCATCGTTTGCCTATCGAACATTCGACCTTATGCTGCATTCGCGAGCGCAAAAAGCCGGTGTGGAAGTGATCGCGGTCAATCCCGCCTTCACGAGCATCATCGGCGAAGCGAATTGGCAGCAAGCACTTGGTATCAGCGTTCACACCGCGGCAGCGCTGGCCATTGCGCGTCGCGGTTTGCTTCTTCGAGAAACGCCCAAGCGCCGTGTCGCCTCCGTAGGACCTGCAAGGATCCGTTCGGAGAAAGTATGGCGCTGGTGGGGGCGTTTCTTGGCTCGGCGGCGTCAGGAACGCGCTCGGAGTAGAGCGAAAGCAACACGCTTGGCTGTACCTGCTTCGCCCAAGGGAAGTAAGGCCGGTCTTGGCGGCAATCTCCGAAAAGCCGGTGGAATTCCGGCCGCAAGTCGGGAAAGCTGTTCGCCCGGCGAAGAAAACAGCGTGGCTATCAACGATGTCCACGTTTGTCTACCTTTCTAGGAACGGTATCATCATGAAGGCGTGGTTGTTTCGACTTCAGATTGCGCTTCTCGTGTGTATGGCGAGCGCGGGGCCACTGCTCGAAAACGAGGTGCTCGCGAAGTACGCGCCGTGGCTCGCCGCGGGCGCGCTCCTGTTGATTGCCTCACGAGGCGTGCGAAAAACGTATGGCCGCGCTCATCCGAACCGGCTTGCCGCGGCTTCGGCCGGCGCGGCGGAGCCGCTTCCCCTCGCGCTCGACTGGACCTGGTACGTCCGCGCCTTCATCAGTTGGCTGGACGCCTTCAAGCGCACCTATCTGGTCACTCCGGGCCTCTACTTTACGGGCGACCGATACTGCCGGGATGACCCGCTGCTCGTGACGGCAAATTGCCAGCTCACCGTGTTCCTGCTTCTCCGCAACCTGAGAGCCATTCGCGTCCGGCTGCTCGTCGTCGACACGGATGGCATCAACGTGTGGTGCGCTGGCAGCAAGGGGCGTTTCTCCAATGCCGCGATCCTGACGGAGCTGGAGCGATATCCGCGAGAGCTCCTGACGACCCACAGATTCCTCGATCTGATCCTGCCCAAACTGGGACTCGCCGGAGTAGATATTCGCGCGCTTCGGCAGGAGCATATCAAGCCGATCATCGGCCCCATCCTCGCCAAGGACCTGCCCGCCTACCTGGAGTCACCTCCGTACCGCGACTGTGATGACCAACGCGTGCTCTTCGGGCTGCAGTCGCGGCTGTTTACCTGGCTACCCGGCCTCATGCAATACGTGGCGTATAACCTGTGGCTCGTGGTGGCCCTGATCGGTATCGAGGCGATCTGGGGGATCGCCGCGCCGTTGTGGGTATTGCCTCTCACCGCCGCCCTGGCCACCGCGTATCCCGTGTTCTTCCCGCGACTCCCGGGCAGGCGGTTCGCGATCAAGGGCCTGTGGCTGGCGAGCGCAGCCTGCCTGGCGCTGCTCGTCTCTGCGCTTTTCTCGCCGGCGCTTCGACCTCCACTGCCGGCTGCCGCCGCCTTCATCTTCGCCACGAGTCTGTTCATTGGTCTGTCGTACACCGGCAATTCGGCGGTCAGCAACTACACGCGCGTGCGCGCCGAAATCGCCCGATTTCTACCGCTCAACGTCCTGCTTTACGTGGCTAGCTTCATACTCTACCTTGCCGGAGGTGTGGCACAATGATCGAGCTGCGGCCAGCGGCGTGCAATGGTTGTGGAGCCTGCGTCAAGGTTTGTCCCCATGGCGTTCTCGCGATGGAGGAGCGCAAGGCGCGGCTCGTCGCGGAGGAGCGCTGTATCGAGTGCGGCGCCTGCCAGCTCAATTGCCACGAAGGCGCCGTTCAGGTGACCAAGGGAGCTGGATGCATAGTCTACATCGTGCTGAAGGACATCCTCGGCCTGGACGCCGACGCCATTTTGGGAGCGCCGGTCTGATCGTTGGCGTGATTTCGGATGGGCTCCGCGATGAATGACCGATTCCCCATTGTCCGTGCGTTCGCGCTGGTGCTCGCGCTTGGCGCTGCCGGCCGGGCGAGCGGCGCCTGGTCGCGGGACCAGGCATCCTGGAGCGCGGCGCCGTGGTCGGTTCAGCGCGTGTCGGATCTGCCCGCCAATTTGCGCGGCGTCCGTTTCGCGCCGGACGGGCTCAACGGGTGGATCACAGGTGCCGGCGTCAGCCCCTGGGATGGCCCCGACTTCACCGATTCGACCTCGGACGCCTTGATCCTCCACACCTCCGATGGTGGCACGAGCTGGCAAGAGCAGGTGAGCGGCGTCCACGGCGACCTGCGTGCGGTCCACGCCTTCGATGATCGCGTCGCTGCTGCCGCCGGCGATGCCCTGGTGCTCACTGATGATGGCGGCAGGAGCTGGACCGCCGCGAGCGCACCGTCGCTCCCCGCCGAAATGCGCGCCGTCTGGATGCTCGACCCGCAAGTCGCGCTCATCGCCGCACTGGGAGGGCTCTATCGCACCGCCGACGGCGGGGCTTCGGTGCTGCCGGTACCGGAGACCGCCAACGAGGACCTGACCTTCGACGCCATTTTCTTCCTCGACGCGCTCCACGGGTGGGCCGCGGCACTGGATGCGTCGACCGCGACCGGCGACACCTCGTCTTATCTGATCTTCGCGACGAGCGATGCGCAGAGCTGGGTCCAGGTGGGGAGCGCCACCGTGCGGGCGGATTATCCCGGCGCCGCGGCCGACCTGTGGTTCCGCGACGGCGCCACCGGGATTCTCGCCGGTCACGGTGCCTTCATGCGCACGACCGACGGCGGCGCCACGTGGGCGGACATCGCGGAGCTCGAACCGCCGATCGATCTCGCGCAGGTTCGGCCCGGCGGGCTCGACTTTCTCGACGACACGCGCGGCGTCGTGGCGCTCGGCAGGGCCGGCACCGTCTACGGCACGGAGGACGGCGGGGAATCGTGGACGGCGTGGGCGCAGAGCCACCCGCGGTCGCCGCTCAACGGCGTCGCCTACCCGTCCCAGGGGTCTGTTCTCGCCGTGGGTGACGGCGGGGTGATTGCGCGGAGCACAAATGGCGGCGTCACGTGGATGACCGATGCCTCCGGCGATGCCGCGGCGATGGTCGACGTCGCGTTCGCGTCCCAGTCGATCGCCTACGCAGCCGGGCGGACGACGCTGCTCAAGAGCACCGACGGCGGCGTGAGCTGGATCGACCTGACGCTCAACCTGGGGGCGGTGCTGGCGCCGGCTACGCTGGTCCCCGCGGTCGCGCGGCTGAGCGCGCCGGTGGAGGATGTCGTCTTTGCCTGGGCGCAGTCGGCGACGCTCTTCCGTTCGACGGACGGCGGTGCCAGCTTTGAAGAGCGCAACGGCGCCGTGGATTGCGCGGATGGTCTGGCTTTTGCCTCGGCGTCCGTCGGCTGGTGTCGCAGCGATGACGCGATCCAGCACAGCACGGACGGCGGTGCCACGTGGTCTGAAGCGCTGGCGGGCTTTTCGGGCGGCGGCGATCTCGTGGCAACGGATACGGACAAGGCCTGGGCCGCCAACGGCGCCGGGCGGATCGCGAGGCTGGCGGACGACGGCACCTGGAAGGTGGTCCATGTCGAGCCCGGCGCCTCGTTCGAGGACATCGCGTTTTCCGGGGCGTCGATCGGCGCCGTCGTCGGTTCGAGCAGCCTCAGCACGAGCTCAGGAGGCGTCCTGGGCGCATGGTCGCCGTTTGCGCCTCCAGTATCGCGGCACGTAGCGCTGGCCGCCGCTGCCCACTGGCTGGTGGGCGGCGTGGATGCGCTTTTCGCGTCGACGGATGGCGGCGCTTCGTGGGCGAGTCTGGCGCGGTCCACGGATAACGCGCTCATTAATGCTCTCGCGTCCGACGGCGCTCATCGGTCGGCTGCCGCGTCGCGGCGCGGGCTGCTCGAGCTCCACACCGATCAGGCTCCGCCCGCCGATCTCCGGGCTCGAGTCACCGCTGAGGGTGCCGTGGAGCTGAGCTGGACGCGATCCGCGCAAGCCGATGTGGCCGGGTATCGCGTCTACCGTTCCACGCGCGCGGGCACCGGATTTGCGTTGCTGGGCGACGGGCAGACCACCGAGCCGAATTATCTCGATGCTTCGGCCGCGCCAGGCGTTTCCCACTATTATGTGGTGACCTCGGTCTGCATTGGAGGATCAGAAAGCGGGTACAGTCGCCGCGCGTTCGCGAGAGTTAGCGAGAGGAGCGGTGAGGAAGGGCGGATTCCGCTGCAGTTGCTGCGCTTGGTGGCGCCGGATGGCGCCGACCGCACGCAAGACTTGAGCTGCGAGGTCGATGGCGACGCGACGCGATGCTGTCTGCCCGACGCTGGGGGTGGCAGCTATCGACTGGATGTTCTCGACAGCACCCATGTCAGTATCCATGCCGCCACCTGTTCGCTCGGCGGCGGCGCGGCCCGTCCAGAATGGAAGCCCGGCGACGGCGCGCGGCCGGGTCGCGCGCTCGTCTCCATGTATCGACCTGAAGGCATCAACGATCCGTTCGTCCTGGAGCTCGGCTCGGCGATTCCCGTCACCGCGGTTCCGGCGAATGGTGGTCTTCTGTACGCCCTGCTCGTGGTCGCGCCGGCGATGCGACGGAGCCCGGGGCGCACCGGCGCTCTCAGGCGCGACCGCGAAACGGCCGCAAGAGTCGCTCGGCAGCGGCGCGGCTCCGCCACCATCTGCTGATGTGACCGGTGCGAATGAGCCGCTTGCGCAAAGGTGCTGGAAGCTCGGCGACGGCCTCGCCCGCGTACAGCAGGGACGGCAGCTTCCGGACCCGCTCAGCGCGCTCGAGGCCGCACAGAGCGCGCGCTTCCTCGTATTCCCCGATACCATTGCCGGCCGCAAGCAAGTCCCGAGCCCGGGCCATCTGCGGGCGGGCTGACATGGCGCTTGCCAGCGCCGCGTACCCTCGCTCGATCTCGCACATCGCCAGCAGCAGCGGATTGCCGATTGTCCTGCCAAGCTGCTCGGCTTCGGCGAGATAGCGCGCGACTTCAGTCGCCGGCGCGGTGCGACGACGCGCCGCGCTGGCAAGGAAGATCAGGACACGGCCCAGGTAAAGGGGTTCTCCGAGCTCGCGCAGGGTCGAGAGCGCCCGCGACGCACGCTCGTCGGCAAGCTCGCAGAGCCCCATGGACATTTCGACCATTGCCAGATTGTACGACATGACGGCGCCCGCACGCCGGTTTCCGGCGGCCGTCAGGACTTCGATCGACCGCGCGTACAGGTCGCGCGCGGCCGCAACGTCACCGGCCTGCTCCGCGATCAGGCCGAGGTTTCCGAGAGTCTCTCCTTCGGCGCCGCGGAGCCCGGATTTGCGATGGAGATCGAGCGCGCGCTGAAAGTGCCGCCGCGAATCCGCGCTGTTGCCCTGTTCCAGCAGCACGGCCGCCAGGTTGCTGATGGCGACTCCCTGGCGCTCGAGGTCAGCGGTAGCCTCCGCCAGCTCGACCGCCCGCCGCATGAGCGAGGCAGCCGCGTCGAGCTCTCCATGCGCGAGCATGACAGCGCCGAGGCGCGAGCAAATCCGCGCCTCCAAGCTTTCGGACGCCGTGCACGTGCGCAGCATTTCGAGCGCCTCCTGCCCCGTATGCTCCGCATCGTCCAGCTCCCCGCGCCCGTATTGGACCGCGAGAAGCTGCGCGAGAGTTGCGGCACGCTCCCGCGGCTGTTCCGTCGGCGGGAGGAAATCGAGCGCCTCTTGGTAGGCGACCCGCGCCTCGGCGAGCCGACCTGAGGTCGCCAGCACATCACCAAGGCCCCGGGCGATTCGCGCGCGCAAGCAGAGGTCGCCACCGGCGCCGTCGCCGGCCTCGCGGCCAGCTTCCCGGAGCTCCTTCTCGGCATCGGCGAGCCGCCCGGCCGCGAACAGCGCGCCCGTCGCCAGCTCCAGGCGCCCGATAGCACGCTCCGGGGCGGCAAGCGGCAGCGACAGATACGCTTCCAGGCAGCGCGCCGCTTCGTCGTTGGCGTACTGGTTTCGCGCCGCCCGGGCTGCCTCCAAAAAAGCGCGCGCGGCCTCGGACCAGACCTCGGCGTGCCGCCAATGCTCGCCCTCCGCCGCCTGTGCCGTCGTCCCGGACGCGGCGGCGCGCTGATGATAGGCGTTCGCGATGCGGCGGTGGATCGCGCGACCCTCGTCCACCGGCACGCCGCGACCGACGAGATCGGCGATCATGCCATGGGCCAGCGCGATGCTTTCCGTTCCCCTGTCCGCGGCGAGACCCCGCTGCACCAGCGCGTGCAGGAGCGGCCATAGCTCCAGCTCGGGGATCTCGGCCGAAGCGCTGAGGAGCGCGCGCGTGTGCTCGCAGCCGATGAGCGCCATGGTGCGCAGTACCGCCATCATGTCCGCGGGCAGCGCCGCGAGCCGGCGGTTGAGCAGTGCCACCAGCGGCTCCGCGAGCTGGGACGCCGCGGCGAGCGGGGAACCCCCGCCGGTAATGCGCCAGCGGTCGCACGCGTCGAGCTCGAGCTCTGGGGTGTCGAGTAGCGCCCGGAGCATCTGTGTCAAGAAGAGCGGGTTGCCGCCGGCCGCAGCGACGAGATCGGCCCGCAGGGCCGCAAGCTCCGCGTCACCGGCCAGCATGGATGCCGCCGCGTCGAGCATTTCGGTTGCCGTCAGCGGACCAAGGGTGAGCCCAGTGATCCGCGCATCGCCGGTGAGCTCACTGACCGCCGCGGGCGCCAGCTCTCGGGAGACTGTGACGATGAGCAGCAGACCGGGATCCGGCGGCGTCGACCGCTGCAGATAGTACCGGAGAAAGGCAAGCGTGAGCTCGTCCGCCCAGTGCAAGTCCTCGACGATCCAGCACAGCGGCCGGCGGCGCGCGCGCCCGCAGACCACCTTCCACAGCGCATCGAAGAGGCCGCCGACAGTCCGCTGCAGCTCCGCACCGGTAGCCGCCTCCCCGAGCGCCGGCGCGGCATCCCGGCCCTGACCGCGCATGCGTGCCAGCGCCGCCCGCTCCGCCGCAGCGAGCTGCGGTACGGTTCCCGCTCCGTCACCGTCGCTCAGCGCCCGCTCGAGCAGCTCCGTCATCGGCTGAAGTGGCACGGCTCTGGCACTGATGGGCCCCGCTGGCACGCACCGGTCGACCACGAGCTCGATGTCCTCGCCGCAAAGCCGGCTGAGATACTCGGCGACGAGTCGCGACTTGCCGCAGCCGCTCGGCCCGGTCACCGCGCCGATCCGCACCTGTCCCGACCGCCAGTCGCGCGTCCACTGGCGCAGCACCTCGAGCTCGGCGGCTCGGCCGCAGAAGCGCGGCGGATACAGGTAGAGCCGAGTGGGCGCGGCGATTCCTTCGGACGTGGCGATACCGGTGGCAAACGGGGCGAGCCGCGTGGCGACGCGCAGGGCGTACCCCGGCCGTTCCTCGCGATCGGGCCGAACAAGCTGGTCGACGAGCGTCGCGAGCTCTGCAGGCAGGCCTTGCCTGACGAGGCCCACCGCCGGCGGCGGCGACACACGCGCTCGCAACAACCGGTCGCGTTCAGGGATGCCGGCGAACGGAGCGCTTCCCGTCAATAGCTCAAACAGCATGCAGCCCAGCCCATACAGGTCGCACCGCGGATCGAGCGGCTGTCCCGCTATCTGCTCCGGTGCCATGTAGCCGATCGTTCCGGAGACGCTCGTCTCCACGGTCTGAATCTGGCCGCCGTCGCGGGTCTCGAAACCCGCCGTCAGCCCGAAGTCGACGAGCACAGCTCTTCCTTCCCCACGGATCAGGACGTTTTCGGGCTTGAGATCACCGTGAATCAATCCCTCCCCATGGACGTGCGCGAGCGCCAGGGCGACATCTACCAGCCAGCCGATTGCGGCGCGCTCACGGGCGGTCAGCGCCCCCGCCGGAGCACCGCCCGCCGCGGCTGGCGGCCACGCCGCACGCAGCGTGGCCCCCTCGACGAGCTCCATGGCATACCACGGGACGGCCTCGTCCAGGCCAAGGTCAAGGATGCGCACGATGCCGGGATGGCGAGCACGCACGAGCGCGGACACTTCGCGCCTGAGACGATGCCGCTGCACGGCGGAGTGGCACAGCAGAACCTTGATCGCGACGGTGTTTCCGGTCTCGACGTGCGCGCCGCGAACCACGTGACCATGCCCGCCCCGGTCCACCGAAGCGACGATGCGATACGGTCCCAAGCGGTCTGGAAGTCGCTCCGTGTCCGTCATCGGCGTGGACTCGCCGCCTGGCGGCTTACAGCCCTCCTGACGGAGTCATGGGTTGCGGCGGCGCGAGCTGCCGGATCACCAGCGGGGCATAGGTCGATTCGACTACCGCTCCCACGATGACCAGGATGAGCGCGACAAGCACCATGTGCAGGGCCGAGCGCATCACTGCCCGGAAGCGCGGATCGGTACGCGTGTAGTAGAAGGACGCTTTCGAGGCATACAGTGCGGCGAGGCCGGCGATAACGTACGCTGCGCCCTCGAGGATGAGGTGGGGGAGCAGCGCGGCGCTTGCGCCCGCAACGAAGAGCGGCGCCGGGAGGTGACTCTGCTCGGTCGAGCGCGCGACCAGAACAGTCAGCACGCTGCCCCACAAGGCGGCGTTCCAACACAGCACGAGCAATACGCCGTAGGCCCGGTAGATGAACGCCAGCACGCCAGCACAGGCCACCACGGCCAGGTTATTGGCGGCGATCCCCAAGAAGTCCTGGAAGCGCGGTGAGAAGATCGTGTCATCGAGCAGTCGCGCGTGCACGAGGGGCAGCCCCTTGCCGATGGCTTCAGGGTCGGTGCCCGACGCGACGGCGATGACGACGGACGCGGTCAGGACGCCGACAAAGATCGCGACCACGCTGAACACGGTTAGCCGATTCGCGGCGCCGCTCGGCATCGTCGATTCGTAGATGCGCCGCCGGTTTTCTTCAAGCAGCTCGTCGAAGCGATTGAGCAAGGCCGCGCTGCACAGAAACACGGCCACGACTCCGGCGAGCTCCAGTCCCAGCGCGAAGGCAATGGCATTGCTAACCAGACCGAGCACCGCGGCCTCGCCAGCGAGGTAAGGCAGGCGAGCGCGCAGCGATTCGGGCACCGCGCCGCCCGCGAGCTTCCCGAGAATGGAAATCGTCTTCATCGCAAGCTCCCGGCCCTCTCCGGGTGGAGGCCCCCCCTTCATCCCGCGTTGGTGGAGATGAAGGGATGGCATATATGACAACAGACTGCGGCTATAACACCTTAGTAATCCGCGTCCCAGGCATAGGGATCGTCTTTGACCGCGTTGTCGATAGACTCGAAATCCTCGAGCGGTTCGCAGGTTGTCTTACCGTTATTGCACTCGCAAAGCTGGCAGCCATTGTAGGGCGAATAGTTGCAGTTTCCGGTTGTCCAGGCATCGCCGTCCAGATGCGTGCCACAAGACATCAGTGTCGCTCGCATCGGCATCGTCACTACCGTATCCCACTGTTTCGGGAGAAGCGGATGATTGGCCGCTGCCTCCTGCGCTTCCTTCTCCAGCGACGTGGAGATGGCGTCGTTTGCCTTGAACGTCAGCGTGTTGCTCGTCCCATCTCCAACGAACTGAGCGGCGATCGTGTGGCTCGCGCATTTCTCCTTGCTCGAGTCCGGGAACGTTTCCTTGCCGCTACTGACCACCTTGCCATTGACGTCGGTGACGGCCCATTCATACTCGGCCACTCCATCATCGGGATCGACGAGCTTGACCGAGACGGGGTTCGAAACAAGGGCCGGGCTCAGACTGGTCTGCTGGACAACTTGTTGCGCAGGAAGGGTCACGTCTGGAGGAAAGTCCATCGTGGTCAAATCGCAGCCGACCTCGCTTTCGAAGAGCATCTTCAGGCCGCTCACTGTAATCTTGTTTCCACAGACATCCGTCTTGGTGCTGGATCCGTAGGTGGTCGACTTGAGAGCCGCCGTGCTGGACACGGATTCGTCGCCGTCCTCGTTTTCCAGGCCCCCGGCGCCCTCGGCCACGAGAATCGCGGCCACAAGCTTGCTCAAGTTGCTGATGATCCCGCTTTCCGGTGTGTAGTCCTTACGATCCTGATAGCCTTTCTTGCTCGTATCCTGGATGCAATAGCTAGCACATTCCTCCATGTCAGATTTGCCGTCGTTGTCGCTATCTAGCTCCGCAGACGTATACACACCGCAATCGAAGGCACAGTCTAGCTGATACGGCATGTCTTCCTGAAACATCTTTACAAAGGACTCTTCCATGGAATCTTCCATTACGGCATCGGGGTCATTCGAGAATTTCCGCGAAGAGTAGTTGAACTTTCCGGAACCGTCAAAGGATACGTTTGGAACTGTCAATACGATAGAGCTAACTCCAGGAATTTGTGAGCAATCTTGTTCGGCGCACAGGTCGTATTCATAAGTCTTGCTGGAGCTCACGTTGACGTGACGGGAATATTTGAGGTCTGAGTAGTCCATAAGATAAGCATGTGGCTGAATGCCTTCGAAGTTGAGACATGCTCCGAGCTCGGATGTCTTGCTATCCATGCCCTCAAACTCGTCCGTACATACAGCATCTATGCTTTCGTCCTTGCACCAATACATGCATTGGTCAATGATTGATGACGCGTTGGACGTGCTCCCATTGTTATTGAAGGCGATGTCCATGTTCATGGCGCTGCCCATTGAAAACCCGAGATCGACGGAGCCGAACTTGATGTAGACGTCCCTAAGATCATAGGACAACAAGCCGAGGATTCCCGACCAAATCCAGTTTATGGAGTGCTCGAAGGCCCATCCAAAGTACCAAAAGTCGTTGGTGTCGAAAACATGCCCTTTTTGGTTAGTGCTCCCGCTGACGCCGTCCCAGAATATTTCGCAGTCTTCCTTGGACGATTCGGTGTATTTGGAGCGGCTACAGAGCTGAGACTTGTAGACGCTACTTTTTCCGCCGTTCTTGCTCTTCATCGTGTTGCCAAACATGCGATCGAGGTCGAGATAGACGTAGTATTGATTCATTTCTCCGGACGATCGCCTGTCCACCTTGTAGTAAGACTGCATGGATGCCATGGCGTCTGAACCTTGTGCGGCCTGCGCCAGAATGGCACATCCATCAGGAGTGTCGACGTCGACGGGAGTGCGCGTGGGGCGAGGAGTAGCCGTTGGTTTCGATGGGTTCGGTGTCGGGAGCTTTCCGGGGCCGAGCTGGGACTTCAGGACAAAGCCCGAATTTCTTCCTGGCGTTACCCGCCCGCTCCCCTGCCCGGCGATGCCGTTCAGGATGCTGTCGAATTTCACGAAGACGATCACGGCCACGACCGCCGTGACCAACAGGACCCCCATACGGAGCGCATTGCCGGAGCCGGCCGCGGGCGGTGCGGGGGCCCGCTCGGGTTCTTTGGCGCCAGTCGTTTCTTGCTCATCGCGTTCTGCCATCGAAATCTCCTGTGTTGGTGGATGGCTCGTGCCGCTGTCGCGTCTCCAGCCCCGATGCGGGCGCGGCCGCCCGCGACCGTCGGCGTCAGATGGCGTTCAGTCGCATTCCTTCGTTGCAAGAAGTGCGCTCGCCTGCGGTGGCAGGAATACGCATTGCCTCCCGGCGATCCTACTGCGCGCGAAGAACCATTTGTTTCGCTGGCCGTCTGCCGGATGCTAGCAACTGGAACGGGCTCAAGCAACTCCTTCCGTGCCGTGCGGGCATCGGCACCGGAGTGCCGACCACGGCCTCGCCTGGACGCGCTCGCGTGGCGCATTCCCCCGCGATCTCCTGAATCCGCCGCCTGTTCGCCTGCACGGTGCGCGGAAGGCGCAGCGCGAGACCCTCCACCGCACTTCCCCCGCCAGTAGCGGGTGGGACGGCGGGAGGCGCTGGCGCTGTCGGGTCGAGGTCGAAGGCGGCGGCGGAATGTGGATTACACCATGGCGAGCGCAATGCGCGTGGACAGTTGCAAAGGAGCATCACCCGATATTCGGCCGACACCAAATCGAAGCAGCGGTGGATTCACGAGATCACATCACCTTGCGTAATCGACGGTCTCACCAGTAGAGAATCACCACAGGCCGCGCCTTTTTTCCCAGATGTCTTGTTGAAGCGAGGTGTGCATGTCGTCTTTCGTGTTCGCAGCCCAGTCGGGAATGGGCCATCTCAATCCGCTGCTGGCGATCGCCGACCGACTGGTCAAGGGCGGGCATGAGGTGGAGTTTGTGTATTCCGAGCCGCGCCGGGTCGGCGACGTCATTGCGGCGCGGGGATATTCCGCGCGGTACGTTCGCCCTCCGCTGAGTCAGTTGCCCATGGCGCTCCTTCCGTACCTGTCCGGGTTCGCGGAGACGAGCTTCGCGATGCGCATGTTTTTTGCGGGCGCCGGGCCGTTTGGGCGGGCCATCGCCGGCCTGCTGAGGGACCGGCCGATCGACTGCGCGGTGGCGGATTTTGCGTTTCCCGGCCTGGGGCTGGCCGCGGAGCTTCACGGCATGCCCTGGGCATCCGTGTACCACGCCGGCCTGGCGTACCGAGGCCCTCAGATCCCGCCATTCGGCAGTGGCCTGCCGATCGGGAGCGCGGCTGACACGGGTCGCCAGCTCCGGCAGCGGCTGAGCGACGCGGTGTTTCGCTCTTGCGTCCGAGGGCTGCGGCGCGACCGTCGCCGCATCGGCCTGCCGCTGGACGTGCAACGGCCGTACTTTTGGAGCTCGTCCTGGCTGACGCTGGTGCTGTCCGCGGCGCCGGTCGAGGTGCCGCGCGACCCATTGCCGCCGCGCACGTTCTTCGTGGGGCCGTGCCTGCCAGAGCGGAGCGCCGGCGGCGGAGATTTCCCGTATCATGAGCTCGCGGACCACACGCCCAAAGTCTACGTGTCACTCGGAACGGTGTTCAACGACAAGCCGGAGGTGTTTCGCCGGATCATTGCGGCCTTCGCGAATCAGCCCGTGCAGCTCATTGTCAGCGCGGGCGGTGCCTTCGCGGCGCTGCAGGCGCAGGCGATCCCCGCCAACGTGTTGCTGTTTCCCCGCGTTCCCCAGGTGGACCTCTTGCCGCGAGTCGATGCCGTCGTGAGCCATGGCGGAAACAATACCGTGAACGAGACGCTGGCCGCCGGTCGGCCGCTGCTGGTGATGCCGGTGGGCGGCGAACAGGGGGATAACGCGAGCCGGGTCGAATGGCTCGGCGCTGGCTTGCGAGCGGACCTCAAGCGCGCCTCGGCCGCCGAAATTCGCGAAAAGACGAATCGACTCCTGACCGAATCTACCTTTCGCGAGCGGGCGGCAGTGCTTGGTGCAGCGCTCGGGCGCACTGACGGCCCCGGTACGGCGACACGCCTACTGGCGCGCCTGGCTGCAACACGCGCTCCTATCGAGCGAAAGGGGGGGACGGAGACGCTGTACGCGGACTCGGCGATGCCATGGGAAAGCGAGGCGGTCGGTTAGCTTGTCGCTCCCCGAGAGGCGGTCACCCGACTCGCCGGCGTCGCTCCTACCCCCCTTCCATCGATTGCACGACCGCGAGTAGACTGTCGACAGCGCCAACCTGAAGAGTCGACCGCCGGCCGGTCCTCCGCCAGGTCCAGTGGAACCTGAAGGAGATCTGCGACGGCGACCCGGCGCATGTCTCCGACCTCAAGAGGAGGTTCCGATGAGAATGCTCATGCAGGTGCGTGTTCCCAATGAGACCTTCAACGCCGCGATCCGCAAGGGTACGGCGCAGGCCACGATGCAGCAGATCCTCGAGGAAATTCGGCCCGAGGCTGCGTATTTCACCACCGAGGAGGGCAAGCGTTCGGCGCTGCTCGTCGTCGATCTTCCCACCGCCAAGTCCATGTGCGCCATGGCGGAGCCGTGGTTCCTCGCGTTTCAGGCGGAAGTGGATTTTCGCCCGATCATGAGCGCCGAGGATATTGCTCAGGCCGACCTCGCCGAGATCGGCAAGAAGTGGGCGTGACCTTTGGATCGGAACGTCGCCCCGCGCCGGGCGCGCACGACGCTCCAGATTCGGTAGGCCACTAATAACGGCGTGAGCTTCGGTCGCAAGACCGGAGCTCACCCTCAATCCACCGCCTGTTAGACTATTTGCTGCGCGGAAAGCGCATCAGGAAGACCCCCCACCTCACCTCTCCCCGCAAGCGGGGGAGGGACGGAGGGGGGCGTTCTCGCGTTGACGCCGAACAGGCGGGGGATTCAGGTCACCCGTTGCTCACCTCCTGTAGAGGTAGACGGCGCCGGTTTCGGTGTCGTCGTCCAGACGCTTGCCGGGGGTCCCGATCGCCACATCCGCCTTGCCGTTGCGGTCGAAGTCTCCCATCGCCAGCGCCTTGCTGAAGTTGTCGGCATCGCCGCTCGTTGCCGCGAACCCCTCCTGGGAAAAGCGAGAAACGTGGACCGGCACGAGCCCGCTCGTCGATCCCCCGTACAGGTGCAGGAAGCCGGCGCCATTCCCATCTCCCGTGTCCTCCCCAGGAAGCCCGACCGCAAGGTCGTCGATTCCGTCGGCGTTGGTATCTCCTGCAGCTAGCGCATAGCCGTACTGGTCTCCGCTTTCCGCGGTCGAGCCTCCCGTCGATTGGCTCAGCTTCTCATAGGACGAGGGGTAAAGCCCCGAGGAGCGACCGAAGACGATGTACAGGAAGCCCGCGTCCGCCGCATCGCTTTCGTCCTCGAAGGGGCTCCCGGCGGCGAGGTCTTCGTAACCGTCGCCGTTGAAATCGCCCGCGGCCAGCGACCGCCCGAACCGGTCCCCGTCCTCGTTTGCCGAGCCCATCGACGTCTGGCTGAAGCGGCTGTAGCGGCCGGAGTGGAGCCCCGCGGCTGACCCATGAGCGATGAAGATGAAGCCGGCGTCGTCCACTCCGTCGAGGTCTTCGTATGGTGCACCAGCAGCGAGATCGTCGTACCCGTCCGCGTCGTAATCGCCCGCTGCCAGGGACATGGTGAAACGGTCGTCGCCCTCGCTGGTGGATCCGAACGTCTCCTGGTCGAGCCTTTCATAGCCTCCCGCGCCAAGACCCCCCGCGGACCCGAATACGACAAACAGGAAGCCGGCGTCGCTCTCACCGCCCGTATCCTCGTATGGAGCGCCGATCGCCAGGTCGGGAAACGCGTCGCCATTGAAGTCACCGGCCGTGAGACTGTAGCCGAATCGATCCCCGGATTCGCTCGTCGATCCGAGCGTCTCCTGCTGGATCTTCTTGTAGCGCACGGGGATAAGGCCGGACGATGAGCCATAGAAGATGTCGACGGAACCAGCGTCGGCGGCGCCGTTGACGTCCTTGTACGGAAGCCCGACGGCGAGGTCAGCGTACCCGTCGCGATCGAAGTCGGCCGTGGCCAGGCTGTACCCGAACATGTCTCCCTGGGCATTGGACGAGCCGATCGCGGTCTGGTCAAGCCGCTCGTATGATCCGTAGCCGAGCGCGACGATCCCGGAGCTGCTGCCGTAGAGAACGTGCACCATTCCCGAGTCGCTCCCGCCATCCTGGTCCTCGCCGGGGCTGCCGGCAGCCAGATCGACGTAGCCATCGCCGTTGAAGTCGCCGGTCGCCAGCGCCTTGCCGAAGGTGTCGCCCGACTCGTTGGTGGCGCGGGACGCGGTCTGATCGACGAATGTCGGCAGCAGCTCGTGCTCCCGGAAGATCGCGATCACGGCGCGCGCATCCACCTTGGAGCAAGCGCCGGAGGCGTAGGCCTCGTCAAGCACCTTGTGGGCGAAGCCGCGCACGATCGAACCATTGCCGAACGCATCCCACGTACCGAAAGCGTCGCCCTTGATCGTGTCCACCAGGCGCAAGACGGTCTGGCGAAACCCGATCTTGTCGCAGCCGGCATTCTCCCGCGCCAACCATAGCGCGCTGGTCACAACGTCGCCGAGGTAGTGTGGGTCGGCGTCGTCGCCGCCTTCGGGATCGTAGTCGACCCAGTCGGTGTACTTTGGGACACCATTGGCCTGAGTGGTCCCGCCGCGGCCCATGTACCAGGTATTCGTGTAGTCGCTGGCGTACCAGTAGCCGAGGCCTTCGTCGAGCGATTGCTCCTCGTGGGGCCCCTGGCGGTTGAAGCCACCGCCGTTGCCGTATTTCTCCGCGAAAACGCGATTGTAGTAGTGGCCGTATTCGTGGATGGGGATGCGCGCCGAGCCCCAGTTTCCGGTGCCGAGGAAGATCTTGGGGCGCTCGTCGTAGCGCGCGCCGCCGTTACGGCCGTCGGGTCGCACGGTGCGGAAGATCTGGTGTTTGAGCGACTTGTCGTCGCTGGACCGCCAGGGCCGCATGCAAGACCCGCTGCCGCCGCAGACGGTAGAGGGGCGGTTGAGCAGCACGGCGAGCTCGTCCTCGTTGGCGACGCCGGCGATTGCGGTGGAGATGGCGTTGTAGGTATCGAAGTAGTCGCGCGCCACGGCGCGGTAGATCGAATAGATCGTGGCCTCGTCCTTGCCGTTGGTGGAGGCACCCCAGTGGGGGCGCGTGACGCCTGAGGTGGCGAGGAAGTCTTCGCTGGAGGAAATGTCGGCGCACTCGCTGACGCCAGACGCGCAGTCCTGGGATTGCTTGTCGGTCCAGTTGAAGATGGCGACCTCGGGGCCGTCGAGATAGCCGACGGTGGTGGTGGGGTCGGTGTAGGAGCCGTTGACGTTGCCGTCGGCGAGGAGCACGGTGGATTCGGTGGAGATGAGGGGGGTGATGGGGAGCTGGGTGGCGTAGATGGCTTCCGGGGACGTCGCGGCGGATGCTGCCGTAGCGACGGCGCAGAGTGTCGCCACCAGCGCGCCGCAAAGTCGACGCGACCCCGCCCGCCCGCTCCCGATTCCCCGTGCCCTGATTCCTCGTGCTTTCATGGTCGCGTTCCTCCCTCTGGGATGAGACGTCCGGCGGCCGGACGCGAATGTCATTTCCGCCTGGAAATAGCAACATCCGTGCCAGCGACGGCGCGTCTGGAAAGCAGCTCCGCTCCGCACGGCGACATCCTTTGGGGAGCCGCGAGGCGGCATTTTGCCAAGTTCTTGGCAAACTAACCCCCCGCGCGCCGCGATCCACCCCTCAACTGCCCGCGTCCAGCCACACTACCGCTCCCCCCGCCTCCCGGCCGCGCTGCGCTACCTCGCCGTAGCGCGCCTCGATGGCGCTGCGCTTGATCTTCAAGGTCGGCGTCAGCAGCCCGTTGTCGATTCGCCATTCCTCGCCCGTGACCGCGACGAAATCCAGCCGCTCGTGATGCTCGGGCGCCTCGTTGACCGTGCGAAGATGCTCCTCCAGACGACCTCCCAGCGCGCGACGGCCCGCTGGATCCGCGGCGCTCGCCCGCGCCTGCTCCGCCAGCGCCACCAGCCCGAACGGCTGCGGGCAGCCGCTTCCCATCACGCACGCCTGCTCGATATCCGCGTGGACCAGAAGCAGGTTTTCGATCGGCGCCGGCGCCACATACTTGCCCTTGCTCGTCTTGAAGAGCTCCTTGACCCGACCCGTAAGCCGCAGCCGGCCCTGCTCGTCCAGCTCGCCCTGGTCGCCCGTGCGCAGATACCCATCCTCCGTGAACGCCTCTGCGGTGCTCTCCGCCGCCTTGAAATACCCCATCATGCTCGCCGGGCTGCGCACCAGGATCTCGCCGTCCGCGCCGATCCGCACGGCGACCTCCGGATACGCGTTGCCCACGTAACCGACGCGCGACCGTCCCGGCAACGACATGTGCGAATAGGCGAAGTTCTCTGTCATGCCGTACCCCTCGAGCAGCTCCAGTCCGAGACGGCGGTACCAGGCGATCACCTCGGGCGGAATCGGCGCGGAGCCGCTGCCGGCAAAGCGGACGTGCTGCAGGCCGAGCCCCCTGAGAATCTTGCGGCGCAGCAGAGACGAGACCACCGGTATCCCCAGCAGCCGCTGCAATCGCGCTTCCGGCAACTTCGCCAGGACGCCGAGCTGAAACTTGCGCCAGAGCCGCGGCACGGAGACGAACAGCGTCGGCCTGGCGCGCCGCAGGTCCACCAGGAAGGTGTCCAGGCTCTCGGCGAAAAAGACCTGAAAGCCGAAGGTCAGCGAGCAGGTCTCGACCGCCCACCGCTCGAACCCGTGCGCCAGCGGCAAATACGACAGCATCCGGTCCGCCGCCGACGTCGACACCTGCTTGCCCATGCCTTCCGCCGCCAGCGCCATGGCGCCGAAGGAGAGCATGACGCCCTTGGGAACGCCCGTGCTACCAGAGGTGTAAATGATCGTGGCGAGCTCCTCCGGCCGGCGTCGCGCCGGCGTTTGCAGTGGTGCCGACGCGCCGATGATGTCTTCCCAGGGCGTGCCGCGGTCGGCATCAGCGAGCGGTAGGCGCACCACCGGAAACGCCTCGGGAATGCCGGTCCGCACCTGCTTCCAGTCGTCGAGCTTGCCGACAAACAGGAGCCGAGATTCGCTGTGCTCCAGAATGTAACGCACCGCATCCCCGTGAAGCGTCGGATAGATCGGCACCGAGACGTGTCCCGCCATCCAGATCGCCAGGTCGGCGAGGATCCAGTGTGCGGCATTCTTGGCCACGATGGCGATCTGGCTTCCCGCCGGAAAGGGCTGCGACTGCAGGAAGGAAGCGACGCGCCGCGCCTCGTCCAGTGCCTGGGCCCACGTCCAGGTGCGAACCGCACCGCCGCCCAGCGGTTGCGTCAGGTATGGCTTGTTGGCGCGCGACCGCTCCCAGTGAAACGCCTTGTCGAGAGCCGTCGAGTTGTCTACACTTGGCTTCATGATTTCCACCTCTTTGCCCGATGCCGCGAGGGCGCGATTTGGTCGACTGCAAGCTGAGCGGAAAGCGTATCACGAAGACCCCCAACCTCACCTCCCCCCGCCCGCGGAGGGACCAAGAGGAGCGACACCCCGCCGCCCGCGGGGGGTGGGACGGAGGGGGCAGACGGTGGGAAACACATCGCCTTTCCTGAGGGAGTGACTCATGTTGCGACTGACCCTTGCAGTGCTGCTCGCGCTGGTGTTTGTTGTCTCTCCGTGCGCGGCCGATGTCGCGAGCGAGCGCGCCGCGATTCTTGCGGAGCAGCGCGCAATCCGCGATGCCGCCGGCACCGCGCCCGAGAGCACGCGCCTGGCGCAGCTCATCGCCGCCAGTTTCCGCTACGTCATGCTCGAGTTCCCCGAATTCGCAACCAGCATCGGCCACCCGACGGGTAGCGATCGCTGGACAGATGGTTCGATCGCGGCCATCGACAGGCGCGAAGCCGAGGATCGCGAATGGTTGGCGACGTTGCGAACGCTTGACCGCGACAAGCTGCAGGGCGAGGATCGCGTCAATCTGGACTTGCTCGTGCGCGCGGCGGCGGAACGGGTCGAGGGACAGCAGTTTGCCGGTCGCTACCTGGCAATGACGAGCATCCATGGTATCCAGCAGGACATTCCCGAGATGCTCGCCCACCAGCCCGCCCGCACCGTCAAGGATTACGAAGACGTGCTGTCGCGCCTCGCCGGCGTCCCGGTTGTCGTCACGGACACGATCGCGGTACTCGAGCAGGGACTGACGCGCGGCGTGACGCCGCCGCAGATCACGCTTCGGGATCTCGCGGAGCAGATCAGCGCCGTCATGGCAGAGGACCCGGCCAAGGCGCCCATGCTCGTCGCCTTCGAGAATTTTCCGACCGGCATCGATGCGGGCGCGCGCGAAGACCTCCACGCTCGCGCGGCACAAGTCTATCGAGAGCGCGTGCTGCCCGCCTTCGCCGACCTCCGCGCGTTCGTGCGTGACAAATACGTGCCCGGGGCGCGCCGCACCATCGCGATGAAGGACCTTCCAGACGGCGAGCGCTGGTATGCGTACCGGGTCAAGGTCACAACGACGACCGCCATGACGCCGCAGGAGATCCACGAGCTCGGCCTGCGTGAGGTCGGCCGTATCGAGGCGGAAATGGAGAAGGCAAAGCTCGCCAGCGGCTTCTCCGGCACACTTCCCGAGCTATTTGCCATGATGCGCACCGATCCGCGGTTCTTCTACACGGATCCCGATGAGCTTCTCAGGGGATATCGGGACATCGCAAAGCGCGCTGATCCGGAGCTGACGAAGCTCTTCGGCCGGCTGCCCAGGTTGCCCTACGGGGTCATGGCGGTGCCCGAGTATATGGCCAAGAGCCAGCCGACGGCGTACTACGATGGCGGGGCGCTCGAATCAGGCAAGCCCGCCTACTTTTACGCCAATACCTACGACCTCAAGTCGCGCCCGAAGTGGGAGATGGAAGCCTTGACCTTGCACGAGGCGGTACCCGGGCACCATCTGCAAATCTCGCTGGCAAAGGAGATGGAAAACCTGCCGTGGTTTCGCCGTCATGGCGGTCCGACCGCGTTCATCGAGGGTTGGGGTCTGTACGCCGAAGGGCTTGGCGAGGAAATGGGTTTCTACAAGGATCCTTACATGAAGCTCGGCGAGCTCACCTACGAGATGTGGCGCGCGATTCGGCTCGTCGTCGACACGGGGATGCACGCCCTCGGGTGGAGCCGTGACCAGGCCATCGACTATTTCAAGGCGCACGCGGGGAAATCGGAGCATGACGTCGTCGTTGAGGTCGATCGGTACATTGTCTGGCCAAGTCAGGCACTGGCGTACAAGATCGGGCAGATGAAACTGCGCGAGCTGCGGGCCGTGGCACAGCGCGAGCTCGGAGGCCGGTTCGACGTGCGCGCATTTCACGATCAGGTGCTGAAAAACGGAGCCGTGCCGCTCGACGTGCTCGAACGGCATGTTACGGAGTGGATCGCCCAGGTGAAAGCGGCGCCGTCGCCGTGAGTGGCGCGGAGCGAGGCGACGCGACGGGATTGTGAAGCGCCAGCGGGTTTCGTCGGCGTCGACGGCGCGAGCGCGGGCGGCGACCGGGGGATGTTGGGAGCGGGGATGTCGGAACGGAAACAGAGCTGGATCAACCGATTGTTGGGCAGGGAGTCGCCTGAGGCGCGGCGCCTGAATCAGCTTCGGGCCGAGCTGCGCGGCGCCGGGGGCGCGCTGCAGCAGCGGCGGCTACGGGCGCGCGTGCTCGAGCTGGTAGATCTCGCGGATCGCGTCCTGGACAACGCGCGCAGCTCCGGCGGGGGAGACGCGGCGCTCGCGCAGATCCTCGGCACGCTCGAGCAGGTTGCCGCGCCGCTTTCCGAGCTCGCGGCCCTGGAAGGCGTGGGCCTCGACGCGCCTCAGCAGCAGCGCATTGCTGCCCAGTTCGAACGCTCGCTCGACGGGCTCATCGACGGCTTCAAGGCACAGCTTGCCCGTTCCGTGACGGATCGCCTGTCGCTTCTCAACGCCAGTCTGGAGGGGCTGGGCGAGCTGGGTCGGCTCGAGGCGGAAAGCTCGCCGGTCCAGAGGTATTATTCCGTGGCCATCCTCCGCGGCCAGCGCCTCGACATCAGCACGCTTGGCGATACCGACCCATTTGGGCTCGGCCTGAGCTGGACCGTCACCGGCTACGACGGGGACGCTCCGTTTCGCATTGTTCCGTGCTGCATTCCGGTTGGCGAGGTGCCGGTGCAGGCGGGCCGCTTCGCGGCTCAGGCGCAGGCCGGCGGTCCCGAAGAAGACCTGTTTCTTTTTCGCTTTGCGGTCTCCGCTGTCCCGGAGGCGGTGGAGCGGCTGGTCTTCGCCCTGGTCATCGAGAAACCGCGCGAGCGCCGCCAGACGTTCGCCATGGTGCGGGACCTCGCCTACCGGGTGCTCGACCCGGCCGGCTGCGAGCTCGCACACTTTCGCGGCGACGAGGCGTATTCGAGCCAGACCGCGCTGGCCGCCGTCGTGCTCTATCGGCGTGACGGCAAGTGGCGGATCATGGTCGCCAATGAGGGGTTCACGGATGGCGTCACCGGCCTGCGGCGAGCATACCCGAAGGGGTATTTCGCGCCCGAGCTGCTGGCTTTGGGGTGAGCCACGGCGCACCCGCGACCCGTCGCCGGCGCCTGCGCCGGCGACGGCGACGGTGCTTCAGTAGAGGGATCCGGGGTCGGGCCGGCGCGCCTCTCCACCGATCAGCAGGCCATTGGCAGACACCGAGGTCGGCCGCGGAAGCAACTTGCCCCAGTTGCGCGAGCCGGCGCCGCGCGGCCGAGTGTGGGCCCCTGGTGCCACCGGTGCGACGGTTTGCCCCGGCGCGTCGAGCGCGGCGTCCGGCGCGAGCATCGCGAGCGTGTTGACGTCGGTCCAGTTGCCGCGCGCGTTCGGCGTATCCCATACGACACAGTCGGTGGGCGCGGACGCGGAACGCGACAGACCCATCGCGAAACCCAGTGAGCTCGGCGTGATGCTGACGCCACCCGGCCCGTCCAGGGGAACGCCGTCCGCGGTGAAGCGTCCCACGAAGATGCCCTCCGGGAGATCGTTGGCGTCTTCGGCCAGACGGGTCCAGGCGAGGTGCAAGATCTGATCGCTCACGAACCCGTGCGCCATATAGTAGAGACCGAGCCGCGCCGGATCGGCGACGTCAACTCCCTCGGCGGGGCCCTGTACCCTTCCGTCCGCCCCCAGCTTGAGCAATCGAAGCCGGCTGCGCGTGTCGCTGATCAGATCGAAGGAGGCGATATAGACGGAGCCGTCGCCGGTGGCGATGGTGGCCTCGTGATCCTGGTAACCGAGATCGGCGACGACGACGGCCCCGTCGCCCCAGAGCAAGCGGCCGTCTCCGGACACGCGCTGGGCCATAACGTCGTAGCTCTCGTCGGCCGTCCGCGCCCAGTCATTGAACGCGAGGATGGCCCCCCCGGCGCCGTCTTCGGCGACACCGAGAAAGGTGTACGTGTGCCCATAATCCTCGGCGAGCCCGGTCGTGCGGACGATCCTGGCCTGCTTACCCCAGATCTTGGTGCCGTCCGCGGCGAAATGTTGCCCCTCCATCAGCATGGGCTCGATGACGTCGTCGCCCCAGTAGTCGCGCTGGTTGCGCCAGAAGACGAGCAATCCGCCGGCGTTGTCGGGGACTCCCCGCGGCAGGACCCGCCACCCGGGTCGACCCCCGGCGTCGAGGCCGCTCGGCGGCCACAGCGCCGCGCCGCTCGCGTTGAGATGCTGGCACCGGATGTCGCCGTCGATGGCCAAGATAGCGTCCTCCTGGAAGCAGACAAAGACACCGCCAACGGGATCCGGCACCAGGTGCGGCGAAGACCCCCTCGCGGACACGGTGACGCCTGCCTCCGGGGTCCAGCGCGGCTGCCCCGTCTCCGCATAGGACTGGACAAGAAGCGCCGCGCTGCCATCGTCCCAGTAGCGCTGATAGGCGACAAACGCTCCCGCGGTCGGGTGTGGCGCCACCACCGGTTCAACGTAGTCGGGCACCTCCGTGAACGAGTCCGCGGTCGCCAGCACGCGTCCGCCGGGCGCGAAGGCGAGCTCGCCGCTTTCGTCGAACCACTGCATCATGACGTCGATGGAGCTGCTTTTGCGCGCCAGCCACACGGCGGCAAAGCCGCCTTGCGGCAGCGCGGCGACGGATTGATTCAACTGGGTGAAGTACTCCTCGTTGGCGGTGTCGCCAAGCGCGACCGCGACCAGCCCGGACGTCGCCTCGCGACCGCCGCCGCTGTCATCGCCGCCGTCGCAACTGGAGCAGACGATGCCGAGCGCCGCGAGCGCGCCGATCGCTGCCCGCGCCTGCCGGAACATCTGGGTCGAGAATCGGTGTCCATTGTGCATCTGTCGCTCCTCTGTGGTGGGGTGGGGGATCGCTACCGAACCCGTCATCGGCGACGGTGCAAGAACATGGCCACGCCCGGAGCGCGGCGTGATCGCCGCGCGGCGCCGAAGCCGCGCGCATGGCGTGTGTGAGCGCACACGCGGCGAGCGCAAGCTCCCGTCCCCCACCGCACCTCCCCGCTTGCGGGAGCGACGCGTCGGGGCGCGGTCGCCCCGACGCCGAACGCGCGGTGGATTCAGGCGTCTCCGGCTGATTGCTGATCGACGCCGTGGCGGGTACACTCTCCTCGGGCACGAACAGTCGCGGACGAGGGAAGAGCATGGCTGCAACGGATCTCCAGGCCACGGTCACGCACGATGCGGAAGGCACTTTGGTCCAGTTGTCGGGAATTATCGACGAAAGCGCGGGCGATGCGCTACAGGCGGTTCAAGGCCAGGTCACGGGCGCCTTGCGACTCAACGTCGGCGGGGTCAGGAGCGTCAACTCATTTGGTGTCGGCCAGCTCATGAGATTTCTCGAGCAAACGTCGCGCGCTCACCGCGTCACCTTCGAGGATTGCTCCGAGACATTCGTCGACCTGTTCCAGATGATGGGATTATCGGCGTATGGCAAAATAACGTCATTCTACGCGAGCTATTCGTGCGACACGTGCCCGATTCGCGAGTCACGCCGTATCGTCGTATCTCGGCACTTGCGACTGGATCCACGGACGAACAGCGTGGAGGCCGCCAGCTTTCCGTGCTCATGCGGCGGAACGCTGTTGCAGGATGATGCTCTGGATTTTGCCGCGGACTACCTGTGAGGCGGTTGGCGAGGGTCTGGCGCGGTCTTGGGCGGGGCGCGGTCTTGGGCAGGGCGCGGCGGGCAAGCGGCAGCGAGGCGTCGTGCTCACGTCCACAGATCGAGAGGCGCGCTATTGACCATGCAGCGGAGCATGTCCGAAGCGGTAACGATGCCCACGACGTGTCTGAAGTCAGTGACCACCGGGATGCAGTGGATCGCGGCGTCCACCATGGCGTGAGCGACGTCGCGGATTGCCGTATCGGGGGTAGCGGTAACGAACGAGCGCGTCATGACTTCGTCCACGGTGAGGCTCGCCAGTCTCGTAGCGTCGAGCGGCTGGGCGTCTCCGTGAGCCTGTCCGGCGCGCAGGACATACCACTTCGAGAGCAGCCCAACGAGGTGCCCGCCCGGCGAGGTCACAGGCAGGTGGTCGAGCTCGTGGTCTTGCATCACGCGCAGCGCCGTGGCGATGGGGCGCTGCGGTTCGATGGTGAGCACCGGCGAGGTCATGATGTGCTCCACCAGGTGCGCGCGGCTACGAGCATGGTCGGCGGTTTGACGCGCATACTCCGAGGCGACCAGGCGCGCGCTCGGTAGCGGCGGGGCGATCGCCTCCTCGTGAACGGCGCTACTGGCGGTCGTCGCTACGATCGCCTCGACTTTGCGCGGTGCCGCTCCGGGCAGATAGGGCTCGGGCCGCAGCTCTCCACGGTCGGGAATCCAGGATACTAGCATACGCGCATTCTCCAGTTGCGGGGGTAAGCGGTCTGGTCATCGCTCCGGAATTTCTCGGGAATCGTTGCCGGAGAGGATCTCCTCGCGCCTGAAGCAATCGATCGCGTGGTCGTTGACCATGCCCGCCGCCTGCATGAAGGCGTAGCAGATGGTGGAGCCGACAAATTTGAAACCGCGACGGCGCAGATCGCGGCTCATCGCATCCGATTCGGGGCTGACGGCACGATAGTCCTGCATGCAGCGCGGTGCTCTGAGCTGGGGCCTTCCGCCCACGAATCGCCAGAGGTGCTCGGCGAAGCTGCCGATCTCGACCTGAGCAACCAGATACCGGCGAGCGTTCTCAATCATGGCGCTGACCTTGGCGCGATTACGAATGATGCCTGAATCCAGCAGCAGGGCCTCGATCTTGTCATCTCCATACTGCGCGACCATGCCCGGATCGAAACCATCGCAAACCGCGCGATAGTGTTCGCGCTTCCTCAACACGGTGTACCAACTCAGGCCCGCCTGGATCCCCTCCAAGATCAGGAGCTCGAACAACAATCGGCTGTCCCGGAGGGGAACGCCCCACTCCACGTCGTGGTAGCGCACATAGTCAGGCTTGGCGAGGTCGACCCAGGGGCATCGGATGGGAGCGGCGGGCGTGGCGTTCGGGCAGCTCATCAGTCCAGAGTAGCGCCGATCCGCGCGGCGGGGAAGCCTCGGCCGGCGGCGGCTCCGCTCGCGCCGAGCAGATGCCCTGGCGATGTAAACGGCAGTTGTCGAGAGCAACCTGAGTTTACGGAAGCGGGTTCGCGCGCGGGAGGCGCGGGCACCAAGAAGGATGCGGGCCTTTGGGCCGGGGTTCGGGAAACCTCCCACCGCCTGCGGCAGTTCCGCCCCGCATGGCGGGGTATCGGACCGACTGACGAATGAATGAAGCGTTGGCCGGGTGGTTGGTGATCGGCACGGATATTGCTGCTGAGCGGGAGCTCGGCCGGCATCGAGTGAATAGAGGCGGACGCGGACCCTGGACGGGGTTCGGCGCGGGGAACCGTGGCTGCGTGCCTCCACGCAGCCCGGGTGAGGTGCGCTCGGCAGTTATGGTGGTGGAGGCGGGGGCGGGCCCTTCGGGGAATTCCCCGACCCCGAAGACCGCGACCGTCTTCCTCTTTCCCGGCTCACCTTCACCTCAGCACCCCCGCCGCCGGAACCCGCAGGACCAGTTCCTCCGGCGCCAGGCACGCCCGCTCATCGCACGCCTGATACGCGAGCCGCACCGCCAGGACCGGCACCACTCCTGCCCCCGTCGTTGCCGCGCCGCCCCAGCTCACCTCGGCGCGGATCTTCGCTTTCCCCTCGTACACTGCAAGCGCCTCGGCCGCGAACGGCAACTGCACGGTCCGGGCTTCCGGATACTCCACCCGGCCGAGCCGCCACTCGCCGCCCCGCCCCCCGGCGACCGACAGCGCCGTCGGCGTCAGGTAATCCTGCCGCGGCGCGGATGCATTGATGTGCCATCCCGGTCGCAGGTCCAGCGCGACTTCGAGCTCGTACTCGCCCGCACCCACCTTGCCGAGCCGCGCTTCTGCTCGCAGCGCTCCGTTGGCTCCATAGCCGCGCCATCCCGGCGGCCCTTGCAACAGCTCGCCCGCGCCCACCAACATGTAGGCATAGCCCGACGGCTGCTCGGCAATCGGCCGCGCGAACGCGGACAGCGCCTGCTCAGCGCGCGCTCGGTACCGCGCTTCTCCGGTGCGGGCACCGAGCAGCGCCAGCGCCCGGATCGCCACCGAGTTTCCGGACGGGATCGCCGTGTCGGCGGTGATCTTGGGCCGGGCCAACAGGAAGGGATCCTCTCCTTCCGCGCTCATGAAGAACCCGCCGTTCGCCTCGTCCCAGAATCCCGCGAGCATGGCGTCCGCGAGCGCTCGCGACCGCGCCAGCCAGCGTTCCTCGCCGGTCACGTCGGAGAGCGTCACCATGGCCTCCGCCAGGCACGCGTAATCATCCAGGGTGGCCACAACCGACGAGCTGCCATCCAGGTGGACTCGCCACAGCGACGTGGTGCCGCCCGCGCCCTCGCCCCCGCTCTCAGCCGCTCGGCGATGCGTCTTCCACACTGCTTCCGCCCCCCGGATCGCTGCGTCCAAATACCGCGGTTCTCCCAGTGTCTCCGCTGCCACCGCCAGCGAGGTGATCATCATCCCGTTCCACGACGCCAGGATCTTGTCGTCCCGCAGCGGGTGAATGCGCCGCTCGCGCTCCTGGTAGAGGCGGTCGCGAATGCGGTCGACGCGCGGCAGGAGCTCTGCGAGTGTCATTCGCCGCGCGGCGGCAAACGCGCCGAGGGGCATGGGCAGGTGCAGAATGCTGGCGCCCTCGAAGTTGCCCCCCGCGGTTACCTGGTACAGGTCGATGGCGAGCGCGGCATCGTCCGGGGACAGCGCCTCGCGAAGCTGTGCAGGCGTCCACAGGAAGAACCGGCCTTCATGACCTTCGCTATCCGCATCCGTTGCCGAGTAGAAGGCGCCGTCCGGCGACGTCAAGTCCCGGAGCACGTAGTCGATGGTCTGGCGCGCCACCCTGCCGAGGAACCAGTCGCCGGTGAGCTCGTAAGCGAGCGCGTAGGCGCGCGCAAGGTGTGCCTGGTTGTACAGCATTTTTTCGAAGTGAGGCACAAGCCAGTCCGCATCGGTCGAGTAGCGAGCGAAGCCGCCGCCGATCTGATCGCAGATGCCGCCGCGCGCCATGCCCTCCAGGCTCGTGACCGCGGCCCGCAGCGCCGCCACGTCGCCGCTGCGGCGCACCGCATCCAGCAGTAACAGGAGCTCCGGCTCGTGCGGAAACTTCGGGGCGCCGCCAAAGCCGCCCCGCCGCGTGTCGCAACGGTCGACAAGCTGGGCGACAGCCTCGCGAAACGCGCCGGAGCCTACCGTGCCCGCCACGCCGCGGGCGCCGGCCAGTTGCCGCACGCTGCTCGCGAGGCGGGAAGCCTGTTCGGTAAGCGGTATTCTCTTTTGCTTCCACGCCTCCTCGACTTCCAGCAGGAGTTTCACGAGCTGGTCCGGCGGAAAGTACGTGGCGCCGAAAAACGGCTCCCCGTCCGGCGTGAGGAAGCTGGTCATCGGCCATCCTCCGTGGCCATTCACCAGCAGAACTGCCGTCATGTAGATCTCGTCGACGTCCGGTCGCTGCTCGCGATCCACCTTGACGGCGACGAATCGTTCGTTGAGCACGCGGGCGACGTCCGGATTGTCGAAGCTTTCCTCTTCCATGACGTGGCACCAGTGGCAGGTCGAGTAGCCGATGGACAGGAACACGGGGCGGTCCAGCTCGCGGGCGGCGGCGAAAGCTTCGGCGCCCCACGAGTACCAGCTCACGGGGTTGTGAGCGTGCTGCAGCAGGTACGGGGAATCCTCGAAGATGAGTCGATTGACGAACTGGGGGCCTCCGTCGTCGCGACGCAATCGGGTGCGCGGCACGTAGTCATCGCCGCGGGACGCGAGCGCCGCTTGCAGGCGGCCGCGGAGCTCGATCGAAAACTCCGGCACGCCTGGCGGCGACGCCCAGCGCGGGGAGCGCACGGCGGCGGGATCGGGCCGCACGCCTGGAGCGGCGGCCGGGGAGGAGTGGGGGTGATCGTCGTATCGGGTCACTGAGATAGCTCCTTGTCATGGGTCACACGGTGCCGCCCAAAGCTGCAGATGCCTGAATCCACCGCCGCTTCGACGACACCCCCAACCTCGCCTCCCTCCGCCGGCGGCGGGAGGGATGTTCCAGCACGCGAGTCGCTCGTCTGGGAAGGCACCTCCCCCCGCCCGCGGGGTAGGGACGGAGGATGGCATGGTCACGCCGACGTCGAACACGCAGTGGATTCAGGTGAGTGGTCGCCATGCGCGCGAACGGGCTGGCGATCCAGGGTCGCCGCGGCTTCATATCAGGCGCGGGCGCGTTCATCGGCAGCTTCCTACTGTATGCTCCCCAGTGTACTGCCGTGACTGCCGGACACAAGCACCGCGAGCTCCGGCGGTCGCTCTTGACGGCGGCGCCCGCCTGCGAGTAAATGCGCTAGCAATCCAGCCCACGCCGCCGCCCAGAAAGGTAACCATGCCAGCGAGCTCCCCCACCTACGACCCTGCTGCGCGCGCCCAGGCTATCGCCCAGGCCGGCTCCATTGCCGCCGCCATCGCTTCGGGAGCGCTGCCGGCGTGCATCGACACCACCCTTTCCGAGGCCGTCGTGCTCGGTCTCCTACTCCAGGGGGTGCGCCGTTATGTGTGTGTGCTCGGCCACGGATCGACCGACCTCGGCGAGATCCTGCGCATCTACAGCGATGCCGGCGTGGCGCACGCCATCAACGTGCGTCACGAGACCGCGGCGTCGCACGCCGCGGCGGCGCTGCGCTGGGTGACCGGAGAGAAAGCTGCCGTCTTGACCTCGATCGGCCCCGGAGCCCTGCAGGCCATGGCCGGCTCGCTGGTCGCTTCGAGCGACGGGCTCGGGCTTTGGTATCTGTTCGGCGACGAGACAACGGAGGACGAGGGACCGAACATGCAACAAATCCCCAAGCACGAGCAGAGCCTCTACCTCAAGCTTTGCGACACGTTGGGGCACGGCTATTGCCTGCATACGCCTGCCGCGCTTGGCACCGCGCTCCGCCGCGGGAGCTACGTCGTCGATCATCCCTACCGTCAGGGGCCATTCTTTCTGCTCTTGCCGCTCAACACCCAGCCGGCGCGCATGGTCGGGCTGCATCTCCGGGAGCTCACGGTGTCGCTGCCGCCGCCGGCGGCGGCGCCGTGCGCGGACGCGGAGCTGCTGGCCGCTACGGCCACTGCCCTGCTCGACGCCGAACGCCTCGTGGTCAAGGCCGGCGCCGGCGCGCGCGCGGCCGGCAGTGAGGTGCAGCGCTTTCTCGCGCTCTGCGGCGGCGTTCTTGTGCCTGGCCCGCGCGTCACCGGCCTGTTGCCCTACGAGCATCCCCGCAACATGCTCATCGGCGGCTCCAAGGGCACGCTCTGCGGGAATTTCGCCATGGAAAACGCGGACCTGCTGGTGGCGCTCGGAACCCGCGCCGTCTGTCAGTCTGACTCCTCGCGGACCGCCTATCCCAACGTCCGGGCCGTCATCGGTGTGAACGCCGACTACCGCGACGCGCTGCATTACAGCGGCAGCATTCCGCTGGTCGGAGACGTGACTGCTACGCTCGCGTTGCTCAACGACCACCTTGAACAGCAGGTGCGCAGGCGCGCCTCCGATTGGGAGGAGCGCACCGCGCCGTGGCTGGCGGCCTGTGCCCACCGCAAGGCCGAGTGGCTGGCGTTCAAGGATCAGCGCTACGCCGTGCGCGCACTTTATGACCCGGTCTGGCAGCGCGAGGTGCTCACCCAGCCCACCGCGATCAAGGTGGCGGCTGACTGGGCCCGGGACCGCGACGCCGTCACCTTCTTCGACGCCGGCGACGTCCAGGCGAACGGCTTCCAGGTCGCCGAGGACGATCGCGTCGGCCGGACCTTTACGGAAACCGGCGCGAGCTACATGGGATTCGCCGTCTCCGCGTTGCTCGCGAGCGCGCTGGCGGCGCGGCCGTTCTTCGGCCTGGCGATCACGGGCGACGGCTCGTTCTCGATGAATCCGCAGATCCTGATCGATGGCGTGCAACATGGCGTGCACGGCTGCATCCTGCTGCTCGACAACCGCAGGATGGCAGCGATCTCGTCGCTGCAGCGCGCCCAATACGGCCGCGACTTCGCGACCAGCGACAGCGTCGCCGTTGACTACGTCGCGCTGGCGCGGGCGGTAACCGGCGTGAAGGCGCTGTTCGGCGGCCATGAGCGCGGCGCCTTGCGCGCGGCGCTCGACGAGGCTCATGCGTATCCCGGACTGTCGCTGATCCACGTGCCGGTCTACTTCGGAGACGATCCGCTCGGTGGGTTCGGCGCCTATGGCCGCTGGAACGTCGGAAACTGGGTGACCGAAACACAGCAGATTCGGCACCGGATCGGGTTGTGAAAGGAGCCCCAGGACAATGAGCTCACCCCCCAATCAGTTGTTCATCGATGGCCATTGGGTAGGACCCGCGGAGCGCGAGGTGCTCGAAGTCATCGACCCTGCCACCGAGCAGCTCGTCGATCGCGTGCCCGTGGCCACGGACGCGGACATCGACGCGGCGCTGGCTGCCAGCGCCGCGGCGTTTGCCGAGTGGCGGCACGCCGACGCCTGGACGCGCAGCCAACTGCTGCGGAAAGTGTCCGCGGTGTTGCGCGAGTGGGTAGAACCGATGGCCGCCACGCTGACCGAGGAGCAGGGGAAGCCGCTGCGGGAGGCTCGCGGCGAGCTTGCCGCCACGGCCGACCAGTTCGACTGGTACGCGGACGAGGCGCGGCGGATATATGGCCGGGTGATCGACGGCCATGCGCGGGACAATCGGCTCCTGGTGCTGCGCCAGCCCGTAGGCCCGGTCGCGGCCTTCTCCCCCTGGAACTTCCCGGCGCTCTTGCCGGCGCGCAAGATCGCGGCCGCGGTGGCAGCGGGCTGCTCGATCATCATCAAGCCGGCCGAGGAGGCGCCCCGCACCTGTCTGTGGCTGGCGCGGGCGTGCGCTGAGGCCGGTGCGCCGCGCGGCCTGATCAATGTCGTCACCGGGCACCCCGAGCACATCAGCACGCGCCTCATCCGCGCGGATGTCATTCGCAAGGTGTCGCTCACCGGCTCGGTGCCGGTGGGGAAGAAGCTCCTGAAACTTTGCGCCGAGCTCGTCAAACCCGCTTCCATGGAGCTCGGCGGACACGCGCCGGTGCTCGTATTCGCCGATGCGGACGTGGAGCGCGCGGCGGAGACCGCGGCACGCGCGAAGTTTCGCAACAGCGGCCAGGTGTGCATCGCCGCGAGCCGCTTCTTCGTGCACGCCGCGATCGCCGAGGCCTTCACGCGCCGCTTCGTCGAGGTCACCCGCGCGCTGCGCCTCGGCGACGGCCGCGACCCCGACACCGACATCGGCCCGCTGGCGAGCTCCCGCCGCCGCGACGCCGCCGAGGCGCTGGTCGCCGACGCCGTCGCGCGCGGCGCCCGCGTGCGCTGGGGCGGGGAGCGACCCGCCGCATTCCCCCGCGGCTTCTACTTTTTCCCCACCGTCCTTACCGGCGTCACCGACGAGATGCGCGTCATGAACGAGGAGCCTTTCTGCCCCATCGCTCCCATCACCACCTTCGCGACCTTCGATGAGGCGGTGGCCCGGGCGAACCGCTCTGACTACGGGCTCGCGGCGTACGTGTTCTCGCGGGATACGAAAACCACGTTTCTGGCGGCCGAAGCCCTCGAGGCCGGCATGGTCGGCGTCAACAACATGGTGATCGCCACCGCGGAAGCGCCGTTCGGCGGCGTGAAAATGTCGGGATGCGGCCGGGAGGGCGGCAGCGAGGGCATCGAAGCGTACACCCACACCAAATACGTCAACATCGGGCTTTGGGACCAGTAGCGCGGCAAGGAGCTTTGTCGTGGATAGCAAGCATGACCAGGGGATCTACCGCGGGTTGACGTCCTACGGGGACGAGGCGTTCAGCCGCTACATGCGCCGCGCGTTTCTCGCGTCCGCGGGTTTCGACGCCGGCGACCTGTCGCGGCCGATCGTCGGCATCGTGAACA
>JACPHN010000198.1 GCA_016188575.1 Candidatus Schekmanbacteria bacterium
CGCCTGTCTTCTTCCCCTACGAAGTGATCGATGTAATGGCCAACGCCAGCTTGTTACCGCCGGCGAGATAACGCTGATCGGAGGCAGCACCCCAAAAGGCGCAAGACATCGGCGTGCATGCGGGCGCCGCGGTGGCAAGCGCAGGCCGGGCAAGCCGTCAGCGGCCGCAAAGCAGGCGGAAACGGTCCGCACGCTGCGAACACGCTGGTCCCGGTCATCGGAGATGCTTCGAGAAAAATCACGCCTGTCCCTGGAGAGCGCCCAGACACTGGATTACAACAGATATACCTCGGTTTCGAGCGATGTCAAGATAAGATCTCGGTATACCTTCCTGCTGCCCAACAGCGAATTCACTTGCTTGCACCCTGGCATCACAAGAGCTCCTCATCCGAAGTCAAGAACGCCGTTTCTATCGCATTTCTCCAGTGGGTGGCAGCAGCAAGACGCGGGGGGAGCAAGCAAACCTTGCACCCAGGGGCAAGCAAATGAAGCCGTTTCTGGAGCGCCGGTGGCGGCGGCCAGCGCGATCGAACGCGCGATCGGCGCCCAACGAGCTATCTGCGGCGCAACTCACGCGATGATCGTTACCATGGTCTTGGAGGTTTTCTGTTTCCTGAAACGTGATCAAATTTCCAAACGGGCCGTGAACCTCCCATGCAAGATGGACCTCACCCGATCCTACGGCGTAAAAAGGTGGATCTCGGGGTCCTTGAACCTTGCCAGGAGGTTGATTGCGGCCACCGTGTCCGCCTCGCCCGCGTAGCCGCAAGGGAGTGCTGAGTGAAGATGAAGAAGGACGTGCGCTTCCCTCTTGCTCTTGGTCTTTCTCAGCACTCAGCACTTCTGTTTTGGGACACATTTGGGAAGAGTAAGACGCGTTGACCTGCTCTCGACGAGAACCTCTACTACAAAGAGGCGGAGCTGCGGCAAAAGGCCCGGGAATAGCGGCAAGTCCGGGGTGGCTCGAGCGCTCGGGTGCGGCGCCATGGGCGCAAGCGAGCGCGCCCGCAGCGGCGACCGCCAGATCCCGCTGCCTGCGACCGCCGGCCCCGAGTCGGCCACGTCCCGCGGCCTCGCCCCCGTGCCGGGCGCGGTCACGGCGAGCTCGTCACGACGCTCATTCATTCGTCAGCCGGTCCGAAACCCCGCCCAAACATGTAGCCGGCCCAGAGGCCGGCATCCTTATCGGTGTGCGCCCACCGCCGATTTTTCACGGCTCCCGCTGCGAGCGCAACGCTTTCGGCCGGTTCTCCCGACCACCGCGCCGCCATCCGGGAGCGCCATCCGCATGGAGTGGGCCCTGCACGCGGGGGGAGGCACGATGGGGGGCACTGTCGCGTCGACGTCGCACAGGCCGTGAATTCGGGCCCATTTGGCGGGGCTGGCATCCTTGGAGCGGGGGTGCTAATCAGCTCTCCCCAATGGCCCGGTTATCGGCCTGGCGGCGATGAGCAGGCGGTGGATTCAGGAATCGTTCATACCTGGCGCTCGTTCCTCGTCACCTGTTATAATTTGCGCATCGCTTTTTCCGTATCGCCTGAGGAAACGCTCGTGAAGCTGTGGCTCAATCGTATTTGTCTCCTGACCCTGGTCCTGTTGCTCGGCACCATTTCGGTGCCCGGCCTGGCCGTTGCCGGCCCATCTACCGAGAACGCCGGAGATATTGCGCCGTTTACCCTGGCGACCAACCCGCCGCCGAGCACCGCTCCGAGGCCGGAGAGAGTGCGCTATGGCGTCGAGTTGACGCTCTCCGGGGACTATCCGCAGGCGATCGAGTGGTTTGACTCACTCATCGCGGCCGAGCCAGAACATCCGTCCGGATATCTCTTCAAGAGCGCGGCATACCTCCACTGGCTCCAGAGGGACCCGGAAAACGAAGACCTGGCTGACAAGTTTCTGGCGCTGCTCGACGAATCCGTTACACGCGCCGAAGCGATGCAGCGGCAACAGCAGCGTAGCGCCGAGGCACTATTCTATATTGGCGGGGCGCGTGGGCTTCGCGCGCAGCTCATGCTCGTAAAGCGCCGGTACTTCAAGGCGGTCGGTGATGCGAAGGCCGGTAAGAAGGCGCTGGATATGGCGCAGGAAATCGACCCGAATTTCAATGACGTCTACTGTGGGCTGGGGACGTACAACTTCTATATCGATGCCCTTCCCAAGGTGATCGGCTTGCTCAAGCACATTCTCCGTGTGCAGGACGGCGACCGGGAGAAGGGAATCGAGCAGCTTTGGCGCGCCGTCGAGCTCGGCGAGGTAGCAGGCCCGCCGTCCCTCTATCTGCTTTGGGACATCTACTGGCGCCACGAAAAGCGACTGGACGAGGCGTTTGCGGTAGGAAACCGGCTGCATGCGCGCTATCCACGCAATGCGTGGATAGCGTACTGGCTCGGGCAGATGACCGAAGAGTCCGTGCGGGACTGTGCGGCCGCTGCGGATCGGTATCGGGAAGCCATCGCCATCGCCAAGGGACGCGCGCCGGACAGGACAAGCATCGCCGCACGCGCGGCAGGGCATGCCGAAGTTCGCCTGGCCCGGGTGCTCACTGCCGAGCTGCAGCTCACCGAGGCGCTGTCGGGCATCGAAACTTTTATGGCCACCAATCCGACGGAGCCGCCCGGGATTCGCTCCGCCGGACAGCTCGAGATCGCCAGGATAAGAGGACTTCTCGGGCAGCGCGAGGCGGCCGTCGCGCTGCTGCGCGACGTCTTGCGCGCGCCTGACGTCAACTTCGGGCGCACCAGCAGCCTGGGGCTCGACGGGCAGGACGGCGAGCTCCACAAGCAGGCCAAGCTCGCCATCAAGGAGATCGAAAACCTGAACGCAGGCGCGTTCGAGCTGGCGGTGCGGGGCTGGGGGCTCATTCGCCGCGAAGGTTTCAGCGAGGCTCTGGACACCTTCGAACGCGCCTTGAAGTCGGGTGGCGCGAAGTCCGTAATCGTGCAGTACGGTCTCGGAGTGTGCCGCCACCGCCTGGGCCAGGCCGAGCCCGCACTGGCGGCCCTGCGCACCGCCGCCAAGGCGGACGCGCTCGCGGACCACGAGTGGATGCGCGCGGAGGCGCTACTACTCGCGGGGCAGATCTATGATGCCCGCCGCGACCGCACCGCGGCACTGGCTGCGTATGGCGCGGTTGGTGCGAGCAGGGCCGCCCGTGAGTCGACGCGGCAAAGCGCCGAGCGATTCATGCAGGAACCGTTCGCGCCGCGCACCGGGGATTCGGCAAGCAGCGGTCGCCAGTAACCACGACAGTCACTGCCCGAGCTACACGCCTCCTGCCGCGCGCCGGTTGCTTGCGCGCGCTTACCTCGCTTCTCTGCGCCTCGCCCGGGCCCGCGTCTACGAGCGTTGACGGTGGCACCAAGAGGCTCTATGCTAGGCGCAGCGCTTCAAGCATCGTGGCCCCATAGCCGCTTTGATTCGGTGTGCGAGCGCCCTGGCACTCTGATTGCTACGGTTCCTTTTGGGAGAGAAGCGACATGAGATCTCTTGGGATGCCTCGCACACTTGCAGCCACGCTGCTTCTCGTCGCACTTGCCGCGCCAGCGGGCCGGCTCGCTCTGGCAAAGCCCTCCTACGTCGAGCCGAGCAAGCCATTCAGCAAGCTCGTCAAGGCAAAGTCCCGGGCCTTTTCAGGAAAGACCCCCATTCCTGTGCCGCTCATTACCTGGGGCGGCGACGTCGCCACCGTCCTGGCGAACGGCGGCAGAGAGACCGCGGCCGGGTCAATCTTCGCTGCTGAAGGGCTGAAGCTGGCCCTCAACAGAGAGGACGACTTCGTCAAGCAGGTAGAATCCTATCTGAGCGGCGAGACGCCCTACCTTCGGGGCACACTTGGCATGATCAACATGGCCTCCGAGGCGTTGTCCGCGGACGCCGGCGCCCGCCCGGTGGCGGTGTACCAGATGACGTGGTCCACGGGAGGCGATGCCCTGGTGGTGCGCGGCGACATCAAGAAGGCCAGCGACCTCAAGGGGAAGACGATCGCCCTGCAGCAATACGGGCCCCACGTGGATTACATGGACACGATTCTTCGCGATGCCGGGATCTCCTGGAGCGAGGTCGGAGTGCGCTGGCTCAAGGAGCTCACCCTCCCCGGCTATGACACCGCCGGCAGCGCCGTCGACCCGGCCTCGGCATTCCGCGAGGACAAGACCATCGATGCGGCCTTTGTAATCATCCCCGACGCGCTCGCGTTGACCTCGGGAGGAACCGTGGGAACGGGTGCAGAGGATTCCGTCAAAGGGGCTCGCATCCTGCTGTCCACAAAGACCGCGAGCCGCGTTATCGCCGACATCTACGCCGTCCGCAAGGACTATCTCGAAAAGAACCGGGGCGATGTCGAAAAATTTGTCCGTGGTCTCCTGAAGGCGCAGGAAAAGCTTGCAGACCTCGTGAAGCGGAAATCGAGCAACCAGACCGAGTATCAGCAAATGCTGGGCAATGCCGCCGACCTCCTCTTCGATACGCCGCAGGCGACCAGCGACGTGGAGGGATTGATCGCCGATTGCACGTTTGTTGGGGCATCGGGCAATGTCAGCTTCTTCGCGGATCCAAAGGAGCTGCGCAGCTTTTCCAAGCTCACCGAGACGATTCAGAAATCGCTCGTGGAGCAGAAATTTCTGACGGCTGCCAAGGGGCTGGACAGTGCGGGCTGGGATTGGGCGAGCCTGATGGGAGGGACGGCCGTAGCGCCGAAGAAGGAAGAGAAGCGCTTCGATACCCAGAAAGTGGAGAAGAAACTCGCCCAGCAAGCACCCGGCGCCACTCCCAGTGAGGCTCTTTTTTCTTTCGAGATCTACTTCAAGCCGAACCAGGACGACTTCTCCGCGGCGGAATACAAGAAGGACTTTGACCGCGCGCTGGAGCTCTCGCGGACCTACGCGGGCGCGATTCTCCAGATCGTCGGCCACACCGATCCCATGAAATACCTGCGTGCAAGAAAAGACGGTCAGCCTGAGGCCACCGTCATGCAATTGGCACAGTCGGCCAAGAACCTGAGCCTTGCCAGGGCCAACAGCGTCCGCAAGAGCCTGATCGAGTACGCCCAAGGCCAGGCAGTCTCCGTAGATTCCAGCCAGTTCGTCGTTACCGGCGCGGGAGTCGATCAGCCGAAGCATTCCTCTCCGGCTTCCGAAGCCGAGTGGCGAGACAACATGCGTGTCGTGTTCCAGCTCATCAATGTGGAGGCTGAGCTCGAATCGTTTGCACCGCTCAACTGATGGGAGGGTGATGCCATGAAATGCGCATCGCACCGTCTCGCGTTCGGGACGCTTCGAGCACGGTTTCTGCTCGGCGCGTTGCTCGCGGTATCCGCGGCCTGTTCCGGACCCGGTGATCAGGCAGGTACGCCGCCGGGACCGCGGTCAGCTCCGCCCGGTTCCGCCGTCGCCCCCACCACCGCCATGGTGCCGGAGGAGGACATCGAGCCGGTGGCCGAGGTCGAGGCAAAACTGGCGCGGAACTTCTACTTCGTCCTCGACGGTAGTGGCTCGATGTCAGCCGGTGACTGCGCCGGACGGCTCGGCACCAAGATTGCCGCTGCGGTGTGGGCCAGCGAACAGTTTCTCCAGTCCGTGGAGCCGGGCGCAAACGTTGGCCTCTTCGTTTTCGATCGCGCCGGCGATTCCGAGCGGGTGCCGCTCGGTGGAGACCGCGCGGCATTCTTGGGCGCGCTCCGGGAGACGGTTGCCGACGGCAAGACCCCACTGGCGTCCGCGATCCGCGCGGGTGGCGCCGCCTTGAGCAAGCAGCGCAAGCGGCAGCTCGGTTACGGCGAGTATCACCTGATCGTCGTCACCGATGGCCAGGCAACGGATGACAAGCCGGGTGGCACCCTGGCGCGCGCCGTGCGCGAGGCAGGGGCTGCGGGCACGCTGATCTCGACGATCGGGTTTTGCCTCGGTCGCGACCACGACCTCCGCGAGGGATCCTATGCTTACCGGACCGCGGATGACCCGGAGCAGCTCAGGGAAGCGCTTCGCGCCGTCACTGCCGAGACCGAATCCTACGACGTAAGCTCCTTCGAAGGTCTCTAACATGGACCGCTCGGCGACGATCATCGGGGCGATTCTTCTCGTACTCGTCGGGATCGCGGCGCTGGTTGGCATCAAGCTCGGCCTTTCCTATTTCAGCGAGCAGGAGCGACTCACGACGTCCGACGCTGCCAAGATAAAGGAGACCATTCGCATCGCGGGTGACAACTGGGTCGGATACTTCGGGTTGCATTCGAGCGAGTTTCAGCGGCGCATGCGCAGTCTGGGAATCGGCGTGGAGTGGATCGACGACGGTGCGCGCTACGACGAGCGCATGGAGAAGCTCGCGGCGGGAGAATACGAGCTTGTAGTCGCAACCATCGACTCGTACCTGGTGAATGCGGCGCGCTGGAAGTATCCGGGGGTCATCGTCGCCGTTATTGATGAGTCCAAGGGCGGCGATGCCATCGTCGCCAAGGAGGAGCTCAAGTCGATCAACGACCTGGGCAACCCGGGGGTCAAGATCGCCCTGACTCCAAGCTCTCCCAGTGACTTCCTCCTCAAGGCGGCCTCCGCGCACTTCGCCCTGGTGAGGCTCGTCGGCAGCACGGATTGGCGAGTCGAGACCGCCGGGTCCGAGGAGGCGCGGAAGCTTTTGGCGCGCGGCACCGTACAGGCCGCCGTGCTCTGGGAGCCGGACGTGTCGCTGGCGCTCGCCGAGCCCGGGGTCCACAAGCTCCTCGGCACTGAGAAGACCAAGAGATTGATCGTTGACGTGCTCGTGGCCCATCGCAAGCTGATTGCGGAGAAACCTGAGCTACTCGGGACCTTTGTCGGCGAGTATTTCAAAGCGATGCGAGCGTACACGGTAGAGAGGGAGAAGCTGGCCGAGGAGCTGGAGGACGTGACGGGTCTAAAAAGCGATGCAGTGGTGCGGATGATGGATGGAGTGGCATGGGCGACGTTGGAGGAAAACGGCCGGCAATGGTTTGGCATCGCGACGCCGGGCCTGGCGGCCGAGGAGGGGTTGGTCGACGCCATCAACTCGACCGTCAACATCCTCAAGGATCACGGCGATTTCACCGCCGACCCGGTGTCCGGCAACGCCTACGAGCTCACCTACTCGCGTATTATCGAGGACCTGCTTCAGGTGGCCGCTGCGAAGGAGGTCGAATCGCGGTTTACCGTTGCCGGCTCGTCACCTCAACCGTCCAAGGTCGATTTCCCACCGCTCAGCGAGGAGGAATGGGCGAAAATGCACGTCGTGGGCCGCATGAAGATCCGGCCGGTCGTCTTTCAGAGCGGCTACAGCGTCGTCACCGTCGGTGGCAAGGGCGAGGTCGACAAGGCGGTCGAGGCGCTTGCCCACTATCCGGAATTTCGTCTGCTGATCAAGGGGCACACCGCGCCGGGCGGAGAGGAGGAGAGCAATCGCGCGTTGTCACTCGATCGCGCCGACGCCGTCCGGCGATATCTGACCGAAATCCACGACATTGACCCGGATCGCATTCGTACCGCGGGGGTCGGAGGTGCCGAACCCCTGCCCAAGGAGGCGGGGGAGTCGCTTCGCGCGTACCGCGTGCGCCAGCCGCGCGTGGAGTTCTACTTGATGGAACAGGCGAAATAGGGATCTTGGAGGCACGCCGGACGTGGCGAAGGCCGAGCTCACGAGCGCGGAAGCTGACCGCATTGCCGGCAATCGCCAGGAGTTGCGCAAGGCCTTGCTCCGCGAAGTCATCGTGGGCAGCCTTGGCCATCCCGCGACGGTTTTTCCAACTGCCGCCGCGGCTCTGGCGGTGGCCTGGATGGTGATCTTCGAACCGTCGCTCGCGCCGTTCTTGACGGCGATTGGGCTTGGCGCGACGGCCGCCGCGTCGGCGGTGGTCAACTTCTTCTTTCGTGGCCCCAAGCTCGCGGAGAAATACGTGAAGCGGCTGGAGGCGGCGCGCCAGCGCCGTTCTGAGGAAGGCCGGCAGGCGCTGCGCAAGCGCCTCGCGGCGCTACCTGTTCCGGACGGCTTGCGCGCCTTCGACGAGCTGCTGGCCACCCACGAGCGCCTGGACGAAGCCCTCCCGATGCTGGAAGAGCAGGATCCGATGCGGGCCGTCGATGTGCGCATGTTTGGAGTGGAAGCGCGGGAACGGGGGCTCGAGTCGTTGGATCGCGCGGCCACCGCCCTGGAGCAGCTCGTCAAGGTGGACGTGGTGGCACTGCGAAAACAGGTGAGCGCAATCAACGCGACGCTGGCGAGCCGCGGCGCCGAGGGGCCGCTGTCCGCGGCGGGAGCGCGGCGGAATGCCGCCGACCGCGAGCGTCTGGCGGCGCTTCAGGCGCGGCTTGCAGCGTGCGACGAGGGCATGGCGCGCGTCTCTCAGATGATTGCAAGCGTCGAAAAAGCTACGGGGCTCATGGAGAGCACCGTCGTGAAACTGGCCTCCGGATGCCCTACGGATCCGGAGTTTTGGAATACGATTTCCAGCGACAGTGGGAGTCTTGAAAAAAGCGATGATCTCCCGTTTAACCTACCGGATTTTGGCGTTACCAGCGAGTCGGAAGGATGCGATGCCCAGTATCACAAGGAGTGAATCAGGGGGCTCCCGGGATATGGCGCTCGTAAGCAGAATATGTCAAAATGGGTGCCGCCACGATGCCACACTTGCCTCAGCGCACCGAGCTGACATGGCGGCAGCCTGCGAACACCGGAGATGTCTATGAACAGAATAACCGATTTCGCCGTTTCAGCACTCGTTCCATTGTGCCGCCGTTCATTCCGCGCGGGTGCAGCGATCTCTGCGCTGGCGCTTTGCTTGGGCGTAGGTGCCGCCTCGGCGCAGGTTTTTTCAGACGATGTTCGGGTCAACGATCTCGCGCCTGGGGATCAATCCGCCCCGGCAATCGCCGTAAGCAAGGAGGGTATCCTTCATGTCGCCTGGACCGACACGCGGGAAGGCGACACGAACGTCTATTCCGCGGCCAGTACCGACGGCGGCCGGACGTTCGGCGAGAATCGGCGCGCCAATGACAATGGTGCAGGCGAGCAATCGTCACCCACCCTTGTGGTTGCCGAGGATGGCACCGTTTTCGTAGCATGGGTCGATGATCGCGCCGGTTCCCTCGACGTGTATCTGGGCTCCAGCGCCGACGGTGGCGTCAGCTTTTCCGAGAGCGCACGGGCAAACTTTCGGACGCAAGGCGATCAGACGGAACCGACAATGGCCGTCGCCACGGACGGCGATCTGTACGTTTCCTGGGCCGACAGGCGCACCGATGACGCGGACATCTACGTCACCCGTAGCACCGATGGCGGCGACACCTTTTCATTGGCGACGCGTGCGAACCAAAAGACGAGCGGAAACCAGACCGCGCCATCCATTTTGGCGGTTGCGGGGGGTACAACCTTCGCCGCCTGGACTGACGATCGCCTCGGCACCAAGGACGTGTACCTTGCCAGGAGCACTGACGGTGGCGAGATCTTTTCAAGCGCCGTAAGCATCAGTGACGACACCGGTGACGATCAGTCTCAGGTACGGCTCGCCTTGCCTCAGGACGGCAATGGCACCATCCTGTACGCGACGTGGACGGATACCCGCAGCGGGAGCGAGGACATCTACTTCGGGAAGTCTACGGACGGAGGCGCCACCTTCGGTGATTCCGTTCGCGTCAATGACTTCGGGAACACGGCGGCGCAGAATCATTCGTCGCTTGCCGTCGACAAGGATGGCGTCATCCACGTCGCCTGGGCCGACAACAAGAAGGGAACTTCGGACATCTACTACGCGCTGAGCACCGACGGCGGGCAGACCTTTTCGGCGGACGTCCGCGTCAACGTCGACTTCGGCGACGAGCAAGCTGCGCCAGCAGTCGCTCTGGACAGGGGTGGTCGCGTCTTTGTCGTCTGGCAGGACAACCGCGCGGGCTCATCTCAGGACATCTACTTGTCGGGAGACCATTACCTCGGACCGTTGGTTCCGGCGGGGTCCGGGATCGGGCTGGCGGCAGCCGCGCTGGCTGTCGGCCTGTGCGCTCGCTTCCAGGGACGCCGGCGACAGGAGTGAACCTTCTGTGACCGATGCAGTAGCTCGATTGTCAGAGGTTCACTGCGAGATGCGCGGCACGAGGTGCCGCGCTCCTGCCGGTGAGAGCGCGACGGCGGTCCTCAGGACCGGGCCAGCACGGCCTCCATTTTCTTTTGGAGCTCACCGCTCTGATAGAGCTCCAGGGCGATATCAGAGCCGCCGATAAGCTCGCCGCCCACGAAAACTTGCGGCGTCGTCGGGAAATCGCTGAATGCGCGCAGCGCCGGCCGGATGCTGTCGTGTCGGAAAACGTTCACCACGGTGAACGGATGACCACAGGCGGCGAGCACCTGGTAGGCCCGGTGAGAGAATCCGCACATGGGCGTGTCTTTCTCACCTTTCCCGAACACGACGATGGGGTCCGCTTCGACAATCGCACGGATATCGTCCGGCGTCCAATCACGGCCTTCAGGCTGGTTCATGAGTCACCTCTTATTGCTCACGTGGCTCCGCGTCGCGCGGAGCGAGTGTTTGGGGGGCAGGTGGCGCGACGACCGTCTTGATCTCTACCGCGTGGATCTCGCGCGCGAGGTGGATGCCGAGCGCCTTCTGAACCATGCGGTGTTGATCCAGCAGCGACTTGCCGGCGAAAGTCGCCGCCTCGACGCGCAGCCGGAAGTGGTCCGAAGTGCCGGTCATGTCGGCAACGTCCACTCTTGCATTGGGGATGGCGTTCTCGATGAGCGCCCTGACGTCGTCACACGATAGTCGATTCATGCGATTCCTACTTGCTCGGGTGGCCTCCGGTCACACGCCGGCTGGCCCGCCAAGCGCTGTTGGACATGCTCCTAGCATAGCATCATTGCGCCAACTGCAACACAACCAGGGTGCGGTCATCTTGCTGCCGCGCGCCGCCCGCATGGGCGCTGACCGCGCGGACGACGTGTGCGAGGATCATGGGCGCCGGGCTTGTCCGCACTTCTGCGGCCAGAGAGCCGATTCGCTCCTCCCCGAATTCGTCATCCTCGGCGTTGGTTGCCTCGGAGAATCCATCGGTGAATAGCGCCAGAACCGACCCCGGCGAGATGCGGACCAGCTCTTCAGAATACGACAGGTCCGGCAGGATCCCAAGCGGCATGCCGCCCGCCTCCAGTCTGCCAACCGCAGTTTCGCCGTCGTCGGGACGAATGAGAAACGGCGGGTTGTGGCCGGCGTTGCAGTAGACGAGCTCTCCTCGACTGGGCCGCAGCAGGCCGAGAAATGCAGTAACATAGCGCCCGCTTCCGGCTGATTCCCACAGCAGAGCACTGAGCCTGGCGGCGAGCCGCGCAGGCGAGGTCGCCTCTTCCTGCAGAGCGTGATAGCTGGCACGCAAGCTCGCCATGAGCAGGGCCGCGGGCATGCCCTTTCCCGCGACGTCAGCGACGATGAAAGCCAGTTCGCCCTCGCGTCGCACAAAATCATAATAGTCACCGCCGACCTCACGGCACATCTCCAGCAAGCCCGCGACGGCAACGGCACCGTCTTGCGGGATCTTGCCAATCAGACCCTGCTGAATGTCACGCGCCAGCGCCAGCTCGCGCTCCAATCTCTGGATACGCACCGTTTCCTTCACCAGGCGGGCGTTTTCCAGGGCAATCATCGCCTGATCCGCAAGGATCGCCAGTAGTTGCAGCTCGCCTGCACCGTACGCCTGCCCGGTCCAGCGCTTTCCAAGCAGGAGCAGCCCCAGGGTGGCGTCGCTGGCCTGCATCGGAACAACGACGCCGATATCGTGTCGTGCCAGCACCTCGGCCGCGGACGAAAGTTGGGCGTCGGCCGCAAGCTCGGCGACCAGCCGCGGCCCCTCGCGGGTGTCCCACTGGCGGAGCAACGCTTCCGCGGCCCGCTCGAGCTCGCCAGATGCCTCCGGCCGTGAGCCGCGCGCAAAGACCAGCACCGGCTTCGACCCGCCCTGCGCGGTAATCACGGCCAGCCGACTGACCATCATCTGCCCCATCACGGCAAGTGACAGCGTCTGCAGAACGACGTCCGCGTCGAGGGACGCGCTCAGACGCCGCGTCGTCTCAAAAACCGTGCGCATCTTGATGGCCATGAGACCCAACTCGTTCAACCCGGCCTGGTCGCTACCGCTCGATATCTGTTCATTTCGCATCATGGACCCTTTTCACCATGCGCACCGCGTTCCCGCTCACACCCTTTGTCCATTCGACTTCGTCGAGCAGCGTCCTCATCAAATGCACGCCCAGGCCGCCGACCTTGAACACAGCAAGATGCTGTTTGAGGTCCTTGGGCGGATGCGACGCCGGATCGAAGCCGACGCCCCTGTCCCGCAGGATCACCTCTATCTCATCGGCACAGCACGTGATATCGACCTCGATCTCCTGCGCCGCGTCGCCGCCACAGGAGTGCAGCATCACGTTCGCGGCCGCCTCGTCGACCGCGAGTTGGACCTTGGCCGCCTCCGCGGCGGGAAACCCGACGCGCCCACAAAGCTCGACGACGTGCGCGCGAATGCGCTCCAAGTTGATGGTGTCGCACGCGAGGACTACCGACAGGTGTTCAACACAGTCGCTATTTGGCGAGCTCGTCATGGTGCACTCCATCCCAGGACAGCATCAGGAGCGTTACGTCATCGTGTTGGGCGCCTGCGCCTCGATACCTGTCGAGCTCGTCCATGATCCGCTTCTCGAGCTCGTCGAGCGGCAAACTGGCCGACCTGCCCAAAAGCGCACGCAGCCGGTCCTCGCCAAACTCTTCTCGTGCCGCGTTGAAATGTTCCGTCACGCCATCGGTGTAGAGGAGAACAACATCGCCGGGCGCGAGCTGGAGCTCCACCTCTGAGGTCGCCTGGCGAAACATGGGCGAGGGCACGAGGCCAAGTCCCAATCCCTGCGCGTGTGGCACCGCGTCGTAGACCGCGCCGCGGCGAAGCAGCAGCAGCGGGAGATGGCCAGCCCGCACAAACCGTAGCACCCCGTGCCGCGTGTCCAAAGTACAATAGAGAGACGTGATGAACATCCCCTTGCCGAGCCGCCTTCGCAACAGGTCGTTGGCGCGCGCCAGAACTTCCTTGGGAGAAGTGAGCAGCGAGCCGAACGCCTGCAAGATTCCCATTGCCTGAGCCATGTAGAAAGCGGCCGTCATGCCCTTGCCCGAGACATCTCCGATCACCAGCCCAATATGCCCATCATTCCCCTGGACGACATCGTAGAAATCTCCACCCACAATTTGTGCGGGACGACACAGTGCGCGCAGAGTTATTCCGGCCACCGCAGGCAGCTCGGCGGGTAGGAGCGCGAGCTGAACGTCCCGCGCGATGTCGAGCTCACGCTGGAGAAGCTCCCGTTGGCGCCGGCTACGCGCCTTTTCCGTCAGCAGGTCGTCGAGGTCTGCCGCGCTCTCGGGGGAGAGCCGACATCGCAACCCCCAGGCACACAGGGCGCTCAACAGGATGGCGCCGGCCACACCAGGCCAGGTCAGAGGCATGGACACGGACGCGGACTCGGGCATCACATACGCGGTCAGGCCGTAGCTGACGTAGGCGACTGCGCAGGTCAAGAAACCGAATTGCAGAAGAACCCCGGCCAGGACCACGGAAATCCCCAGAGATGCGGGAACGATCAACCATGGCGGGGTGATGGCCGAGTTTGCCCACAGCGGCGGAGTCAGCGCGAGCACTGCGGTGATCAGCAAGGCGACCAGCGGCCTTTTCAGAAGCGCCGTGAGCGCCCCTTGGAGGAACATGTGAAAAGTGCCCACCGTACCGCCCAGGCACAGCAGCAGCGCTCCAAACGCGTGCAGTTTCGGCGCCGGCGACTCCGCGAGCGCTTCGCAAATGAAGGGCTGGACGGGAAGTGAAATGCCCAGCGCGATCAGGGCTGACAGACCGGTGGTAACGGCGGTTCCGAGGGCGGCACCGTACGCAGCTCCGCGCAGCAGCGGACCGGCCAGGCGCCGCGAGCTGAACCGCCCGTTGATCAACGCCGTGTAGCTCGCGAACATGCCCGGTCGCGTGTCGCTCCACATGGCCTCGCCCGCCGCAAATAACGCCCAGAAGAGCAAGGCCGCGATTGGAAACACGAGCACGAAGTTCACCACCGCCATCGAGGTCGCCGCGGCGGCGTCTTGCCCGTAATACATCGATGCCTGCATGCTCTGCCACTGCTGGATCACAAAGAAGATCAGGGGCAACGTTGCAAACAGTGTCCAGCGTCCCGGCGCGAGCTCCTCGGCGCGCCATTTGCGAAAGGCCACGATCACCGCCACGAGCATCAAGAGGCCAGTCACTCCAATGCGGGCGTTAACGGCAAGTTGTGGATACTTCAGGTCGTCACTCAGTGTCTTTTCGAGGTCCTTGTCGAGCTTGAGGTCAATCGTGTAGCCATCGAATACCTCGCCCGCCAGGACCGCTTCGAGAACCAGGCGAATGCCGGGCCAGCTCGGCCGGGTCGCCTCCCAGTGAATGACCTGGTCCACGCGATTCTGTGACGGCATCGGCGACACCGTCTGGAAGACGAACGGAGCCAGGTCCAGGCCGAGATCGCGCAGCGCCGACTCGGCTCTCAGACGCGCGGCCTCGCGCTCGAGCGGCGGCGCCCCACTGCCGCGATCGGAGCGCACCCTGCGCAGGGAGACAACCGCTCCATCCGCCGCCTGGACCTCGACGTCATATTGCTCGGCGCTACTTTGCGAGCGGTACCGCACGGCGTAAACCAGACCTCGCGCCACCAAGCCGCGCCGCAAGAGCTCGCCGCGCGGCTCGCCCAGGCCGGCCAGGTAGTTGACCTGCGTGGACGGCAGCGCCCTGGTGACCCTGGACACGCCAAAGTCGCCGGCGGACACGCCGAACCCCCGCTGCAGCGCCGCATCCGCGGCATCGCCTGCCGCCGCCGGGGAAAGCGCCACGGGAACGAATTGGTTGCCGGAGGTTCGCGATCCCAAGGTGAACGCGATACCAATGGCCACTACTACCAGCGCCAGCAGGAGCGCCGTCTCTCGCCCCGAGGGGAATTCTATGGATCTTGCCGCCACCACTCCGTTTCTCCGACCAGGCCTCCGGCGGAACAGGAATCGAGCATAGCACTCGTCCTCGGCGGGCGCTACAGTCCGCTGTCGGCGATACGCCTCTCCAGCTCGGGACCCGTTCACGCATCAGAAAGGACAGCCACATGCTCTCGGAACAGGCTGCGGGCATTCCCGCCAATTTTCGCATCGGCGTCGCTACGGCGGGGTATCAGGTCGAAGGCGGTTTCAACGCACCGGGGCAGCCCGCGAACAACTGGTGCCAGCATGAAGCGAGCGGCCGCGGTGCGGTGACCGGGAGCGGCTCCAACTTCTGGGAATACTGGCCGGAGGATTGTGCGCGCGCTGCCGCCCTGGGCGCGAACGCCTTTCGCATGGGGATCGAGTGGGCGCGCGTCCAGCCGCGCCCGGAAGTTTCCCCGGCCGCCCCTCCCGCATTCGACGCCGCGGCGTTCGATCGCTACGCCGAGATCCTCGGCCACGTCGCGCGCCTGGGCATGGAACCACTGGTCACGCTGTTTCACTGGGTACATCCTGCCTGGGCAGGAGCCGACCTGTGGCTCCGCAGCGACGCCGTTGAAGAGCTCTTCGTTCCCTACGTGCGCACCACCGTCCGCGAGCTTGGCAAGCGACTGGTGCAGCGCGGTCTGGAACCCGTCGCCTACTTCATCACGATTAACGAGCCCGTGGTTGTACCTCTGGCGACGTACCTCCTTGGCGCCTTCCCGCGCGGCGGGGCGAAGCTCGGTGCCGCCAACGCCCGGCAAGCGCTCGACAGCCTGCTGCTCGCTCACTGTCGCGCCTACGAGACCGTGCACGAGGTGTATCGCGAGGAGGGTTGGCGGCGGCCCGTGGTGACGACCAACATTCTCGCGTTTTGCAGCTACGACATCGATCGAGCGCTTGTGGACCTGTGCCTCGCCGGAGATGCGGTAACGCGGTTCGGCGATGTGCCCGGACTGCTGGCGGCGGAGCGGGCGGTGCAGGGCGCCGTGCTGCGCGCCCGGGTGGACAATCGGTCGCGCTGGCGGTGGGCGCTTGACGGCGCGGTTGCGCGGTTGCTGCGTTGGGTGCTGCGGGACGGCTCATTTCCCCGTTTCCTGAGCCACATCGAGACACACTGGCCGGCGACGTACCTGGACGCGGTGTCGCTCGATTACTACGATCCCTTCATTGGCGACTACGTGGACCTCAACCCGCCGCGCGTGAATCGGTATCCATGGGAGTGGAGAGCGGTTCCAGGCGGGCTCCCGGCATTCCTCGAGCTCTATCACCGCAGTGCCCGAGGGCGGGACATCGACATCCTTGAAAACGGTATGGCAAAGCGCGCTACTGAGGTCGGGGGAGGGTTACACGCCCTGCCACGGGGAGATGGGTTGCGCCGGCGCCAAGCGCTTGCCGCAGCGTTGCATCACTGCCTGGTGGCACTGGACCGCGGCGTGCGGCTAAGGTCCTACCTGTACTGGTCGCTGATCGACAACTACGAATGGGGGAGCTTTGAGCCCCGCTTTGGTCTGCACGGCGTGTGCTACGCCGATGGCGCTCGGCGGATGCCCACCGATGCTGGCGGAGAAGAAGTCGCCTCGCTCTTTCGAGAGGCAGCGCTGGCGCTCCGCGCGGCGGATCGGTCGCGACTCGAGAAAGTGCTTGGCGAAGCCTGCCAGGGGGACGGAGCTCCGAGGAGGTGGCGGCAATGATGGCAGCAGACGGCGCGGCGCGCGTTGGGCGACTCCTTGGGATGATGGCCGCGGCGCTGGTGGCGGTGGCGTGCTCGATTGGCGGCGCGACGGCGGATAGCGGCCGGGGGTTCACCTTTCTTGGACGCCTCGCGCGGTTCGGCGAGCCGCTCTCGGGGCTGTGTGACCTGAAGTTCTCGCTATACGATGCGGAAACCGATGGCCGGCAGCTCGGCGCTGCCGTGATGCGCGCGACGGTGCCGATCGAGCGCGGTCGCTTCCAGGTGGACCTGGATTTCGGCGCGGCGAGCTTCGAGCAGTCACCGCGCTGGCTTGAGATCGTCGCCGACTGCCCCGCCGGAGATGGAGCGCCGGTGACCCTCAGTCCGCGGCAGCGAGTGGACTATGCAGCCCCCACTCCATTACAGCTTCTCGAAGGCACCGCCGTCTTCTCGCCCCCGCGCCGAGGAGAGTGCGCTCGCGACAGCGATTGCCCCGCAGGCACTTGCGTGCGCATCCCGGATGACCCCGGTGGTTGGCATACGTGCTCGACGTTTATCGCCAAGGAGCTGGCGGCGTGCCCTCCGGACACCGCGAGCAGCGGGTGTTGCCAAAGCCGCGACTGCTCCTCAGGCACCAACGGCGGCTGCTTCCCCGCCGCGATGTGGCACTGTGGTGGTGCCGCGCCGCCAGTACACAGCCGCTGTGTGTACGATGAGTGCTCGCGGGACTCCGACTGCGTGGAAAAAGACCAGGGGCTGTGCGTCGTTGCGGGCGCTTTCGGCGAGGTGCGCAACCGCTGTGTGTATGGCCAGTGCCGGCTCGACAGCGATTGCCGCGAGCAGCCGGAGGGCAGTTGCCGGCCGTTTTTAGCCCCCTGCAATCATCGCCTCGTCGGTTTTCACTGCACGTATCCCGACTCCGCGTGCCGCGAGGATGCCGACTGTGCGAAGGCCGGCGCCGACTACTGTGCGCCCGGGGAAAACGGCGCCCCGGAGTGCCGGACTTTTCATCCACCGCTGTAGCGGCCGCCCGCGGCGCGGCGGTCTACCGCGCTGCCAGCTCGCGCACAGCTTCGAGGACCTGCGCGTCGTGGCCGTCGACAGCAACGTGCTTCCACACTCTCGCGACGACCCCAGCGTGGTCGATGAGGTAAGTAGACCGCTGAATCCCCATGTTCGTCTTGCCGTACATGGTTTTTTCCCGCCAGGCGCCGAAGAGCTCGGCGACTTCGTGCTGCGGGTCGGCGAGAAGCGCGAAGCTGAGCTGATACTTGTCCCTGAAGCGGCGGTGGCTTGCAGCGCTGTCCGGGCTGACTCCGAGCACGATCGCACCGTGAGCCGCAAGCTCGGCGTTCCCATCGCGAAAAGCGCACGCTTCGCGGGTACATCCCGGAGTATCGTCCCTGGGGTAGAAGTAGAGCACGACGGTCTGTCCGCGCAGCTCCGACAAGCGAATCCGAGAACCATCGTGAGTTTCGGCGGAAAAATCCGGTGCCGCCACACCGGGTTCGATCCAGTCGCCCATGGCAATTCTCCCGGGACGATGTTTGTGCTCCTCATGATCGAGCCGACGGCCCGGCGCGCGGATGCCCACCAGGCCGGTCGTCGAGAGGATCGCCGGCAATCCTATCACCTGCGCTACCGGCAATCAACGGAAACGCCGGGTGATGCCGCGGGGGTTGTTCCCGCTATCACCCGGCGGGTCTGAGATAGGCCAGGAGCTATGAGCAGCTCGACTTGATCGTGAGCTGGCCCGTGAGCGGAATCCAGTTGTTCTGCGCGCTCTCCTCGGACCAGCCGTTGGTCTGCGTCGCGTTGACGATGGGCCAGTATTTGGCACCGGCGGTCACGCCGCTCGGCACGGTGAAGTAGGCGTTGAAGGCGGAGGACGCGCCGCTACCTGTAGTAACGCTCCAGGTGTAGCCCGCCTTCAGATCGGAAGAGGTCGACAGATTCGCGTCAGCCGAAAAATACACATTGGCCTTCACGTTAGCGCTGGCGTTGCTGTAATTCGCGACCATGAACCGCGTGTACACGAGATCGCCGGGGCAGACTGAGGTGGTGTAGCTCGTCGCACAGTAGCTGGAAAACGGGTCGCTGGAGAAGCCACTGCCCGCAGCCGGCTTGCAGAAGTATTTCTGATACGCAGCGCCAGTGCTGGATATGTCGTCGTTATCCTGCATGGTATTGAGAGCGGCGATGTCGTACTCGGTCGCGGATCCAGGATACACGGCCCGGAGCCCGAGGCGATCGTTCGGTAGCGGGTCGATCATGTTGGCCGCATAGTACGTGTTTGCCCACGGGCGGTTACCATAGTTCTGGAAGCTATAGTTGTCGTCCTCATGCGTAAAGCCGGCCAGATGGAACATCTCATGCAGAGCGGTCGGGCGGATATACGAGCCGCTAGCGGTCCAGTAGTTGCTGCCGTAATCCGCCGGCACGCCGCTTCGCCAGCTTTCGGCGGAATCGAAGTAGATGTCGGCTTCTTGCAGACTGCAGCCAAGAGCCCACCAACTCGTTGTCGCCAACGTATTTCCACTGTCATCGATCGACGTCAGATAGATTTCGTTGGCGTAGTTGCCAAGACCGACCGTGTCGTTATCGGTTGCGGCAACAAAATCCAGCCAGGTGCCGCCAACGCTGTTGATGCGCTGCAGCGGTTCGTTGATGGCGTCGTACCAATCGCCGCTCGGGAAGCTGATGGGCGAGATGTACACGGTTTCATCGCTCCCCCATGAAACACCGGAGGAGCAACCCCAGTAGGTGTTGCGCACATAGGCGCTTGCGGGCGAGCCGGCGCTGGCGAGAGCAGCCCAGCAGGTCATTAGGGTGACGATCCGAGAAGTGAGGTTCAAAGCGCGGGATTTCATTTTCAAATTCCTTGGAGCGAAGCTGTGTCTCTTGTCAGGCGCGACTAGCGGGCCGCGTCGGCGCGGTTCAGGCGGGCGATGAAGTTTTCGTACAGGCTGCGGAAGGATTCCTGGTCGCCACTGATGGTCTGGGCAGGGGCGAGCTCCGTGGCGCTCCGGCGAACAGCCGCGATATGCGCATCGAGCTCCTCGACCGAAACCATTGCGTTGCGCATCTCGCGGAGGCGGGTCGGGTCCGTAATGCGCTGCTGGGTCTCCGAATCGACCAAAGCGTTGCAGCTACTGGCCACCATTGGGCTCGGTACGCAGCGAGCTCCGGCCAACGTGCCCACCGCGCCGTCCGGCTTCTTTGCGAGCGGCGTGAGCTGATGCGACATGACTCTGTTGCCGGCACCCGGAACGTCGAGAATACGCAGAGCTCCGCGGTCACCATACAAGGCGCCGTAGAGCGGCGTAATCTGATCGTTGGCGAAGACGGCCACCACATCGCCTTCCGTGTAGGAGGGCACCCCGGATACGCCGAACCACATCCCCGACTCGGGATCAAGACCGCCCGCCTGGAACAGGGTCACTTCAGCGCCGTCGCGGGTGCCGGCGTAGGCGCGCGTCACGGAAAAAGTGAGCTCCGTGTACGGGATGGCGCGCTCGGCTCCCGGGACCGCGACCGCGTGGTAGGCGATGGTGGAGACCACGCCTCGGAAGGCCAGTCTCGACGTGCGGACGAGCTCGTCGAAGGAGGGAGCAGTCTTCCATGTGGTTGCTTCTGCGAGCGCCGAGCACAGCAGGAGGAAGGTGAAGAGAGTCACCGAGAAAAGGCGACCGGAAGCAGGCGACGAGGCGGGGGATTTCATGTTTGGGCTCCGGGGAATGGGACGGTTGGGAGCATCCACTGAGAGTGGGTTGGGTTTCGCCGGTGGTCAATTGCAATCGATTGGCCAGGCCGCCCATCTCCGCGGAAGCCCGCCCCACCGCTCTTGGCCCCACGCCGCCCGCATGACCTTCCCGCTGTGAGCAAGATGTTGGCGAATCTTTGGCGATCAGCGCCTCGGCGCACTCGTGCCGGCCGCTTCCGCGGCCTGGTCGACATCCTCGCGGCGCAAGCTCTCGAGTGCCGCGGCCAGCAGCTCCATTGCGATCGGTCCTGCCCGATGTCCGCCGAAGCCACCGTGTTCCAGCAGCACGGTCACCGCGACGCGCGGCGTCTCCACCGGTGCGAACGCCGTGAACCAGGCGTGCGAAGGGAGGCCCTCGACCTCCGCCGTTCCCGTCTTGGCGGCGAAGGGAAGCCACTGCGCTTCGTGTTTCGGACCCGCCAAGGAAAAGCGGGCGCCGACCTGGGCCGGACGCCTCGACAACACGCTCGGCGCCGCGGTCCCGCTTGCTGCGGCCGCCACCATGCCGCCGGCGACGCGGCGCGCGGCGAGCTTCGAAAGCACCCGCCCCAGAGCCTGCTCGTGCATCTCCAGATACGTTGCATCCGACCTTTCCAGGCGGCGCAGAAGCTGCGGAGCCACCAGCTCACCGCCTCTGGCGATGGTCGCGGTGACCAGCAGCATCTGCAGCGGGGTCACCTCCACCAGGGTCTGCCCTACGGCTGCGCGCGACAGTAGCAGGGGATGTTCGCGCAAATACGTGTCCTGCACGGGAGCGACGGTTCCCGTGTTCGCCCCTGCGCACGCCGGCAGCGCCGCGGAACCCGCGACACTGTGACACGTCGCGAAATGCGAGGGAACCGCTGCGAGATCGATTTCGCCGGGAAGCGGGAGCAGTGGGAAAGCGCGGCCAAAACCGAGCCTCCGCGCGATCCGCGTCAGCTCGTCGCCGATCACCACCCCCATGGTGGCGAAGTAGACATTGCACGATTGGGCCAGCGCCTCGCGAAGCGCGATCGCGCCGTGGCGAAACGAGTCGTTCCCGGCGGCAACCTGGTAGTCGCGAATCCCTAGCGCAGGATCAGTCCCCTGGCACGAAACCGGTGAACGATCGGCCCCCACCTCGGCCGCCGCCGCCGCGGTCACCAGCTTGAAGACCGACCCCGGCGGATAGAGACCGTGAATGGCCCGGTTCTTCTTGAGCTGCAGCTCGGGGTCGCGAAACTGGCGGCCCCACGGTTCGCTCCCCGCTGCCGCCGGGTTGAAGGACGGGACGCTGGCGACGGCGAGCAGCTCCCCGGTGCGAACATCCATCACCAGCGCTGCAGCTCCGGCGTGGGGAGGTCGAGCCGGGTCATGGAGCTGGTTGAGCGCCTCGTCGAGCAACCGCATCGCGCGCGCCTGAAGCTCGGCATCAATCGTCAAGGTTACTTGATATGGAGCCCTTTGCCGGCGCGCCTGCGCAGGCGTTCCATCGCCGCGCACGCTGGCGGCAAGACGCCGCAGGCGCGACAGCACTGCTGTTACGGCGACGCGCGGCGGTAAGATTCCAGTCTCGATTCGTCGAATCAGCGCCGGCAAGTCGTTTTCGAGGAAGAGCGGGGCGCCGAAGCGGCTGTGGCCGAGAACGGGGAAGAGACTCCACGCGAACGGGTACCGGCGGGTGTCGTGACTGTCCGTCACCGCAACGACGCGACCCCGGCGGTCCCGAACGGAAAACGCCGGCCGGGCGATGGTCCGTGGATTCGCTCTGCCCACCGCGGATGAAGCGAGCACGGGCTTTCCCTCGCGGACCTCGAACGCATCCGCCAGGGCGCGCAGCCGGCGCAGATCCGCCCGGACGAGCTGCCGTTGCCCCGCGGGGAGGAGCTCCGCCACAGGCTCCATCTTGTCCGCATCGAACCGGACTCTACCGGCGCGAACGCTGTAGACGCCGCCATCGGCGAGAGCCTGCAGCGCCTCGGCGAGCGGGCGATCCTGGAATGGGCGCCGTGCAGTGCTTGCGGAGAGCAGCGTCATCTGTGCTCCAAGCCACAAGAAGCAAAGCGCAAGCATCGCGTGTGTCGCCAGGCGCGCATGCCTGAGCCGGCGGTTGACCTGGACCCACCGCTCCGGTTGCGCCTCCTCCCCACCGTGATACACAAACGAAAGCTGCACGAGCACCCCAATGCAGTACATTGTGAGAATCGCCGTCATTCCACCGCGCGAGACAAACGGCAGCGGCACCCCGGTCAGCGGCAGCAGGCCGGTGCTGCCGGCGGCAATGACGGCGACCTGTGCTGCCAACAACAGCGTCACCGACGTTGCCAGGTGCTTGCGAAAGGGTTCCACCTCGCGGACCGCGATGTCGAAGCCGCGGTGCAGCATGCAGGCATACAACCCGAGCACGGCGCCCGCACCGACAAGCCCCAGCTCTTCGGCGATCGTGACGAGAGCAAAATCGGAGTCGGCGTTTGGCACCGTGTAGGGCATTCCGCGCGCCAGCCCCGCGCCCCACAGGCCGCCCTCGGCCAGCGACCACCTCGCCAGCGCCAGCGTCTCGCTGTGGGCGAATGGGTCCAGCCAGGAGGCCAGGCGATGGTAGGCTCGGAACGGCTGCTCCAGCCACAGCACCACGGCTCCCATGACCGGAGCGCCGACAACGACCAGCACGGGTAGGAGCAGGTCGCCGAGACCGACAACGGCGACGGCCACGAGCAGCGCGCCACACAGGAGAACAAATCCCACGTCGCCCGTCAGAAGCCCCGCGGCACCCACCGCGAGGAGCACGAGCAAGTGGGGAATCGTCCCCGCCGGAGCGCAGCAATAGGTGTGCTGGCGCTGACCGTTGTCGGAATCGCGTCGCCGGCGCTGTTCGAGGTCGGCGAGGTAGTAGGCGGCGTAGTAGGCGAGCAGGACTTTGGCGATCTCCACGATCTGGACGTCTTTCCCGGCGATCGTCAAGCTGAGAACGGCGCCAAAACGCCTCGTGCCGGCGATCGCGGTGCCCAGAGTCAGCGCCACCGCCGCCGCCGCGAACAGGTGGTAGACGGCCACGTGGCCGATCCGTCTCCTGAAGAAAACCTGCAGCCACTCGTGCCGCCCGAGATAGTGTCCGGCGATGATGGCCGCGACGAGCGCCGCCGCTCCGACGGCAGTCGCAAGCGACTGTAGCAGCGGCCAGCTCAGGCAGCTTGGGAACCTCGCCGCATAGACGCGGGGGATGTCCGGAGCGAGGCGAATCAGCAGCACCACGCCGAGACCCGAGAGAAACAGGGCGAGCGGCACGAGCACGCCATCACTGGAGCTCGGCCGCAGGCGTCGCCGCAGCGTCGCGAGCGCCGCCACCGCACCGAGAAAAGCGCCGGCGGCGACCGCCACCGCCAGGAGACTGCTACCTCCCAGCACACTGTCGAAGACGTCGACGGGGTCGCGGTGCGGCCCGCTTCCGGCCTCGGGAAGCTGCACGGACAGTCGCTCTTCGCGCTCGCCGGTCTGCACCAGAAACCCGCGTCTCCGATAGTCTTCGCCGCGCTCGAGGCCGAGGAAGCTCGCGCGCAGAGCCATGCAGGCCGCTCCCGCAACCACGAGCGTCAGGATCGCCACGAGGAAGGTAAAGCCGACCTCCCTGCGCCCCAACGGCAGCGCCAGCCGCAGCGGAGCCGGCGCTATCCGCGTCGCCCGGACCGCCGCGAGCAAGGCGCCCACAAGCAGCACGTGAAAGAGCGGATGATAGATCCCCGCCGCCAGCGGCGGAGGCAACAGCAGCAGCAGGCAACACAGCGCTGCTGTTGCCACAGCGAGACCCGCCGCGAGCGCGATCGCCCTTTTTTGTCCACTCATGTGTTTCTGCGCTCGTCGCTGTTGCTGGGAGGGCGACTCGACCGGCCTTACCGATAGCCGATGCTAGCGCGGCTTCCGCCCTGGATGGAACGGGTGGGCCGCGCCGGTTCCCGGCCACGCGGCAGGCTGACCAGACGTTGAAATCTCTGCCTTGACTCGGTACGATTGGGTTCATGGCAAGCGCCGCCCCAGCAGAACCAGTCCAGGAAGTCCGGATCTCAGGTTATTCGGCGTTTCGTGACTGGACTGCAAGTCAGCCCGGCCGCTGGTTCCTTCTTCGAGGCATGCCCATGCCCATGCCCAGCCCGTCCCCGACGCGCATTCACCAGGAAATCTCCAAGCGCCTCGAGCTCCTCCTCATTGCCAGTATCGAACGTCCCGGACGCGGTTGGGTGTACGATGCGCCCCTCGATGTTGCGCTGTTTCCGGACACGGTCTACCAGCCCGATCTGCTCGTCGTCTTTTCCGAGCACGCCGATCGCCTCCGGGATACGCATATCGACGGTGCACCCGACATCGTCATCGAAGCTCTGTCGCCGTCCACGGCCAAGCTCGATCTGGTCGACAAGCGCTACGACTACGCCCGCGCGGGGGTTCTCGAATACTGGATCGTGGACCCCGAGACGCGCACGGTCGAGCTCTACGTGCCCGAGGGCGACGTTTTCCGCCTCCGGCGCGCGGCGCGCCAAGAGGGCAGTGTTGCCAGCGAACAGATTCCCGAGCTCCAAGTCAGCCTCGGGGAGCTTTTCAGCGATCTTTAGAGCGATCTTCCCGCCATCCCATGAAAGGCGGCGATCCCGGCGCACGCCGGAATGCAGACGGCCACCCCTGGGCACGTGCCGGCGAAAGCCGGGGTCATGAATGACGCCGTCGCGGGGCGGCCAGGGCGTCTGCAGGCCCTGGCCTGCAAACGCCTTCTTCTCGGGTCAGAGCAAATCCGCAACTGCCGCTCGCTCGGTCTTCAGCTCCTTCACCGAGGCGTCGATCTTTGCCCGCGAGTATGCATCGATCTCATAGCCCTCGGCGATCCGCCAGGAGGTGCCGTCACTGACCACGGGAAAACCGCAGATCAGACCTGCATCGACGCCGTAACTGCCGTCCGAGCAAACCGCGGCGCTGAGGTGATCGTCTCCGGCAGTAGGCCGGGTGAGCGCCTTGACTGTGTCGATTGCAGCATTGGCCGCCGAGGCGGCACTGGAGGCGCCGCGCGCAGAGATGACCGCGGCACCGCGATTTTGCACGAGAGGAAGGAAGGTCGATGTCAGCCATTCCTCGCTGCCGATGACGTCCAGCGCTGGCCGCCCGCAAATGCGCGCGTTGTGGAAGTCGGGGTACTGCGTGGTGCTGTGGTTTCCCCAGATTGCGAGGCGCGTGACGTCCTCGACGCCGACTCCCGCGCGCCGGGCGAGCTGTGCTCGGGCCCGGTTCTGATCAAGGCGCGTCATCGCGAACCAGCGATCTGTCGGAATCTCGGGCGCGTTGCGCATCGCGATCAGGCAGTTCGTGTTGCACGGGTTGCCCACCACCAGCGCCCGCACGTCAGCCGCGGCAACCGCTTGCAGAGCCTTGCCCTGGGCCGTGAAGATCGGGCCATTGACGCGGATGAGATCCGCACGTTCCATGCCTGCCGATCGCGGCCGACTGCCCACGAGCAGCGCCCAGCTCACGCCCTTGAATCCGTCCGTGAGGTGATCGCTGTCCGCGCATTCCACTCCGGCCAGCGTCGGGAATGCGCAGTCCACGAGCTCCATCGCCACCCCCTCGAGCGCTTTCATCGCCGGGGGAATCTCGATGAGCTGCAGTACGACCTTCTTGTCCGGACCGAAAACCTCGCCGGAGGCAATGCGAAACAGCAGGGAGTAGCCGATCTGACCTGCAGCGCCCGTTACCGCTACGCGAATGGGAATAATCATGGCTGAGCTCCTGGAAGAGAATAGGTCATGACCCGAGGGCGACTCGTGTCAGGTGCAGTGTAATCCGAATATCGACAAGTGCACAAATGGCTCCAAATTCCCAACTCCGCCGCGCTTCGGTCAGGTTGAAGGGCGTGCCCCAGGGTGGGTGGGCGCGCTGGTGTAGCCCGGCGGCGCGAAGGTGAAGAGCCGGTCGCGGACCGAGTAGGTTGGCCCGATCGTTCGGCACAGACCTCGGGCGCCGCGGCTGAGCGTCGAACCGCAAGCGCAGTCGGCCGTCGCGCTGCGCCGCGGCAGAGGAAACCTACCCATGAAAGGGGCTCCCGGCGCCTCGAGGCCGGGCCGAGCCCGGTAGCGGCCACCACGGCGGGGCCGAGCAGCGCCGCGCCCATCCCGGTTCCTCTCCGGGGTTGGAGAGCCCAACCGGCCGGCCCTACCTTTTTTCATTCCGGCATCGGCAACTGACAGGACGCGGGGAACTTCGGTGGTCGCGGACCCCCAGCCATGTCGTTATCCGAGGACTTGTCTCGGCGATGCACACTATGGAAGCCGAGCTCGTCCCCTAGGATGAAATGCCATTCTTCGCCCGTTTTCCCTTCGGCCCTGTAGCTCCGAAGCCGATTCAAGGAAAGCTCGATGCTCTGGGCTTGCGTGCGGCCCCAGGAGGACATGTTGCGGAACGTCCCCCCGGCCTCGACCCAGGCGAGCTTCGCCAGCAGGAGGCGCTCGACCTGGTCCCAGTCGGTCATCAAGTTGATAGCCTCGGCTACGAGATAGGGATTGGCCGGGTCTTTTTCGGCCTCCGCGAGCCAAAAACGCAAGAAGTGCTGCCAGAGGTCAACTCGCCTCATGCGCTGCCTGGTCACCTGGCGCCGAAAAAACTCGAACCGGTGCCGCGGGATGGATGCCTCCTCCGGGGTGAGGCCCACCCGCCACACGGCGGGCTCGGGCGGCGGAGGGAGCTGGGCAGCCCACGCGAGCTCCGGCACCCGCGCGATCGCCGGGTCGAGCGATGCCACCACCTCGTAGGTGCCGCGCCGCAACGGGCAGCCGTCGCGCAGGCGTACCTCGAAGGGGAACGAGGCCGAGCTGTCGCGGCGCAGCTCGGTCGGCGGGTGCAGCTTCTCGCTCTTCTCCCAGCGACGGATGCCATCGGGGAGACTATTAAAGGCCAGGCCGGCTCCGGTGGTGGTATCGACATCGAAGGTCAGCTCCAGCCACGACTCGGCGCGCTGGCCGTCGTGCCGGAGCTCTAGGCGCACGAAGTCCCGCCAGGATACGCCGCGGGCGCTCACCGGGTAGGGACCTCTCCTGCTGCTGCCATTTCTCAGGGTGACCCAACCGATAACGCGGGTGGCGAAGGCGTATTCGGGAATGACGTCAGGGCCGCTCGGCACGCCGTCATGAGCTCCGAACCTCAGATTGCGATTCGTGCGCGAGCGCCCCTGGACCGCCGGCGTCTCCGCGACCCCCGCGAGCATCGAGACCACCACGGCGATGATTCCAAGCTTGCTCATGTCATCCTCTCATGGGCTTGCGTGCACGCGGACCTGGCCGAGGTCCGCTGGGCCGAAGACGCGGGGCGGTGGGTACAGCAGCCCGCTGAGCATCAGCGTCGCGCCGCCGTTGCTCGGGGGAATGGCCCAGCGTTCGTAGTGCTCGACGTGGACGTAGTGCCCGCCCTCGTGCCCGATCACGGCGCGCACCTGATCGTCCTTGTGTTCCTCGGTGAGCAGAACGTAGTACTCGGTGGATCCCGGGTCCTGGAAGGGATACGCGAGCTCCGCGTAGCGGTCGGCGCCGGCCAGTGTCGACACGACTCTTGCCTTGCGGTCGAGAGGCACGATCAGCTCGAGCGGCGAGCTGCCATCGGGGAAACGAAACTCGCGCGTGGCCTCGCCGCTGATCAGCCGGTCATTGGTTTCGGGGGCGACCACCGTGGTCAACCGCTGCCCCTGCGGTGGCACGATCGCCCCGTCGACAAAAGCGTCGAGATAGACTTCCGCGCGGTCGGTCTCGTTGGGGCTGCCCGCCCAGCGGGTGCTCGGGTCGCTGAAGGTTTCGCCGTACGTGGTATCTGGAGACCCATACCTGTCGACGACGTCAATGAAGGCGAGGCGCTGGTCGTGGTGGCCGGGAAGGACACCCATCCCGTTGCCGTTGACGAGCCTGGCCGCGTGCTCGTCAGCCTCCACGCGGTGGACGGTGACCCCGCAGCCGAACAGGAACCCGGCTCCGCAGTACGGCACGTTGTCGGGCTCCTTGACGAACAGGAACAGATCCTTCCAGTTCGGATGCATGCGCCGGTGCTGCTTGCGGACGCCGAAGCCGCGAAACTCCTCGTAGGCCGTCAGCCCGTCGCCGCGGCGGCCGGTCCAGGGAAACAGCTCATCCGGCGCCGGCAGGCCGTCCCCATCGGCGGCCGGGTCGAGCCCTTGGTCCTTTACGGGCACCGTCTGCCCGGTGTCGGAAGCCACCAGCACCGCCCAGCCGTCGTCCGGAAAACCCGTCTTGTCGTTGTCGAGGGGAAGCTGGAGCAATTCCTTCGCCGGAGCGTTCCCCCGGGCAGCGAGCCCGACGTAGCTTTTCTCGCCTCGACATCCACCTGGATGGCGAAATGCCCGTGGGCGCCGAAGTCGGTGGTGCTCGCCTCGATCGCCAGCGTCTCGAGCGCCTCCCGGTCATCCTCCGGCGTCGCCCCCCTGGCGTAGCGCATCGGCACGCGAAAGCTCGCGTCGCGAAACAGGGGAGACAGATGCCGAGCTTCGAGCTCCGGGTAGGCGAACGCCCCGGTCGGCGCGAGCGCGACCTCCATCGGCGCCGCGCTCGGACCGTAGGTGATGCGGTAGGCGACGTCATCCTCGCTCCCCGGTGCGACCGCGGGGTAGTTGGTCGCGATGCCCGGAAAGACGGTGGACGCGGTGGCGAGGGTCAGGCTGGCGCGGTCGGCCGCGTATTTCGGCACCGCCTCGATGCGGTAGGTCAGGGCGGCGGCGGGCCGGCCCGGGTCGGC
>JACPHN010000004.1 GCA_016188575.1 Candidatus Schekmanbacteria bacterium
GGAGTACGACTACGATGTGCTCGGGAACCTGCGGTCGGTGGGGCTGCCGGACGGGCGGACGATTGATTATGAGGTCGACGGCGCCGGCCGGCGGGTCGGCAAGAAGATCGATGGCGTGCTGCAGCGCGCCTGGCTATACCAGGACGCGCTCGAGCCGGTGGCGGAGCTCGACGGCAGCGGCGCGGTGGTGGCCGTGTTCGTCTACGCGAGCCGCGCTCACGTGCCGGACTTCATGACGCGCGGCGGCAGCACATATCGGCTGATCAGCGACCACCTCGGCAGCGTGCGCCTGGTGGTGGACGCCGCAACTGGAGCGGTGGCCCAGCGAATCGACTACGACGCCTGGGGGCGCGTGCTCGTGGACACGAACCCGGGCTTTCAGCCGTTCGGATTCGCGGGCGGGCTATACGACCCGGACACCGGGCTCGTGCGGTTCGGAGCGAGAGATTACGACGCGGAGGTCGGGCGCTGGACGGCTCGGGACCCAATTCTCTTCGACGGCGGCGACGTAAACCTGTTTGCGTACGTAGGGAATGATCCGGCAAGTCGCTTAGACCCCGATGGACTCGACGCGTGCTACGTCCATTTCGACTGGTACCCAATCACCATCCCTTATACAGACAGGTCTCTCCCGCTCGGTCATGCCGGTGTGCTTGCCTTCGATCCGGAGTCTGGAAGCACCCGCTATTACGAGTACGGAAGGTACGAAAAGTATGGGGATTTTGGTGAAGTAATAAACCCCAAAGTTCCTGATCTGACTATTGGCCCAGATGGCCTACCGACACCAGATTCCTGGAAGAACCTCATGGATTACTTGTCAAAGACTCATAAGGGGCACGAGATATCAGAAGAATGCGATGCAGACGCTGAATACAGGAAAGTTATCGAGTTCGCGGAAAAAAGGATGCACGATAAGAATCGAGATCCATACAGTTGGAATCCTCTTAGTCCAAATCACTGCAAGACATTTGCTCAAGAGGCCGTTTCCGCTGGTTCAGCAAGATGAGAATACTTCGACACTTTCCGCTGTTGCTTTCGATTAGTGGGAATATCTTGCTATGTCTAGCCTGGTTTGATGTGGCAATTTCGTTGGACTATTCCCATCAATCGTACGAGTACATCAAAGCTGATCGCGACGGCACTATGAACATATTAAAAAAATACATGATGGGTGCAACAGAAAGCGAAGTACGTATGCTAGGAGAATCGATGGCGATAGATGGTGCACTATACAAGAAAAAGGAAGAAGAAGATGAAATATTTATCGAACCGATTATATTCAAAATTCATAACGGAAAAGTAATACAAATGCGGTACCAGTGGTAGTAAACGTTCACGGGGGGTAAAACGCCTGGTGATGCGGGTTCTGCCCCGGGCACGCCTCTACATCTTGGGGAATCCTGCAGGACGAAAACAACCATTTTCTGCAAGTCTATACATCTTCTCCGCTGTTCATAGAAATTGTCAAAAGTTGTCCGATTCGCTGCGGAGCCGCTGCGGAAGCGCGTCTCAGCATGTCGAGACCAGGTGAACACTTACTGCGGTACATATAGGACGTTCCTGACTCTGTCGGATTGTGTGGATCAACATCTGCGACCGCCCATGGATGCGGCGATGTAGAGGTTGTGGAGCCAGTTGGTGTGGTACTCGAAGCCGTTGAGGTCGTGGAAGGGGGAGCGGCGGTCGGGATAGTCGGAGCGAAGGCGGGTGCTGTGTAAGCGTTCACCTCATCATGCCCCCGCCAGGCAGAGAGGCACGCGAGCGCCCGGTAGGATAGAAGGAGCGGATCGCCCCTCGAGGCGTGCCTGAGCGGCTTCGGTCAGGTACTCGAACACGTTCCTCTTCTGCTGCCTGAAGCTGGTTTTTCGGCCTCGGCAAAATGTCCTTTACACCTTCCTGCGTACAGACGAGTGCCCCCGGCCGGAGCGATGCGACCCCTGCCCTCGGCCTGATCGGCGAACCAGTCAGGCGGCGGGTTGGAGCTCCGCGCTAGCGCTTTCCACGGCGCCTGACGTCCGGAGCGGTCCGCTCTGGGCGCCCCTGACTGGATGTCCCCAATGTTGGCGCCAGTTGGCTTCAAAAGGTGACACCAACCGCTTCCAAATGATGAATGATGAATGCGGAGTGATAAATGAGAAATGCGGAATGCCGAGAGCAGAGGGTGGAGATCTGCCGGCAACGCCGCAAGCGCCGTCTCCCATTCCTCACTCATCATTCGCAACTCATCATTCAGAAAAAGGCGGTGCGGAGATTCAGAAAACCGCTGCTCATGCGCTTCTGTGGCCTCATTACCGCAGCGATGCGCCCGTGCGCCCATTCCACCGGGCTGCTCGCCGACAGCACCTCCGCAAACTCCCGATACACGGCTGTAACGATCATCCGGGCCTCCTCATCCGAGCGCTCGCACAGCCGCGCCCAGACCGCCACCATCTCCTCCCGTAAGCAGTGCCGCGTGCCCGGCCAGGTCGCGGCCCGCTGCTGCTTGTCGAGCTCCCAGAGGCGAGCGGCTGCTTCGACCCGCGCGAAGGGCACGTCATGCCGAGCGGTCAGCTCACGCATGATCTCGACGTAGCGCTGGCGCTCCTGCACAAGCTCCTGGCATATACCCTTCAGGTACCCCACCGCCTCCCGGCCAGCCGCGGTCCCCGTCTCCGCCAGCTTTTCGGCTACCTCCAGCAAGATCTTCCGGGAATCTTCCACGGTGTTTACCTGCCCGGTGACCGGAGCGATGATATTGAGCGCGCCTATGCACGCGCGAGCGCGGCGCCGAGCCATTCGGTCGCGGCGATTGCCCGCTTCTCGGCAGCCCAGGCATCCGCCAGCAGCCGATCCAGCTTGCGGCGCGGCATGCGGGCGCTCGTGCCCTGTTGGTAGCGCTCCCACGCCCCGTCGTGCCGCGCGATGGCGCGATAGGCGATCTCGTCGGCCTGGTGGCGCACCTTGTCCAGTGCCCGCCGGGCGTGATTGATATCGTGGGAGTGTCGGGCCTCCGGCCAGACTTCTCCCACCGCCTTGGCGATGGCGCTGGCCCCATCGGAGCAGACCTGCCCGGGGTCCAGCCCTTGCCGTTGATCCAGGCGCGCCAGCACCTCGGCCCACTGCCTGGTGTCACAGCGCGGCTGCTTCTCGGCCAGGAAGATGAACAGGCTCGCGGCATCCACCCCAGTCAGCTCGCACCGTCCCCAACGGTACATCTCATCGAGGCAGGCGCGCTCGACCTGGCGCAGATCCACGCTCTGCCGGTAGTCGAATGCCCGCTGATAGGCCTCACGGATGACCTGCCGGACCGTTTCTTCCGAAATCCGCAAGGCGAAGACTTCGATCAAGAAGGCCACGATCATCGCGTGAGTGGCTCCGGTGATGGCGCGGAGAGCGACGATGGCGCGTTTCAAGGCGCCACAATCCACCCAGAGCCAGAATCCATCCGCGCTGAGCGGCGGTGGGGTGGCGTCGGGCGCCAGCGCGGCTTCCAGAGCGTGGCGCCCCTTACGGCCGAGGGCATAAACCGTTGGCCGCGAGACCCAGGCCTCGCGGGCGATTTGAGCACGGTTGTTGGCTGGAAACGCGATTATCTTCGCGCTAATCTGAATACGGCCGGCAGGCAGGTCGGATGTCGAAAGATCTTTGCGGCGCGCGGACACGCGATTCTCCTTTCAGGTGAAAAGTCGGAGATATCGTGGCCGCCCGCTCGCATCTTGCACAAGTCCCTCTTGCGCTCAGGTGTAAAGCATCACCCCCCGCATTTTGCCGATGCCTACGCTCCGGCCTCGAGGCGATCTACGAGGCCGGGCGAGCCTGGCGCCTGCACAGCGAACGCCGGCCGCCGGTTCTCGTTTGCCCCCAATGCGGTGGCCGGCAAGATACCGCATGCGCGCATTGCGGCAATCCTCTTCGGATGCGCCAGCACATCGTCGCCGACTTTCTCATAGGTGCGCACGCGCAGACCCACGCGGATCGGCTCCTGACGCGTGATCGCGGTTTATACCGAAGCTACTATCCGGGCCTGAGCGTACTGGGCGCCAGTGGTGCGGCTGCACCTTGATCGGTGCCGCTCCCTGCCAACAAGACTCCGAGCAGGCGGTGGATGCAGTTTCCGTCGAGCCGGGGTAGCGGAGCAAGCTGATCGCCGGCTAGCCGAACACCCCCTTGACACTCGAAAAAAAAACAGCTAGATGTTCATTCATGTACAGGCGCGATTTTCTCCGGATATCCAGTCTTGCCGGGTTGGCCGTCGCGGCCACTGGCGGAGCGCTCGCAGGTGCACCACTGTTTTTCGTGAATTGCCCGGCGTGTGGATGCCGGAGCAGCGCATCGCCGCTCGCGGCGCTGCTCGAGGACGCGCTGCGCTACTGCCGCAACTGCGGCGCGCTCATCGCGACCGGGGAAATCGACGTCGAGTCGCCCCAGATGTGCGCGGGGGCCGATTGCTTCCAGGTGCCGTTTCCCGATCACCGCTACCTCGCGGGATCGGACAAACTCTTGTTGTCACTGAAGTCCATCGAATACTAGGGGGAAGGAGACAGGGCCGGCTCTTCGTACCGCTCTGCGGTTGCGCGGCGATACGCCGCGCCGAGCGTCGCGCTCACACAACAACGCACCTCTGATGGATTCTCCATCAGAGATGGTGCTCGCCTCGGGAAAAGCGCCCCGTCTCCGACCCCCTTCCTTTACGAGGTGCAGATGAAGACCGACGACGGGACCGGGAGCAGGGCTGCTTTCGACGAGCGCCGGCGCCACCTGGAGGCGCTGGTCGAGCTGAACCGCAAGGCGGGAGTGGACCCCGAGGTGATCGACCTGATCGAGGCGTACGCGCGCCTGAA
>JACPHN010000196.1 GCA_016188575.1 Candidatus Schekmanbacteria bacterium
ATGGGCGACGCCGGAGCTGGCGAAAGCCCGCGCGGAGCTGGAGCGGCTGGCGGCGAGCCCGGAGCTGCGCCGGCAGTACGAGGGCCGCATCGACTGGCTCCGGGACTACATCACCGACATGGAGGGCTCGTTCGAGGACGGCCTGGAGAAGGGCCGGGATGAAGGACAGCAGCGGGAGCGAGCCTTGCTCCGCTCGATGGTTTCCCGCGGCCTGACCGTCGAGCAGATTTGTGAGCTGACGGGCATGGCCGCCGCGGACGTGCGGCGGGCACTCGAACTGTAGCCCCGCCGGGCGCATCGGCCGCAACGGCTTGCTCCGGAGGTCGGCTGTCGCGTCGACGTCGAAGAGGCGGTGGATGCGGGACGTGGCCTCCTGCTTCCCGCGAGCGAACTGGCCTGCTAGACTGCTCAATAGCGCAACTGCACAGGGAAAACAGACGTCCATGGCCTCGCTCGTGATCACGCAAGTCAGCGGTGAAGAGACGCGATTGCGTCTTCGAGAGGAGATCTTTACCATTGGCCGGCATGCGGGTAGCGATCTGCACCTCGACGGACCAGGGGTCTCGCGAGACCACGCACGAATCGTTTGCGAGGACGGTGTCTACTTCATCGAGGACCTGGGCAGCCGGCTCGGCACGCTGGTTGACGGCCGGCCGGTGCGCCGGGAGCGCCTTTGGGATGGCTGCGCGATCGAGATCGCAACGTATCGGATCGGTTTCCGAGGCGATGAGCCGTCCGCGGACGCCGACGCCACGATCGGACCCGGCTTCGAGCTTCCCGCTGCGGTGCGGCGCCAGCTCACCGTGACCGCGGACCTGCCTGCCGCTTTGGCGGCGACCGATTCCATCGGCTTTGACCTCGATGCGGGGACGGGACCGGACGCTCAAGGCGACGCTGTCGACCGCACGACCAAGCTAGTCGTAGTTTGCGGGGGAGCGGTGGTGGGCGAGCACGTTCTCGAGAATCTCCCGATCTCGATCGGACGCGGTTCGGAAAACGACATCGTCTTGAAAGGCATCGAGGTATCGCGGCGGCACGCGACCCTCACCTTCGACATGACGAGGTGCCAGTTCGTCGTGCGGGACCTCGACTCGGCCAACGGGACGTTCGTGAGTGGAGCGCCCGTCGAGACTGAAGCCATGATTGCCCACGGGGCAGAGATTTCGATTGGCGAGTTTACGTTGCTGTTCCGGTGTCCGTGGCGTCCGACGGATACGGCGCCGGCGGACCCGAGCATGCCGGCCGAACCGCTCCAGGGCATCACGCTGCATGAGGAAATGCCGGCAACGAAGGACCCGGACGGCGGCTCGGCCGCGCGTGAAGATGGCGTTGCGCAAGGCGGCGAGCTGATCCTGGTCGTACGCGGCGGGCCAACCGCGGGGCGCACGGTTCACGTCGATCTCGACGATCTGGAGGAGCTGGCAATCGGACGCGACGAGGCCGCTGAGATTCGCCTCGACGACGAGAGCGTCTCGCGTCGACATGCGCTCATTACGCGGACGCCGATGCGCCTGGAGCTACAGGATCTGGGAAGCATGAACGGGACGACGCAAAACGGCGCGCCGGTCGATCGGTGCGAGCTCGCCGAGGGTGACCTGCTGCAGTTCGGCAGCATCGCCGTGCAGGTGGAGCGGCTGTGGATTCCACGGCCCGAGCCCGTCGAGGCCCCGGCGCCGCCGTCCGCGCGGCTGCCGCGATGGGCGGTGCGCGCCGCGGCCGGGCTCGCCGCAGCGGTGACGGCGGCGGCGGTCATCGTTCTGATCGCCCTGGCCATGGGGCGCTCCGGAACCTCCTTCGTGGCCACCACCGGCGGCGCGCCAACCCTGTCGCCGCCTCTCGAGCAGTCCCCTGCGTCCGCTCCGCTCGCGAAGCCCGGCTCGTCGGCCGCGGTCCGCCGCTCGCGTCCCACGAGCCGCACCGATCCTCTGGAAAGCGCCCAACGCGCTCTCGCCGCCGGACAGTACCAGGAGGCCCGCGACCAGTTCTCGCGGGTGCTCGCGGCGGACCCCGATCAGGCCGACGCCAACGCCGCGATTCGGCAGATCGAGGCCCATGCGCGCCGGCTCTACCGGAGCAACCGGCACCTGCTGGCTCTCGATCCCGAGCGAGCGCGTGAAGGACTTCGCGAGGTCGTCGCCATGCTTCCGGATGACCACATCCTGTCCCGCATGGCGCGCAAGGAGCTTCCCGAGCTGCAGGAGGACGAGAGCGCCGAGGCGGCCCTGGGCGGGGCTCCAATCGACTATCTTACGGATTGAGGCCATCCAGGCGCATGAGGCGCCGAGGATCCGAAGCGAGCCGCCCCAGGGGGGGCCGAGGACCCGGGCGACCGGGCCGCCACCTTCGCGAGGCTTGCGGCGGTCATCCGGCCTCCGGGTCGGTGTCGATGCGATCGCGACGGCCGCGGGCAGCCTGGGCGGCCCGCGGTCGTCCGTCGTGGCGCGCTCCGAGCTACGGAACGATCCGCCGTTGCCGCTGGAATGCGGCTCGGCCCACGTTTTGGTTGTCGTCGCCGGCGACGACCTCGCCCTCGTAGCGCCACTCGCTCGTGGTGGTGATCGAGCCGCGCAAGGAGCCGGTGCACTCCAGCTCGACTCTATACCGTCGCCCGTCGGCGGCGTTCGCTCCGAGGGAAGTTGGGGGCCCGAGCTGGGCGCAGGCGAGCGGAACGTTGGCGCCCCCGACGATCGCCGCCTTGACATTGGCGCCGATGTCCAGAGGCGTTGCCGACTCCGCGCAGCCCTGGTCCGCCGCTTGCACGATCATGCGCACGCGCGGCTTGAAGATCCCTTGCCGCAACTGACCCGCCGCCATCCGGGGCAGGCCGATGTCGATCACGCTGAGCTCCCTGCCCGCCTTGGTGTGCGCGACCTGGGTGATTCGCGGCGGCTGCCGATCCGCCTGGCAGCCGCCCGGGCACGGGACAATCTGGGGAATGAAGCGAATGGGAGCGTCGGCCGCCGCCCCCGGCTTTGGCTCGATCAGCGAGCAGGCACCCACGCCACCGAGGCCGAGCATGCTTTCCTCCGTCAGGTTCAACGCCAGATCGGTCGCGCGCAGCCGCACCTCGTACAGCACTACCCACGCGTCGGATCGATCCGGAAGCTCGCCTGCCGCCACGTTTACGAGACCCTGGGTGGGAAACTCGCACGAGAAACGATCACCGGCCCGCTGGATGCCATTTCCACCGCAATACAGCCAGTCGGTCAGCGGGGTCAACTCTCTGAGGGGCAACCCACCGCCAAGCAACACGAAGCGCACATAGAACGACGATAGAAATCCACACTGCTCCACATCATGCGCCTGGACGATGCTGCCGATCCGAAAGCGCGGAGTTCGATCCTGATCCGCCCACACCAGCCTGGCCGTTACGGAGTAGTCATCAATGAAGGGAGGTTGATCGTCGAATGGGCATAGCGGCGAGTAGATCTCGAACGAGCAGCCGTCCGGACCCACACGCGCGTCGGGCTGCTTGGCCCAGGAGCTGTCGATGCACTTGTCGCGGTCGTCCGGCACGCCATCGCCGTCCTTGTCGGGTTTTGCCGTTTCCGTCTCGGTCTCCACGAAGATCGGTGACGCCTGACCCCAGGCTGCCTGCGGATCGAAGCCCTGGATCGAGGTGCGGAGCTCGAGCTTCGGCAGCGTCACCTTGACGGGGGTGGGAGTCTTGGTCGGTGGGGTTGGTGTGGTGGTCTTGGTCGAGGGAGTCGGAGTCCCTGACTTGGTCACCTGCGCGAAAGCGGAGCTCGCCGCAAGGCAGGCGGCAAGCGCGGCCGTCGCTGCGGTCACAGGCCATCGGTTCATCATCCTTGCCTCCTCACGCGTGCGGAAACGGGGTCCAGTACATCCTGTCGGTCTGCCGCATTGCAGCCGTCGGAGTCGACCGCGCCGGCTTGCGGGTCCGTGCGCGGACACAGGTCGCGCGCATCGGGGACGCCATCGTGGTCCGAGTCGGTCCGGCAGCCGTAGGACGGACTGTCGCGCTCCAGAATGACATCCTGCAACACCGGGTTCAGGGCGCCCAGCACCTCGTCGGCCTGCCCGCTGCGAGCATCGACGGGCTCGTTCGGGCAGCGGTCCCATTCGTCGGGAACGCCGTCCGCATCAGTATCCCGGTAGGGATCGGGTTGCCCCATTCCCTGCGCCAAAGAGCGCCGGAGGGCTCGGCTGAAAGCAGCCAGGCACTCGGGAGCCGCGTTGTTGCCCATGGCGCATTCGCTGCGTAAGAGGTTTTGCGCGCGCCACACCCGGGTAAGCTCGTCGACACACTGCTGCGCCTCGCTGCTGCCGAGGCCCGAGCATTCGCAGGCCGTCAGGCTCGTGGCATGCTCGAGAGTCGCGCCGGCGGCTCGATGCCTGGCGAGGGTCTCCTCCCAGCACCGGGTGCTATCGTCTTCGGCGACGGTGACGATCGGCACGCCGGCGGGGTCGACTCCCGCGCCTTGCCAGCCGGAATCGCACATCGCGCCTTCCTGCGCCAGAGCGCGCCGGGCGTTCACGAAGATCAGCGCCAGCGTGGCCACGCCGTTGGCGATCGCGCCGTCCGCCGTGCGCACGAATTCCGCGGTGCCGATGTGGGTCTTGACCATGCGGCCCTCAAGCGCTGCCCACAGCTCGATGTCGTCTCGGTCACGCTCGAACATCAGGCCGTCGCGCCACAGCAACGCGCCATGAATGGTGGCGGCGTTGTTCTGCGTCATGGCCGCGGTGCGCAACGCCGTGGCCAGCCCGAGCCGCCGGATGGCAAAACCCGCGCATTGCTTGCCTCTGGCCAGCTCGCCCATCAGGGTGCGAAGCTCCCGTTCTGCCGACTTGACTTGTTGCCACATCGGCGACTGGCGGCTGAGGTCTTTGCGATTGATCTGCTCGAGCCCTGTAAAGTCCAGAGCGACCGTGTTGTTTCCCCGGCGCACCGCGTTGTAGCGGACGATGTAGAGCGGGGGAAGCGCCGGGTGTTGTGGATCCTCGGCATCGCTGAGGTCCGCCGAGGCGCCCAGGTAGTCCTTCACGAAGTTCTCCCAGTAGTTGTGGCCAAAGCTCGAAGTCGGGGCCAGATGATGCGGAACGGTCAGGTCGGAGATCATGTGCAGCATGGTCGACAGACCGTAGAGGCGCACCGACGGATCCTGGCCAATGCCCAGGAGGTACTCGGGGATGCCGTCCGTCGTTTCCTGGTCGCAGTCAGCGCGGCGATCGCTACAGCGATTGGTGAAAGCGGAGGGGTAGTCCGCAATTGGCATGATCTCTCGGTCACGACCCGGATACGGTACCCCCGGCATGCGACCCGAGATCCACATCGCCCAGCCGTCGAGGGCGGCGTCGATGGCGGGCACGTTGGCCATGGCCGGCAGCGGCTTGCTGGTGAAACGGTCCTTACTGTCCGTTGCTCGGCAGTCCGTGGAGGGAAATCCGTCGTTGGTGGCCAGTAGCCCGCAACCCGCGCGCCGCCTCATCAGCATGTTGCCCGACTCGCGGAATGACACGAAAGCGCCGAACTCGGCCGCTCCGTGAGCGATCTTGTCGTCGGTTTCGCCGTGCCCCGCCCGGCCGGTATCGCCGATCAGGTGGAATGGAATCGCCCCCCCTTCCCACTGGTAGCCACCCGCCGCTCTGGGCGCGAAGGGGGTTCCAGAGCCATCGGACTCCTCGAAGACAGAGTACCCGTCGATGAAGTAGCGGCGCCCGAGTCGATCGTTCGGCCCGAGACCCGCGATGTGGCGAGCGACGGTTGTGGGATTGCGGAAATCGTACCGGGGCGGCGCCTTGGCGGTATTGTTCGGGCTGAACAGGTCGATGAAGTGGCTCATCGCGGTCCACGAGGTCAACCCGGCGGGGTCATAGTAGGGTTTCTCGGCAACTGTGATGGCTTTCTGGTACTGGGCCAGGTACGTGTTCATGACCCGCTTGCACTCGTTGCCGATCTCGAGGCCATTGTTCTTGCAGAAGTCGTAGAGGTCACGCATGCGCACTCGTACGAGCTTGGTGATGGCCGACTCGGAGCCGGCAAAGGCCCAACTCTTGAGGATGTCCATGCTCGGCAGCCACTGCGCGAGCTCCTCGCAATCGTCGTCGGAGACGCCATCCCAGACCTTGGCGTCGCGGTCGAGGTCTCCCTCCTCGGCGAAGTCGAGGCCGATCAGGATGTCTTCGGCGACGCTGGTTTCGCATCGCATGAGCGCCTGCTTGGCCAGCTCGGTAGCCAAGGCGGCTCCGGCCGCTTCGAACGGCGCCTCGGCGGCCTCGACGGCATCCTCGCATAAGTCCGTAAGAAGGCAACCGATACCCAGAGACGCCACACAGCAGGCCACCTCGGCGGCATCGTCCCCCCAACTTGGGCCGCTCGGCAGGGAACCGAGAATGCGCGCGCGGGTCGCGCGGTAGATCCTGGAGGTGCCGATCCAGAGATCCGTCGGCTCGTCGCCGTGGGCGGACAGGTATCCGAGAACCGGGGCCGGTGCGGTCTCCAGAACCTGGCCCGGGATGATCGTTCGCTGCTCGGTATCGAGCAGCGGTGGATCGCGCTTGGGCGCCTGGGGGCCGTTGCTCATGCGTTCGGGGTGCGCGAACCAGGGGTCGATCCCGATCATCTTCCACGATTCCTCGGTCGCATCTCTTCCCTGATCGAGGTGCATATCCCGACGCCGCTGGAGGTTGGCTTCCGGCATCTCCATCCGGTAGTCTCGGAACATCTGTAGCGTCAGTCTGGCCTCCTGGGCCGTGATGCCGTCGCTGACGATCTCTCTGGCTTCTACTTTCTCGAGATAGCGCAGGGCGAGATTGGCGAGCGCATGATGGGAATCCTCGATGTGCGCTCGTGCCGGGGCGGCCTGCAGCATGAGCAGCGCGGCGAGGACAGCGGCGAGTCCGCCCCCGAACGCAACCCTCTTTGGGCGCGCGCCGGGTCGGAGAGACTCCGAGCTTCTGGTCTTCATGTGACCTCCTTGTGGTGTAATCGAAGCACTTCTCTGGCGCATTTTAGCAAAATGTGTGCCGGGTAAGCGCGGTCGCCCGAGGGCAACAGGGAGGCCCGGCCGAAACCGGTCGGCGGGCCGGAACGCGGACGCCTTCAGTGTAGCGGCGCAGTCGTGAAGGGCGAAAGGTAGGAGCACGATCGCGGGGAGCGGCGGCATGTCGCGTCGCCGCACCGCGGGGGAAGGCATCGCACATCCTAAAGACGTCACACGTCATCCTTTCAGCGGCACATCGGCTCCAAGCACGTCGATCCGCCACTACCGCGTTACCACGCGCCTGAGATTCCTGACGCGGCAGTGTTGGGTTGGTAGCGATCGAGCCACAGTCGCTGGGGGGTATTTTGCTTGTCAGCAACCCTCTCGAAACGTGAATTTCTTGCGATTTTCTTTTCCCCGGGGGGCCGGAGGACGCTTGACAGGCCGCGGCGTTCGTCCTAGATTGGCAACAAGCTGGGAAGGCAGAATGAACGGCAAGAATCCAGCCTCCTATAGAGTAGAGATGGCGAGCTCGGGACGGTGAGCGCAGCGACCGGTCTCGACCGCAAACCCCGCATCCTGGTGGTTGACGACGACCCGCTCGGGTGCAAGCTGCTGCGGGTGATCCTGGCTCCGGAGGGTTTCGAGGTCGATGCGGCCGGAACTGCCGCGCAGGCCCTGGCCCGCTGCTCGTCCGCGCCACCAGACGTCATCATCCTCGACCTCCGGCTTCCCGACAGGGACGGGCTCGAGTTCCTCCGCTCCGTCCATGCATCCAACCCGCAGGTCTCCGTCATCATCCTCACCGCCTATGCCGAGGTGAAGACGGCGGTGCAGGCAATCCAGCTCGGTGCCCTGAACTACCTGACGAAGCCCGTGGACCGAGAGGAGATCGTCATCGTCGTTCGCCGCGCGCTCGAGCACCGGCTACTGCTTCTCGAGGTCGACGAGCTTCGCCGGCAGCGGACCGCAGCCTCGCATCTCGCAACCTCGATGGGGGGCAGCCGTCCGGTGCGAAACCTGATCGAGCAGGTGGACGTCGTGGCGCCCTCGGACTTTACCGTCCTCCTCACGGGAGAGACGGGCACGGGCAAGGAGCTGGTCGCGCGGGCGGTCCACCACAACAGCCCGCGGCGCGACCGGCCGCTCGTCGCTCTCGACTGTGGGGCGATTCCCGAGGCGCTCCTCGAGTCCGAGCTCTTCGGCTACGAGCGGGGTGCCTTCACTGGCGCCGAGCAAAAGCGCGAGGGGCATTTCCAGCTTGCCGAGGGAGGCACGCTGTTCCTCGATGAGGTTGGCAACCTCCCGCTGGCGCTGCAGAGCAAGCTGCTTCGGGTGCTCGAGTCTCGCGAAGTGCGGCCGGTTGGCGGCACCAGGCTCACGCCTCTGGACGTCCGGTTCGTGGCCGCGACGAACGAGGAGCTCCCCAGGCGGGTGCACGACGGCACGTTTCGCGAGGACCTCTACTACCGGCTCGCCCAGTTCACGATCGCTCTGCCGCCGCTTCGCGAGCGCCGGGAGGACATTCCTTACCTGGTGCAACGCTTCTTGGAGGATGCCAGCGTCGAGCTGAGGCGCCCGGTGCAGGCGGTAACCCCGGACGCACTCGCGGCTCGGGCCGGCCACGACTGGCCGGGCAACGTGCGGGAGCTCCGCAACCTCGTCCGCCAGGCGGTGTTGCGAAGCAAGACTCTGGTGCTGGACCGGACCGTGGTCGGGCCGATGCTCGAGCGACCAGTCGCGAGCCAGATGCGGCGCACCGAGTCGCAGCCCATCGCGGGCCGGACGGTCCGCGAGATCGCCGAGAGCGCCGCCGAGGAGGCCGAACGGGCCGCAATCGTCCAGACGCTCGCGGCGGCGCGAGGCAACAAGACCCAGGCGGCGCGCGTCTTGGGGACGGATTTCAAGACTCTCCACCTCAAGATGAAGCGCTACGGTATCCGACCGGGAGACTGACGACCCCGCTTTTTTCGGCATCGGCCGAATGTGCTTTACACCTGAGGCCGCCACGCAGGGGCGCGATTTATCGCGGCCGGTCGTCGCGGCCGGTAATCCGGGCGGATCATTGCCCGATGATCCCCGGCCCGGCATTGGGGCGCGATGAATCGCGCCCCTCCGCGCCTCCCGCACCTGCCCACGAATCTGTCCGGCTGCGCGTCGGCGGGCGCGGGCGGCAGGGAAGCCTGGCACCGGAACCATGGCGCCCGCACCAGGCTGGGGCTCCCCCGCGGCCGGTTTTCGCGGTAATCGCCGCACAACGGCGCGTTCTCGACGTCGCACACCAGGTGGCACGCATCGTGCTTACTGCGCCAGACAGGAGGCTCGCAACGATGTTCCCCAACTACGAAATTCTGGAAATGATCGCGGAGACCCCGCGAGCGGCCGTCTACAAGGCGTACCACCGGAAGAACCCCCAGCGGCTGCTCGTCCTCAAGGTGCTCAAAGCCATCGGCCTCTCGGAGTATGAGCAGACGCAGATCCGGCAGAGAATCGAGCACCTTCGGGTCCTTGACGACCCGGCGCTGCTCGTGCCGGTCGCCCTCGGAGTGCGCGACGGGGTCTGCTTCCTGACACAGGACTACTTCGAGGGGATCACGCTCGACCATCTCCGGGAGGCTGCGGCGCGCCTGCGCATGAGCGACTTTCTGACGATGGCATGCCGGATCGCCCGGGCGCTGGGCAGGGCGCACGAAGCGGGGATCATCCATGGCGGCATCAAACCGTCGAACATCCTCGTCGACCTCGCCACGCTCGAGGTTCGGCTCGTCGATTTCATCGGCGCCGTCGATGTCCGGGACCTCAGCCACTTCATCTACGACCACAACTTCGTGCGGGGCACTCTCGCCTATACATCTCCCGAGCAGACCGGCAGAATCAATCATCGACTGGCCTTCTCGTCGGATCTCTACTCCCTCGGGATCGTGTTCTACGAGCTGCTGACCGGGAAACTGCCCTACCCCTCGGACGACCCGCTCGAGGTGATCCACTCCCACCTCGCCCGGGAGGCGCGGCGAGTCCACGAGCTCGAGCCCAGCGTCCCGGCAGCGCTCTCCGCAATCGTGGGAAAGCTCATGCTCAAGCAGCCCGAGAAGCGGTATCAGACAGCGGGTGGGCTGCTCCCCGACCTGACGCGGTGCCGGGACGAGTTCTCGGCGATCGGCACGGTGCGGGAGTTTCCCTGGAAAAGAGTGTGGGTCTTCAGACCGTCACGTTCGTCTCCAAGATGGTAGGCCGCGAACGGGAATCCGAGCTCATTCTCTCGGAGTACGAAACAGTCGCGGCCGGCGAGTTCCGGTCGCTTTTCATCTCAGGGCTTTCAGGGATTGGAAAGACGCGCCTGATCCAGGAGCTGCACCGGCCAATCGTGAGTCATCGGGGCTACTTTGCATCGGGCAAATTCGACGTCTACCAGCGAAACATCCCGTATAGCTCGCTCATTCAGGCGCTGAGGGGCCTGGTGCGGACCTTGCTCACGGAGAGCGACGAGCAAGTCGCGCTCTGGAAGAGCCGCATCCTGGCGGCGATCGGCAAGCACGGAAAGGTGCTCACGGACGTGATTTCGGAGCTCGCCGTGCTGATCGGGCCGCAGCCGAGCGTCAAGGCGCTGCCGCCCGTGGAGTCCCTGAACCGCTTCCGCGACACCTTCGACCGCTTCGTCGCCTGCCTGGCGAGCGCGGAGAACCCGCTGACGCTGTTCATCGACGACCTTCAGTGGTGCGACGCCGCGTCCTTCGACTTCTTGACCAACATCCTCGCGAACCACGAGTCCCATCCGCATCTTTTCCTCCTCGGCGCGTACCGGCACAACGAAGTCGACTCGAGCCACCCCCTCAGGAAGCTGGTTCGGAACGCCGAGGGGAAAGGCTGGCCGCGCGCGCAGATCCGCCTCGCGCCGCTCGCGCCGCAGCATTGCCATGACATGGTCGCCTACATCCTCGACTCGCCCCGGTCGCAGACCCGGGCGCTGGCGGGATTCGTGGCCGAGCTCAGCGAGGGGAACCCCCTCTACGTGAGCGAGTGCCTGTCCTATCTCCACAACGAGGGTCTCCTCTACCGAGACGACGATGGCCAGTGGCGGTGGGACCTCGCCAAGATCCGGCGATCGGACATGCCGAGGACAGTGGTGGCGCTGTTCGGCGCCAAAATTCGGAAGCTGCCGGCGGAGCTCGTGTCCCTGCTCGAATACTGCGCGTGCATGGGAAACACGTTTTCGCCATCCGAGCTTGCCACTCTTGGGGGGATGACGCTCGCGGCGGTGTTCACCTGGCTGAAACCGGCACTCGCAAAGGGGCTGCTCGTCGAAGCGAGAGGCCAGCTCCAGTTCATCCACGATCGGGTGCAGGAGGCGGTGCTAGGGTCGATCGCGCCCGTCGAGCGGCGGCGAATCCACCGGCAGGTGGGCGAGCATCTGCTCTCGGCCATTCCGTTGGGCAGAGATCTCGAGCAGGTCGACAATCTGTTCACCATCGTCTCTCACCTGAACCTGGGGAGGTCCGAGGAGCTGACGCCGGAGGAGGCGCGCTTTCTGTCCGCTCTCAACTACCACGCCGGCAACAAGGCGCTCGGCTCGCTCGCGGTGGCGGCGGCCAACGACTACTTCGGTCTCGCGCGGGAGCTGCTGGTTGAGGACTGCTGGCAGGACCCGCACTACGAGCGCACCTTCAGGATCTTCATCCAGGCGATCGAGACCGCCAATCGGGGCCTGGCCTACTTCGGCAAGGCGATCCCGGCGAGCCCCGCAGAGGCGAACGAGCGGCGCGCGCTCCTCATGGAGCAGATCGCGGCCCAGGACCTCGACGTTCGCGAGGCAATCCTCGGCATGCCCTTCACTACCGACCGCAGGAGCCGCATCGAGCTCGCCTTCTACAGCGAGCTTATCCCGGACCTTTACATGTCCGGTCTCGTCCCCCAGCTCTACCTCTCCGCCGCGCAGTCGACGGCGCATTGCCTCGCCGGCGGCATGGACGAGAGCGTCATCTACTCCTTCAGCATCATGGGCCTCCAGCTCGGCGAGCGCGACGAGTTCGCACAGGCGTTCCTGTACGAGGACCTCGCCCGGGATCTCTCGGCTCGGCACCCGAACACCTTCGGAGCCACCCGCGGAATGAACGGTATCGTCTGGTGTAACGCGCACTCGCGAAGCCACCCGCGGGAAATCGTCGACTACTGCCTGAAGTCGATCCAGTGCGGCAAGAACTGCGGCGACCTGTATAACGCCGGGCTCTCGTACGGGCCCCTGATGTGGAATCTCCAGGTCCAGGGCGCGGATCTCGAGGTCATCGAGGACTGCGCGCGAGAATGCCTCCAGTTTTCCGCGAAATACGACCTCTCCTTCTCCGTGGGTCTCGCGGAGGCGATGCAGGCGGGATGGGTCGGGCCAATGAAGGGAAGCCCGCCACAGCTTCCCATGGAGGACCGGCTGCGGGATTGGGAGCGGAACAACCACGTGGCATCCGCGGGTAGCTATTTCGTCCATCGGGCGCTCGCGCATTACTATCTCGGAGAGCATGAAGCAGCCGAGCGCCACCTCGAAGAAGTTCGACGCTATCTGACGGGCCTGACCGACAATGTTCTGAAGCGGCAGTGGCACGTCTTCCTGGTCCTCAACGAGCTCGAGCTTCACGACCGGCGCGGCGGTGAGCAGGGCGAGCTGATGGCGACGATCCGGCCGCTGCTCGAGCGAATCGAGACCTGGGCGGAGCTCGGGCCGCTCCTCCGCCCGTACCTCGCCTTCGTCCACGCCGAGATCGAGCGGGTCACGGGGAACGCCCGGGAGGCGACGGCTCGCTTCCTGGATGCGATTCACACCGCGCACGAGCAGGGGTACACCTTGCTCGAGGGTCACCTCAACGAGTGCCTGGGCAGGCACCTCGAGCGGGCGGGCCGGTCCTCGCCGTGGGTCTATTTCCGGGAGGCGGCGCGCCTGTATAGAAAATGCCGGGCGGACCGGAAGGAGGTTCGCCTCGTCGAGGAGTATCCCGAGCACTTCGAGGCCGAGGCGCCCCGGCGGCCGCGCAGTGACGCCGAGACCACAGCCGCAGCCGCGGCCGGGACCACGGCCGCGCGTCCCGACCTGGACCTCAGCTACTTCGAGCGGATGCGCGCCGCGGTCACGTCGGACGAGCCGCCGCAGGTCCGGCTCGAACAGGTCATGAGCGCCGTGATCGCGGGCTCGGGTGCAGAGCGCGGCCATCTCTTCCTGGACGAGCCCGGCGGCTCCACGCGGCCCTGGGACGACGGCCCGGAGGCCTGTCGGGCGATCGTTCGGTACGTCCAGCGGACCGGGGAGCGGATCATTCTGTCCGACGCGTCACGCGAGGGACCGTTCCGCGACAACCCGGAGGTGCAGTTCCGGCGGGCCCGCTCCGTGCTGTGTCTGCCGCTCTGCGAGCGAGGGCGAGCGAGGGGGGTCCTGTACCTCGAGAACCGCCTGGCGGCCGGGGTCTTCACGCCGGAGCGGACGAGGACCGCGGAGCTGCTCGCCTCGTGGGCGACGCTGGCCATGGAGAACGCGCGGCTCGCCGACCGGCTCACAATGGTCGATGACCGGACCGGGCGGCCGGCGGACATCCAGGCTTATGGCACCACCGGGTCCGAATGGGCGGGTCGATAGAGGAGCGAGCAATGGAAACAGCAGCGGCAGCGGTAAAGATGAAGCTCTTCGACGCGGCGATCGTCGGCAACGCGCCCGAGGCCATGGAGCTCATGGCGAATATCCTCGAATCCTCGACGGAGTACTCGATCATAGGCAAGGATCTCGACGGCAAGATCCTCCTCTGGAACGAAGGCGCCCGCCGGCTCTACGGGTACGAACCGGAAGAGGTGGTGGGCCGCGCGAGCTCATCGATCCTCCACACGGAGGAGGACGTGCAGGCGGGGAAACCCGCCGAGATCCTCGAGGCGGCGCTGGCGCACGGCAAGTGGGAGGGCACGATCCAACGTCGCCGCAAGGACGGCGAGGTGTTCACGGCGCGCGTGGTCATCACCCCGCGGCGCGGCCGCCACGGGCAGGCCATCGGGTATCTCCTGATTTCCAAGGACATCTCGGATGAGATCCGGCTCACGGACCAGCTCAGATCGACCCAGCTCTACACGCGATCGCTCATCGAGTCGAACATCGACGCGCTGATGACCACCGACCCGCTCGGAATCATCAGCGATGTCAACCGGCAAATGGTGACGCTGACGGGATACACGCGCGAGGAGCTCATCGGGTCGCGGTTCAAGAGCTACTTCACCGATCCGGGCCGAGCCGAGGATGGCATCAAGCAGGTCCTGCGCGAGGGCCAGGTGACGAACTACGAGCTGACGGCGCTCGCGAAGACCGGCAGGATGACCGTCGTTTCCTACAATGCGTCCACTTTCCGCGATGCGGATGGCCGGCTCCAGGGGGTCTTCGCGGCGGCCCGTGACATCACCGAGCAAAAGGAGCTCGAACGGCAGCTCCGGGAGTCCGAGGCCTACAACCGGGGCCTGATCGAAGCCTCCGTGGATGGGCTGGTCACCGTCAACCCGATGCTCGACATCACAGATGTCAACGACACGATGTGCCGGATGGCCGGGTATTCCCGGCAGGAGCTGATCGGGAAGCGGTTTCCCAGCTACTTCACGGATCCGAAGCGCGCGGCTGCAGGGGTGCGGCTCACGCTCGACCGCGGGGCGGTCACGAGCTACCAGCTCACCCTCCTGGGTGCCGACGGCCGGGAGCGGGTGGTCGCCCTGAACGCCGCGATCTTCCGGGACGAGGCGGGCGCGGTGCGCGGGGTTTTTGCCAGCGCGCGCGACTCCACCGAGCAGACCCGCCTCCAGGAGCAGCTCGCGGAAGAGCGCGCCTACGTGCGGGGGCTCTTCGAGGCCAGCGTCGACGGTCTGGTTACCGTCGACCAGGCCATGGTGATCACGGACGTCAACGAGACCATGTGTCGCATGGCCGGCCGACGGCGCAGTCAGCTCATTGGATCCTCGTTCCCCACCTACTTCGCCGAGTCAGACCGCGCGGCCGAAGGGGTGCTGCTCACCTTCCGGCAGCGGGCGGTCACCAACTACGTGCTGACGCTTCAGGCGGCGGACAGGCGGCAGTTCCCGGTGTCCTTCAATGCCGCGGTCTTCACGGACGCCGCGGGCAAGGTGCGGGGGATCTTCGCGAGCGCCCGCGACATCACCGCGCAGAAAGGACTCGAGTCTCAGCTCCAGGCCTCCGAGCTTTACACCCGGACGCTGTTCGAATCGAACATCGACGCGCTCATGACCACCGACCCGCTCGGGGTGGTCACCGACGTCAACGAGCAGATGGAGCTCCTCACGGGCCGAGCTCGAGAGGAGCTCGTCGGCACCCCCTTCAAGACCTTCTTCACCGACCCCGGCCGGGCCGAGGATGGTATCGAGCTCGTACTGCGGGAGGGAAAGGTCCAGAACTACGAGCTCACGGCGCGCACCAAAGAGGGCAAGGAGACGGTGATCTCCTATAACGCGACCACCTTCGCCGACCGCGACGGGAAACTCCGGGGCGTGTTCGCCGCAGCGCGCGACATCACCGAGCAAAAGGAGCTCGAGCGGCAGCTTCGGGAATCGCAGGCATACAACCGGGGGCTCATCGAGGCCTCCGTAGACGGACTGGTCACCGTCGACCCGGAAGGCTTCATCAGCGACGTCAACGATCGTATCTGCCAGCTCTCGGGCTATACCCGGGCGGAGCTCCTCGGCGCACCTTTCGCGGATTACTTCACAGACGCAGAACGCGCCCGCGCCGGTGTGAGGAAGACCTTCGAACAGGGGGTGGTTACCGACTACGCGCTCACCTTGGTGACCCGCACCCGCCGACTACTCCAGGTGTCGTTCAACGCCTCGGTCTTCCGCGATCCATCCGGCAACGTTCGCGGGATCTTCGCCTCGGCCCGCGACATCACCGACCGGCTTCGCCTGGAGGAGCAGCTCCGCGAGCAACAGACCTACCTGCGCGGTCTCATCGAGTCCTCAGTCGACGGCCTGGTCACGGTCGATCCGGAGGGGTACATCACCGACGTCAATGAGCAGCTTTGCCGGATGACGCGCTACAGCCGCGAGGCGCTCGTCGGATCGGCTTTCAAGAGCTATTTCACCGAGCCCGGCCTCGCGGAGGCCGGAGTCCGGCTGACGCTCGCGGAGGGGGCCGTCACCAATTACGAGCTCGTGCTGCGGACCAAGACCGGGCCCAAGGCGACGGTATCGTTCAACGCCTCGGTGTTCCGCGACGCCGACGGTCTGGTGCAGGGCATCTTCGCGAGCGCCCGGGACATCAGCGAGCAAGCCCGTCTCCAGGCACAGCTCGTCGACCAGCAGGCTTACAACCGGTCGCTGATCGAGGCAAGCGCGGACGCGCTCTTCGCGATCGCGCCCGACGGCGTGGTCATCGACGTCAACGAGGAGGCCACGCGGCTCACGGGGTATTCGCGAAAGCACCTGGTCAACTCGCGGTTCCCGATTTACTTCACGGAGCCGGAGCAGGCGTACGCCGGCGTGCAGCATACGCTGGCGGCGGGCCGCGTGCTCGCCTACGAGCTCATGCTGATTACCCGGCATGGGCGCCGCATCCCGGTCAGCTTGAACGCGGGGGTGTTCTCCGACGCAGCGGGGAAGCCGCTCGGCGTCCTCGCGGCCGCCCGCGATATCGCGGAACAGAAAAATCTCACCCAGCAGCTTCGCGACCAGCAAACCTACTCCCGGTCGCTCATCGAGTCGAATATCGACGCGTTGATGACGACCGACCCGCTCGGCACGATCACGGACGTCAACGAGCAGATGTGTAGGGTGACGGGATCGAGCCGCGCAGCGCTCGTGGGGACCCCGTTCCGGGACTACGTAACCGACCCGGCGCGGGCCGAGGACGGCATCCGCCGGGTGCTGGCGGACGGCAAGGTGATCAACTACGAGCTCACGATCCGGTCTCGCGAGGGCAAGGAGACGGTGGTCTCGTACAACGCAACCACCTTCACGGGGGCCGACGGCAAGCTCCATGGCGTGTTCGCGGCGGCGCGGGACGTCTCCGCACAGAAAGCGCTCGAGTACGAGATCAACCGGCGCAGCCAGCAGCTCACGGAGGCGACGACGTTTCTTCACAACATTCTGGAAAGCTCGACGGAGTACTCGATCATCGCCAAGGACCTCGAGGGGACGATCCTGACCTGGAACGAGGGCGCCCGGCGAACCTACGGCTACTCCGCCGAGGAGATGGTCGGCAAGATCAACTCTCGGGTCCTCCACACCCCGGAGGACATCGAATCCGGGCGCGCGGATGCGGCGCTCGCCACCGCACTCTACACGGGCAAGTTCGAGGGTGAGCTGCTGCGGGTGCGCAAGAATGGGCAGCGGTTCAGCGCCCACGTCGCCATCACGCTCCGGCGCGACGCCACGGGGACACCGATCGGCTACGTCCTCATCTCGAAGGACATCTCGGCACAGAAGGTGCTCGAGGAGCAGCTTCGGCGGAAGAACGACGAGCTCGAGACCCAGAACCGGCGCATCGAGCAGACCAACCGGATGAAGAGCGAGTTCCTGGCGAACATGTCCCACGAGCTCCGCACCCCGCTCAACGGCATCATCGGCTTCGCCGAGCTCATCCATGCCGGCAAGGCCGGGCCGGTTTCGGAGATGCACCACGAATATCTGGGTGACATCCTGACGAGCGCCCGACACCTCCTGCAGCTCGTCAACGACGTCCTCGACCTCGCCAAGGTAGAGTCGGGCAAGATCGAGCTCCGAGCCGAGCCTCTCCAGCTCGACCATCTGGTGGGGGAAGTGCGGGACGTCCTGCGCGCCATTGCCAGCAAGAAGCGGATTCGGCTGGAGGCCGCCGTCGACCCGGCGGTTCGAGAGGTGGTGGGCGACCCGTCGAGAATCAAGCAGATCCTGTACAACTTCCTCTCGAACGCGTTGAAGTTCACCGCGGAGGAGGGGCGGGTGACCGTCCGATGCCTTCCCGAGGGGGCGGCGAGCTTCCGGCTCGAGGTCCAGGACACGGGGATCGGAATCCATCCGGACGATATGGGGCGCCTGTTCGTCGAGTTTCAGCAGCTCGACGGGAGCAGTGCGAAACGGTTCCAGGGGACGGGGCTGGGCCTGGCGCTCACCCGGCGCCTCGCCGAGGCCTGTGGCGGGAGGGTAGAGGTCCAGAGCCAGGTCGGCGTGGGCAGCACCTTCGCCGCGGTGCTGCCGCGCCGGCTGGGCGAGCAGCAGGAAGAGGCCGGCGCACTGGTGGTCGCGGCCCAGCGGGGCGGCCCGGCCATCCTCGTCGTGGAGGACGATCGCGCAGAGCGCGAGTGGCTGGTGCGGGCCCTCGACGACGCCGGCTACGGCGTCGTGGCGGTGGGATCCGGCAAGGAGGCGCTGCAGGTCGCCGCAGACTGGCATTTCGCGGCCATCACGCTGGACCTCCTGCTCCCGGACATGAGTGGTTGGGAGCTGCTCGCGGCAGTGCGGGCGACCGCCACGCACCACGACCTCGCAGCCGTGGTGGTGACGGTGGCCGCCGACGCGAAACCGGCGCCGGGCCACGCCATCGCCGGCATCCTGAGGAAGCCGGCGACGGCCGAGGAACTGATCGCCGCCCTGTGCCGCGCCGGCGTACCGGCACCGGCGACCGTCCTGTCCCAGCAACAGAAGGAGGAGTCCGTTGGCCGGTGAACCCATCCTGGTCGTCGAGCACCTCCCGATCAACCGCAAGCTCATGCTGGTGCTGACTCGCCGGATGAAGGCTGCGCCCGAGACGCGTAACCTCTGCGTCATCGCCGTGACCTCGTACGCCATGAACGGCGACGAGCTGAAGGCGCGACAGGCGGGGTGCGACGGATACATCACCAAGCCCGTGGATGCGCGGGCCCTGTTGGAGTTAGCTGCCAGGTCCCTCGCCCGGGGGAGGCAGGAAGGACAATCATGAACCGATCGACGATTCTCGTGGTCGAGGACAACCCCACGACCCGCAAGCTACTTCGCGTCACACTTCAGATGGAAGGCTACCCGGTGGTCGAGGCGGCGGACGGGGCCGCGGCGCTCACCGTGGCCGCGCAGCTCCGCCCGAACCTCATTCTTCAGGATCTCATGCTCCCGGACACGGATGGCCTCGAGCTCGCGCTGCAGCTCCGCCGGGTGATGGACGACCGGGAGGTCCCGATCATCGCTGTTTCCGGGTTTCTCGCCCGGATGGAGGACGCCCGCGCCAGGGACGTGGGCTTCACGGGGTTCCTGCTGAAGCCGGTGGAGCGGGTTCGGCTGTTGGAGATGGTCCGGGCTCAGCTCCCGGCCATCCGAGCGGTCCCGGTCGCGGCGCTGGCGGGACGCCGGGTTCTCATCGTCGACGACGACCCCGTGGAACGGAAGCTGCTTCGCATTCTCTTCGAGAGCCTGGGGGCCCAGGTCGCGACTGCGACCGATGGCCAAGGGGCGCTCGCTGCCGCGCGCTCCTTGCCACCGGACGCGTTCGTGTCGGACGTGCTGATGTCGGGGCTGGACGACTTCGACCTCGCGGCCGAGGTGCGCAAGGACACCCGCCTGGGGAGCGTGCCGGTCGTGCTGGTGACCTCTCATCCGGTGGAGAGCTCGGATCGGGAGCTCGCCCGGCGCGTGGGGGCCAATCGCCTGGTGTTCCGAACGCCGGGCCTGCAAGAAGCCGTCGATGCGCTGCTGGAGTCGCTTGCGGAGACCGCTCCACCGTTGACCGAAAGTCCGTCGCCGCGGACCTCGCGATGCACACGGCTCGAGCGCCGACTTCAGGAACAGGTACAGGCGAACAAGGAGCTCACTCGGCAGCGCGCGATTCAGGAGGCCGAGATCGCCATGCTGCGGCGCATCCACGAAGACTCTTCGGGCGGCGGGTGCTCCAGCACCACCCCGGCGCTGGGCGAGCTCCTCGCGAGCTGCCTGGACGCGGCCGGGATCTCGCGCGGAGCGCTTTATCTGCGCGACGAGCGGGGAGAGCTCGCCTTCGAGCAGGCGGTGGGTTACCCCGATGAGGGCGCGGGCGGGCCGGGAGCGTTCTTCGGCCAGCGGGACTTTCTGCAGGCCGCGGCTACCGCCGCCGGGCCGGTGGCCATCCCCTCTCCCGACTGCGATGGAGCGACAGTGGCGGCGCTGCTCGCGGCGGCAGGCGTGTCCTCGGCGCTCGTCGTCCCACTGTTCTGGGCGAAAAATCAGCTCGGTGTGCTCTTCTTGGGCTCGAGCACGACGGACGTCACCGGCCCCGATTCCGTCAGCTTTGCGGCCACGCTCGGTGCCAAGATCGGTCAGACTCTCGCGCTCGTGAGCGCGGTTTCGCACCTGGCGCGGAGCGAAGAGCGCTACCGGAGGATCGTCGAGACCGCTGCGGAGGGAATCTGGATGGTGGACGCCGACGGGCGCACCACGTTTGCGAACCAGCGCATGGCCGAGATCCTCGGAGAGACCCCGGAATCCATGCAGGGCCGGGGGCTGATGGATTGGAGGTGGCCAGAAGACCAGGAGGTCACGCGGGAATTGTTTGCGCGCCGGCACCATGGGGTCTCCGAGCGGATTGACGTCAAGCTCAGGCGCCATGACGGCGGGACGGTGTTCGTGGAGATGAGCGCCACGCCGATCATGCAGAATGGAGAGATGGCCGGAGCGCTCGCGCTGTTCAGCGATGTCACGGAGCTGCGGAAGGCTCAGGCGCAGATCATGACCTCCGACCGCATGGCCTCGATCGGGCTGCTGGCGGCCGGGGTGGGCCACGAAATCAACAACCCGCTCACCGGCGTCATCGGCTACCTGCAGCTCGCGCAGATGAAGGCAGCGCACCTGGCGTGCGCGCACGACAGCATACCCGGGGATGCCGCCGACTTGCAGGCCGACCTGCGTGAGGCCCTCGCAGCGGCGTGGCAGGTCTCCCGGATCGTCAAGGATCTCAAGATCTTCTCGCGACACCGCGAGCAGGCGGTGACTGCCGTCGACGTCCACGACGTTCTGGAGTCCACGGTGCGGATGGCGTGGAACGAGATTCGCCATCGCTCCCGTCTGGTCAGGGAGTACGGAGAGATTCCGCCGGTGCTCGGCAATGAATCTCGCCTCGGGCAGGTCTTCCTGAATCTGATCATGAACGCCGTTCAGGCGATTCCGGACGGGAAGGCGCACGCCAACGAAATTCGGATCCTCACCGGAACCGCCCCCGACGGCCGCGTGGTGATCGAGATCGCGGACACCGGGAGCGGTATCCCGCCCGAAATCCTCGGGCGCCTGTTCACCCCATTCGTGACGACCAAGCCCGTGGGCATCGGTACGGGCATCGGCCTGTCGATCTGCCACCGCATCGTGACCGACCTGGGCGGGGAAATCACCGCGGAGAGCAAGCCAGGCGAGGGCGCCCGATTTCGGGTCATCCTTCCGGCCGCTGCCAAGGCGGCGCCCGAGCCGCCAGTAGCTGCCGAAACGACGCCCGCTGGGCGCCGGGGGCGGGTGCTGGTAATCGACGACGAGGAAATGATCTGCGGGCTGATCCGGACGATTCTCGCGGACGAGCACGAGGTCAGCGTCACGGCGCACGCCGTGGAGGCGCTCCAGTGGATCGCGAGCGGCGAGCGCTTCGACCTCATCCTGTGCGACGCGATGATGCCTGTCATGTCGGGGGCGGAGTTCCTGTCCGGCCTGGGCATTTCGGCACCCGACCTGGTCGACAGGGTCGTGCTCATGACGGGGGGGACATTCACGCGGCCCACGCGCGAGCTCGTGGCGCGGCACCCGGGGGGCTACCTGGAGAAGCCGTTCGAAGCGACCCGGCTCCTCCAGATCGTCAGCAGCCGGGTGGGAGGACAACGGTGCTCGTTACCGGCGTGATGCCCAGGTTGCGCCGGGGTATCCGGTGGGAAGCTCACGTTGCGAGGTCGTCCGTTTCCTCCGGCGCGGGTCGGTGGTGCCGGTGTGGAACTAATAACTGAGCACTTTCGTGTGGCCGCACGAGCCGCAGTGCAAGTAGACCTCCCGATCGATGTCCGTGGCCGGAGTGTTGGCGTTCCCGTGGGTCGTCATCGCGAAATCACGCACCAGCGTGCCGCGTCCACAGCGGCCGCATTCTTCGTCCAGGTACGCGTGTTTACGGCGAAACTTGCGGATCTTCGCGGAGAGCTGTTCGCTCAGGGATGTTGCACGCCGCTTCAGCAGGCGCAGCTCCGCGGCGGCCTCGACGTGCCCCACCTGCAAGGCCAGTTGCAAGGGAGTCTGCTTCAGGCTCTTGGTGCGCACGTCCTTGGCGGCTCCATGCTCCAGGAGACAATCGATGATCTTGGTGGCCCCGCCTCTCGCGGCGTTGTGGAGCAGGGTCTGCCCGTCGCGCCGGGACTGCCACTGGAGCGAGGCTCCGCGTGCCACCAAGAGCTCGAAGACATCGGCGTCGCCATTGCGAGCCGCGTGGACGATAATGGGGGCTTCCTGTTCGTATGGGCAGCCGCCTGGGTAATGGTCTTTGAGAGGGAACTTCCGCAGGCTGTCCGCACGACGTTCGATCAGGAGGCGGCCGATCGGGCCGTGCCAGTGGAAGATCGCGGTTCGCAGCGGCGTCCAGCCGCCCTCGGAGCGCGGATTGACCGTGGCCCCATGGTCGAGCAAGAGGCGGACCATCGGCTCGTATCCGCGGGATGCCGCCAGGTGGAGCGGACGCTCCTTTCTCGACGAGCTGGCCTCCACGTCCGCTCCGTGGGCGAGTAGCAGGCGGGTCACGTGGATCTGTCCCTGGTCGGCCGCAAAGTGCAGGGGCGTCTGCCGCTCGTCGTTTCTGCATTGTGCCAGGCGCTTGTCCGCCGCGAGGAGCTCTTCGACCAGCTCGACAAGGCCGCCCTGGCCGGAGCTGAACAGCAGCTCCGGCGACTCCTGCGCCCGCGCTCCACGCGCTCGCAGTAGCCGCACGAGGCCGGAGTGCCCTTTGCGGGCCGCGCAGTGAGGCGGAGTCAGCTTCTTGGCCGCCGCCACGTTCGGGTCGATGCCCCGATCCAGCAGCAGCTCGACGAACCAGCTCAGCCCGCCGGAGGCGGCGGAGTGGATGACCTGCCAGCCTTGCCCGTCGGCTGCATGGATATCGGCTCCTGCCTCCAGGAGGCAGCGGATCGTGGCCTCCTGGCCAGCTTCGGCGGCGAGCATCAGAGGGGTCCGGCCGGCTCGCCAGCCTCCGGCAATTCTTGCGTCGACGGCGGCGCCGCGCGCGAGAAGCAGTCCGACCACGGCCAGAGATCCTCGGTCGGCCGCCAGGTGCAGAGGTCTGACCTTGCCACCGCCCTAGGCCGCGAAACGGAGCTCGGGCGAGACCCCAGCAGCGAGGATCTTGCCGACCCTTGCGGCTTCGCCAGCTTGTAGTGCGGCCCGAAGCTTCTTCCTGTAGTCCATCGCTGCTCCTGTCCGCGGCGCGGCCTTGCGCGTAGATGTCCGAGCGGTGATCCGCCTTCCCGTGTCCTGGCTCCGGCGCCATGTACTCCGGGGTCCCCGCGATCGTCCCCGTCCGCGACAGCACCGCGCTTCCGCCCGAAAGCGCTCGATAAAGCCGTCCTCGTGGGCAAAGTGCGCCGGCAGCACCTTGATCGCCACGTCCCGGTCGAGCGACGGCTGATAGGCCTTGTACACCTCCGCCATCCCGCCCTTGCCGATTTTCTGAATGACCCGGTACGGGCCCAGGTTCACGCCTACGAGGTCACGCATGGGTCTACTCGCGCCAGGGTGGAAGGTCTATCGTATGCCGGCAAGGCGTCGTGTCAGCCTGTTGAAGGAATTACGACCCGTGCTTTCCTCATCCTGGCGCGTAATCGGCAGATTGTAAAGTTGAACAGAGGAGGGAGATCAGGAAAGGCGCGGCAACGCGCTCGCGCCCGCCTACCGAAACGCCGCGCCGGGAGCGGGGCCCCCCAGGTCCCAACCGCCCTCCGACGGCAGCAGCGCCACTGCGCCAGGAGCGTGGCAGCACCGCGGCGGAGCGGCGGCGGAAGTGGCACGACGGCCTCCCGCCTCAGGCTTCCGTCTCTTGCTCCTCAGCAGGTCCGGCTGCCCCCGCGGCCTGCTCCCGGTCGATCTCCGCGGCCAGACGCCGCAGCTCCTTGGCGCCCAGCTTTCGCGCGATCGCCTGGTGACCCGTTTCCGCAATTACCCTGTCCAGGCCGACTTTCTCGATGACCCGGCCCAGACCAACCTCCTCGATGACCTGGTCCAGACCGACCTCCTTGATGACCTGGTCCAGACCGACCTCCTTGATGACCTGGTCCAGACCGACCTCCTTGATGACCTGGTCCAGGCCGACCTCCTTGATGACCTGGCCCAGGCCGACCTCCTTGATGACCTGGCCCAGGCCGACTTCGCTTATGACCCGCTTGATCCCCAGGTCTTCGACGGCGCCGCGAATGTCCAGTTGCGTGACCGCCATTTCGTCTCTCCTTTCTTCCAGGTATCGCCGCACCAATGCGCGGCGAAACACCGCGACCCGGGCCAGGTAGGCGCCCGCCCACGCCGGCGGCGCGCTCTGCAGCAGCCGCCACGCCCGCGCCTCGCTGCCGAAATACAGCACCCACGCCACGTGCTCCTCCCGGTCGTCCAGCGCGTCCACGCCCCAGACGTAGATGTTGCACAGCCGACCCGGCAGCACGTACAGCCCGGCTACCGCCGCCACCGGCGTCAGCTCCCCGCCGGTGGTCAGCTCTTCAGCTACCGCCGCCCCCACCATCAGCCCCGAGACGTGCTCCCCTGCCCACATTCGTCCGCCCTCCTCCGCCTCACGTTCCAGCAGAAGCTGCACCCGGGCCGCGAACCTCAACAGGTCCAATCGCGACAGGTGCGACCCCGGAGCCTTGTTCTCGACAGCCAGCAGCCCCGCCGGCAAGAATCGGTCGAGCGGCGCAAAGCTCACCCGCCCCCAGATCGCCAGATCCACGTGCAGCGCGCCACCCGCGACCCGGCGCTTGCTCTCCAGCGCGCCCGCACCGCGACCGAACCAGCGGATCCACGCTTTCTCTTGCAGGTCGTCGGATTCGAATGCCATTTCCCTGCTGACCTTTCGGGGGCGGAGCGGGCGAGGGCCCCACGATCCCGCCTTCAGTATAGCCCACCGGTACCGGCGGCGTCCATCAGCAGCGGCGTCCATCAGCAGCGGCGTCCATCAGGATGGCGCCGTCCTCGAGAGGTTTCGCCGGCTCTCGGCGAGTGGCGGCCGCCGCGAAATCGGGCGCTGGCGGCGAGCCCGGAGCTGCGCCGGCAGTACGAGGGCCGCGAGGCGCGATTCATCGCGCCCCAATACCCGGCCGAAGATGATCCGCCCCGATTACCGGCCGCGACGACCGGGCGCGATCAATCGCGCCCCTGCGTCGCGGCCTCAGGTGCAAAGCAGATTCGGCCGACGCCGGAATGCGGGGCAATCCTCGATGCGGCCGGGAACAACGCTCAACGCCTACTGGGATAGGCTCCAAGGAAGCCACTGCCGCCAGGCACCCGACGCAACGCTCGCGGCACCCGGCGGCAGTCGGCCCCTCGCCGCCGGCCTAGACCGTGATCGGCGCCCGATGCTTCATCACGTTTTCCATGGCGCGCATCGTGCGCGCGTCCGGCATGAACTTCGGATCGGTGTAGCCGCTCGCGTCGGCGGCGTTGGCCGGGTCGAACGTGGCCTTGATGCGCTGCGTGTACTTGTCGTAGTCCAGGCAGGCCGGCGAATAGAGCGCGTGGGACGGCGGTGCCACGGCGTTCAGGCTGTCGCCGCAATGTGTCTCGATGCACGCCAGGTTGGTCTCGAAGATGTACTCGAGAATACGATCGGAGCGGGTCTGGTCGCGCTGGTCGTACTGGCAGATCTCCTCCAGATGCGCGTACGCTCCGGCCTCGTACAACCCTCCCCAGGCCGCGTCACCGCCGTCGTCGACGATCACGCCCTCGTCGATGTACTTGCGCTTGACCTGCTCGCCGACGCGGCAGCCGCGGATCGCGTTGTCCCAGGTGGTCAGCGCGCCCATGGCCGTCCAAAACGTCCCGGCGAACCGGAATATCGCGCGAATCATCGACCCCATGCGGATGGTGCTCTGGTAGCTGACGCTCGGAATGCCGCCCAGGCCCCGCCGCCAACCGTGTCGGCGCACATCGCGCGCGACGATCCCCAGAAATCCCGGCACCGACCGCAGCATCTTCCCGGTGCCAACGCTCTTGACGGTCGCGCGGATCCAGCCCCATTGCATGAGCATGCCGTTCCACGACATGTCGTTGGTCAGCGCGCCGCCGCCGCACTCCTCCATGATCTGGCGCAGCACCCGCCGCTGGTAGCGCGCCTCCTCCTTGTGCCTGGCTGTCATCACGCAACCGATCGAGTAGGACATCTCGTGAAGGAGCGGAATGCGAAACAGCTCTTCGGCCTCCGCGGAGCTGGTCGCGAGCAGCCCGACGAGCCCCGAGGGTCCGGTGCGCGCGGCGATGGTGGCGATTTCGGCCTCGCCGAGCCGGTAGCCGAGCTCGCCGACGTTATCCCAGTCCGCGACGATCAGCATGCCGCCGGTGTGCTCCTTGGGAATCTCCGTGTAGTAGGCCGGAGCGGCGCCGGATTGCTCGAGGTGTGCGGGTCCTTCCCACGGATAAAGCTTGACCGCGGCGCGCGTGAACACGCCGAGACCTCCGAGCGCGCCCGCGAAGCCGCGGATGATGCCGCGAATCGAAAAGCCCGGACCGTCGCCCAGAAAATCGTCGCCGCTGGCGTCGAACGAACCACACTGGACGACTTGCCCGTCGGGCGTCACCCACTCGAATCCCAGGAGGTTGCGGTTGGAAAAGCCCATGGAAATGCCATCTCCGCTCTGCCCCATCATGGAGGTGGCGGAGGCGAGCACCGAAGCCTGGGCGCCGCAACCAGCGATGTGGGTGTTCAGACCCACGCGCATCGCTTCGGTCTGCAACTGGTTGCCCGTGACGTAGGGTTGGATGACGGCATACATGTTCTCCTCATCGATTCGCACAATCTGGTCCATGCGCCGGAGGTCGATTTGCACGACGCGGTTGGGAACCGCCGGCCCCGCCCATACCCCCATGCCCGTGCTGAAGGCCTTGTACTGGACTCCGTGAGTGTTACACAGGCGCACGATCGCGGCCACGTCCTGCGTGTCTCCCGGTAGCGCCACGGCGATCGGCCGCGGCAGGTAGTTAGAGCCATGTGTGGCTTCGGCCAGGTACTGCCAGGCGTAGGTATCGAGCAGACACGGATCCGTCTCGACCCACTGAGGTCCGAGCACCGCTTCCAGGTCGGCGATGAGCTGGCTGTGATCGACTTGGGCGGAGAGGCTCGGCTGCTCCGCGAGGTTGGTATGGAACGTCATGAGGCACTCCTTTCGTACCCGAAAACGGCGGTGGCGAGCAGCTCGCTCAGGGTTGCGACGCGCACCTGGGGGACCGCGCCGCCGGCCACGGCAGCGCTGAGATGGGCGTGGGTCTGGGGACATTCGCTGACGACCGTGTCGATGCCGGCGGTCACGGCTTCCCGGAGTCGCCGCTCGGCGGCATGCCGGGCCAGATCTGGAAAGGCGCGCCATGCCTGGCCGGTCTCTCCGGCGTCATAGGCGTATTCGCGCCGGCGGAAGAGCTCCCGCACGATGAGCCCCGGCAGTGCTCCCAGAAGCTGGCGCGGCGCTTCGTAACAACCCTCGCGGCCGTGGTTGACCGGCCGCGGTGGCACGGTCACAACCATCTGCCCGAAGCGGCGCTCTTCCCGCCCCTCCCAGGGGCGAAACGGTTCGGACAGGCGGCCGAGGTAGGGCGAGTCGTGCCAGCCCACGGCGGCGCATTGCCGGTGGCGCGGCGTCAGCCGGCCGCGGGCGAGCGCCTCCGCATAGACCTCGGTGAGATGCCGGATGCGAGCGCGCACGGGAGCATGCCGCGGCACCTGGTTGCGCAGCGTGGCGTAGTCCTCGGCCGACAGGCATACGACCTCCTGCGCGCGCGCGCGGTCCAGTGCCGCGGCCGCGGCGGCCGCCAGCTCCACAAAGAGCGCGCGGTCGCCGATCTCCAGGGCGGCACGGCCGGTGTACGGTTCGGCGTCGAGCAGGCGATAGCGGATGCCAGCGGCGTCGAGCAGCCGGAAGATCGCCCGGAGATGCTCGTGGTGGTGGCGCAGGTGGCGAAAGTGCGGGCCGATCCACACGACGGTCGTGGCACTCGCCACCGGGGAAGGCCGCGCATGCTCGCGCCAGTCGCCGCCCTCGGCATCGGCCTCGGGCAGCGGATGACCCTGGCGCCTCACCGTCTCCAACACGCGCGCATGCTCCGGAAGCGGTCCCAGCTCGGTGAACACCCGAGCGCGCAGCGCCAAAATCACCTCCTGCACCTCGATGTCGGAGCTGAACTTGCACGAGACGTCGCACCCGCCACAGGCGGTACAGGCGAACACCGCGCGGCGCACGGCCTCGGTGACGCGCGAGCGGCCGTCGACCAGGCTGTTGCTCATGGTCACCATGCCGCCGCCCGAGTTGAAATGTCCTTTCAGCTCGTCATAGCTCGGGCAGATGGTGCCGGCCTCCTTCCGCTCGACGATCGTCAGCGGCGGAAACTTGCAGAGGTTGCAGCGCGGGCACTTGCCGGAAAGCGGCCGCAACTGTTCCAGGGTCTCGTACCGGTTGGTCAATAACGCTTGCATTGTCGATCTCCTTTTTCGCCTTCACTCCACCGCGTTGAGCGCGAGGGCGCGCGAAACGTCCAGACGGCCCGGCGCCAACACGGCATCGGGGTCAAACATGGCCTTTACCTTAGGGACGACCCACGCGGTGGAGCAGCGCGCGAAGGCGATCTCGCTCCACGGGCCGTACGGGCGGCTGAAGAAAGCTCCCGCTCCCGAGAGCTGGTGCGCCAGGCCTTGCGTCCACGCCTCGACGCGCTCGCGCTCGCCGGCGGCGTGAGGCACGATGACCTCGAAGTGGCAGCAGCGTCCCGCCACCTGCGGTTGCACGTACACCAGCGGTGAGCGCTCGGGAGCGCCCGGCGCCGTCGCGGCGGCGGCGACCAGCGCGTGGAAACGCGGCGTCCTGTCAAGCGTGGTCTGGAAGAAGAGCTCGCGCGCGTGCATCTCGCCGGCGTGCTTCCAGTACGGCGCCGTGGAGTACTGCTCCGGGCACGTGAGGCGCCGGAGCAGCGCCTCCTCCGAGCCCACGGGGGGATGGGCCGGTTGCAGACCGGTCTGCGCGTACAGCTCGTCGATCTCACGATGAACGTAGCGTCGCTTGTCCTCCGGGAAGTAGCGGGCCGCTCCCAGGGAATAGACCAGATACCAGGGCCGGGTGCGGCCGGCGGCGATGGCGACGTCCTCGCGCTCGGTTTCGCACAGCGCGGCCAGCGCTGGCCCGTTCACCACAAAGGCGATGTCCGCAAACCCGCGCCGCAGCAACATGCGCACGGCGCGCACGAGTGGCGCCAGGGACTCTGCCGCGGTCAGGTGCAGCGTCTCCCACTCGGGGAGGCGTTCCGCCTTGGCGGAGCACCACGTGACGATGCCAACCGACCCCTGCGCCCCCTGCACGATGCGCATCAGATCCGATTGGCCGGGGCCGAGCGGGCTTTTCTGCGCGTCGCCGGCGGCCCACTGGTCTTCGAGCGTGCCGGGGCCGGCGGCGGCTCCCGTGCGAAAGTATTCGCCGGTACCGAACACCACTTCGGTGCACAGCAGCGGGTCGCTGATGTCCCACTGGAAGCGCGGGTAGATGGTGGGCTCGCGCTCCAGATAGGCGGCGAGCGCCGATTTCCCGGGCCGGGGACACAACGGCAACAGCGCCCGCAGGCCGTGGTTGCGCAGTGCAGGAGCAAGCTGGGAGAAGGTGACGCCGGCCTGGAAGAGCGAGACGCGGTTGCGTCGATCGATGCGCAGGACGCGTTGCAGGGACGAGAGATCGACGACGATGGTGTTGTCGGCGCAGGTGGTGTCACCGCGATGGTGCGCGCCGCTCGAGCTTACGGGAACCAGCGACAAGTGCAGTGCCCGGGCGGCACGGACGAGCGCCTGGACGTCGCCGGCGCCTTGTGGATAGGCGACAGCCAGAGGGAGCGCGCCGGCGAAGCCGTTGGCGTCGGTGCGAAACGTCTCCCGGATGGGGAGGCTTTCGTCGAGTCGCAGCATGGGCAGGTGGGACTGGAGCTGGGGGATGGGATTGGTCACAGGGCACCTCTTGGGGTAGTGGAGTCAGATACCGACATGCCGGTACTGACGACGGCAAACGACTGGAAGGGAGGGACGATGCGGCAAGGTTCGCGCCGCAGATTGCTTGACGTCACCGGACAACGGAGCGCGGGATCCACCGCCTGCGGGGCGTCGCGACAACAGCGCCCCCCTCCGTCCCGCCGCGGGCGGGGGGAGGTGAGCGGGGCGAGTACGGCGGGCGATTGCCGGAGGCGACTCCCCCCGCGCGCGGGGGAGGTGAGGGTGGGGGGCAGAGTCGGTTGGTGCAGGGGAGATCGCCACAAGTTTTTCTCGGCTCCGATACCGACATGCCGGTATTGGCCGCGCCGGCTTCCCCTCGTCTTTGTCTTCATCCCTCACCTCGCCGGCGCCAGCGCCGCGAGCGCCATCGCCGCCACGTCCGCGGCGAGCGCGTCGAGATCCACCTCGGCGCTCTCATCAATGAGGTACTTGAACGCCACGTGCATCACTCCCCCGAGCAAGAACGTCGCGAGCTGCGTGGCGTCCGGAAACTTCCGTATCACCCCGATCGCCATCGCCTGCCGCAGCTCGTCCGCGACCACGGCAATCTGCTGATTCTGGATCAGCCGGAACAGGTCGCCCGTCGCGGCATTCTTCGCCAGCGCCTCGCGCAGAAAAATGTTGTAAATGTCCCGGTGCTCGCGAAAATGCGCAAAGATCTCGTGAAAACGCGCCGCTACCAGGTCCTGCACCGAGCCTCCCGCGAGCGGCAGCACGCCCTTGCGATAGAACGGTTCCATGCGCTCCAGCAGGCGCCGCGCGTGCTCGCCGAGAAGCTCGCGAAACAGGTCGTGCTTGCTGCCGAAGTACTCGTAAAACGTGCCGCGGCCGATGCCGGCGGCCTTGCAGATGTGGGCCACGCTCGTTCGCTCGTAGCCCCGCTGCGCGAAGACGCGCACCGAAACGTCGAGCAACGACTGACGCCGCTCGTCGGCGGGCATCCGCGGAGCGCGATTGGTGTGGGCTTGTGGTTCAGACATGGTTTAGTACCGACATGTCAGTACTATAATGCGCTCCCCCCCACCCGTCAAGCACTGCGCTCGTTGCGGCGCATGCCCCCGTGCGTCTATGAATATCTCGTCGCATTCCGGGATGCTCACGCCAGTCGGGAGGAACGAGATGGGTCACATGGACACGATCAACCGCGTCATGCACGGCGGCTACGACAACGCTTCGGACGAGGAGCGCGTGGCGGCTGTTCGCGACATGATCGAGGTTTGCTCCACGGCCGCCGCCGCCGTGGCCATTCAGCCGATCCCGCTCGTCGACATCGCGCTGATCTCGCCGATCCAGATCGCGATGGTCCAAGCTGTCGGCAGAATTCACGGCCATCGCCTCGACAGAAAGGCGGTGCTCGAGATGCTATCGACCTTCGGCGCCAGTCTCGTGGCCCAGAATGCGATCATGGCCGCCTCCAAGCTTATCCCGTTCCTCGGTTGGCTGATCTCGGCCTCGGTCGCCTACGCCCTCACCTACGCCGTAGGGGAAGTGAGCGACCACTACTTCCGGAGCGGCCGCGGTCTCGCCGCGCGCGACCTGAAAGAGCACTTCGATCGCGTGTACAAATCGAAAAAGGCCGAGCAAGAGGCGCGGTTCAAGAGAAGCGGCGACCTCAAGGACCGTCTCGAGCAGCTCAAGGCAGCACATCGCGACGGCATCCTCACCGATGAGGAGCTCGCGCGCAAGAAGGAAGAAATTCTCAGCAAGTTCTGAGGGCAGCGCCGCGACCGGCTAGTCGCCGTCCTGAGGCAGCTCGCCGGGTTCCACCAGGGTGCGCCCGGAGTCACTCAGCAGCTCGACGGGAATCAGCAGGATCTGCCCCACCACGAGCTTGTTTGGGTCGGTGATCTGGTTGGCGCCGGCGAGCGCGGCAACCTTCTTCGGGTCGCCTGTCAGCCGCTTGGCGATCAGCTCGAGCGTGTCCGCGGCGCGCACGCGGTAGCGCGCATACGGGTCGGGTGGCGTTTCCTCCGGCGCGATGGTCGGAGCCGGCTCCTCGGCGACCAGGAACAACGGTTCATCGGGGTTGAGCCCGCCGGCGATGGTGTCAAACTGCGCCGTGTGCTCGCCCAGGCGGTCCAGCGCGGTGCCGCAGTCCAGCAGGTAGAGGCGCGCCCGCCCGAGCATGACGTAGAGCCGCCACTGCAGGACGTCCTTGCCGGCGCCCTCGCTGGCGGCGTAGCGGTACACCACTGCTGGCCCGCCCACCCACGGGAATTCATCGGTACCGAGCTCCTGAAAGCCGGGCCGAGCGGCGACGCGTTCGCGCAGCAGCGCGACCGGAGTGGCGAGGAGTCTCGCCGCCGGCACACCTGCCTGCAGATTCGCGCCAATTCCATACGCCGCGGGCTGCACGATTGACAGCCGGGCCAGCGATGAATCCTGGACGCTCGCCGGAAACAGGATGAGCGCCGGGTCGCCCGCCGTATCGCGCGGGGTGTACGCTTCCCAGCCGGTAGGAACCTGGAGAAAGGCGCTGTCCAGCCGCACTCCGGCACCCGCTCCGGACAGGGGGACAAGCACGTAGCCCGACGGCGCCTGGCGCTTCGCCGTGGCGCAGCCGGCGATGAGCGCCGCGAGGATCGTACCCGCCGCGATCCACCGTACCGCTGTCTCCCCCTTCGCCTGCCGGCGTGCGCCTGACCGCGCCTCGAATCCCACGGCTCAGATCCGCGCCATCGATCGCCGCGGCGGGGGAAGCTGCACGTTGATCTCCAGCACGTCACACCCGTCGACGTGATCGACCTGAAGCTGAACTTGCCCGTCCTCGACGGTGACGTACTTGCGAATCACGTCGATGAGATCTTTCTGCAGCGAAGGCAAATAATCCTGGGCGCTCACCTGCGCGCGCTCGCGAGCGATGACGATCTGCAAGCGATCCTTGGCCGTGGCGGCGCTGCGTTTCGTTGGTAGGAAATACTCGAGTATCCGCATGGGTCAATTCCCAAACAGCCGGCTCAGGATTCCACGCGGCTTCCCGTTGAGGAAACGGTGCGGGACATCACGGCCCAGCAACCGCTCGACCGCCTCGAGGTATGCTTCCCCGGCCTCGCTGCGTCCATTGAGCACCACGGGAGTTCCCGAGTTCGACGACTCGAGCACCGCCGGCGACTCGGGAATGACGCCGAGCAGCGGAATCGCGAGGATTTCCAGGACGTCTGCCACCGATAGCATTTCCCCGCGCTTGGCGCGCCGGGCGTCGTAGCGCGACAGCAGCAGGTGCTCCCGAACCGGCGCATCACCGTCGATGGCGCGTTTCGTCTTGCTGGCCAGCAGCCCGATGATGCGGTCGGAATCGCGCACGGATGAAACCTCGGGATTGGTGACGACGATCGCCTCGTCCGCCCAGTACATGGCCGCGAACGCGCCGTGCTCGATGCCGGCGGGCGAGTCGCAAACAATGACGTCGAAGTCGGCCGACAGCTCGTCCAGCACCTTTTTTACGCCCTCGAGCGTCAGCGCGGTCTTGTCACGCGTCTGCGAGGCGGGGAGTATGCTGAGGTTCTCCAGGCGCTTGTCCTTGATGAGCGCTTGCCGGAGCCTGGCCTCGCCCTGGATGACATTCACGAAATCGTATACCACGCGGCGCTCGCAACCCATGATAATGTCCAAATTTCGCAAGCCGATGTCGAAATCTACGACGGCGGTGCGCTTTCCGCGCAGCGCCAGCCCGGTGGCGATCGCGGCGCTCGTCGTGGTCTTGCCCACGCCGCCCTTGCCAGAGGTCACAACAATAATTCTGGACACCTACATTCCTCCAATACGTCTATTTCTTCGCGGCGAGCAGGGCGCTCAGCGGCTCGATCGTGAGTTTTTCGCCGTGCAGGAACACCTGGACGGCCTTGCCGATGTGCTCGCCCTGGAAGTCTTCGCTCAGCATATAGCTTCCGGCAATCGAGATGAGCTCCGCATCGAAACCTTGGCAAAAAATGCGCGCGCCTTCGTTACCCATGGCGCCCGCGATCGCGCGCCCGCGGAGCGGGCCGTAAACATGGATATTACCCGCGGCGATCAGCTCCGCGCCAGAGCTCACCGCCCCCAGCACGATCAGATCGCCCCGCGCCGCATACAGCCGCTGGCCAGACCGCGCCGGATGGGGCACGATCACGCTTTCGGCGACCTCGCCGTGGCCTTCCACACCGGCATCCTTCGCCGTGGCGTCCATTGCACCGGCATCCTTCGCTGCGGTGGCCGCCTCCGCAGCCGTGACCGGCGCGGGAGGGGCCGCGGGCGGTGGCGGGGACGCCGCGGCGGGCGGCGGCGTCGCAACCGCGGCCGCTGGTTCGAGGACCTCGGGGGCCGCCTGGAGCTGCGGCGCCCGTGCCCGACCCTCCAGCGAGACAATCCCGATCCCGAGCTCCTCGGCGCGGGCCGCCAACAGGCCGGAGCTCCGCTGCACCCCGACGAGCGCCAGCCCGCAAGCGCGCACCGCCCGCGCCAGCTCTGCGAGATCGACGGCCTCGGCCGCACTTTCGACGGGGCTCAAATCCAGCACCACCGGCGCGTTCCGAAAGTAGCCCGGCGCTTTTCCCGTGGCCGCCGCCAGGTCATGCTCCACAGCGCGAAGGTCCGTCACCAGCACGCGTATGACGGTCAGGGGCGCGAAACGGCCTTTCAGTTCAATGGAGCTCATGCGGTAAGTCGGAGAGCGTCAGGTGTGGGTACTGCACGATAGCCAGTCCGGCGCTCTTCTGCAAGCTTCGCGGCCACCGCGGATGGACGCCCGACTGCGCGCTTGACTCTCGGGCTCCGGCGACGTATCGTTTCCCCAGTGTTGCCGCGTCCCGGATGGGGACGCGAGCCACCCGCGACCACGCTTGCGGAGGTGGCGCTTCCTTCTCGCGGGAGGATGGGATGGGCGAGCAGAAGAGCATTGCCACGAGCCGCATTGCCAGATTGGCAAGCGTCGGGAACCTCGCGTTTGGCTTCACCACGAGCCTGACCAAGGCCGCGGGCCGCACCGTGGTCGGACAGGATCGCGCGAAGACCGCGGAGAGCTTTCATCGCGACGCCGCCCAAACATTGCTGTCCACGCTGGCAGGAATGAAAGGTCTGCCGATGAAGGTCGGCCAGCTCCTCTCTTATGTGGATGACTTTGTCCCCGAGACCTACCGCCGGATCTACGGGGAGACGCTGGCGGCGCTGCAGGTCAAGGCGCACCCCATGCGCTGGAACGAGATCCGCGGGGTCATGGAGCGTGACCTCGGGAGAAATCCCGAGTCGGCCTTCCTGGACTTTGACCGAGCTCCGATCGCGGCGGCTTCCATCGGCCAGGTCTACCGGGCCACGCTGCGCGATGGGCGGAAAGTCGCCGTGAAAGTCCAGTATCCGGGAATCAAGGACGCGATCGAGAGCGACCTGAAGAACCTCGACCTGCTCCGCCACGCCCTGGGTCTCATCCTGCCCAAGGTGGACGTGGAGCGATCGCTGGCGGACATCGTCGATCGCCTCCGCGAGGAATGTGACTACGGCTGTGAGCTCTGCAACCAGATCGAATTCGCGAAAATCTGGCGCAACGACTCCCAGGTCCTCGTGCCCGCCATGATCGAGGAGCTATGCGGCGAGCACGTGCTCGTCAGCGAGCTGGTTTCGGGAGACAGTTTCGCGGAAATGCTCGCGGGCGCCGACCAGCAGCGCAAATCGGCTTACGGCATGGTCCTGTTCAAGTTTCTGTTCGCATCGCTCTATTGCCACGGCATGTTCAATGCCGATCCGCATCCGGGAAACTACCTCTTTCTCCCCGATGGCCGCGTCGCCTTTCTCGATTTTGGCTGCGTGCAGCGCTATGGCCCCGACCTCGTGCGCTCGTTTCACGCCGCGCGGTCCGGCGTGCTGCAAGGTCGCCGGGACGGCGAGTTTCGGGCTCTGCTGCGCAACGCGTACGGAATACCCGAGGACGTAGACGACGAGGAATGGGACTTCTTGATCGACTACATCGCCTGTTGCATGGATCCTATCCGCGAGGATCGCCTGTTTCGGTACGATCGGGAATACACCGAGAAGCTCGCGGATGTGGGCATGAAGGGAGCGATGATGGGGGCAAGAAAGGCCATGCGCAAGGGAATCCGTGAAGCCAAGGCTCCCGGCATGGTCTTTCTGAACCGGATTCAGTATGGGTTCGCGTCGGTGCTGGCCGCGATGCAAGCCGAGGCCAACTGGTACCGCTTGATGGCGGAGATCGACGCGCTTTATTTGGGTGCACCGTCATGATACTCACGAACGGTACGATCAAGGCGTTCACGTACAAGGCCGGCTTGCTGTCGGCGGTCGCGCACGACCTGCGGCTGTCGCTGCGGCGGTTCGAGGTCCGCGTCGAGGGCGACTCGCTGTCGGCGCGATTCTGGCCGAGCTCCTTCGAGGTCGACGGCGCGATCGAAAACGGCGAGCTTGCCGTCGACCGCCTCGGTGAAAAGGACAGGCGCGATATCTACAGCAATCTGACAGCGAAAGTGTTGCTGGTGGAGTCTCACCCGGAAATTCGGTATCGCGGCCGCATTGAGGAGAGCCCGGCCGAGGTGCGCTTGCGCGGCCAGCTCGAGATGCTTGGTGAGAGCGTCGACACGCCGCTGACGCTGCTACCGAGCGGTGGCCGGCTTGTCGGCGAGGTCACGATCATACCGACGCAGTGGGGAATCAAACCCTTTAGCGCCGCATTCGGGACGATCAAGCTTCAGGATCGCGTGCGCCTGACCTTTGACCTGCCGCGGGCGTAGGCGCTTATCCCCTTCCCCCGTCTCCCGCTTGCGATCGTGATGCACATTGTCGCGCGCTCGCTGCTCCGGCGCTCACGGCGTGGCGCCGCCACCCGCGTGCAGCTTGATATCGACATCGACGGCCAGCTCATCGGCGAGGCGCTCGAGCGCCTCGCGCAAGCGCCTGCCGCCCACCGACGGCGGGATCGCCACCAGCGCTCGCATCGCGAACAGCGGGGCGCCGGTCAACGGCGCATTGGATACCGACGCGCTCAGCTCCTCCACGTTTGCCCCTTCGTGCGCCAGAAACGCGGCGATGGCGTGAACGATGCCCTCGTGGTCGGCCCCGGTGACCACGATTTCGTGTGGCACGAAGCCGGCGAATCGCCCCGTCGCCGCGGCCGCGTCGGTAGTTCGGGAGAACAGCCGTAACCCTTCCTCGTCAAGCTGCTCGCACGCCGTCATCAACCGCGACAACGCGGACTCGTCGATCGACACGAGCAATATTCCGGCAAAATCGCCGCCGAGCCGCGCCATCCGGCTCTGCTCGAGGTTTCCCCCGCAGTCGAGGATCACCTTGGTGATGCGTTCGACGAGCCCCGCGCGATCCGGGCTGACCAGGGTGATCAGAACGCTCTCTCTCATGCCATTCTCCTTCTTGTGAACAGCGCGTACCGGTGTGCGGAGGCGCCTTCAGCGGTGCGGTTCGCCGTCCTGCCGGCGGCGGTGCCTGGAAAAAAACGACCAGATGACCTCACTGGCGGAAATGTCGCGGTTCGGCGGTCCGATGAGACCTTCCGCAAATGCCGGTCCCCCGGGCCAGCTATGCGCGCCCCCGGCCATTGTGTAGAGCTCGACCTCGCTTTCGTCCCGGCATCCCGACCAGCTTTCGCGGACCACGCCCTGGCCGTCGCCATCGCGATCGGGAAGCTCGACTCGCTGCGGCGCCGACCCGCAGCCGGACGCGGCGGCGATGGCCGCCATCGTCTCACGAATAGGTGGAAAGGCGACCTTCGCGAGCGACCTCCTGCCGATGCCGCCCGCATAGGGCACGTGGTCGTCCGCGGTGCCATGAAAATGAACGATGGACACGGGCGGCGCTCCCTGGCGCCAGGGCGGCTTCAGCATGGGGGCCGCCACCGGTGCGACCGCGGCAAAGCGGTCGCCGAGGTCGCGCGCCAGGCGGTAACACATCAGCGCGCCATTGGACATGCCCGTCGCATACACCCGCGACCGATCTACGCGCACCCAGCTCTGCACGTCCGCGAGCACGGCACGGACGTACGCGATATCGTCCACCCGGTGAGTTGCCGCGTACCCGCAGCAGTAGCCGCCGTTCCACGTAAGCAGCCGGCGCCGAAACCTGCCGGTCCCGGCTGGATACAGTGTCACGAATCCCAATCTCGCGCCGAGCTCGTGCAACAGCGACATCTCCGCCATTCCCTGCGGCGCGCCACCGCCGCCATGGAAAACCAGAACGACTGGCCAGCCATCGGCGGGCGCTTGCCCCGGAGGTACGAACGCGAAATACGCCCGCTCCATGTCGCCGGCGCTTACCGCTCGTTCGACGCGATCGGACCACCGCGGGCGAGGCGCCGACTCCTCTGGCTGCTCCGCCAGGGCGCCGCCCGGAGCGGCCGCAAACGCCAACAGCAGCGCCAGGAGGGCGCGCACCGCCATTCTACCCGGAATCATCTGCCGGGAGCGGCGGGATTCCAGGTCCGAATCTTCGGCGTCGGCCAATATCGGGTTTCCTCCCTTACATTTTTCTAGTGGGAAACTCAGCTTACGAGGTCGTCCGTTTCATCCGGCGCGGGTCGGCGGTGCCGGTGGAAAACTAATATGCGATGGGCTTCAGTGACAACGGGGCGCCGGGTCAGCGGCAGCACCCGGAGGCAGTTTACTACCGCAGGGCGCTGTCCGCTGCACCCGGTTGTTCTGCAGCGCGGATCAGCGCGGCGGAACAGCCGGGCCTTGCCCGGCGCCCCGTTCTTCCGACGCGCAGCGTCGGAAGAACAAAGGCTTATGCGACCCCGCGATGTGGCGATGATCGGGAAACGAAACCTGCAAGCAATCGGCCCCCACGCACATCCGATGCGCCTCGACGCAGAAGAAGAAACGCCGCGCCTCGAATTCCTCCGGATCGCGCCAGTGATCGAGCAGCGGCTTGGTGATGCTGGAAACGCCCGGATAGCACGCCTCGCGCCAGGCTTTGACGCGCGGGCGGATCTGGTTGACCAGCGGAATCTCCACCAAGACGCCGGGGTCGTCGAAGGCTTTGGACTCGCCCGAGGCGACCACATACCCCGCCGGGCGGCGGCCCATCACTAGATCGAAGGTTCGCGTCTCGCGCTCGTAGCGCCAGTGACGCGCTGGCTCCTCGTAGGGCGAGTTGATGATGAGCCGGTCGATGGTGCAGCGGGGCGTCATTCCTGCTCCGGAGGCACCAACGGCTCGATGGCAGTAATCAAGGCAGGAATATCGTTCGTAACAATCTCCCACACTTTCATCCCTTCGTCAGCCGGTCCGAAACCCCGCCCTAACATGTCGCCGGCCTGAAGGCCGGCATCCGTATTGGTCAAATCAAGACGAAAATAGTCGTGAGCGATTCGATGTCGCATTGCGACAATCTCAGGCCATGGAATGGCTGGGTGGGAGATCTTGGTGCCGTCAGAGACTTTTCTGGCTGCCTCGCCGATGTTCTCCAGGGCTTTCGCAATGGCGTGCTGGTGCAAATGACTTTGCTGAAACTGCTCCCAGGTGAGATCGCGGCTGAATTCCAAGACGAGCCTGCCTGCGATCAGAATATCCAGCAGATGGGCTTCATCGCGCCACATAGATGCTCTCCACGCTGCTCAGTATGTGCTTGCGGCGAATATAGTTCTCGCTTTGCTCGATCAGGCGCCTCTCGACCAGATCCACCTTTCGGCCGCAAAGGCCTTCCAATTCCTTCGTCATCTCCTGGAAGTGCTCAAAGCCCCAATGTGCGTCAGCTTCGAACGCTACCAGAACGTCCACGTCGCTGTCCGGCCGGAAGTCGTCGCGCAGCACAGACCCGAATAATGAAAACTCGACGATCTTCCATTTTTGACAAAACTCGGCGACGGCTTGTTGCGGAATGTCGGTTTTGAGGCTCATGGTTCCACCTCCATCACCTTCAGGCTCTCAATGCCCCGGTCGTCCACGATCTTGACGGCGATGCGCTGGTGCTCGCCCGGCTCGAAGGGCAGCGACACCGTGCCCCGGAAGGCTTCGATCCGATCCTCGTCGATCTCGGCCTTGAGGTTCCTCGCCAGCCGCGGCCAGACCTCCTCCGCCCCGGCCATGGGGAAGAAGACTTGGCGCGGGTAGAGGCTGCGCCCGTCGTAGTCGGTGTCGAGCAACCAAACGGCGATCTTGCCCTCGCCGCCCGATTCGATGCCGCCGGTCTTGGTGCTGCAGTGCGAAGCCGTGCACCGAGACGCGGAGCTTGCCCTTGTGCTCGCCCCTGGCGATGCGCTCCACCTGCACGTCCGGCTGGCCGATGAGCCAGAAGGATTCGTTGCTGGCCCGCTTCTTCTTGAGGTCGTCGGTGAGCAGGTCGGCGTTCATCTGCGCCTTGAGCAGGGTCACGCCCGGCCAGTTGGTCTCGTCGATGTCCTTGGCAGCCTCGGGATCGAACTGGAAGGCGGCGAAGACGATGAGCTTCGGCTTGGGCACCAGCGTCTGCGCCTCTGCGATGGCCCGCACCACCTGGCGCCGTTCCAGCGGCGCGTGCTCCGGGCCGACGGAGACGACGATGCGCTGCGGGGCATAGGCAGGGCCGGTCTCGCGCGCCCGATCCGCACCTTCGTCGCTGGGCCGCGTCTCGCCGTCGGCGCGCAGATGGCGGCAGCCGGGCAGCGGCTCCAGCCGGGCGAAGCGGATGTGCTGGCCTGCCTTGCCGCGAATGCCTGTGCGCAGCAGCCCATCGCGCCATTCCCCCTGGCGCAAGGTCTCGCCGGAGCGGGCGATAGAAACGTCGACGACTTGCGGCGCGCCCTCCAACAGTTCCTCCACCGACTTCACCGCCGGCGCGGGCACGGCCTCGACCGTGAACGGCCCGGCGACGCGAGTCTTCTTGCGGTCCACGAAGGGCTGGTCGTAGAGCGTTTCTTGCGGTGCGTGGCGGGCGATGGCGGCGTCTATCTGCTCGCGCGTCATCCCTTCGCGGATGTCCGGGTTGTTGGCGATAGACCTGAGCGTGACGTGCGGCACGGTCTTGTACCTGAAGCCGCTACCGACGCCATCCTGCGGGTGGGTCAGCTCGTAGTAGTCGAAGACGGCGGTCATCAACCGTTGCTTGGCCAGCGTGAGCGCCACGCGCGAGGTGTCGCAGGTCATCCAGCGTCGACCCCACTGCTCGGCCACGTGGGCGGTGGTGCCGGAGCCGCAAGTGGGGTCGAAGACCAAGTCGTCGGGGTCGGTGGTCGTCAGAAGGCAGCGTTGGATGACTGCCGTCGCAGTTTGAGCTGCATAAACCTTCGGATCTGAGAAACCGCTTTGCCATGCATCATCCCAAACGTTATGTACTGGCCGCAGCGGGAAGTCATCCAAGTAGCGGACGAAGCAAAGAGTGTTACCAATGGTCATCAAACGGCCAGCGCTTGCAAGCTTCTCCATTCCACCGATATTTGTCTTCCATCCCCCCTTTCTCGGCTCAAACATTCTCCCATCAAACCGGTTGTCGTCCGAAAACCAATCAGGCATCGAAAACACCCTACCTGAAACACCTCATCCATCAACTCCCGCACGTGGTGCACGTTCTCGTCGCTGATCTGTACGAAGATGCTGCCGCTCTCGGTCTAGAGTTCCCGCACCAGCAGCCGGTCGCGCAGGTAGGTGAGGTAGGAGGGGATGCCCAGCTCCCAGGTGTCGCGGAAGGCGCGGATCTGCTCCGGCTCGGCGGTCAGGTCCTCGTCCCTGCCGTCCTTCACGTCGCGCTTGTTGACGAAGGGCTGGAAGTTGGAGCCGTAGCCGATGCCGTAGGGCGGGTCGAGGTAGACCATCTGCAGCTTGCCGGCCATGCCCTCCTTCTCCAGCAGGGAGCTCATCACCAGCAGGCTGTCGCCCGCCACCAAGCGGTTCGACCAGCCGTGGGCGTGCTGGTAGAGCTCGATGGCCTGACGCAGGGGTTCTTGCCGCTCGAGCTCGAAAAGCGGCATCTGGACTGCTCCGTCGCCGTTGCGCTTGCGCACCGCCGCGATGATGGTGCGCGGCTCGATGCGCTCGAGGACGTGCAGCGAGACGGTGGGAACCTCGAACGACGTGTGCTCGGCCTTGCCCGCCCAGTGTAGCTGCGGGTCCACATGCGGGTCATAGGCGTATGCCTTCTTCGCCCCCGCGTCCGGGTCCGTGTCCGGCGTCACCAGCCCGACGGGCGGGTTGTTGGCGCGTTCTTTGCCGCGATGCTCGGAGGATTCGATCGGGCGTTTGGTTATGGTCTTCTTCTTTCGTTCCCTCAAGTCCTGCCTGTTGGTTTCATCATGCGCTGGTTCGGGAGGCTAACGGGGCGCCGGGTCAGCGGCAGCGCTCGGAGGTAGTCTACTACCGCAGGGCGCTGTCCGCTGCAGGCGGTTATTCTGGCGCGCGGATCAGCGCGGCGGAACAACTGGGCCTTGCCCGGCGCCCCGTTCTTCCGACGCGCAGCGTCGGAAGAACGTCGTGCGTCACCTGCGGGGCGCGCACTTGTTCTCTTGCTGGCCACGATGTGGCCTGTCCTCGCGCCCTTGATGGCTGCTGTTCTTTGTCTTGATCCGTTTGAGATGCCCCCTCCGGTTCGCCAAGTCCGCACTTTCTTTCGCCATCGGCGGCGAGAGCTTGGAACCTGGCCTTGGCGACGAGTCGAGCTTCCTCGCCCACACTCTTCTGTATCGACTGGGACAGGCGGCATTCGTAGTCCCCGCGGACGCGTCTGGAGGATGGAGGCAACACACCTCTTGTCCAATCAATGGCATTCTGTACGCTGAACCGTTCAAGGGCAGTCCCTTGGCACCGGCCGGAAGGCAGTTTGAGCTCAGAAGCACCACGCCCGACTTGCCTCATTGTCTCCGACGGAGACGTCAAGATACCCGGTGACATCGCGCGGCATGTCCTCAGCAGAGGTGCAGCCGAGCTCGGACAGTTCGTATTTCGTGTCCCCCTTGACGAAGGAAAAAACCTGGTCTGAACAGCGGCCAGTACCCCTGATGTCCCACTCGCCGCCAGAGACGTCCATGTCTGGTACGTCAGGAAGGAACCGGGGCTTGTCCCAGGCCCGATAACGGATCCGGGGGCGGACGACCGCAGCACTATGGCTGTTGGACTCGACGACGATCCGCTGCTTCTCGGTCTCGCAGGTGAATTCCAGCCCCAGCGGCGCGGGCTTCTTCGGATCGGCCTCAGGTCGGGGCAGGTTGACTTTCTGGATGCGCCAGAACCCAGTCTCGCCCGGGCCGGTCGGATAGGCCCACAGCAAGCCGTTGGCGAAGGGCATCTCCTCATAATTGGTGAGGTTGTCGCGGGTAGATTTCAGAACACGCTCTCGAAGCTCGGGTGGAAACGCCTGATCGAATCCATTCTCAAGCGCACGGGGGTTCTCCAACGAAGTGATGCTGAAGTCAGGATGGTTGATCCGCAGAGGGAACTTGACCAGGAGAGCCATTGCCGCAGCGTCGTGGCGCGCAAAGGCACCGCGGAGCTCACGGTCGAACCGGTCCTGGTTGGCCTGGAGAGCGACCCAGGGCTCTTCTCGGGCGGGAGTCGGGGCCACAAGGGGCGTAGGCTCGACAGCCAGCGTTCGGCCGACGATGGCCAAGCTTGACACCGCGACGAGTGAGGCCACGGCAAGTAATGGCGATCTCATGGAATGACCTCTCCTCACAGCGGGGGAGTCACTCGAGCAAGGTGCGACCGAGCGTCCACGCCACAATGACTTGACGGTTTCTTCACGCACCCAACTAGTATCCATCGCGTTTTCCGTGTGTGTTAGGGATCAGTTGATGCTGGCATGAGCCACACGGGCATGGCACGTGGGCTTGGGCGAGACGTCTAACTTCGGTCCTCATGAGGGAAGTCCTTGTGTCTGCCCCAACCGGTCGTATGTTGCGTTCTGGTGTCCTCAGTTGTTCCTTGTTCGCGTCATGCACCGCACGCCGCCCAGCAAGAGAACGGGGCGCCGGGTCAGCGGCAGCACCCGGAGGTAGTTTACTACCGCAGAGCGCTGTCCGCTGCACCCGGTTGTGCTGCCGCGCGGATCAGCGCGGCGGAACAGCCGGGCCTTGCCCGGCGCCCCGTTCTTCCGACGCGCAGCGTCGGAAGAACGCCCAGCATCAGCGGCGGCGTACAGCGCCGTCCGCTGCATGCTGTTGTTATGCCGCTCTTCGATCCCAGTGGTTTCACGACAGCGCACGTGCCACTGCCTCCACCGCCTTCATCCCATGTCCAAACCGTGCCATCGAGTGACGGTGCACCTCCAGTTCGCTGTACGGCAGGAACCGCACGCTCAGGTCGCTGATCCGGCTGAACGCAGGCCGAGCCAGTTGGGCACGCACCTGCTCCTCGCGATCGTCTGGGGCGACGAGGAATAGCCCTCTTGCAGACTCCACCGCCGGTCCTAGCGCCAGATCGAGCAAACGGACGATGCCCGAGTAAATCGATGTTGTGTGCTCCACTTCGAACGCCGCGGCTACACGCCCCGCACCTTGTTCGAGCCACAGCACGTCGATGAGCCGCACCGCATCTCCGCCCGTTCGAGCCGTGAGCGCCTCAGGTAACGCCTTCAGGCAGCCATCACCCAGCCGTCCCCCAGCATATGCCCGGCTGCGGTCGTTGGACGCAACCCATACCTCGAACCCCAATCCGCTCCCCAGGTCACGAAGCCAGCCTTGCACCTCCGTGTGTGTCCGGTCTCCCTCTCGCGCGGCGGCCAGCAGCTTCTCGGCCTTGGCGCCTTCTTCGCGGACACGGGCAAGGTCGGCCGTCCACGCGGCGTGCGCCGCCTCGTCGTCAGCTCTCGGCGGCGCAGCATACCTTCCCGAACCGAGATCGAAGAGGAGACTCGCGATGGCTCCGAGATCGTTCGACAAGAGATCCCGATAGCGCGAGTTCGTCGCGACGACGCCTGACCGCATGGCCAGGTACTCGTCCCAGCGGCCCAGCTTCACGTTTGCACCCGTGAGCGCGTTGTATCCCTTGACGATCGCGGTGTTGAACGGCGGTGCAATTGTCGGGTGCATGAAGTAGATGAGATTCGCGGTGGCCGGGCCCAAACCCTTGATCTTCCGGCTGTCGATGTCCCGGATTGCCGCGACCACGCCCCCCTCCTCGTTGCAGCAGACGCATGCGTTCAGGAACCGCGCGAAAGCCAGCTGATTGTCGCGGTTCTCGTAGATGTCTGGGATTCGCAGCTTGGGCTTCCAGAGAAACGCGTGATCGGCGCCCTTGAATATCTGCCGTTGCTCGGCGATGGATCCGACCACGGTTTCGAGAGACGAACCCTTGTACACGTTCCCGAATGCGCCCGCGTCAATCTCCGCGATGACCTGTCCGATGCCGCGCCGGATTGACCGGAAGTTCTTGAGCCGCTCTTCCCACAGGAACCACGTTTGGTAGGTCGCGTTCGGATCGGCCTTCCACCGCGCTAGGAGCGCCCGCATTGGGTCGCGGTCGGAGGAGATCGTCTCAGCTTTCAATTTAGACTCCTCTCGGTGGATGACTCTGCGACGCGAACGGCTTCGCACCTGCGATCGGGAGGTCTCGGCCGGTCGGCATAACGGGCGCCGGGTCAGCGGCAGCGCCCGGAGGTAGTTTACTACCGCAGGGCGATGTCCGCTGCACCCGGTTGTTCTGCAGCGCGAATCAGCGCGGCGGAACAACCGGGTCTTGCCCGGCGCCCGTTCTTCCGACGCGCAGCGTCGGAAGAACGTCGTGCATTAGCTGCGCGAGCTTGCGAGCGTCAGCTGCATGCACTTGTTCTGTGGCGCTCTGGAGCTCCTACCGTATGTCGGCCCGAATGGCCTGTATTCGTTCGTCGAGATCTGGAATGAGCTCCTCCGGTGCCGTTTCCTGGACCCATCGGTTCATCAAACGGGCGTGAGCGAAGAGGAGCTCATAGCTCAACGTGAGGGACTTGAGTACGTCGGTCCAGAATGTCTTGCGGATATCGTCAGCATGACACGGGCCGTCTTTTCCGTCGACGAACTCGTCAGGCACGACAATGAACAGTTGTTTGAGTCTATGCCCAACACTTTGGCTCTCTCGGCCAAACCATCTCTTTCGTCTCAGTTGTCGAACCAGTGTTTGCCGAAGTCATTGTCCATCGTGAAGAGCCGGCCTATCCATACCACTGGATTCCACTCAAGCAGTGCCAGCGATTCGGCCATTTGACGGTACGTCGGTGTCACGATGGAGGCATCCGGACCATCAACATACTCGAATATCCTTACGCCACTTTCTGGGTCGGTCATGAATCATGTCCAGGATGTGTTGAGGTGTAATACCCCAGTTACTCGCGGGGAAGGAAGTCGATATGGACGTGCTCGTCGTGGCGGACCCAGGCCCGAGTCCTCATGAAACTGGGTTGGATCGGGCCGAGCATGGCGCCGTGCACGGTCTTGAGCAGTAGAGGGATGTACGGCGGATAGAGGATGACCCTCTGAATCTTGAGCCGGTGCTTCTCGATCTGGACCCTCAGTTCGTGAAGTAGCTCCGCGAGCGCGTCGAAGTCGATAGTCAGTGGTCCAGCATGTCCAGCTTCATCGAGCTCCAGGCCATATCCAAACAGATCCCATGGCCAGGTGGGGACGTTGACCGAGGTGCCGTCCTGGTCACGGAGCGGGACAAAGATGTCGACGCTCAGCCCATTCTGATGAGTCTTGTGGCGCCAGAAGGTTCCACCGCGTCGGAGGCCGGTCTCCCCGACGATGAACAGGGTGTCCATCCGGAATGTGGGACTTAGCCGTTTTGACCCATTGGCACAGTATTGGCAGGCGTCCATCGGGGTGGTCTTGCCTTCTCGTCCACGGTAAATGGGCGTTGGAATCGGGGCAGGAGCTCCCGGAAGGCGACCTCGAATCGATTCGACTGGTTCCATGAGCGCAGCGTCAGGATTGCCTGGCCGCCATTCCCGAGCGCTTCAGGCGCTGCGTGAGGGTGTCCGTCCGGAATACCGGACTCATCTGTTTGGACAAATTGGTGCGACGTTGGGGGGCGTCCATCGGGGTGGTTTGGCCTTCGCGTCAATAGTGACGGGTTGTCGAAATCGACGTAGAACCTGTTAGAGGGCGTGCTCGAAGCGATTGGACTGGTTCCATGAGCGCAGCGTCAGAATTGCCTGTCCTCCGGGGATACGCCAGCTCATTCCCGAGCGCTTCAGGCGCTGGGTGACCAGAGTCTTGCAGGCCGCTTCCTGCACGCCGCTGCCGATCGGGAGATGCCGCGCACGATAGGCAGCGTAGCACATCTGATGGCGATGCTTCTCAAAGTAGCCGAGGTTTTCTTCGATGATCTCGCGGTTCTTGGCAGAGCTGTGGTCGCGTCGATAGCGCAGTGCGCGAATGAGGTCGGCCACGCCATTGCGGTCTGCAATGAGCTTGTCGTGCCACAAAGCGATGTCAGCTTTGGCGATCGTCTCGCTGCTCGCATAAGCGCGCAGTGCCTCGGCGGCATGTTCCATGGCGTGAAAGAAGTCGATGATCTCCTCAGTGGATTCGATCCCGAGCGTGGTCACAGTCTCGCGGATGATTCGCGAGTTCTCCTCGGCGCCATCGGCCACGGCGACTACCACCGCCTGCGGATAGCGTTCCCGGATTGCCGCGAGCTCCGCTTCGAGCTGGGCATGCAAGGTCACCTTGTGAGATTCGGGCATGCGCGCCAAACGGATGGTGTGAAGTCGTTTGCCTTTCCCATCGTACAGCGAAATGGTCCCGCAACCCGCCTCCTTGAACCGCTGCGTGGGCGCTGCCTTTCCAGCCCCCACCTGCTCCGTCTTCGCGTCCTTGAGCGGTGTCATGACGCCATCCAGCGAGACGGCAATGCAGGCTACGCCGGACACCTCAGGCAGTCTCTCCACGGCTCTGATTTCCGCTTCGATGTCCTGACGGTTCTCCTCGGCGACCTCGTTGAGCAGCTTGGGAAGTCGGTCCAAGCTGCTCGCCGACGCGGTCATCCCGGCAGCAGCGACGAGCAGCCGATGCGCTTCGGCAGGCGTCGTTGCCTGGACAAATAGGGCGGCGATGCTCGCCGCCCGAGGCGTCCAGAAGTCGCTTACCAAACCGATACGCATCTTGAGCGGTGCTACCAGCTTTCCCCCATGGCCCCCGCGTTCTTCATAAAGAGCGTAGGCAATCTGCGTCGGGCCGAAGGTGGACATGATTTCAGCCGAGCCATCCTCGCGCCGCCGGCGGAATGCCTTCTCGTCGACGACGATACCATTCGCTCGCACGTCGAGCTGGCCGATTAGCGCCGCGGTAATCTCGCTGCCGCAGCGATTCAGAAAATCCCGGAGACGCACCTCGATGCCGGCGAAATCCTCTGCGATCTCGTCCGGTGCACCACTCATTTCCTGCTCGACATACACCGATAAGCACCGAAAGGCTTCGCTCGACTCGAGCTTGAGGTGGGCATCGGAGATGGACTCGGGACGCGAATTCTGCAACAATGTCACGGGGCTGTCCTCCTCAATGGGTGTCAACTACTACTTCATCGTACCGGGTTGACACCGTGGACGGTCCCATTGTGCTTCGTCATGGCGTCCGCTCTGAATTCCGCCAAGTTGGCAAAGTCCGGTATTCCGGACGGACACCCCCATCGCGCCGCGTCCTTCGAACGGGGCGCCGGTTCAGCGGCGGGCCGCGCAGCGGACCGTCCGCTGCAAGCGGTTGTTCGGCAGCGGACGACCGCAGCACTCACGATGCCTTCCGATCTGCCTTGGCCTTACGCGGAGGAAGCCGCACCGCTTTCCGACCGCTTTGTGCCTGCCTGGCCTTCGCAGCCTCGGCAATCTTCCGGATGTCGTTTCCGGATGCACTCGACAGCGCCTCGCGGATAGCGTGAATCTCTTCGATGATCGGATCAGGTTCCATCGCAGTTACTCCCTTGGCAACTCAACCGGTGTGCAGATGATTGGCGGCTCGACGCCCGCGAAGCGGCAGAGATCTTCGATTCTGCGACGCAATGAGGCATTGGCGATGTGTTTGCAATTCCAGGTCAGTAGGTAGTCCATGCCGTGGACCGCAGCCATCGCAACGTGAAGAGCATCAACTCGCGCCTTCGGCGGCAGAGCGCCGCCCGCAACAAGGCTTTCGGCCAGCAGGATCGCTTCCTCCGTAACTTCCAGGAGCATGGCCTCCTGGAGTGTAGCGAGACGGCTGGCGGCTGCGCGCTCGTCTCCGGCTGCGGCTTCGTCGAGAACGAACTGTGACGTGAACAGGTCGAAGCTCTCGCGCGTTGCCCACCAATCACGGGTCACTTGCTGGTGCGCGGCACGGATGAGGTCGTGGCTTGGCAAGGCGGTCAGGTAGCTGACGATCGATGTCTCGATGTACGTTTTAGGGTTCATGGGCACTCATCTATCCTACCTTGAGAGTCGGCCTCACGCCTCGGTTCAGCGGCGGCGCGCAGCGCCGTCCGCTGCATGCTGTTGTTCGGCAGCCATCCTTCGGGGCCATGCTTCCTTCTCATTCTCGATTGCAGATGATCAAGCTGTGTCCGTAGACATGATCCATGACGCTTGTTTCCCGAGTCAGAGGTTCAACAGGCGGGTCTTGACCGTCGCGACAAGCTTGTTGCAGAGTGCCCACGGCTGCGACACTCGAAGCTCGCGCAGCACTTCCTGGACGAGGGGCTGGGCCAAGAACGTGTCGCCGGTGGACCACAGCGCAGCCTCCTGCATGCGACGACGGGCATCGTCCATGAGCTCCGGCGTCGGCTCGTTGTGTGCCACATCGTTGCGCAGCTCGCGGATGTCGCTTCCAAGCGCATTGTCCAGCTTCGTCAGGGCGTCCGACTCGAGGAAGTACTTCGCGATTCTGGCCGCAGGTCCCCCGTCACCGTCGAAGACCCAGTACCAGTCGACCCCATCGACTTGGTCCTTGATCTCGAACGGCCGCTTGCGATCGTCATCGGACCCGTCGTTCTTGCGAATCAACTTGTCGCCTGCAGGCGCGTCGCCCCTCCGGAGCCTGAAATGGCGGCGTCGCTTGGGATCGGGCGAGCGCTCGAAGTGCTCGAGCAGGCGATCCCACAGGGCCGCCTCGAAGAACGCCACTGTGCCGTGAACGGCCCTGGGGATGTCTCCCGCGCGGAGCGCGAGCTCGACGCGCAACGCCGCGCGGACGGCCATGCGCTGGTGAGTCAGGACGGAGAAGTCGCACTCGGTGGGAATTGGGAGTGACGAGGCAAAGCAGGCAAGCCACTCGATGACCTGCGTCCATCGGCGCTCGACTTCGTCGGCATGGAGCGGCTCGGCGACCGCCCACGCACCGAGCAGATTGCCTCTGGCGATGAGCTCGAGCGCTCTGCGACGAGCCTGAAACGAAGCGAGTGGCTCAGGCTTGGACATGCGTGCGACGGCACGATCCGCGGTCGGCGGGCTCGCTCTCGTCCCGTCGGCCACCTCGAGCGCCTCGACAGGAACCGATGCGTGCAGCCGAACGATCTCTTCGACCAAGTTGGTAACGACAGGGAAGCCTCCGGTCGCCGCAACCAAGATACGCGATGGCATCACCGCCTCGATGGCGTCGCGCACCGCGCCGTCGAGCCGATGCACGACCTCGCGACGAATCACGGCGTCGTGCGGCTCTTCGCGGTCTTCGAGACGCTCCCGGTCACGCAAGTACGCATGGCGACGAACCGTTCGGACCCCCTTGGCCTTCAGGCGGGCTTCCAGCACAGTGCCCGCGAAGTGCGGATCGCCGGGAGCGGCGCCCGGTGCACGGCGCGTCTCGAGCACCAGCGCCGCATCAGGGAGCACCTCGCGCAGGACCGCGTCCAGCTTGGGCGTGCAGAGGTTCAGCTCTCCGTCGACGAGTATCTCGATGGAACGCTCTTTCTGTACGGGCGTGTCGTCAAGGATGTACCCGCGCCGCTCGATCTCGAAATGCAGCGCCGCGCAGCGATCCCTGCTCAGCTCCCGACGAACACCATCGACGACGAGCTGCACGTCGCTCTGGCCCGCTGTCAGCACGAGCAAGGTCGTCATCGAGTGCCGCCGTTCTTGTAGCGGCGGTTGCGCGAGTGCTCGGCGCGCAACGTGGTGTGGAACGTATAGATGTTCTCGTTGCCGTCGCGGTCCCTGGCCCTCGGGTAGTCGGCCGCGTCCGGATGCCTGTGGCGATGTACGGCGAGCCACTCATCCTGCGTCGAGGTCTTCTGGTGGTTCTTCTTCACCCACGTGTCGAGCTCGGCTTCGGGCTTCAGCGTCGGAGTGCCGCCAACGTCATCGAGCAGCAGGAGCGCCTTGGCGTTGATGCGCACGGTGCCCAAGCCCAGCGGGCGCGCGTAGCCGAGCTTCGAGCAGTAGCCGTCGGCGTGCGTACCGCCGAGCACCGTTCGGAACTGGTGAGGACAGAGCGCAACCAGGATAGCCGCGAGTTCGGTGGCGTCGAGGTCGCGGAAGCGCACCGTGAAGCGGAACTTGCGCTGCGGCTTCGACGCCTCCATCGCGAGGGTGCTGCGGTCGTTGGCGCGGTTGGTGAGCGAATCGTCCTTCCACGGCTCGCCGGCGTACGCGTCTTTGCGATCGAGGTAGAACTTGCGACCGGCTAGCTCGCCAGGTTCGTCGTAGCCCGCGGCGTCGCCGTAGGTCACGAGCGTCGCCTTGTCAGAAGGGCGCGCTCTCGGATGATGAGGCTGCTTTAGGTAGTGCTCCAGGGCGCTCGGCCGAGGCATGCCCAGCTCCTTGAGGAACGTCGGCGGCAGGAAGCGCTGCTCGTCGGTGTCGTTGTCTCCGACCACCTCGAGACCCGCGTTCACCGAGACGCGGCCCATGAGCTGCGCATGATCGTCCTTTCCGATGCCTGCGCTGCCGTCGTTGTCCCCGGTGTAACCGAAGAGCCGTCGCACGGAAGACAGCCCCTTCGGTGCGCCGTCGGCATCCTGTGCGCGCTCGTCGTCGAGCGGGAACAGCCCGTGCCGCTCGAGCTTCGGAGCGTCAGCGTCCCTGCGAACCGAGTCGGTGTACGCCCAGCGGTAGTAGTAGTGCCAGCCGAGCGAGACAATGCACTTCTTGTCCGTGTCCCACTCGACCCAGACGAGATCGCCGGGCTGGAAGACCTCGCTCTTGGCCGCATCAAGGATGCGCTTGCGCGCGTCGTCGCCAACTTGCTTCCCGTCAGGATGCCGCTCGCTGAAGTGGCCGTGCTTGTCGTCGATGAGGTGACGGAGCGTTGAGAGGTATCCGTCCTGGGCCACCTGCGGCACATCAGCGCCCTCAATCTGCGTGTCGCGAAGAACCTTCAGTGACGAATGCAACGTCCGCTTCGAGTTGAGGTTCTGGCCAGCACCTTGGCCCCCTCGATATGCGGCTCCGCCGTTCTCGTCGAAGCGAAAGTCGAACTTGTTTGCCCTCTTGTTGTACTCGAGGTCGGCGGGAAACAGCTCCAGCCGCTTCGGCACGCGCACCTGGTGTTCGCCGAACGCTCGTGTCCCGACGCCGTTCGCAGGAACGCGCGCGATTCGTGCAACCAGCTTCGGATTGGGCTGGTTCGGAAAGAGCGCGTTCGGCCGATACGAGTATGAGCGCTCGGCCACACGCTCCATCGGCGCTCCGAGGAGCGCGCCCAGTTCGTGGCGCAAGAGGCCCTTCAGCGAGTCGCCAGGAATGATGACGGGGCGCTTCCCCCACGGCGGGCGCAGCGGGCAGAGCACCGACTTCTTGGTGGCGAGTTGAACAACGCCGTCGATGTTGGCCGGGAGCGGCCAGTCGCTCTCGGCGTTGCCCACCTGCCCCCGCTCCCAGCCGACCAGGAGCGGGGTCAGCGTCTCGATCTCGAGGCGGATCTCGCCGGAGAGCCTACCAGCGCTGCTCGTGCCGTCGTGCCACACAGGCGACGCGCTCGTCAGCTCGGTGGGCAGGGCAACGAAGCCGTAGGGCTTGCCAGGGAGAGGCTGGGCATTCGTCGTCGCCGCAGGTGCAGGGCGGCTTTGCTGGTGGCCACCACGCTGAGGCGAGCCGCCCTGCCGAGGATGCTGCGTGTTCGTCGATCTCGGTGCTGCATTCGCGGCGATGGTCGTGTCGCCACTCGGAACCTCCTCGAGCCCGGCTCCGCCGAGCTTGGCGCGCACCTTCTCGATGTGCGCCTCCTTGGAGGCGCAGACGATGAGCTCGCTGGCGACGACGTGGCTGCTCACGATGTCGAGATGTGGCATCCCGAGCTGATTGCTCTTCAGCTTGTTGATAGCGCCCTGGTCGCGAGGCTTGCCGTCGAGCGTGCGAACGCGGATGCGGTGAGGTTTGTCGGGCTTGCCGGGCATCAGCGCAGCTCCTTGGTAAGGGTGAAGCCGAGAAGCTCGCCGCCGAGGTGCCACTCGCGCAGGAGCACGTTGCCCTGGCCGGTGTTGGCTGACGAGAAGCGCTGGAAGCCGTGGAGCCGCGCAGGTGTGTGAACGACGGCAGTCTGCTTCGCGCCCTCGTCGCTCGATGCGACCTCCTCGATCAGCACGAAGCGCGCACCGCTCGATGTACGCACCGCGCGCCAGACCGCACACTTGGCGTAGAATGCGACCTCGTCGACCTTGAGCGTATCTTCCTCAGGCCACTCGCGGCCGAAGGTCGCCGGAGGGGTGGTCAGGCCGAGATCAATGGTCGGATCGCACCACCACGCAACGAGTCCTTCGCCAAATGCTGCCTTCGCGAGCTTCGCGGCCTCGCCCAGCGTCAGTGTGGCGCAGTCGAGCGCGCCGTGCCTCGTCCGCACCCACGCCGCGGCAGCGCTGGGGCGTTCGATGAAGGTGCGCTTCGCGTGAGAACCAGTCGGCGTCGGAGGTTCAGGCTCCTCCGGCGGCGACCAGTCCCTCGTCTTCTTCACGTCGTCGACAGCCCACGGCTTCGCCTGCCATCTGCCCCAGCCAGCGCCGCGGGTCTTGTGCCCACCGATCGGCAGATGCCCCAGCACGCCGAGCGCGACCTGACGATCGATGAGCGCGACGAGCGGCTCGACCTCCTCGGGCGTGGCTGCCTCGATGACGACGCGAACCGGGAACACACCCTGGAGCACGCGCACGGCGTCGCGCATCGCGCTGCCGTACGAGCCAGCAGAGAACTCGTCCTCCGCGTGCATGTGCAGCTTTGCTGCCGCCCAGTCCTTCTCCGCGCGCGCGTCGCGGATGAGGATGCGGCTGCTCTTGTTGACCGTGCCGAATGCCTTGCCTGCGACATCATCCGGGCCGACGTCGCCTTGCACGAGGTGCGGGTCTTTCACCTCGCGCCCCGCAGCGCGCTCGGCGCGAGAGAAGGCATGGCGCAGCGGGCCGCGTACGCTCGCACCGGGAAGCAGCGGTCTCCCGCCTTCCATCAGGAGCGCGCGGTCGGTGCTCAGCGCGTCGGGTGTGCTGGCATTGCTCGCCCATGCAGGCTTGACCCATACCCCGTCACCCGTCGGTTGCACCGCGCGTTCGGTGTCGTGCGGACCGACGGCGAACATATCGAGGCCCCACGCGGCCTCGTTGGGCTCGGGCTTGTACTCGCCGAATGAGACGTTCACATCGAGCGTGCGGAAGCACCACGAGCGCGTGGGCTCCACGACGGGCACGGCAGTGAGCGCGGTCGGCACCTCTACACGTCCCGATGCGATCCAGCGTTCGTAGCTCGCCTGATCGAAGCGGTACGCCGTTGGGTCTTCAAGGTGGCACCACCCAAGCCCGCGCGCCGCTCCGCCGCCGAGCCAGCAGCGTCCCTGCGCCCAGTGCTGCGCGAGCACGTAGCCGAGGATGCCCTCGGCCTCGCGACCTTCGGCCTCGCTCGTGACGTGCGACCAGTCGACGCGGAAGCTGAGCTGCCACTTCGTGCCCGCGGGGATGACCTCGCGGTCGTAGAGCACGCCGCCCGCGCGCGCCCCGGTCTTGTGGCGGATGCCAACGCCAGCCCGAACACGCGGAACGCCGGGCGCAGTCGCGTCCGCGAACTCCCATGCCGAGCGGCGCAGCGCGCCGTGCTTGATGTCGTCGCTGACGGCGCGCGGCAGCGGGTCGAAGAAGCGCTTCGCCATCGCGACGGCTGCGCCCTTGAGGCCGCGCCCCACGAGCGTCGGCACGCCATCGACGAGCGCGAAGGGCTGATCGGCGCTGCTCTCGCGATCGAGGCCCGATACCGAGAGGGCCGAATCCTGCACCAGGGTTGCGGTGAACAGAGTCAGCTTCGTAGTCATTGAGCCCCCTTGCGCAGAGCGGCGCGCAGCCAACGCATGAAGAGCCGCGCGTGAAGAGCCCGCTGCTTGGGCTGGATCGCCCTGTCGTTGAGCTTGTCCAGGATCGCCTTCGCGTCCTTGTGCTTCCAGCTCTTGGCGCCCGCCGTCGTGGGGTTGAGGCGACCATCAATCGCGTTCGTATCGTTGCGTTCGAGATCGGCGACGAGGTCGAGCCACTGCGACAGGCTCGGCTTGCGATCGCTGCCACCGCCGAGCTTTGCCAGTGAGTTGTGCGCCTTGAACCACTCCTGCGTCGTCGCGGCGATGGCCTCTTCGTCGACGTCGGCGGCAGGCGCCCGTGCGCTGCTCGCGCGAGCCTCTCCCGTCACGCCAGGAAGCACGGCGTCGAGTCGGAAGCGCCCGAAGCCCTCGTGCGTGCGCTCGCCGAGCCACTGCTCCTTCGCCACCCGCTCCGCGAGCTTCGTGATGCCTGCGCCCGAGACCTCGAAGACCGAGCCGCGCCGAATTGCGGCCGCGGGCATGCGCCACAGCCGCGAGGTGCCGTTGAAGCCGTGGACCATAACGGCGTCCTGCATCGTCTTGAGGGCGCCGTGCTCGTCCTTCACGATGGCGATGTCTGCGGTACCGGCGAGCTCGTGGAGGGCCGCCTCGTCGAGCGTCGTGCGCCAGCGAAGATACTCGTCGCGAACAAGCAGATCGGACGTCAGCGTGAGCAGCGCCTTCTCCGTCGCTTTCGCGACCGAAGCAGCGCCAGACCACGCGAGGTGCACCACCTCGACCGGTGCGCCCGCACGCCCGACACGCAGCCAGCGGCGCCCTTCAAGGACGGGACCGAGCTTGTTCGCGAGCGCCTTCAGGTCGTCGGACGCGCCGTGAAGCTCGGCGAGGAAGTGCGTCTCCTCGACGATCTGCTCGACGGCGAAGAGCGACGCATCGACCTGCTTCGGATCGGGCCGGCCGTTACGCAGACGTACGCGGCGCGCGGGGCGGAACGTCGTCCACGGCTCGCTCGCCGCCGCGCGGTAGACGAAGAGGTCGTCATCGGGGCGCTTGAGCTTCTCTGCCGCGCTCCACGCATCACGTCGATGATTCGGCGCCTTCGTCTGCGCCCACCACGGCACCTCGCCCGCTGAGCCCGTCGGCTTCTCGCTCTGGAGCGTGAGCGGCGCGGGCAGCACCTCTACGCTCTCGAGCATCGTCGGTGCCTGCGGCAGTGGCAGGGCGTCGCTCACCGAGACGCGCCCCGAGGTCAGCACCGAAGCCGTGTCGCGATCGCCCTCGGCAATGAGCCACGCGGCGACCGCCCCAAGCAGCGTGCGCCCCGGCACGAAGGCGAGGCTCGGGATCAGGTTGTCGGGTGTCGCTGTCGCCGTGATGCAGAGCGGGTCGCGGTTCTTGAGCAAGAGCACGAGGCGGCCGGTCGGCGTCCCCAGCTTGTGCGTCGTGGCCGAGACCTCGGCGAGCGAGAGCTTCACCCGGCCCGCGCCCGTCGAGCGTCCGCCGCCGAGCGCGTCCACCTCCTGCACGAGCCGCTCCAGCGCTGGGAGCTCGCTCGCGGGCAGCTCGATCTCGCCCACGAGCTTGGTCCCGCTCGGCACGTACTCGATGACGCGCAGCGTGTCGTCCTTCGGCGCGCGGTTGTCGAACGCCTCGCGCGCCGTCGAGCGCCAGATGTGGCTCTCGGGGTTGCCCTTCTCGTACAGCGAGGTGAACACGGCGCGCTGGCGGTCGTTGCGCGCATAGTCGCCGCCCGCGCGGCCGAAAAACGCCTCGGCCTCCTTGTCTCCACGAAGCCTGCGGGCGGCGTCGCGCAATACCCCCTCGACGTGCGAGGCCCAGATGACGGGACGCCCACAGCGGTCGCGCGCAATGAGCGCGTCGATGCCGCCGCCTCCCGAGCCCGAGCCGAGGTGCGCGTCGGAGAGGAACTCTGCCGTCAGCGCGCGACGCACCCAGCCGTCGCCATCGCTTGCTGTTTCGCCGTCGGAACGGCCTGGCTCTGGCGCAGCCTGTCGCTTCGGGAAGAAGGCCTGGTGCTTCTTAGACATGGGCGGCCTCCTTCTCGGCGTGCGTGCCTTCGACGCTGCGCCCGAGCCGTGCGATCTCGGCGATCTCGACGAGATCGAGCAGCGCGGTGAGCCACGCTCCGTTGCTCGAGGTGCGTCGCCACGGCTTCTCGACGCCCGCTTCTTCGAGCGCGCTCTTTGACTCTTTCGACAGCTCGGCGAACGCGAGCTCCGAGAGAGCGCGCCCGTGCGGGAGCTGATCCACGAGATAGCGAAGCTGCGACCGTGGCGCGCGTGTGAGCTGCCCGGCACCACGCACCAGCCCCTGCAACGAGTCGAGTCCTTGGCCGAGGACGTCGACGGGCCTCTGCGAGAGCACGCGCGCGTCGTTGCCATTGCCGCGCAGCCAGTCGCGCCGGCGGACCTCCTCGGGATCGTCGACCCACGCGGTGCTGTAAACGGCCCAATCGACGACCGAGCGGCTCTTCTCGCCCGCGTCCTTGAAGGCACGGAAGCGCCGCTTCGCGGAGCTGGCGAGCTGTTCGGCCACCTCGTGAAGCCGATGAATCGGGATGGTGTGCTTGGCGAACACCACGCCCACGCCGAGCGTCAGCTTGAAGCCGTCGTCATCAGTCTGGAGAGACGCGAGCGCCTCGCACAGCGTGACGACGAAGGGCAGCGCGATCTCAGCGCGGCACACGAGCAAGAGGTCGTCCCCACCCAGCATCAGTGGGATGAGCGGCGCCTGTTCGTTGTCCGGGCAGTGCGCGTCGATAGCCTTCTGCACCGCGCGCCGCAGGAGCACGCGGCTCTGATGGAAGAACCTCGCGCGCTCGCTGTCCGTCTTGCCTGCGCCGCTGCCGACGCCGTTGCCGTCGGCGTGGATGAGCGCGAGGTAGCCATTGCCGACCAGCTCCTTTAGCTCCTGCGGGCGCCCCAGCTTCTTGAGCTTCGTAGTCTCGACCAGCAGACTGGCGAGGTCCGCCGCCGTGCCGTCTTCGGTGCGCTTCGCCGCCTCGTGCCGGTGTGCAACGTCGAGCGATACGGCGGGGCGCTCGTCACCTTGCTCGACGATCGCCGACGCCAGCCCGCGCCCCGTCCACTCGCAGGGAGCGAGCACCGGCAGCTCCGTGGACAAGTGCACCTCGCTCTTGGCCAGCGGCGCGCCGTCGATCGAGATGCGGAAGCGGAGCCCCGGCGCGCTGTTCCGCAGGAGCTGCGCGGCTGCGTCAGCGAAGGCGCCGGCGCCGCTCGCGAATTGGGCCTCGAAGTGACCGCCGTCGCGCGCGAGGATGCCTTCCTTCGCGTCGGCCGTGGGATCGTCGTGCGCCTTCAGCGGATCGTTCGGATCGGCAGCGGGGTACGTCTCCACGCTCGGTGCGAGCGTCCAAGGGCGTCCAGTCTCCCGCGCGAGCCTCGGGAGAGCGACTCGCACCGTCTCGCCGAGGAGCGCGTTGGCGCCGACCATCGCGCGGAGGCGTGGAACGGCTAAGAGCCACGTCTGGACCCGCTGGAGCTCGATGTGGACTCTGGTCACGTCACGCCTCCGAATTCCGAGAGTCGTCAGCAGACTCTCTCTCTCCGTTCCAACTTGCGAAACAAGCGAGCTTGTGGCTGCGGCCCTCACTGGTCTGCCGAACGGGCGCCGGGTCAGCGGCAGCGCCCGGAGGTAGTTTACTACCGCAGGGCGATGTCCGCTGCACCCGGTTGTTCTGCCGCGCGAATCAGCGCGGCGGAACAACCGGGTCTTGCCCGGCGCCCGTTCTTCCGACGCGCAGCGTCGGAAGAACGCTCGGCATCAGCGGCGGCGCGGAGCGCCGTCCGCTGCATGCCGTTGTTAGACGGCCTCTAGCGCTTGGGAGCTTTGGACTCATGTTTGGTTGCCTCGCCCTCGCCGAGACGCGGACTGTCGCTGAATCTTGTAAGCAGGTTCCACAGAAGCCCGGTAACCTGATCACGCGAGTCCCCGGCAGTCGTAACGAGTGTATGGATCCCCTCGTAGCTCGGGAGGGGCAACTCCTTCATCGTCACGAAGACGGACGCAATCTCGGCGACAACCTTCGCCCGCTCCGCACCGCGAATCTCCGCGAGTGAGCGCTCCCGCTCGATGTCAAGCTCCATGTCGAGCTTCCTCTGTTCCCGAAGCGTCGATGCTTGCGCCTCCTTTACTTTCGCAACTTCCACTTCCTTTTCTGCAAGTTGCCGGTCTTCTTCAAGGCGCTTTGTCTTGTACACAAACTCGTACTGAGCGCTGTTCTCCTTGATCTGTGCATTCCGCTCCTGCGCTGTACGCTGGCGATCCGCTTCGCTCTGCTGGAGCTCAGCTTGACGGGCTGATACGCGATCCTCTTCTTCTGCTTCCACAATCTTTCGATCCGCTTTCGCCCTGACACTCTCAGCCTTCGCGCGCTCGGCCTCGGCATTGAGCAGCTCCCGCTGCAGTAAAGTTTCCCGGAAGTGTTTGACGATTCCCTGCAGGGAGGGTTCACTGGAGGCGCGAGCTCTGAGCTCCGCGAGCTGATCGGACTCCGGCAGCTTCGGCGATAGCTCGATTGAGATGAGCTCGCCTACGAGTCGAGCTCTCGAGCACTCTTGTTGAACCTTCTGGTTGAGATCAGCCCTCGCCTGTTCGTGGTTCGCGAGGTCGAAGAACCCACTAGCGCGCACGAACGTCTGGATCGAGGCCCGAATGGACTGCGCCAGATTCTGCCGCTTGCAGACCTCCTCGGCAGACACTCGCAAGATGTTCCGATATGTCGAGTAGCCGGAATCCCGAAGGAGATCTGCAAGGTTGCCCCGCGGGACCTCGATACGAACATCTGCCTTAGCCTCGAAGGCCACGCCCTCCTCGCTGCTTGCTTCGGCGGTCACCGAAGCGAAGGTAGGCGCGAAGCTCACGAAATAGACTTGATCGTATCTCCCCACGTAGATCGGTCTGCGAGGGGAAAGTGCGGAGTTGACCACCGCTTCAGACCCCGCAGGTACGTGGATCTCGTGCCTCCAAAGCATGGGAATCACCTCCTCTTGGTGGTAGTCTGCTGGAGACGAGTAGCGTAGTAGTCGATCTGGGTAACGAACTCGTCTCGGCTCAGGAGTTCCTTGGTGACGCAACTGTAGAAGCAGACGTCAGATGGAACCGTCAACGTTTGCGTACGGGCGTACTCGAGATAGATGTCGCCGATCTCCTCGGACACGTGCCTAGAGTAGGCGGCGCAGGTTCCAAGCATGAGATAGCATTGAGCCAGAATGATCTCCGCCCTCTTTGTGAGTACGATTCTTCGCAGGCGCTCGAACACGTCCGCGAGGAGTTCCGATGGTGTCATCGCTAGATCCATGTCTATGGATCGCGCCAGTAGGAGTGCCTGGGCGAGAGAGTAATCGACGACGACCGGAAGCAACGAATCGGGCTCAACGTACTTAGGAAGGGAAGCGCGAGCTTTCTTATAGAGGCTCACGGCGAGGGCGCTGTTTACAAGTAGATTGCTCTGCTTTGGCTCCAAGTCCAGAGTATCCACGTAGCAATTAGCCCACTTCAGGTACAGAGTTGCTTTCAGGAAGGCTAGCTCCGGGCTCACCTCGGAGAGACGAAGCGCCTCGTCAACGTCGCTGAAGGCTTTCTCCAAAACGTCGCGCGGCCGCCGCAGGAAGTAGCAGAGTTCGCCCACGTAGATCTTGGACCTTCAACGCTGGCGAAAAACGACCGGGGTGTGCCGGCGAAAAGTAGGCCAGACGGGGCGTGGCAGTTGGGTGGGTATGGCCGGGAGCAAGTAGGCCTGTGGTGGCTTGATCCGTGAACC
>JACPHN010000202.1 GCA_016188575.1 Candidatus Schekmanbacteria bacterium
CACCGCGGCGCCACCGTCTCCGAGCGGCGCGCTGCGGGCCGCGTAGACGCCATCGGCCGCGTCACCCGCGACCACCTGCCACGCCTCCGCGGGGCTCATTTCCCACGGCAGCGCGGCGAAGGTGCCGGATTCGAAGGAGTCGCCCGCGGCGCGCACCGGGCTCGGGACGGCGATCAGCACGAACAGGCAGGTGGTCGCCGCCAGATTCACGCAGAGAGAGAGAGAGAGAGAGAGAAGGGACGCGCCACGACATGCCTACCTCCGGCGAGATCGAGGGCCACACTACCCCGAACGCTAGGCCCAATCGATGGTGCGACGCAAGGGGAGCGGGCGGCCTGAATCCACCGGCTCGCGGCAGATGCGTTGAGCGGGCAGCTCAACGCTCCGGTGGAACCGAGCCGATCTTTGCGCTGCGCTTGCGCTGCTCCACGGCGCCAGCAAGGCGTCGGGCAACCGCCGCCGCGCCGCCGCCAAGACCCAGTTGCAGCGCGACCGCTCGCATGCCTGCGCGCCGCGCTCCATCCGCAAGCAGGGTCTCCACCGCACCGGCCAAAGCTGCCGGTGACACCCGCTCCGCGAGACCGAGGCAGAGGCTTCCGCCCGCTGCACACAAATCCTCTGAAGCTTGCAGATGAGCGGCAGAGAGACACAGGTGCAGCGCCGGCACGCCGAGCGCGGCGAGCTCGAGAGCCGTGACGCCATAGGACACCAGTCCGAGCGCGCACTGACCCATGATCGGAGCGGGATCGTCAGCGGCAACATGCACTTCGTAAGGATGGCGACCGCGCTGTAGCCCCGCTTCGATGGCGGCACGCTCCGCAAACGCCGGCCCCAGCAGGACGCTCAGCGTCACCGGACACGCGACGAGCTCCATGGCGGCGCCCGCGCGAGCGGTGAGGCCGGCCGGATCCGAGCCCCCCATCGCGATCAGCAGGCGAGGAGGCTCGTCCCGCGGTGCGGGCGCCGGCAAGCGAAAGGCCCTCCGCAGCACGACCCACTCCCAGCCGGCAACTACCGTCCCCGAGAAGCCGCTCCAGTCGAGCGCAGCGGCGGCGCGTTCCGAGTGAAAAAACGCCAGCTCCGCGCCGAGCCGGGCCCGGATCGGCGTGTCGATGGTGGCAAGCACCGCGCGGCGCCGGCGCCACAGCGCCACCAGGCGCTCCGGGACATCGCGCACCGCGTCGACAATGACGGCATCGGGCGAAACCCGCTCGGTTATCGCCTCGAGCCAGGTTTCCTCGGACTCGCCCGGCCGCATCGGCTCGGTCGCGAACCCCGCACGTTCGACGAGCGCCCGACCGGCCTCTCCCTCGCGCACCGCGAATGCGCATCGCCACTGGTAGGCGTCGACCAGCTCTCTGGCCAGCGCGACGCAGCGCACGACGTGCCCAAGACCCATCGCCCAGTCGCCGTCACAGCGAACCAGCACCGACGCCGTGCCTTCTGCGTTCGCCATTTCGACGGTCCCTCCGAATCCGGCGCAACCCACGCGATTCCCGCTCGCCCTACCACATCGCCGCTGCGTCACCGAACCATCGACTGACCTGCACGCCGCCCGCCGGATCCCACGCCACCCACCGCTTCCGCGAGTAGTTGCAGCCGACATTGATCCAGCATCGGCCCGCCTCATCCAGAACCTCGCGGTCATGGTGCGTGTGGCCGCAAGCCACCAGCCGAACCTTGTCGCTCTCCATGGCGATCTCTCCGATGCGCACCGTCCCCGCCACCCCATGAAACCAGACGTTGGCCACGAGCGGCTTGTCCAGGCCGAGCGGATGATCGCGAACCACATCGATATGCCCGCCCGTATGGGTGATGATGGCGATTGCGGTGATCGCAGGGTCGTCCTGCAGGCCACGCACATCTTGCTCCAGCTTCGCGGTGCACGATCGCGAAAAGTCCGCCAGATCGAATGCCCCATCGCGGTCCCAGAAAAACGTGTAATCGCTCCATACGAACGTGCGAAAACGGCCCACGCGGAACGCCTGCAGCACCTCCGAGCGGTCCGCGTCACTGGCGAGCGCGCCAACGTCGGCCATCGTGAAGTCGTAGCCACCGTACGACCCCGCGATCCCGAGCGCGCCACCATGAGGCAGCGCCACGCGTAGCGGCGCCACGTCCAGCATCTGAAATCCATGCTCGGCCGCGATCCGCGGCAGGACTGCTCGGTAGTGATGCCAGGTACCCTGCCCTGAGCCCGGGTGTGTCCACAAGTCGTGATTGCCCGGGACGAGTGCTTTCACCCCCGGAAATCGCGCGAACTCCCCGAGACACTCCCGCAGCCCGATTCCATCGATCTCGCCGATGTCGCCCGCCAGCACCAGCACGTCGTCGCGCTCGGCATTGCTCAGAAAGTGCCCGGCAAGCTCGCGGGTGACCCCCTTGCTACCTGGGTTACCATGGTGGACGTCAGCGGTGATCCACACTCTCACCAGGTATCGTCCTCTCGGCAGAGGCGGCGGTTTGCACCGACTGAGCGCGATGATAGGAGAAGAGGTCATCCGCCCCCATCTGCTCAAAGGCGCCAAGCACTCGCAGCCCCGTCAGGTCGATGCGGTCGGCATCGCCCACAACCGCTACGGTCAGGGGCTTTTCCGCAAAACGGGCAGCAAAGCCCGCGACCTCCTGAAGCGATAGTACTTCCGTCTTCGCCATGATTTCCGGACGCGGATCGTCACGGTAGCCCCTGCGCACCCAACCGTCCACCACTGTCGGCACGGCGCGAAAACCAATGCGATTGCTGAGCATGGCCTGCAGAGATGCTTCCTTCGCCTCCGTGAATCTCTGCGGGAGCACCGGAAGGTGCCGAATCAGATCCAGCAGGAGCCGCGTGGACTCGACGGTCTTGTCCGCCTGGGTGCCGAGATAACCGTGCAACCCGTTCTGATCATCAGCTTCACTTCCCGCACTGTACCTGCAGGAGGCGGCATAAGCCAGCGCCCGCGCCTCTCGGATCTCCTGGAAAATTATGCCACCCATGCTGCCGTCCACATACTCGTTGTACATGCCATAGATCGGCACGTTTTCGAGATCGAGGATTTCATCTCCCGCGGTAACGGCAACCAGCGACTGAACGCTTTCGTGGTCGACGAACAATACCGTGTCGGCTCCTCGGTCCACGTAGCGCTCGGGCGGTAGCTTCGGCGGTGGCGTCAGGGTTTCGCGCTGCGCCGCCACGAGCGCGCTGATGTCGCCGGCCGATCCGCTACCGACGTAGTACGTCGTTCGCGCGTACTGCCGCAGGTTGCCGAGAGCACGGGAGACGTCCGCGAGCGACAGCGCGGTCACTTCGACATTCGTGGGCGCGCGGAGAAACGGGCTCTCTTTGCCCAGCATCGCAAAGAGACCGAGGCCGTTTGCGAGCACCTTGGGATTGTCGAGATCTCGCTCGCGTCGCGCGATGGTGTTCTCGGCCCACTTCCGGAGATCGTCCGGAGCGAGCTCCGGCGTGTACAGGCGTGCCACGAAGAGCTCCCAGGCCGCGCTGAGATGGCGTTCAGGACCGTCGAGGCCGGCCACAAGACTGCGCGGTGTGCACGAGTAGCGCAGCGACACGCCCATGGCGTACAGGCTGCGTTTGAGTGCGCCAGCGTCCATTCCCGCAGCGCCGGCCTTATCCAGGAGGTCGACCGCAAGGCACAGCTTCCCGTCGTGATCGCTGCCGACATCGAACCGCAGCGCCAGATCGAAAATGTCGTTGTACGGGTTGGCGGCCACGTACAGTGGGCCGGCCAAAGTCTGCTGCACCTGGTAGTCTGCGCCAGCCGAAAGGAACTTCGGAGCGATGGCGGTGGTCTTCATTGCCGCGATCTCGTTGAACAGCACCGAGCGCTTCGCGGCGTCGAGATCCAGGTGCGTAAAGGCCGGGGCCGTTACCTTCGGGATTTCGGGCGTGCCGTTGCGGCGATAGCCGGCGGCGAAGCTCGGCCCGAAGTAGCGATTCGCCACGCGCACAATGTCGTCGCGCCTGAGTCGGCGCATGCGCTCCAGCCTGCCTCGGTGGTCATCCCAGCTCACGCCGCGGACGAACGCCGTGAACATTTCTTGAACGCGACTGCTGCTTGACTCGGCCGTGCGCTTTTGGCTCACCTCGAAATTGGTGACGATGGCGTCGATGTCCTCCTGGGAAAACTCGCCGCCCCGAAGTTTCGCGACTTCCGCGAGCAACAGGCTCTCCACGTCCTCGAGAGCCTGGTCGGCGCGCGGAATCGCCTGCAGAATCTCGGCGCCCGTCTCGACACCCGTGAAGGCATACGACCCTGCGTGGCGCACCTTCTGTGTCTGCGTCAGGTCGAGGTTGAGCAGCCCCGTCGTGGAGTTGTCGAGGATCATGTCCAACAGTGTCAAGGCGTCAGCGTCCGGATGGTTGTCGCCGACAGTCTGCCAGGCGAGCATGACCTGCTCCTCACCCGAGTGAGCAAGTTCGACCCGGTGCACGCCGGTCAGGGCAGTCGGCTGCCGAGACTCCCGTTTTGGCGCCACCTTGGGCAGCCAGCGGCCGAGCTGAGCGTTGAGGACGGTCAGGGCTGTGGCCGGCTGAAAGTCGCCAGCGAGGATGACGGCCATGTTCTCGGGGACGTACCACCTGGAGTAGAACTCCATCATCTTGCTGAGTGAGGGATTCTTGAGGTGCTCGACAGTGCCGATCGTGGGAACGGCGTAGGGGTGGCCGCGGAAAAGTGGTTCGAAGACGGCGGCGCGGAGTGCTCGGCCAGGATTGTCGAGCGCCCGGTTCTTCTCCTCGTAGACGGTTTCGATTTCGGTCTGGAAGAGACGAAACACGGGGTTTTCAAAGCGGTCGCGCTCGGTAATGGCCCAGCGTTGGAGCTGATTGGACGGGATGTCAGCCATGTAGACTGTATAGTCCACGGACGTCGCAGCGTTGACCGCTTGAGCGCCGATAATATCGTACACCTTCTGCAGGTCGTTGGGGATGGCATAGCGACTGGCCGCGACGTTTTCCCGATCGATTTCCGCGTAGATTTGCTGGCGGCGCTGCTGATCCTGCGTTGCGAAGAGATCGTCGTAGAGCTTCTGAATGCGGTCGAGGTGGGTGACCTCGGTCGCGAAATCCGTGGTGCCCAGACGCCTGGATCCCTTGAACAGCATGTGCTCCAGGTAGTGGGCCATGCCGGTAGCTTCAGGCGGGTCCTCGGCGCTGCCAGCCTTGACCGCGATGTAGGCGACGATTCGCGGTTCCTCGTGGTGCTCGCTGAGGTATACCGCCAGGCCGTTATCCAACCTGTGCACCTCGACGCCCAGGGGATCGGCCGGAAGGGCGGGAGTCGCCGCGGCCACGACTTGGGTGTCCGGCACTGCGGGCTGCGGGGATCGGCGGGGCGGCGCGCATGACGGCAACGCGATCAGAAGAATCAGGATGGCGAGAGACGCAGCGAAGAGGCGTGGCGCGAAGGCGGCGTGAATCCACCATCTGCTTGACGTCGACGCGACAGCGCCCCCCTCCGTTCCTCCCCCCGTGGGCGTGGGGAAGTGACGTGGGGGGTCTTCGCCATGCGCTTTCCGCCCGGCTTGCCCGCTCAAGCAAGCGGAGCTCACTCCTCCTCCTCCTCGTACTCGTACTCGACAGGGGGAAAGTCACCCTGGCCCATTCCTTCGGGTTCGTCATAACCATCGGCCATGGCGTCATCGCCGGCGGGCTCCGCGGGAGGCAAGGCGACCGGCACCTCCGGGCACTTTGACCAAAGGCGCTCGAGGCGGTAGTGCTCGCGCGCTTCCCGGGAAAAGACGTGGAAAACGACGTCGTAGCAGTCGAGAACGATCCACTGTCCGGCATCGTACCCGTGGACGAACGCCGGGCGGTGCTCGGTGGGCTTCAGCTCGTCGCGCACTGCGTCGCCGATCGCTCGGATGTGGCGGTCCGACCGCCCGGAAACGATGACGAAATAGTCGGCGATCGTGGACTCGGCGCCGATGTACAGGACGACGAGGTCTGAGCCTTTCTTGCTCAAGATGGCCGCAATGACTTCCTCAAGCCATTCCGGAGTGGGTGGGGCGACGACGGCAGGCTGCGGGTGCTCCTGCTGTAGGGCATCGCCAGGTGTTTCGACAGTGGCGGGAACGCTCATTTGTAAAGCTTCTCCTTTTCGATGAGATGCCGTACCGGTTCAGGCACCAGGTAGCGAACGCTCCGCCCCTCACGGATTGCGGCACGTATGCCGCTCGAGGACACGTCGAGGGCAGGGGCTTCCAGAAAGCGCACGCGCGCCCCCTGGGAAGGCGACGCGGAGAGCGCGGGCACCGCTTGGCTGCGTGAATCTAAAGCGCCGTCGACAGCAATGCCGAGCGCGCTGCGAGTTTCGGACGACAGGTGGGAAAGGCACGCCGGTGCATTGCTCCCGGGCCGGGAAAGCACGATGAAGGTGACAAGCGCCAGGAGCTCCTGGTGCCGGTGCCAGGTCTCGATTTCTGCAAAAGCATCCATGCCCAGAATGAGCTGCATTTGAGTCGGCTCGTCCTGGCGCGCCTGTAATGCCGAGACCGTGTCTACGGAGTAGGAAGGACCCGGACGCCGTAGCTCGTCGTCGATCACGCGAAAACGCGGGTGATCGAGCGTCGCGAGCTGCACCATGAGATATCGTTGTTCCGGGGAGGGCATCTTCATGTGCTCGGCGGCACGCCGCTTGTGCGGCGGCAGCGCCGACGGGATGAACCAGATCTCCTCAAGGTGCTCGCGTTCCTGCGCGAAAGCGGCGCTGGCAAGATGGCCGATGTGGATGGGATCGAAGGTGCCGCCGAAGAGCCCGATTCGGCGCGGACACGGCGAAGGGGGATCGGGCGAGTAGTCAGGGTTCGTCATCGGCACCGTGCCCGCAGGCTGGGAAGTGGTTAGGGCGCGCGACCTCCAGCCGAGGCGTAGGCCAACGTCGCCCAGACAGCGGCGAGGGGAAGCTCGATGCGGCATCGTTCGTCAATCCCACGTCTCTTCCGCGGGGCCACCGAGCATGGCGAAGATGCGATTGATCAGGATGCTGACGCCATCTCCGCGGAGCCCGCTGATTTCGAGAAGATCGCCGTCGCCGTCCCGCAAGTAGTCGCGCAAGATCGCGACGTTGTCGGCGGCACCGGGCAAGTCCATCTTGTTCGCAACGGTCAGGAAGGGCAATGTCTCCAGTCCGTGCCCGTACTCGCCGAGCTCGCCTCGCAGCGTCTGAAAGACGGCCAGCGGCTCGGCATCGGGATTCATGGCGTCGATCAGAATGACAATCCCGCGGGTCCGTTCGATGTGCCGGAGGAATCTGAATCCGAGTCCCTTGCCTTCATGCGCTCCGGCGATGATGCCGGGGAGGTCCGCGACGACCAGCTCGCGCAGGGGGTCGGGACGTACGATGCCGAGCACCGGCGATTTCGTGGTGAACGGATAGTCGCCGACCTCCGGGTGCGCTGCGGAGATGCGCCGGAGGAGTGTCGACTTGCCGGCGTTCGGCAAACCGACGAGTCCGACATCGGCGAGCAGCTTGAGCTCGAGCTCGAGGTTCATCTCCTCGCCGGGAATACCTGGCTGTGCGTACCGCGGCGCACGATTGGAGGCCGACTTGAACGAGGCATTGCCGCGGCCACCCAGTCCGCCCTTCGCAACGATTACCTCGCTTCCGGCGTGATCGAGGTCGGCGAGAACCTCGCCTGAGTCGTGATTGCGGACGAGCGTCCCGAGCGGCACGGGCACGACGAGCACCTGACCGGACCGCCCGGTCTTGTCGGCTCCGAGACCGGGCTGCCCCTTCTGCGCTCGAAAATGCCGTTTGAACCGAAACGATACAAGCGTCCGGAGATTTTCGTTGACGCGGAGCACGACATCACCCCCCGAGCCGCCATCACCACCGTTCGGCCCGCCGAAGGGGACATATTTCTCGCGTCGAAAACTGACGCAGCCTCTACCGCCGTCGCCTGCCTTGACGTAGATGACGGCCTGATCGACAAAGTTCTCCACTTAGACTGGAATAATGCTCACGCATTTCCGGGCGCGTTTGGTCTCGAATTTCACGATCCCATCGATCTTGGCGTATAGCGTATCATCGCTACCGCGTCCGACGTTCTCACCCGGGTGAAACTTGGTGCCGCGCTGGCGAACGATGATGCTACCGCCGGTGACGGTCTCACCGCCGTAGCGCTTGATGCCCAGTCGTTGCGAGTTGCTGTCGCGGCCGTTCTTGGAAGATCCGACGCCCTTCTTGTGTGCCATGTTGATCTCCTAAAGCGGTGACCCGACTACGCCTCACCGACTGCTATCGCATCGATCTCCAGGGCGGTGAACGGCTGCCGATGATTCTTGTGGCGCCGATAGCCCTTGCGCCGCTTGTACTTGAACCCGAAGACCTTCTTTGCCTTGCCGTGTCCCACGATGTGGGCTTGGACGGTGACGCTCGGGACAACAGGTGCGCCAACACGGACGACACCGTCGCGCGAGATGAGCAGCACATCCGTCAGCGATATGGGATCGCCGACGTCACCCTGCAACTTCTCCACGCGCACGCGCTCGCCTTCCGCAACGCGCACTTGTTTGCCACCGGCTCGCACGATCGCAAACATTGCCATATCCTTCCAGTGCCAGAGAGAAACGGAATGGCACCCTGCTGTTGGCCGACGGCGGGAAAGATCGTGGCCGCTCCGCGGGTGCGTTCACATGATTATCGGGAAGCCCGGAGCGCTTAAAGTAGCTTTTTGCACGCTGGATGTCAAGATCGCGGCAGGCCCTGAATCCTGTACCCTTCTGGGGCGAATCGATGCTCGAAGGAAAGTGCCAAGCGGTTCGGTACCTCCCGGGAACACCGCCAAAATCCTGCGGCTAGACCGCCTGCGGTGGATCCAGAGCACCTGCGGCGCCTTGATGCCCGCCGCCGCCCGCGCTAGACTCGAGGATGCCGGCTCGTCACGACTGCTGGTCACAGCCAGAAGGAGGTTCTCGGGATGCGAAAGGTGGGGGGGGTACGGCCGGATCGTCGCCGTAGCCGTGGC
>JACPHN010000207.1 GCA_016188575.1 Candidatus Schekmanbacteria bacterium
CGCGACCTCGAGGAAGCCGCGGAGCTGCTGGCGAGCCGGGGCGACGAGGCGCTGGACGCGCTGATCGACGCGATGCGGCGGTGCGCCGTGCCCGGGGCGGCGCCGCTCGTGTTGGCGGCCGGCGTCGCCGGGGCGTCGCCGCCGGACGAGGCCTGCGCGGCGCTCGCGGCGAGTCTGCGCGGGATCTTCCAGGGGCTCGACCCCAAAGTCTGGGACGGCATCAAGAATTCGCCCGAGGCGTTGCGGGGACTGGAAGCCGTGAACAAGCTCGGTGAGAAGATGGCCGGCAACGTGGCCGGCCCCGTGACCGCCCTCCTGAATGCGGGAGACAAGCTGTTCAAGACCGGCTACGGCCCCGTGGAGCTGCTGACCGACCTCGACAAGATCTTCGCCAGCAATCCGCGAGTCGTGGGCATCGAGGGATGGGTGAACAGGGCCGCAGCTCAGGCGACGACACTCAAGGACCCCAACCTGGGCTCCGCGTTGGAGGCGCGCGCCGGAGGCTCGTTGGCAACAGCCGGCGAGACGATCATGGACTTTGGCCGCAAGGTGGACGACCCGGATAAGATCGACATCCTCACCAACCGGGCGGCCTACCAGGTCAAGCACAGCGAGAGCGTCCTGCTCGGCCACGGCCGCACGGAGGCGGACAAGATAAGGGAAATGAGGACGGAGCTTAAGAAGGGAATCATCGCAGCCGCGAAGCGCGGGGTACCGTTCAAGCTCGTCATGCCGAAGAGCGCGCCGCTGCGCCAGGCGGTCCTCGACGAGCTGAATGATCTGGGCATCGAGCTCGTCCGCGTGGACTTCTGACAGGAGCCGCGATCGTGACCCACGAGTACCGCATCGACATGACGCTCCGCGGCTCGCGATCGGAGGATGAGGTGCTGTCGGCGATCGATCGGACCTTCCGTCGCGCCGGCTACGCTGCGGATGATGCCGTGATCTGGGCGCCGTCACCTAGTTGCTCCGGAGTGATAAGCGAGGCTAGCACCTGGCCATTCCCGTCATCCGACCTGCGGCGGAGCAACCACGTAGCCGTCTGGTTCGAGCATCCGCGCTGTAGCTACGCTTTCACGTCAGTGGGCGTGTCGATGTGCCCCAAGCCAAACCGGAGACCCGATTCGCTCACGTTCCTTCTCAGCGCCGACATGACGCAAGCCGCGTTCCCCTCCGATGTCCTGGAAGGCCTGTATCGCGTGGACTTCATCGTCCAGGAGCTGCACCGCGCGCTCGACGCGCGGGTGACCGAGGAGACGCCGGGAGACGAGCCACCGCCGAGCGACTACCTCCTGTACCTCAGTGACGAGGAGTGGCACCCGCTCGGTGAGCTGCCACTCGAGGAGTGCCAGGAGGAGCACCTGCTGGACTGGCTCTGCAGTCCCGACGGACTGATCAGACGGCGAAAAATGGAAACTCCACAGCACAACACGTACTTTCCCATAGAAGTCGACTCGTCCACCGCCGCACGCGTGCCGGTGGAATTCAGCCCCGCGTATCAGGACTTCGTCCTGCGCCTCCCGGACGGTCGGCGGGCGCTGTTGCGCCACTGTCTCCCCTGCGGCGATGCGCTCCCCCTGTCCCGCCGGGACGAGGAGTTCTTCCAGGTGCAACACGACCAGCTCCTGGGACCGCGCATGGTCGCCTGGCAGAGCTTTTCGGCCGAGGACGTGATCGCGAAGCTCGGCCCACCGGGGCTCACCCTGCGCGGAGTCCGCTACCCGGAACCCCCCGATCGTCGCGAATACGGAAACGAATTCGACCTCACTGCCATCCTGGTTTACCCGGACTTGCTGCCCGGCGCCGTGATCGTCTACCGCATCAATCCAGACGGCTTCGTGATGATGAGCTGGCTCGGCTTGCGAAAGTCGGAATCGAACCGGTAACCTGGAAGGATCGAACCGCAGTGGGCGCGCGGGGCTCCAACGATGCGCCTCGAGCAGGGTTCTAACTGCGCTTCCCAGGCGCGGTGCAACGGCTCGCCCCGTCACTGCGTACAGGCGGCCTCACACGTGCATCTCGATCGCGCTCGCGAGGGCATTGCCAACCGCCAATCGCTCCGCTCACGCCGCGGCGCGCCCTTCGACCACGCCGCTCCGGACCACCTGACCGCCCCAGCCTCAATCCACCAACGACACCTGCACCGGCCGCACCCTCCAGATTTCCTCGCAATAGCGGCGAATCGTCTCGTCCGAAGAGAACTTCCCCATGTTGGCGATGTTCAGTATCGCCTTGCGGAACCACACCTCAGGTTTCGCATAGGTTTCCGCCACCCGCCGCTGGCAGGCCGCGTAGGAGGCGAAGTCCGCGAGCACGAAGAAGCGGTCGCCGTGCAGCACCAGCGAGTCCGAAATGGGACGGAAAAGCGCCGGGTCGTCCGGTGAGAAGAAGTCGGTGTGGACCAGGTTGATGACGCCCTGGAGCTCCTCGTTGCCGCGCAAGACGTGCAGCGGATTGTAACCCACCCGCCGCAGCTCCTCGATTTCTTCGACGGTCAACCCGAAATCGAAAAAGTTTTCCTCACCGACTTCTTCACGAATCTCGATGTTGGCGCCGTCGAGGGTGCCCACGGTGAGCGCTCCGTTCAGCGAAAACTTCATGTTGCCTGTCCCCGAGGCCTCCATGCCCGCGGTCGAGATCTGCTCGGAGACGTCCGCCGCTGGAATGATGCGCTCTGCGAGCGAAACCCGGTAGTTCTCGAGAAAGACGACCCTGAGCCGCTCGCTCGCGACGCCGTCCTCATTGACCACGGCCGCCACCGCGTTGATGAAGCGGATGATGAGCTTGGCCATGCGATAGCCCGGAGCGCTCTTGCCGCTGAAGATGAAGGTGCGCGGCGCGACGCTTTCGGGGCCGTAGAGGCGAATGCGGTGGTAGAGCGAGACGATGTGAAGCGCATTGAGGAGCTGCCGCTTGTACTCGTGCAGGCGCTTGACCTGGACGTCGAAAATTGAGCTTGGGTCGACGCGGATATGATTGTGTTGCCAGACGTACTCGGCAAGCTGTAGCTTGTTCGCCTGTTTGATGGCGTGAAGCTCGTGCTGGAGCTCGGCGTCGTCGGCCATGGGGATGAGGTCGCGCAGCTTGTAGAGGTTCTTGACCCAGCCGTCGCCAACACGGCGCGTAATCGCCTCAGCCAGGGCCGGATTACTTTGCAGCAGCCACCTTCTCTGGGTCACGCCATTGGTCTTCGAGTTGAACCGCCGCGGCCACAGGTCGTAGAAATCGGGCATCAGCGACGTCTGCAGTAGCCGCGTGTGGAGCTCCGCCACGCCGTTGACCGAGTGCGAGCCGATCACCGCCAGATGCGCCATGCGCACCTGCCGCACCGGACCTTCCTCGATGATCGACATGCGCGCCAGGCGATCGTGATCCATGGGGTAGCGGTTGAGCACCTCCCGCAAAAAGCGGCGGTTGATCTCGTAAATGATCTCCAGGTGGCGCGGTAACAGTTGCTCAAAGAGATCCACCGGCCAGCGCTCAAGGGCTTCGGGGAGCAGCGTGTGGTTGGTATATGCAAAGACCTTGACCGTCGTTTCCCAGGCGTCCTGCCAGGCGAGTGCGTGCTCGTCCACCAGCAGGCGCATGAGCTCGGCGACCGCCAGCGCGGGGTGCGTGTCGTTGAGCTGGACGGCGACGCGATCCGCGAAGTGGTCGAAGGTGGTGTGCGATTCCAGGTAGCGGCGAATGATGTCCCGCAAAGCGCACGCGACAAAGAAGTATTCCTGCTTCAGACGGAGCTCCTTGCCCTGCCGGATTTCGTCATTCGGGTAGAGAACCTTGGAGATATTCTCCGTGAGGTTTTTCTCCTCGACGGCGCGGATGTAGTCCCCGTGGTTGAACAGGCTGAGGTCGAACTGCTCGCTCGATCGCGCCTGCCAGAGGCGCATCGTATTGACCGTGTAGGTGCCGTAGCCGGCGATGGGGGTGTCGTACGGAACACCCAGCACGCTATCGGTGGGAACCCAGTGCGCGACGAACTTGCCGCGGTCGACGCGGTGCTCGACGTGGCCGCCGAAATTGACCTCGATCGTGTACTCCGGCCGCTCAATTTCCCACGGGTTACCGGCGCGCAGCCACTCGTCGGGCTGCTCCACCTGCTGACCTTCCCAGATGACCTGCCTGAAGATGCCGAACTCGTAGCGGATGCCGTAGCAGACGGCGGGGATGGAGAGGGTCGCGAGGGAATCCGCGAAGCAAGCGGCCAGGCGACCCAGACCGCCGTTACCGAGCCCCGCGTCCGCCTCTTGCTCCACGAGGTCGGACAGCTCCAGGCCGAGCGACCCGGCGGCATCGCGGCACTGCTCGTGGATGCCGAGGTTGAGGATATTTTGCATGAGCGCGCGACCCGGCAGGTATTCGAGCGAGAGGAAGTGGACCCGTCGCACTTCGAGGTCGTGGTAGGTGCGCTGGGTTCTGATCCAGCGATCGATGAGCCGGTCGCGGACCGCCAGCGCCAGGCTCTCGAAGCGGTCATAGGCAGTCGACTTGCTGGGGTGCTTCCCGAGCGAGAAGCGCAGGTGCTCGAGGAACGAAGAGCGGATCGCCGCTGCGGTGAAGCTCGCTCTACCGTTTGACGTGGGCGGGCACGAGTGATCAGGCGCTGATGTCATGGGCGCTAGCTCCTGGGAAACGAGTCGGTAGCGTTCGCTTCCGGCTCGTACGTGACGCTTTCAAGGCAAAGCCCGCGGGCCGGTGCTGTCTGGCCACGGGCGGCGCGGTCACCGGCCGCGAGAAGGGCGGCCATCGAACCGGCGGAACGCCATCCCAGGCCGACTTCGGCGAGCGTCCCGACGATATTGCGGACCATCTTGTAGAGGAACCGATTGCCGCGCAGCGTGATCGTCGCCGGACTGGCCGTAGGGTCGATCGCGGCGTCGCGCAGGTGGCAGTGCGTGTCCGGCTCGGGATCGCCTCCCGCCGCCTGGAAGGCGGAGAAATCGCGGTAGCCGACGAGGAGCTTCGCGGCCGCTTGCATGGAGTCCCAGTCGAGCGGACCCCGCCGGTGCCAGGCGCGATCGGCGAGAAACACGGAAGCGACCGGCCCGACGTCGAGCGAGTACGTGTATGATTTCTCGCGGGCGGCAAAGCGCGCGTGAAAGCCGGCCGGCCGTCGTTCGGCGCGGAGCACCCGGACGTCTCTGGCGAGGTGATCGTTCACACCAAAAACGTACGCGCGCAGTGGCAGCACCCTGGTGGGCGGCGCGAAGCTGACGACCTGACCCCGAGCATGCACGCCGGCGTCGGTGCGCGAAGCGCCGAAAACCGGAACGTCCTCGCCGTGAACCTCGCGCAGGGCCTGCTCGAGGTCGCCCTGGACGCTGCGGAGCGCTCGCTGCCGTTGAAAGCCATGAAAATCCGTGCCCACGTAGGACACCACAAGGCTGATGACGGCGTCTTGCCGCGCGCTGGTAGCCGCCGCGGCGATGTCTGCGGACAGCGCCAAGGAAAGCGTTTCAGTCATCTGTTCCATCCGGCCGGCCGCGCTCAGGCGGGCTCCGGGCGAGCGCTTGCCTGCCCCTCCGCGGCGAAAGTCACGGCGACGCGCTGCAGATCCTGTGGGGTGTCGATGCCGATCGTGTCCGTGGTGCTCTCAACCACGCGGATCTGCATCCCCGCGTGCAGGGCGCGGAGCTGTTCGAGCCGCTCCAGCAGCTCGAGCGGGCAGGGCGGCAGCGCCGCTAGCTTGAACAGCGCGCGCCGCGAGTAGGAATAAATTCCCTGGTGCTTGAGAAACCTGTCGACCGGTCTTTCGTGCGGCGCTGCCGCCATCTCCGCGAATTCCAGATGCCCTGGCCAGGGGATGGGGGCGCGGGAAAAGTAGAGGGCGTTGCCGCGCCCATCGCCCACGACCTTGACGGTATGGGGACGAAGAAAGTCGTGCCGTGACGACGTAGGATAGGCAAGGGTGGTCAGGTCGGGCGGGTCGGGAGCGGCAAAGGGGGCAATGAGCCGCGCGAGCATCTCTCCGGTCACCATGGGTTCGTCTCCCTGGAGGTTGACGATGACCTGTGCCTCGGGGTGGTGCCGCACCACTTCAGCGACGCGGTCGGTGCCGCTGGCGTGGTGTGTGCCTGTCATCTCGGCCTTCCCACCGCGACTGCGCACCGCGTCCAGAATGCGCTCGTCGTCGGTACCGACGACCACCGTTCCGAGCGCGGCGGCGGCGGCGCGCCGGTAGACGTGCCAGACGAGCGGCTCGCCCGCGAGAGGCGCAAGCAGCTTGCCCGGGAAGCGCGTTGCGCCGAAGCGCGCCGGAATGACGATCAGGACGCCGTCGCTCGCCGGTAGCAGCAGGGAGGATGAGGTGCTCATGGTGTCTCCGTGCGCCTAGCAGCGCCCTGCGGGCATCGGCCCGATGCGGTCGGCGTGAAGCGCGACCTCCAGCTCGGCGGCCAGGTCCTGCACGGATACTGTGGCGGTGCCGATCTCCCCCACCACGACGCCGGCCGCCACATTGGCGATCACCGCGGCGTCCGGGAGCGATCCGCCCGCAGCGAGCCCGAGTGCCAGCGCACTGACCACCGTGTCGCCGGCCCCGGTCACGTCGTACACGCGCCGCGCCACCGTGGGAATATGCCGATAGATGACGTCGGCGCCGTCGCGCTCGAACACCACCATGCCGCGCTCTCCCCAGGTGATGATCACCGCCGTGCAGCCGACAATCTCGAGTAGTCGGCGACCGGCAACGGTCGCGCCGGGGAAATCTTCCACCCGCAACCCCGTGGCACGGGCCGCTTCGTGGTGGTTGGGAGCAATGACCGTGAAGCCCGCGTACAGGTCCCAGAAGTCCACTTTCGGATCAACCACAGAGGGCAACCCGCGCGCGCGCACCCAGGCCCCGAGCGTCTGCAGGAGCGCGCGGTTGACGACGCCCTTGCCGTAGTCCGAAACGATCACGGCGCCGACCTCCGGCAACAGGTCGTTCAGGGCTGCGAGCAGGCTGGCAAGCGACGGCTCGGCGAGCCGGCCGCCTTCTTCCTGGTCGACGCGAGCCACTTGCTGGGCGTGCGCGATGATGCGCGTCTTCAGGGTGCTGCGGCGGCATGCATCGACGATGACGCCGCGCCGGCTGAGCCCGAGCCGATCGAGCTCGCCGGCGATTTCCTCACCTGCGGTGTCGGCGCCGACCACGCCGAGGAGATAGGGGACCGCGCCGAGCACCCGCAAGTTGTTGGCCACGTTCGCCGCGCCGCCAAGCCGGTAGCTTTCGCGCTCCACCGTCACCACCGGTACTGGGGCTTCCGGCGAGATCCGGTCGACGCGGCCCCAGACATACTTGTCCAGAATGATGTCCCCAACGACGAGGACACGGTGGCCGGAGAATGCGTCCAGCAGCGGCATGTACGAGCTTAGAGCGGGAGGCGAGCTCATGGAGGTGAAGTCTCCGAGGGATACCGATGTATACAACTCCCGCGGCCGCGGTGCAATGCCTTGAGAACGCAAGACCTCAGGGTCGAGCTCGCAGGGAGCGGCAATGCGGCCGGGGGCCACCGGGCAGGCGCTGGAGCGCCGACAGGCGGGCGCTCGCGCCGTTGCTTGCGAGCACACATCCGTCCATACTCATTATGCCATGTTGGGGCGGTGAAATCGAGGCGGTTATGGTCGGGAAGTTTTTTGGTGAGTTTCTGCTCGAGCGAAGCGTCATTGACGCCGCGCAGTTGCGGCGCGCGGTCGCGCTGCAGGGCCGGGTCAACCTCAAGCTCGGCACGATCGCGCTGGATCGGGGACTGTTGTCGGCGGCGCAGATCGCGGCGATTCGAGCGGCACAGAGGAGCGCGGACAGGCGTTTCGGCGAGCTCGCGGTGGACCTCGGGCTGCTGACTCCAGAGCAGCTCGAGGCGCTGCTCGACGCCCAACAATCCGATCGCGTCCACCTCGGGGAGGCGCTCTTGCAGGTCGGCGCGGTGACCGAGGCGCAACTGGAGACCGAGCTGGCGGCCTTCAAGGCGCAGGAAAAGCGGGCTACAGACGAGTACAGGCAAGCCCTGGGCCGGCTGCCCCATGGCGATCTGGTCGCTACCTTTGTGGAGAGTGCCGTGGACATGATGGTGCGTCTGGCGGCCATCCAGGCGAAGGTTCGCGGCGTGCGCCGGGAAGCGTTGATGCCGGCCGCCGATGACCTCGTCATTGCCCAGACTGCCGATGTCGGTGAAGAAGTGGCATACGCATGCTCGTTTCCCGCCAATCTGGCGGCCGCGATCGCCAGTGCGATGGAGGCGTCCCCACCTGCGGAGATCGCCGCGTACGTCGTGGACGTGATCGCCGAGTTCGTCAATATCCTCGTTGGAAACGCGGTGGTGCGCGCTCGCGAGCGGGGCCGCCCGTGCGCGCCGCCGGAGGTGCTCGCCGGCCCCGGCCCGGGCGAGGGGTCCGGGGTTCCGGCGCCGGCTCGGGATGCGGAAATCGTCACGCTGGCAACCACAGTCGAACCGTGCCGGCTGGCGGTGTGGGCCGCAGGCAATGGCGCGCGAAGAAGGGAGCAGGCGTGAGCTTTCTGGAGTCGATTCTTGCCGACAAGCGGGGCGAGATTGTCGCCGCCATGGCCCGCGTCAGCGCGGCCGCGATGCGCGCGGCGGCGGTCGCGGCAGTGGAGCATGCCGCGGTCGCCGGCCACAAACGCTTGACGCGAGCGCTCCAGGTACGGCACGACCAGGGCCGGCTCGGAGTCATTGCCGAAATCAAGGCGCGGTCACCGTCCCGTGGTGAGCTGGCGGCCGCCGGCTCCTGGGATCCGGTGGCGCTCGCCTGTCGTTATGCAGCGGCCGGAGTGGAGGGGATAAGCGTGCTCACGGATCGCCCGCATTTTGGCGGTGAGCTCGCCGATCTGCAGCGGGCGGCGGCCGCGGTTCCGATTCCGGTGTTGCGCAAGGATTTCATCATCAGCGAGTACCAGATCGACGAGGCGGCGGCCGCTGGCGCCGCGGCGGTGCTTTTGATCGCGGCAGCCTGCGGGCCACCTGATGCGCAGGCGCTCGATTGCCTGCGGCGGCGGGCCGCGGAGCTCGGGCTCGACGTGTTGGTCGAGGTGCACACCCGCGCGGAGCTCGAGCGCGTGCTCGCGCTGGACCCTGTGCCGGACCTCATTGGGATCAACGCCCGCGACCTCGCGACCTTCCGTGTGGACATCGCCACCATCGAGCACCTGGCGCCGCTCATTCCGCGCCCCTCGCTGATCGTCGGCGAGAGTGGGGTGTGGGGAGGCGCCGAGGCCGCGCGCCTGGCCGCGGCCGGCTGCGATGCCGTGCTGGTTGGCGAAGCCCTGGTGCGGGCCGCAGCACGCCCCAACGGCGTCGAGACCGTGATCGAGGAGATCCGCGCTGCCGCGTATCTCGGTCCGGCGCCAGTGGCACCGGCCGAGTAGGCCTCACGATGCGCTTTCTTGAGAGCAGCGCCGAACGTCCGCGACCCCACGTCAAGATCTGTGGCATCACCACGCCCGAAGACGCGGTGCTGGCGGCACAGTGCGGCGCCGATGCCATCGGCATCGTGCACTTTGCTCCTTCCCCTCGCCACGTGGCGGTGGCGGCAATGCCGGCGATTCAGGCGGCGCTGTCGGCCTCCGGGTCTGCCGCCCCCGTGGTCGTCGCCGTGGTTGTGGAACCGCCGCGGACGGCCCTGGAAGCAATCGTTGCCGCCGGGATCCGGATCATCCAGTTCCACGGTCACGAAACGGCGGAAGACCTGGCCGCGGCGCAGCGCCATCTGGGAATCTCGCCGATCAAGGGAGTGCGGGTGGCTAGCGCGGAAGAGCTCGAGCTGGCGCTAGAAGCCTTTTCTGCCTGTCCCGTGCTTTTCGACGCCAAGGTGGCGGATGCCTATGGCGGGACGGGGCAGCGAGTGGACTGGGAGCTCCTCGCCGCGCGCCGCGATGCCTGGCGTGACCGGTACGTGATCCTGGCAGGCGGTCTGCGGCCGGATAACGTGCGGGAGGCAGTACTCGGAGTCGAACCGGCGGCGATCGACGTGTCCTCGGGTGTGGAAAGTCGGCCTGGGCGGAAAGACCCGCAGAAGCTGGCCGCGCTGATGGCGGCCGTGGCGGGGCTTGGCGGTGGCGCGGATGGCGTTGACGGATCGCCGCGCCGCTCGTAGTATATGCGCGCTTGAGCTGGCGGGACCGCGGATGTGCCGTGGCCGCGCCGCGCGAAACAGGAGACGATCGCAGTGAGCACCGTTCCCGACGAGCAGGGTCACTTCGGACCGTATGGCGGCCGATTCGTTCCGGAGACGCTGATGGCGCCCCTCGAGGAGCTTGCCGCGGAGTACGCGCGCGCGCGGACCGATCCCACTTTTGCGGCCGAGCTCGCCGCGATTCTTCGGGACTACACGGGCCGTCCAACGCCGCTGACGTTTGCACGCCGGCTCTCGGGCCGGCTGAGTGACGAGGCCGAGCAGCCGATCCGCGTCTACCTCAAACGTGAGGACCTCTGCCACACCGGCGCCCACAAGATCAACAACACGCTGGGGCAGATGATCCTGGCCCGGCGCATGGGAAAACGACGAATCATCGCCGAAACGGGCGCGGGGCAACACGGCGTGGCCACGGCCGCGAGCGCCGCGCTGTTCGGCTTCGCGTGCCGGATCTACATGGGCCGCGAGGACATGCGGCGGCAGGCGCTCAACGTCTGCCGGATGGAGCTGATGGGCGCGACAGTCGTCCCCGTGGAATCGGGGAGCATGACGCTCAAGGACGCAACGAGCGAGGCCATCCGCGACTGGGTGACCAACGTTGCCGATACCCACTACGTGATCGGCTCAGTGGTCGGCCCGCACCCGTACCCGATGATGGTGCGCGATTTCCAGTCCGTGATCGGGAGGGAAACGCGGGAGCAAGTCGTCGCGGCCGAGGGCCGGCTGCCGGACGTGCTCGTGGCGTGCGTCGGCGGTGGCAGCAACGCTATCGGGATCTTCCATCCATTCCTTGGGGATCGCGAGGTGGCGATGATCGGCGTGGAGGGCGGCGGCTACGGTCCGCCGGATCAGCCCCACGCCGCGACGCTGAGCTACGGCGAGCCCGGCGTGCTGCACGGTGCCATGTCGTATCTGCTGCAGGAGGAGGGCGGGCAGGTGGCGCTCGCCCACTCGATCTCGGCGGGGCTCGACTATCCCGGAGTGGGTCCGGAACACGCCTATTTGAAGGATTCCGGGCGCGCCCGCTACGTATGGGTATCCGACAGGCAGGCGGTGGCAGCAGTGGAAGCGCTCTGCCGGCTCGAGGGGATCTTGCCGGCGCTCGAAAGCGCGCACGCGATCGCCCACCTCTTTCGCCTTGCCGCGGACGTCCGCGAAAGAGGCGACGCTGCGCCTGCCGGCCGGCCGCTGCTGATTGTCGCATGTCTTTCTGGCCGCGGCGACAAGGATGTTGAGACGGTGCAGGAGGCGCTGCGCGCCCGGGAGGCTTCGGCATGACCGCCCACGAGACCCGCCTGGCCACGGTCTTCAGAGCGCTTCGGAGGCAGCACCGCGCGGCTTTGGTGCCCTACGTCACGGCGGGTTATCCGTCGCTGGAAGCGACGACGCACCTGCTGGAAACCGCTGCCGGCGCCGGCGCCGACGTGATCGAGGTGGGCTACCCGTTCAGCGATCCGATGGCGGATGGCCCGGTGCTGCAGCGGGCACACCATGCGGCGTTGACCCGTGCCCGGGAGACCGGCCATCCGATCGACATGCCCGGAGTCCTCGCAGCGATTCACGCTTACGTCGCGGCCGGAGGTGACGAGAGCAGCTCCACCGGCGCACCGCACCCGCGTCCGCCGGTGGTGTTGATGACCTACTACAATCCGGTCTTCCGCCATGGAATCGACCGTTTCGTCGCGGATGCCGTTGCCGCGGGGCTCAGCGGCGCGATCATCCCGGACCTGCCCCCCGAAGAAGCGCGTGCGCTCGTGGACGCCACGCGCGGTACCGACTTCAGTCCCGTATTCTTGTTAGCGCCGACGTCGACAGTGCAGCGAATCCGTGAGGTCGCAGAGCTTACCCGGGGCTTCATTTATCTGGTCTCCGTTGCCGGGGTTACGGGTATCCGCGAAGCGGTCGGAGACCAGGCAGAGGTGCTCGTGCGCAGAGTCCGGAGAGAAACGGAGCTGCCCGTGGCTGTCGGTTTCGGCATCAGCACGCCGGAGCAGGTGGCGCGCATTGCGCGAATCGCCGATGGCGCGGTCGTAGGAAGCGCGCTGATGAGCATTCTGCTGAGCGGCGAGGGGTCGGTGGAGTCGGTCGCGGCGTTCGCGGCACTCATTGCCGCAATGCGAGCCGCGCTGGGACCTACGGCGAGCGGCGCGGCAAGTGCCGGCGAATCCTGAGCCCGTAGCTCGTGGCAGCGCTACCACCGATCGAGATTATGGTGCAGCGCCTCGGCGATGACGTAGTGTTGCCGAGCTACGAGACTGCGGGCAGCTCCGGCATGGACTTGAGGTGCCGCGACGCGGTGCGCCTGGCGCCCGGTGTGCCGACCCTGGTGCCGACGGGCCTGCGCCTGGCGATTCCCGAGGGCTACGAGGCGCAGGTGCGGCCGCGGAGCGGCCTCGCTCTGCGCCTCGGCGTGGGTGTGGTCAACTCACCCGGTACCGTCGATTCCGACTACCGCGGCGAGCTCGCCGTCATCTTGATCAATCACACACGTGACGGAATCGTCGAGCTTTCGGCGGGCTCGCGGATCGCGCAGCTCGTGGTGACACCCGTAGCACGAGCGGTGTGGCGCGAAACCGCGGACCTGCCGGAGACCCACCGAGGCGAGGGTGGGTTTGGGAGCACCGGAAGCCGCTGATCGCGACCGCTGACGGCCCGGCCGGGCGCGGCTCACGCGCGCTCACCCCACGGCCGCGCGAACCAGCGCGGAGAGCTCGACCAGCCCCCGCTCGTTATAAAAGTGGTCGACGGAGGCAATCACGTGAAGGCGAATGTGTGGCCAGCGGCGCAAGTGCTCCTGCAGCCCCGCCGCGGGCGAATACGAATCGGCGCCGCCGCAGATCACGGTGATCGGGCTGCGAACGGCCGAGAGGTCGAGCGAATGCAGCAGCGCAAGCGGCGGCGACACGGCGATGACACGGCGAAATTGCTGGTATCGCATCGCTGCCGTCAGCGCGATGATGGCGCCAAAGGAATACCCGGCGGCAACGGTCTCGCCGTCGATCGATTCCCGCAGATGGTCGAGTGCAGCGTGGAAATCCTCGAGCGCCGCGGCGCGATCGCCGGTGACGCTCCCCTGACTCGCACCGACGCCGCGCCAGTTGAACCGCAGCCCCGCGATCCCCTCTTGATAGCACGCGTATGCGATTTCGCTGCAGACCGGGTGATCGAGCGTGCCGCCCATGAGGGGATGCGCCGGGGCAATGATCACACCGCCGTTTCCCGGCCCCGTCCAGACGCCCTCGAGCACGCGGTCCGTGCTGCTTGTCCAAATCGCTACAGCGCGCTCACGCCAGCTCATGCGGCGCCATCGTAGGTCCAGACAGGACCGCCGCGCAATGGGCGCGGCGGTCTTGACTTGCCGCGGTCCGGGCCGCAACTGGGGGCCAATCTGGCAGGTCACTCGCTACATGGATCGAGCACGGCGATGCCCGCTGCGCTCACGTCGACCGAGCGACCGCACACGACTCCCGTTTCGCGGTCCGCGGACTCGACCGCAACGTCCACGGTGTCACACGTGGGCTCGCTGCCGCGGCAGATCGTGTGCTCCCCCTCCGGCACGTAACGCACCAGCGGGCTGTCGCCCACGCTCACGCCATCGATCTGCACGGCTTCGACGACTTGCGATTCGCGGTTGACGGAAAGCTCGACCGTGGGGTGGTTGGCTGCCCACACCTGGCCCCAGATTTCCTGTCCCGTCCAGTAGCCAACGACCGGTGCCAGGCCGTTCACCCAGTTGTGAAAGCTGTTGTGGTTCATGATGCAACTCGCCCCGACCTCGCAGTTGGGGCTCATCGCGATGCTCATCGCGGCGGACTCGAGGGCGTCGACCCACGCGGTGTGGTCGATGCTGTGCGCGGTCAAGGCCGCGACGATCTGGTCGGCGACGGCCGCGATCGTTTCCTCGGTCGTCTCGCAAGCACTGGCGTATTCATCCAGGGCCCAGTAGAGATGGCCGGTTTCGTGAGCGGTGACCTTTTCGGAGTTGATGCCGCGGTTGGATGAGCCGGAGAGCACCGCGTAGGCCACCCACGAGAGCGTGTTCACGTGCGGCCACGTCGGTGAGCTCCAGGTGGGAGCGTGGTTCTCGGTGCGCACGTAGAAGGCGGAGAACGACTGCGCGAGGCGCTCGGAGGGGTCGACGGAAGCGTTCACGGCCTGGCGATACGCGTCATTGTAAAGCTTGACGTCATACGTATAGCTGCGATTGGGGTGGTAGAAACCGGCGTTTTCGGTGACCGAGCGAATCCAGATTCCTTCCTCGTATGCGTCGCCCGCTTCATCCCAGATGTAGGTGTCGATGTTGGTAATTTCTGGATCGGTAAAGGGGCTGCGCACGTCGAGCCGAAAGCTGAGCGCCAGCGCCGGGTCGGCGACGGACGTCCAGGCGAGCAGCGCCTGGGCGGCGTAGGACGTATATAGCTCGATCTCCTCTTCGGACCACACCTCGCCTTCCTCCGCGGGCGACTGAATGAAGGTCAGCAGGTAGCCGTTGGCGCCTGACATGGTGCTGCGGAAGTTCTGGCGGGAGAGGGCCGCCAGGTCCAGGACGTTTGCGAGCTTTTGGAACGTTGACAGGCGACCGTCGGCTACGATCGAGTCGGCGACCAGAGCGGCTCCGCGAATCCCGGCGTAGTGGTCGCGGGAGCCGTCGAATACCGAAGGCTCGCGGTCAGGGGAATCCCGGCCGGCGAGCAGCAGGGAGGCGACGCGGCCGGCGAAATCGGCCGGGCGGCTGGTCGCGGTGATGCGGGGAAGGCGCAGGGCAGCTCGACCGCGGGCCGGCGGGGAGGTCACCCGACCCACGCGCACGTCGTCGCCGAGAGCGAGGAGGGTGGTGAACCCGATGCGGGCGAGCTCCCGGGACACGGCGCGGCACTGCGCGGCAGTCTCGCAAGAGGTGCGAATGGCGATGAGCTCGGTAGTCGGGGTATGAGCAGCGGCGAGGGTGCTTCCGACCAGGCCAAGCACGGTGGCGATGGCTGCGGAGAGGAGGCGGCGGGCGGCGGAGGACGAAGGTGGCATTGCGGTAATCCTTTGGGTGGGGGCGGATGCGAATGCCGCGTATAATGCAAAAACCAGACCACCTCAGAGGAAGCGGGGCTGCGGGTGCAATGCGGACGCGATCGAGCCGGCTGCAAAGGTTTGCCATACTCTTGCGCAAATGTGACGGCACCCGGCGCCGCGCGGAGCGGCTGCACGGCATGCCAAGAGCGCGGCGGCGGCGCGGGCGCGGGATCCCTCGGCGAGCGCCGCAAAGCCCCCGGCCCTACGGCCCTTTGCGGCCGTTCTCGTCGTCGGCACCGGCTGCTTTCGGCAACAAGCTGTACCAGCAGCCCGCGAAATAGACTGGCCACTGCATACAGACCAGGTTCGAGCGCTCAAGGACATTGCGGTTGCTATCGCGAGCCAGACCGCTCACCATGAAGCAGAGAAATTCGTCCTTCTTGGGACCCCAGTCGCTGAGCTCCCCGACTTTGATCGCATCGCCACACACCATGCGGGAGTTTTTCTGCGTCTGACCCGGCCGCAGCCATTCCCAGGTGCCGCCGTACCACTGTTCTCCGAGCTTCACCAGGACCCACGGGTTGGCATTGACCGGCTCGCCGCCGATCTTGACCTGCGGCCAGACGTTGGCCTTATCATAGTCCAGCGTGATCTGGGTCGTGCTGATGGAGAGCTGTCCAAGATGCGCCGTTTCCGCCCAATCCGAGACGTCGGCGTGCAGCCAGATCACCTGGTGCAGGTCGGGAGGAGCCGGGGTTGCTGTCGGAGTCGGGGTCGGGGTGCGCGTGACGGTCGGCGTCCGGGTGGGAGACGGGGTGCGGGTCGGCGTCGGCGTGGGGTACAAGTCGGTGAAGATCTGCTCGTTCGACAGCGTGTAGCTTCCCGATGTGGACACGACGAACACGGTGTAGTAGTAGAGGCCCGGCGGCACATCGGCGTCGAGATGCTGAGCCGTTCCGGGCGAGCCAATCTGTGCCACCCACTCGCCGCTGCCGGGATCGGGGGGAAGCGCTGCGCGCGGGGGTGGAATGGCGCGCGCCGCGGGATGAACGCAGAGGAGCACGGCGGCAAGCCCGGCGGCGCCGTGGCGGAAAGCGCGGCCCGCGGGTCGGCGGCGGTGTCGGAGCGGTACTGGCAGGGCGACGAAAACAGCGAGCACCGCCGCGATGCCGGCCCAGTCGGTAGCGGTCACGATTGACCCGCGGCCGCGCCACACCGCAAAGAACGCGAAGTCCTCGGCGCTGCTCGGCGTCCAGGTGAGGCGCACGTCGCTACCGCCCACCAGCTCGGGGGGGTACAGAAATGTCGCACTGCCTACAGTCCGTTCAGAATCGCCGGCCCAGGCATTCCAGGGAGTCACGGAGCCTGTCGCCAGCGCGGCCGCGCATATCACGATTGTCAGGCCATTCTTCATGTCGCCGCATCACTCCAATCCACAGCGTGCCATCGCCAGCGGTGGTGTGCAATACCGAATCAGTGGTCTTGTGAGGCGCCGCGAAGACGCGCCAGCTCGGCCCTGAGCCGTTCGACCTCCGCCTCAGCGAGCGCGGCCCGTGCGGCCTCGCGGCCGGCGTGCTCCGCCTCGCGATGGGCGTGCTCCGCCTCGCGTTTGGCGTGCTCCGCCTCGCGACTGGCGCGCTCTGCCTCACGGCTGGCGCGCTCTGCCTCACGGCTGGCGCGCTCTGCCTCACGGCTGGCGCGCTCTGCCTCACGGCTGGCGCGCTCCGACTCGCAATGGGCGATCGCGGCCTGATCCACCGCCAGCTCGACCGCTTCTCCGAGACCCGGAACGATCTTTCCGGTCTCCGGCTCAAGCACGCGCAGCATCTCTTCGACCGGGCGAAAGACCACGCCGAGCTCCGCACTCCAAAAACCGCCATCGGCCTGCAACGCAGCCCTCTGGTAGTAGCCGTCGCGAAGGACGAACACCTGAAACCGCGGGGAGAGGTACTCGCCCAAGGGATCAAAGAGCAGGTATTCCGCGACGCCCCACATCTCGTAGAGCCCGCGCTTGGTGCCCATGTCCTCGAGGCGACTGCTGCTCGAGGTGATCTCGATGATCGTGCACGGCGCGGCGGCCTCTTCCCAGAGCTTGTAGGTGCGGCGCTGGCGCTTTGAAACCCCTTTGACGGCGAACACGTCAGGTGCCCTCACGGCCTGGGGATTCCCTTGCTCGTAGTAGAGCAGCATGTTGGCCGCGACGTAGGTGTCCGCCGTCCGCCGAAAGACCCAGCGCAGCGCCTCCCGCAAGTAGAGAATGGCGCTGATGTGGAAATCCGTCTCACCCAAGGGCTGACCGTCCGAGTCTGGATACCTGACCTCCGCCGCCGTGGGCGTCGCCAGGCTGATGCCACCGATGCTCATTTCTGGGTCTCCAGCCTGGTAATCAGAGTATCACGGCGAAGCGAAGTACTCAATGTTCCTAAATTCCACCGGCCGGCGGAAGCTTCCCTCTCGGCTGCGTCTGGCCGGTGCCAAGCGCATCCCAGGGACACGCCTGGGAGGGGTAGGCAGACGTGCTGGTGGAGGGTCTCGGACGATGGGTGATGCACATGGTCGCACCGACGTTTTTTCGGACGGAGGATCCCTGATCAGCCTCGCGGCACGGCTTGCGCCGCGCGGGCGGCCGCGGCATACTGGGTGGTGAGGCGAACCGGAGGATGCCGATGACGCAGCGCGTCGCTTCTCTCTCTCTCTCTCTTGTTAGTCGCGGTCGCGACCGTGGCCGCCGCCGCGGGTGACTCGTTCGAGACCGGCACCACGACGGCGCTGCCATGGCACCTCGCCCCGGAAGGCGGCTGGGGAGTCGAGGCGGGGGACGCCGCCGAGGGAGCTTACGCCGCCCGCACCGCGCCGCTCGCCGGCGGCGCTACCGCCATCCTCGA
>JACPHN010000010.1 GCA_016188575.1 Candidatus Schekmanbacteria bacterium
GCAGCGAGGTCGGCGGATCCGAAACATCCTGGCACCCGGCCGCCAGCGTGGAGCTCCGCGCCGTCGCCCCGAAGGCCCCGGCCGGCAACCCCTCGATGTAGGTGATGATGCGGTCGGCGTGCGATACGAGGTGATCTACGGGCTCAAGAGCATGTAGCGCGGGGGGGGGGTGAAAAGCAGAGCTAGCAGCAGCGCGCTACGAAGTAAGACAGCGCCATGCAGGGAGATGCTGGAGATTTTCAGCCGTCGGTCTACGCCACTCTGTCTTGCCATCATGGTCCTCCCTCGCCTCTGCTTTCGAGGTCGTGCGAACGCGCTGCAGACATTGCAGCTCCCGGCGCGAAATGTGCCCCCGGCCGGTATGAGATCGCATACCAGGGGCGATCGCAGTTGTCAAGGCTTGTCCCTGGGCGCGGATCGCGGAGTTGGTGGACCCTTTGTCTGAAGAGGTCGAGCACCTGGTCACCATTCCGGGCGGGCAAGAAACCGGCCGCGCGAGCCATCCTCGGTGAGATCGGCATCGAGATGGGCCGTTTTGGCTCGCGCGCACGCCTCGCCTCTTGGGCTGGGCGCTGCCCGGGCAACAACGAGAGCGCCGAGAAGCGACGTAGCGGTAAGACCCGTAAGGCCAATCGCTACCTGCGCCGGATCCTCCTTCAGTGCGCATGGGCTACGACAGCCAACTCCAGAAGGCTGAGTCGCCGGTGGCCGCGCAGGCCTGACGGCACAGATCGATGAGGATTCCACGACGCCCGAGGGAGACGGAGTCCACGGGAGGTGGGCGTATTGTTCTCGTAGCGTGGGGGGGTTTCGTCGGAAATACCTACCCATGAAAGCCCTCCGTCCCTCCGCCCGGTTGGGGAGGAGGCGAGGTGGGGGGGTGTTCGCGATGCGCTTTCCGCACAGCTTGCAGCCGCGCGGCGGTGGCTTCAGAGTGAGATCGCGCCCTTGCGGAAGTCCGTCGCGCCGATGAGAGCGTTGACGACGACGGACTTTCCCGCGGCAGCCAGAGCGCGGGCGTGAGACAGTGCCTCGGCGATCGCTGCGGGGTCCCCCAGTGCGATCCCCTCGCCGCCGAGCGCCTGGCCGACGAGGTGATAGTCCGTGTGGCGCAGCGGGGTACCGACGTCGTCGTGGAACATTTCTATCTGCTCCCGGGCGATCTGGCGCCAGCAGGCGTCATTACCGACAACGGCGATGACGGCGATGCCGTGGCGCCGAAACGTGTCCCACTCGATCAGGCTGTAGCCGGCGGAGCCGTCCCCGTAGAGCAACCACACCTCGCTGTCGGGACAGGCGAGCTTGGCGCCGAGCGCGAAGCCGGCGCCAACGCCGAGTGTCCCGAAAACGCCCGGATCGAGCCAGGTGAGCGGTGACCGCGGCCGCAGCACGTAGGCCGCCGTCGCCACGCAGTCGCCCCCATCCGCCACGAAGAGCGCGTTCGCGGGCGCGGCTTTCTCGATTTCCTGGCACAGGTGCAGTGGGTTGATATATGCGGTCCTGATCGCTGCCTGGGAATCGATCTCGTCGTCTCGTTGTCGGTCCCGCTCCTGGAGCGCGTGCAGCCACGCTTCCTTGCTCCGCGCAGCGCCGCGCAGCTTTTCGGCAAGTTGCTGGAGGAAGATGCCGGGATCGGCGTACACCGCCAGGGTCGGGCGGCGGTTCTTTTTGAGGTCCACCAGGGAGCGACTGACCGAGATCAGCGTCGTTCCGCTGCCGATCTGCCGCCCGTAATCGAGCCGGAAGTCGCACGGGACCCCCGCGAGCAGCACCAGATCCGCCTCGCGGAGCGCCTCGCGCCGCCGATGTCGGAGCTGGTGCTCGCACGCGGCACCGAGCAACCCGCGCGCCATACCTGAAAGATACGTAGGAATGCCCATCTGCGCGACCGCGCGGGCGAGATCGCGGACATCGTGGGGAGTCATCACCGCCCCGCTGCCGATCAACAGGATCGGGCGTTCGGCGTGGCCAACGAGCTCCGCGGCTTTGGCGACGTGCGACTGCAGCGGATGTGGGAAGAAACTCGGCTGCGCCTGGGCGAGCTTGACGCGATCCGCCCCCGAAAAGACGCCCCGCACGTGGGCATTGAGGTAGAAGCTCAGCAGCGCCTCCCGAAGATCGTGTGAGTGCCCGCTCGATTTCCGCAGGTACATGGTGCGCACCAGCTCTTCGGGGTACAGCAGGTCGATCGGGATTTCCACAAACACCGGGCCCGGCACGTCGGAGCGGGCGACGACGAAGGCTTCCTCGAGCACCGGAACGATCTCTCGCACCGCGCGCACCGCGGCGGCCCACTTGACGTGCGGTCTCATCAGCGCGATCTGATCGATGTCCTGCAGGGCGCCGCGACCGCGCAAGACGGTAGCGGTCGCTCCGCCGAGCACAACAATGGGAGACTGAGCGAGCTGCGCGTTTTTTACAGCCGTCACCGCGTTCGTCAGACCCGGTCCGGCCGTGAGCGCCGCGACACCTGGAATCCCGGTGAGCCGCGCCACCGCGTCGGCGGCGAACACGGCGTTCCGCTCGTCTCTGACGTCGACGACGCGCAGGCCGTGACGCTTGGCCGCCACCAGCACCGGAGCGATGTGTCCGCCACAGAGTGTGAATATGAACGGGACACCGTGCTCCACGAGCACGTCAGCAACGAAGTCACCACCATTGACGGCGTGAGAATGGGGCACGAGAATCCTCCGCGGGAGCTGTCCGGGACACTAGCGCCTTTTGCCGCGGCGGACAAGCCTGCGCCGGTGCTGCGGGCGCACAGGGCGGGTCCAAGTGAGTTGACCTGTTGGTCTCCGCCTCCTAAACTCCTGGCGTAACTCCGCATCTCCGCGCTTGCTCAAGGAGTCCCCAATGGCGTCTCTCGCTTCTTCCGTTACCGAATGCAACCGCTGCCGCTACGACAACAGCTCGCCGCAGGGACACTACGAGAGCTACTTTCAGCGAGCCAACCATCCATCGAAAGCGCAGGCGTTCTGGATCCGCTACACCGTCTTCAGCCCGGCCGGCAAGCCCCAGGAGGGCCTGGGGGAGGTCTGGTCAATCTGGTTTGACGGTGACGCCGGCGAGATCGCCGCCGCCAAGTCGGAATTTCCCCTCCACACCTGTCGGTTCTCCCCGGATGGCCTCGATGTCGAGATCGGGGGCTCGACCTTGAAGGGCGGCCGGCTGGTCGGGGCGGCACAGAGCCCCGGCCGCGACCTGAGCTGGGACCTCACGTACGAGGGTGGCCAGGCGCCGCTGTTGCTCCTGCCGGAGAGGTTGTATAGCATCGGCTTTCCCAAGGCGAAGGCGCTGGTCGGAGTCCCGAACGCCAAGTACTATGGCGCGGTCACGGTGAACGGCGCCACGCACAAGATCGATGGTTGGCAGGGCAGCCAGAATCACAACTGGGGGAGCCAGCACACCGACTACTACGCCTGGGGTCAAATCGCCGGGTTTGATGATGAACCGGAGAGCTTTCTGGAATGCTCGACCGCGCAGCTTCGCCTCGGCCCGCTGTGGACACCACCCATGACGCTGGTCGTGCTGCGCTATCGGGGCGAGGAGTACCGGCTGAATTCGCTGTTGCAGGCGGTCAAGGCGCGCGGTCGATTCGCCTATTTCAAGTGGACGTTCGCGTCCGCGCAGGGCAAGGTTTCCGTCGATGGGAGGATTCATGCCCCCGCGTCCGCTTTCGTCGGCTTGCGATACTACAACCCCCCGGGTGGCACCAAGACCTGTCTGAACAGCAAGATCGCCACCTGTGAGCTTACCTTGCACCGGCAGGGCGAGCTTCCGGTCAAGCTCAAGTCAGCGAACCGGGCCGCGTTCGAAATTCTCACGGACGACGCGAGCCACGGTGTCGCGGTGGTGGCGTAGCGGCGCGCCCTCGAGGGGCCGGGATAGCAGCGCAGGAAGGAGCCGCCGCGATGTTCAAGCTTGGCGCCAGCGGAACAACCGTAGGGCAAGAGATTCGTGCCGGTCTGACGACCTTCATGACGATGGCCTACATCATCGTCGTCAACCCGGCGATCCTGGGAGCAGCGGCGCTGGGGGACCGCGGCATTCCGAAGGACGCGAGCCTCGTCGCTACGGTGCTCGCGGCGGCTTTCGGCACGATCCTCATGGGGCTCTACGCCAACCGCCCTTTCGCGGTGGCGCCCTACATGGGAGAAAACGCCTTTGTTGCGTTCACGGTCGTCCTGGGCCTGGGTTACACGTGGCAGAGCGCGCTCGGAGCCATCTTTATCGGCGGATTGCTCTTTGTGGCGCTCACTCTGGTGCGGCTCCGCACCTGGCTCGCGGCGGCCATCCCGCGCAGCTTGAAGAGCAGCTTTGCCGCCGGCATCGGTCTGTTCCTGACCTTCATCGGGCTCAATGACACCGGCATCGTGCGACTCGGGGTCGACAAGGCGCCCGTCAAGGTCGGTGATCTGACGACGGCGACAGCGCTGCTGGCGGTCTTCGCCTTTGTGCTGATGGTGTCTCTGCTCGTCAAACGCGTGAGCGGCGCGATCATGATCGGCATCCTGGCAACGACGGGGCTCGGCTTTCTGCTGGGCCTGCAGCCGTTGCCCGCGCGATGGGCGGCGCTGCCGCCGAGCCTGGCGCCGACCTTTCTGGCGCTGGACATCCGCAGCGCGCTGACGTGGGGCTTCTTCCCGGTCATCCTCACGGTCTTCGTGATGGACTTCGTCGACACCATGGGCACGCTGATCGGCCTGTCCGCGCGCGCCGGACTGCTCGATGAGCGGGGGAACCTGCCCGAGATCGAGAAACCGATGCTCGTCGACGCGCTGGCTACCGTGTTCGGCGCGGCCGTCGGCACGACGACGACAGGCGCCTACATCGAATCGGCAGCGGGAATTGCGGAGGGAGGGCGCACGGGGCTCGCCTCTATCGTCACCGGAGTGGCGTTTCTCGGTGCGCTGTTTTTCACCGACGTGCTGACCGCGATTCCGGCCTTCGCCTACGGGCCGGCTCTTATCGTTGTCGGCATCATGATGCTCAGGCCGGTCACCGAAATCGATTTCGACGACTACACCGAGCTCGTCCCGGCATTCGCGACGATGACGCTGATGAGTTTCAGCTACAACATCGGCATCGGCATGACGGCGGGATTCGTGCTGTTTGCGTTCGTCAAGCTGGTCGCGGGGCGGACGCGCGAGGTCCACCCGGGGATGTGGCTGCTCGCGGGGCTATCACTGCTGTTTTACGTTTTCTTTCCCTACTGAGGCGCCGGGGCCTTGAGTACCGACGCCACGCAGCGTTAGCATGGTCGAACGACCGTCACGTGCGGGCCGAGCGCTGCCTCGCCCGCGCGCGTCGGGCGTTCATCGACGACATTTACGCAGGAGGTGACGACCGTGAATCACGTTGCGGCCCTGCCTCAGGACGAGCACGCCCGGAGCCTGAATCGGTGGCAATCAGCTCTCCGCTTGCTCGACCTCGCCGCCCACACTCTGTCTTTCGTCTACGTTCGCGTGCGCCACGCCCGCCTCGCGCGCTCGCTTCGGCCTTTCGCCGCTTTCCTCGAGCGGGAGCTCTTCCCCGCTCTCATGAAGGATCAGCGCAATCAGCTCGAGATCGAATGCGTCGAGGACTCCTCCTTCTCGCTGCGGGCGCGCATCGCCGAGCGGGATTTCTACTTCCCAGGCGTGTCCGAGCTGGCCGCGACGCTGTGGCGAATCGGTGTGCGCAAGCTCGCTCTGGATATTCGGCTGGAAGAGGGCCAGATCGTCGAATCGATCCTGCTGCTCGCACATGTCGCGCCGCATCTCTGTCGGCAAGCGGTAGCGGCGGCCCCTGCGGCCGCGTGGCGCGCCCAATCGATCGCGCGGTCCGTAACGAGCCCGGACGGATACCATCGATTCTGCGCCATCATCAGGTTCGACGTAAGAACGCGCGTGCTCAGTGTTCAGTACCACTATTGCGAGCTTCTCTTCAGCAGCGCTGTGCGCCACTACGTTTCGCGTCGCGCGCGAGAGCGGGATCACCGGGCCCTGTTCCGACTCGCCCCGCGCGCGGCAGCCGGCCTCTTCGGCGCCCTCGCCGTAATCTCCTTGTTCGCGCCGCCGGCAACCGTGCTGGGGCGGCTCGCTCTGCTCCTCCCCTTCGGCTTGCTCCTGGCGGTCGCCGTGGGCACGCTGGTTCATGGTCTCGGCAGCCTGCAGTACGATCGCGAGCATCATGAGCAGCTCATCGACGCGTATCTCGAGGAAATCGACGTCCTGTCCCGGTTCCCCCGCGCCGACCCCAATCCCATTCTGAAAATCAACGACCGCGGCGAGATCGCATACTCCAATCCCGCCGCTCAGGAGCTGCTGCGCTCGCTGTTATTGCCAGTAGACTCGCCCGAGAACCTGTTGCCGAAAGACTACGCGAAATCCGTGACGTCATGTTTGGCCAACAGGAACCAGGTGGAAACCTGGGAGCACGTCGTCGCTCAACGGCATATTCGCTATACGGTTACGGCATTCCTGGAAGAACGGGCGGTAATCGCCGCCGGTACCGACATCACGCAGATCCGTGCGCTGCAGTCGGCACTGGAGGAGCTGAGCGCGAGTCTGGAGGAGCAGGTCGTGGCCAGAACCGACGAGCTCTACCGCACCCAGGACGCCATCGTGCTGTGCCTGGTCGGTCTGTCCGGAATGCGCCACAAGGAGACGGGTCAGCATCTGGAACGAACGCGGCGTTACGTCCAGCTTCTGGCCAGGGAGCTGCAGAGTCACCCCCGCTTTTCGGCCACAATCGATGACGCGTTTGTCACGCAACTGTTCAAGGCGGCCCCGCTGCACGACGTTGGCAAGGTGGGGATTCCCGATGCGATCCTGTTGAAACCGTCGTCGTTGACGCGTGACGAGTTCGAGCTGATGAAGAAGCACACCACCTACGGAGGGGATTCGCTGCGTCTGGCCGAGGAACAGTTGGGGTTTCCTTCGTTCGTGACGATAGCTCGGGAGATCGCGTATCACCATCACGAGAAATGGGACGGCAACGGTTACCCCGCCAGGCTGAGCGGCGATGACATTCCCGTCAGCGCGCGCCTGATGGCGCTGGCGGACGTGTACGACGCGCTTACGGTCGACCGCGTCTATCGGCCGGCGATTCCCCACGCCCGCGTGCGCGAGATGATCCTTGCGGACAGTGGCACTCATTTCGATCCTGACGTGGTGGAAGCGTTCAAGCGCGTCGAGGACGACTTCATCGAGGTGAGCCGGCAGTTCCGGGAGGACGTCGAGGAAGCGGTGAGCGTCTCGGTGTAGGGCGCGAGAAGCTCGCCGCCGACCCTCCGCGTGCGGGGGAAGGGATGGAGCGGGGGACGATCACGCCGGCGGCGAGCAGGCTGGGGATCCGGGCGACCCCGGCCTCTTGCCAGCGTCGCACATTTCTTATACCTTGATGCCATGGGTCAAACCGGCTGTCAATCCGTCAATCGCCGCCCGACCGCCGCCGAACGGCGTTGCCGCCGCCTGTGGTTCGCGGGGCGCCTCGTCACTCGCGTGAGTGCCAGCCGTCTCCTCGGGCTGCGCCCGTTCTTCCTCTCGCACCTGATCACCGGGCACTGTAACTTTCTCTGCCCGCAGTGCCTGTGGAAGAACAACGCTGCCGGCGACCTCACCGCCGGCGAAATCCGTCGCTTCTACGCCGAGGCGCAGTCCCAAGGCTTTATCGCCAACTATGTCTGGGGCGGTGAACCACTCCAGCGCCGGGACGTCGCCGCCATCCTCGCCGCTTCGCGCGCGGCGGGGCTTTTCACGCTGGTGAATACCAACGCGTGGTTCCTCGCGCAGCGCCTGGACGAGATCGCGCCCAGCGTCGACGCATTCATCCTGTCACTTGACCACCCGCTGGCCGAGCTCCACGACGCCCACCGCGGTCTGACCGGCAGCCATGCGCGAGTCCTCGATGCCATCGATCTCGTGCACCGCTCTCAGCCGGGCCTGACGATCATTGTAAATACGCTGGTCATGCGCCAGAACCTCGACGCCCTCGACGAGATGCTCGAGCTCTGGCGGCGCCTGGGCGTCGCCGGCTATATGAACTTCATCGAACGAGATCTGATGCGGGCCGGGCGCCGCGACGAGACACGAAGCTCCGACCTCGACCTCACCCCCGAGGAGCTCCGGCGTGCAGCCGCACACCTCGCCCGCAGGCAGTCGGAGGGCGCGCCGATCCTCAATAGCCGCGCCTACTTCGACACCTTCGCTAATGGCCGGCGACCGTACCGCTGCCACTTCCCCAAGGTTTTCCTCGAAGTCTGCGCAGACGGCTCGGTGGTGGACTGCACGGCTACCGAACGCCCCGTCGGCAACGTCAGCCGTGATCGGCTGCGCGACATCCTCGGTCGCCCGCGGATCGCCGGCATGATCGAGGACGGTGCGCGCTGGTGCTCGGTTCACAACAACGCCGATCGCATCGACACTTCGCTGACATGGGAGCTGCACCCACCCGTGCTCCTCACGCTGGGTCGCCTCGCGTGGGGCAGATGACAAGTCGCTGTTGCCGCGGTGGGATCCCAGCGCCGGCTACGCCACCACGCGAGGCCGCCGCTCAGCGGCGGCGACCTTCTCCAGCGGCAACCGGACGCGGAACATCGAGCCCTCACCAGGCGCGCTGGTGACTTCCATTCTCCCGCCGTGCGCCGCGACGATGTGGCGAGCGATGGACAGGCCCAGGCCAGTCCCTGGAATCGCGTCACGCGTCGCTCGCGATCGACAGAACGGGTCGAAGATCCGCTCCAACTCGTCAGCCGGGATTCCAAGCCCGCGGTCGACAACCTCGATCACCGCGTCGACGCCATCGGATTCGACAGCCACGCCAACCTCCGCGCCGCCCGGGGAGTACTTCAGAGCGTTGCCAATAAGGTTGTCCAGCACCTGCAGGATCCGCTGCTCGTCGCACGGCAGCGCCAGCGGCGCGGAAGGTAGGGAAAGCGCGATATCGCGACCACGGGAGGCCTGCCGGTGGACCTCCACCGCTTCACTCACGAGCGCGCTCAGATCGTGTGTCCGCAGCCGTAGATCAAGCGCACCGGCCTCGGCACGAGCCACGTCGAGCAGGTCGCCGGCCAGGCGGTTCATCCGCCCCACCTGGCGGGTGATGACGCTGGTAAGCCTGGACACCTCCGACGCTCCCTGAACGCTCGGGTCGTCGAGCAGGTCCGCCGCCGTCTGGATCGTGCCGAGGGGGCTGCGCAAGTCGTGCACGACCGCGGCCAGCATCTGGAGCTGGGACTCGCGCTGCCGCGGCAGCGTGGCGGCCACTTCGTTGAACACCACCAAAACCTCCCGGACTTCGCGCGGCCCAAGCTCGGGTACCCGGACGTCGAGCGCCCCATGACCAAAGCGCGTCACCGCTTCCCGGAGGAGAGACAGCGGCCGGGCAATCAGGGCCCTGCCAAGCAGGGTAATTCCCGGCACCGCCGACACCAGGAGGCCGGCGGCCGACACAGCGGCGGCGGTAGCCAGGTCGTCATGTCCAAGCACCAGGCTTTCCTCCTCCTCCGCCAGTCGGCGATCGAGCTCGATGAGGCGGCTGAGGTCGTTAATCGCGCTCTGCCGGGCCGCTGTTGCCTCTCGATCGCCGCCTCCGGCAGCCGGTAATCCGCGCCGCCGCACCGCGGCCAGATAGTTGTCGACGTGGCGGCGAACGCTAGCGATCAACGCCTCTTCTCGCTCACTGCGCGCGTTCCCGGGCGCGGATGGCAATCAGCCACGGTCTCGGCTATCTTCAAGAGTGACGCCGCGCCGCCACACCCATCCCGTGGCGCCGCGGCTGCGATCACCGGTAGCGAGGAGGGAGCAGATGCAGTACCGGCGGCTTGGTGGCACCGGCCTACAGGTATCGGTCATTGGCTTTGGAGGCGCGGCGGTGAGCGGCGCGAGCGGCGGCTATGGCTTTGGGGACATCGCGGAGAAAACCGCGCACGCGCTCCTGCTCTCTGCCTACGAGCAGGGCATCACCCTGTTCGACACCGCGCCGATCTATGGATATGGCGAATCCGAGCGTCGCTTCGGCAAGGCCCTGGGCGCGGTGCGGGACAAGGTCGTGATCGCGTCAAAGTGCGGTGTGTGCTTCGACGCCCGCAAGCGAGTTGCCATCGACAACCGCCCTGACGTGGTGCGCCGCATGCTCGAGCAGAGCCTTCGCGACCTCGACAGCGACTACATCGACATCTATCTGGTGCACTGGCCCGATCGCAAGACGCCCATCGAGGCGACCGTGCAAGCGCTCGCGGCGGCGCGGGAACGCGGGCAAGTCCGTCACATCGGCCTGTCGAACTGCAGCACCGAGGACATCCGCCGCGCGCTCGCGGTCGCCCCGATCGCCGTGCTGCAGCACGAGCACAATCTGTTTTCACGAGAGGCCGCGCGCGCGGTGCTGCCGTTGGCGGCCGAGCAAGAGCTGGGATTCATGGGCTATGGAACACTGGACAAAGGCATCCTTACCGGCCGGGTTACGGCCGACCGCGCCTTCGAGAGCTGCGACGTCCGGGCGAGCGCGCCGTGGTGGACGCGCGCGGACCGTTCCACCAAATACGCGGCGATGCGCGAGATTGCCGGCCTGCTGGCCACCGCCGGGCACACGGGGCTCGAGCTCGCGCTGGCGTCCGCGCTGGCTTTGCCCACAGTGTCTACGGCGCTGTGCGGCATGAAGTCGGAGCAACAGGTGCGCGCGTGCGTCGCGGCGCTTGCTCACCTGCCGCCGGCCGAGGTGGTGGAGAGCGCGGCGGCCGCGGCGGCCGCGGCGGGCGCCTGCTCGTAGGCGTGGGGTGCGCAGGTGTCCTGAATCCACCGCCTGTGCGACTGCGAGCTGCGCGGAAAGGGCATCACGAAGACCCCCACCTCACCTCCCCCCGCGCGGGGGGAGGACCAGGGAGGCGGGCGCGGTCACCCTGGCGCCGAGCAAGCGGTGGATTCAGGCGATAGCGCGTGTCGGGTGCCGCATGATATAGTGGCGTTGGCATAGTGTCCCAAGTTCCGGCGCCGGTGTAAGGGCATGGAGGCGGCTACCAACACAGACGAGCGCGTGCGGTCGGCGCAGCAACTCGATGAAATCCGCGCGTTTTTTGGACCGGAGACGCGCATCGGCCGGAAATATGAGCTCGTCGAGTTCATAGGTGCTGGCTCCATGGGGGTGGTTTGCCGCGCGCGGGATGCCTTCATCGGGCGCGAGGTCGCCATCAAGTCGATCAACCTCGCGATTGACGATCCCGAGCTCCTCGCGCAGCTTCGCGAGCGGTTTCCCCGGGAGGCGCGCGCCACCGGAGCGCTCAACCATCCCAACATCGTCACCGTCTACGAAGCCGGCGAGGAGCTCGGGCGATACTACATCGTCATGGAGTACCTCCGGGGCGTCACGCTGAAGGATCTCGCGAATCGCCCCGAGCCATTGCCGATTCGCAACGTCATCTCCTTCATCCGCCAGATTGCCGAGGCGCTCGACTACTCGCACGAACGACACATCGTGCACCGCGACATCAAACCCGAAAACATCATCATCGTGGATGGAACCGTCGCGAAGCTGACGGATTTCGGCATCGCCAAGGTGCTCTCTTCCACTATCGCCGATGTGACGCGTGGCGACCGCATTCTGGGAACCCCAAGTTACATGGCGCCGGAGCAAGTCAAGGGGCTGTCCATCGACAGCAGGACCGACTTGTTCAGCCTCGGCTGCGTCTTCTACGAGCTGCTCACGGGGCGCAAGCCGTTCCAGCAGAGCAGCATCGGTGCGGTGCTGATCTCGATCATCTCCGAGGATCCCGCGTGGCTGGGAGCCATCGACCCGCGATTCCCGAAGGCGTTTGACGCTCTCCTCAAGCGGATGCTGGCCAAGAACCCCGCCGACCGCATCCAGTCGGCGCGCGAGCTGGTCGTGGCGCTGGACGAGCTGCCGGCCGAAGCGCTCGCTCAGGAAGTCGATGCGTTGCGCAGCGAGCAGTTTGCGAGCCGGCAGGAGCACGCAGAGCGTAAGCGGCGACCGCGCAGCGCCCCGGTGTCAACCGAAAAAACGCTCCAGCGCGATACCCCCCCGCCGGCAGCGGTTGAACCCACGCGGCAGCTCAAGTTGACGGACAGCATGGCAAACGAGCTGCGCGTCGCGTATCGCCAGGGGGCGATCGACTACAGCGAGCAGCGATGGGAGCAAGCCGCCGTGCAGATGCGAACGGTCTTGCGGCTCAATCCCGACCACGAGCTCGCCAAGCAGTTTCTGTCGCTGGCGGAGCGGCGGATGGAGCTCGAGGCGCAGGCGGCGCCGCTCCCCTCGCAATTCGAGGACACGGTCACCAAGCTCCCCCGAGTCCACGTCGAACCGGCACCGCAGCCGGCCTCCGAGGCCTCTTCGCCTGTGGCGGCCAAGGCCTCTCCTTCGCCCACTTCCGCGCGGCGCGGCAGGCCCTGGGCGGTAGCGATCGCTCTCTTGGTGGCGATCATCGTGGTCGTTGCCTTCGTGCTGCTCGGGCCCCGGCGCCCCACCGACAACCTGAGCAACTCGGGATCCTCTTCTCCCGGGACCCAGGCCGAGCGCGACGCGCCGGAGCCTCCGAGGGGATCGCGCGCCTGGATTGATAGCCACTTCCAGCGGGCGAAGGCATGTTACGAATCCGGCGATGATCTGTGCTTTGTTCGCGAGATCGAGCTGGTGCTCGATGCCGACCCGCAGCACGAGCAGGCGCGTGACTACTTGCAGCGATTTTGGCCAGGGCGCTCTACCGCCAAGTAGCCCTTCTTCCCCGCCGCAACCGGCAAGTCACGGCGCTTCTCTGAATCCACCGCCTCGTCGATTGCAGGCCGCGCGGACTCTCCTCCCCCGCAAGGGCAGGAGGGACGGCATTCGCGCTCGGACAGGACGGAGCCGCTTCCTGTCCCCCTCCCCTCGCTTGCGGCGGGAGGGTCGGGGAGCGGTGGGCTTCAGGCTTCCTCGGAAGCCGGGACGGCCACCACCTCGATCAGCCCGACCAGCACCAGGCGCCGCAGGATGGCGTAGGTTTCCGGCTCGCCGAGCTCCGCTTCGAGCACGACGGAGCGCACCGTGGCCCCACCGGCCACCAGAGCCAGGACCCGCGACTCGTCAACCGTCAGGCGAAAGATCGTCTCCTCACTTGGGGTTCGCGACCCGCACAACTGCATGTCCGGGTTCGGAAACATCTCCTTGGCTCGCCTGGCTTCGTCGAGGCGCCGCGCCGAATCCACCAGCAGCTCCTGCCATGACTTCGTGATCGTCCGCGGTCCGGTATAAACGGTTGGGGTAAATTTGAACTGGCCATCGTCCCAGGCGAACATCTCTTCGATGGCCGACACTCCCTGTGCCTGGCCGAGCACTGCATGAGCGATGTCTCCGTTGACGATGACCACCTGGCCCCGCGAGGATCCGTTGCTCAGCTCGAGGACGCCCGACTGCTCGGATGATGCAATCATCTGAATGAGGTCCGGAAGCGCAAACAACCCGAGCTCTCCCTCCATGGCCATCGCCCGCGTGGCGATTTCCTTCACGCGGTGCTGCAAAGATACGCGCATCGACTCAAAGGCAGTGGCCAGTTGGCCGATTTCTCCTTCCTGAGTGACGGCAACCGGCTTGTCGAGCCGCCCCATAGCAATGGCGGCGGTGTCCGCAATGAGGCGGTCTATCGGTACGGCGATCTCCCGGCGCACCCCGCGTGCGACGAGCGCCACCAGTGCCATGAGCGAAACGGTCATGAGGCCGACCAATACGCCGATTCTGCGATCGAGCCCCGTGAAGCTGTCGGTGCTGAGCCCCAGTCGTATCGTCCCCCCGGAGCGGCCCACGTGCAGCTTGAACGGCGTCGCCACCTCCAGGATCTCCTTGCCGATTACCTCGTCGACGTAGGTCGACAAGGTCGCGTCGGCGCCAACCATAGCGCCCACCAGCGCCGTCGGCTCAGGGTCGGCGGGAATGCGCACGCCGGCGTAGTTGTTCGCGCTCGCCGCCAGCGTCCTGCCGTTGTTGCCCACGATCAGTGCGTAGACGACGTCGCGGCGACCGCGAATGTCGGCCAGGAGCGCGGTCAGCTCTGCGCTCCGGTTTCCCCTGAGCAGCGCCGCACACTTGATCGCGAAGCTCTTGGCGAGCTTCGCGGCGATCGTTTCCTGCACCCCGATCTCCCGATCCGCCGGGATCTTCAGGCCGATACGGAGCACCCCGAGACGCTCGCCGCCGCTGCCCACCGTTCAGGATCACGCCGAAGACGATGTCGGCGGACACGACCGCCTCGCTCAGCGACCGCACCAGGAACTCGGTGTCATTGCCGGCGAGCGCGTTGCGGCAAACGGGCGACAGCAGCTTGGCCATGAATATGGCATGATCATAGAGCATGTCTTCAAGCCGCCGTTGATTCGCTGACCAGATGAATCCGTTGAGCAACGGGATGAACAGGAGAACGACGAGCAGTCGCACGGCGACGCTTCGGGATATCGAGCCAGCTCGCATGCGCTCCGGCACCTTCGTAGAATGATGTTGCTCGCCGGGATCACGGCACCTGCCGCGTCCCGCCTCTGCCGTCGCGCGCGACCTCGGCCGGCGCGCCGGCTCCCAGTCGAGCCGTTGCGTCAAAAACAGTTTCTATTTATGATGCCACGCACTTCCGTGCAAGCTCGCCCTGAATCAGAGCGGAGGCCGCCTCCGCCTTGACGACCCTGCCGGGCCGCGCCGGAGATGAAGCTGTTGCCGCTGTGTGGACACCCATTGACGCCAGACCGCCGCGCCCTGGAGCGGTCGACTCTCATTCGCGGGAGGTTGCCTGTGATCGTCAAGCGCATTGCCATTCTTGCCTCCTATGACTGGAGCATGCGGCATGCCATGGCCGATTTTCTCGACTTCGTCGATCCTGTCGTGCGCTACCGTGGGAAGGAATACAAGATCGAGCTCACCCGCGTCAAGGCAGTCCCGGTCCTTTGCGGGAAGGACCTGCGCGACGTCGCCGACTTTGTAGTCGACCGCACCACGCACTGGAGCGAGTACTATCGCAACTGGGCTCACCAGGCGATGAACTCGGGATTGCAACTGGCCAACAATACGTACACGTTCTTCAACTACAACAAGCATACGACCTACGACATCATGGCTCGCGCCATGCATCCCGCCGACCGCTTCCCCACCACGGTGCTCTTGCCGTCGTTTGGCCCGACCACCAGCGACCACTATGCTCACGAGCGCTGGGTAGCACAGCAGGAAGCTCTGATCGAGAACACCAAATTCGGCTGGGATCCCAACCGCAAGGAGGTCGATTTCGCCGCGGTGGAGAAAGAACTGGCCGATCACGATCGCCACACTCGTGCCGCAGCCAGAATGCGCCGCGACTTCTACCCTCCGGGCGACTTCCTGCGGGAGACCATGGAGAAGGTCTTTGGAAACAAGTACCCCGTCTTCCTGAAAAAGACCGAGGGAGGCGGCGGCTCCGACGTCCACAAGATCAGCAACCTGGAGGAGCTCTACCAGAAATACGACGCGACGGGCGGGCGCTCGTTCCACCTCCAGGAAGGAATTCTCGATTTCGACATCTTTATTCGCTGCATGGCGATAGGGCCATTGGTCCTTCCCATGAAATATCTTCCCGATTCGCCTCTCCACCAACATTATAGCCCAGACAAGCCACGATATGATCGCAAGGTGATATCGCGGCTCGTTAACTACGTGAAGTTTATTAACTCCTACCATAGATGGACGTACAACAGCTATGAGTCGTTGATTCGAAACGGGCAAATCCACCCCATAGACTTCGCGAATGGGTGCCCGGACAGCCACTTTACGTCACTCCACGTACATTTCCCGTGGTTGATCGTGAGCCTCCTGAAGTGGCTATCGTTCTGTGCCATTACTGATAAAGATATGCGCATGGACATGGAACATATGCGCTACTTCAAAGTTCTCAACGATCCCAACATACCACAGATCGAAAAATACGAGTTCTGTGCCAGGGCGAGTGAGGAGTACTTTGAAACAGAGAAGTTCATGGATTTTTGCGCCGAGAACTTCTCTGACCTCGAGGAGAGAATGATCGCGTTCTACGACGAGAAGTTAGACGAGATCATTGGCCATGCGATTGAATGGAGTAGCTTCCCGCTTAACGAACACGACTACTTCTTCCGCCACTACAAGGAGATGATGGATACCATATTCCGCCCGAATGCGCGCGCCTATCTCACCGACGCGATCTTCGACGACGAGGCTTGATGCGCAAGCGCAAGGCGGCGCTCGTCGGTGGAGGTCGCATCGCCGACCTCCACGTCGGCGGCTATCGCGACAACGCGTGGGCTGAGCTTCATGCCGTTTGCGACATCCGCCCGGAGGTCGCGCGCCGGCGCGCGGCGGAATGGGGGTGCCCGGTCTTCACCAGCTCCTTTTCGGAGATCCTGGAAAGCGACGAGATCGACATCGTCGAAGTCATCACGCCGCACCACCTTCATTGCGAGATGGTCGTCGCCGCGGCGGCGGCGGGCAAGCACGTGTCGGTTCAAAAACCGATGGCCTTGACGCTTGCGGAATGCGACCGCATGATTGACGCCTGCCGCCAGGCGGGCGTCAAGCTGCGCGTTTTTGAGAATTTCGTGTTTTATCCTCCCTACGTCCGCGCCAAGGAGCTTCTCGCGGAGGGCGCCATCGGCGAGCCGTTGACCCTGCGGCTGAGAATCGGCGCCGGCGCGGGCGGCTGGCCGGTTCCCTTGCGCACGTGGTTGTGGCGGCTCCGCGAGGGTCGCTGTGGTTTCGGGCCGACACTGTTCGATGACGGTTACCACAAATTCTCGGTGGCATGGGATTTTTTTGGCCCGGTGCAGGAGGTCGCCGCGCTCATCGACTATTCTCTCGCCTTCGTCGACGCGCCTGCGGCCGTGGTGTGGCGGCACGCGGGCGGCTGCCTCGGCTCGATCGACGCGACGTTCAGCCCCAACTTGACCATTGCGTCGAAGTACTATTCCGCGGACGAGCGAGTAGAGATTACCGGCACCGAGGGTGTTTTGTACCTGTCGACCTGTTCGGCGCAGCTCCTGCCAGGCGAGCCGGCGCTGACTTTGGTGAGAAATGGGCAAGCCCACAGTTTCACGGATCTGAGGTCCGACTGGCAGGCGAGCTTTGTCGATTGCACGAGGCATTTTTCGCGTGCCGTGGCACTCGACGAAGAGCCTCGCCTGACCGGAGCTCGGGGCCGGGAGGTCGTGCGCTTCGCGATAGGCGCGTATGAGGCAGCGCGGCGCGGCGGTGGCCCGGTCGAGCTGGAGGAGATCTCGTCGTGACGGAGCTGCGGGAAACGGTGCCTTGGAACGTCCGCGGGGCGCTTGCGCGGGTCGCCGTGCTCGCGGTCCGACGCCTTGGCCGCCTGCCAGACGCGACGCTGGCGCGCTGGCTCGCGGTGGCAATGAAAGGTGCGACGCTCCTGCCGTCCGGTACGCCCATTCGGGACGGCCTCGCCGAGCTGAGCGCGATCTTTGCGCACCCGGGGGAGGACGCCGCAACAGTCCGCGAGGTGCTGGCGCGTTCCCGTCCGGAGCAGCTCGTGGCGCTCGTCTATGGCGCGTGGCGGCAGCGCCCGCCGGTGCGCTGATGGCAGAGCCGGCGCGATGGATCGTGGGCGATCCGGTGGACGTGCGGACGCCGGAGGGCGCCAGACAGGTTTCGGAGCACGCGCTCCTGGAGGCGCCGGGTAGTCCCGCCGTCGTAATCGCCGCGCCGGGGCTGCGAGATCCGGCCGCGGTGGCGGCGAGCGCTGTGGAACGTGGTGCGCGCACGCTCTTCCTGATGCCGGTGGGGCTGACGCTGGAGGCGCTCGATGGTCTGCGCGCGCGGTTCGGCAACCTCGGCACCCGGCTTGGGGCCGTCGACCCGCTCGGTGCGCATCCCGTTGCTGCGCTCATGCGGCGCAGTCTCGACAGGTGGGATGTTGGCCAGCTTCAGCACGTGCGCCTGGCGTCTCATGGCCCCGGAGACGGCTGCGCGCAGGGCCGCGAGGCGCTCTGGGCACATCCCTGTCTGGATGGCGCGGCGCTGCTGGCGGGCTGGTTCGGCGAGGTTTTGGCGGCGCGGGCACTGGCGCGGCGCACCGGCGCCGGAGGCGCGGCGCTGGTAGAGGCGCTGCGTTTTCGCCGCCCCGGATGTGTGGGCGTGCGCGAGATTACGGTGACGTTTTCGGCCGCGACAGCATCCGCCGCTTCCGGGTGGAGGCACGCGCTGGAAGTTACGGGGACCGACGGGGTAGCGCTCGCGGAGCTGGGCACCTGGCGCCCCCCAAACGCCGCACCGTTACGGCTGCGCGTGGGAGCGGAGTTGCGTATACCTGAGCTCACGGGTGAGGCAGCGGGGTATGGCCCGCGCGAGCTATATGACCTCGGGCTGCGACGCGGGATCGCAGCGGCGCTCGCCGGGCTGGCGCGCGGTGAAGGCGAGCTTCAGCTTCGCGCCGCGGCGGCCGAGAATCACAGAAGATCCGAGCTCGCAGCCATGCTGGCAACGCCGCGCGAACACTCTAGCTGCTGAAAAACAGCAGGAGCTGCACGGCTCCGATTGCCAGTCCGAGAGCACCGCCGACGAGAATCAGCTTCAGCTCATCTTCCTTGAATACCGGCCGCAGAAAATTCTCGAATTCGAAGCTTGGCAATGCGATCATCCTACGGTACAGCGTGCCCTGGAGATCGAGGACATCGTCCGTGTATTTGTGGAGGATGCGAACCAGACGCGGCAAGTCTGCGATGATGCGAGCGCTCACCTGGGCGCGCGCCTCGCGGTACTCTTGAGTGCCGACCGCAAGCTGTACGACGGGCTTCACGAGCCCGAGCGAGGCGTCGACGGCGCGCGCAACGTGGCGCTGAATGATCTTCTCCAGCCGCGGCTTGCCCGGCCCCTGCACAATTTCCTGCAACAGCCGCTCAGAGTTGAGAATCTCCCACGCTACGAGCTGCGAGTACTCCTTGGATACTTCCTTTTGCCGGCGCAGGAACAACCCCTGCCAGGTAATGGGCCCGAACTTGGTAGGTTCCAGCGGTTCGAAAATCATCTTGATGGCGAGCCAGTTGGTGACGTAGCCGACCGCGAAGCCGGCCAGAGGAAGGATCCACCACGCCGGGAAAGCCATCCACACCAACATCTGGAGAATGCCGAACAAGAAGCCGAAGTGAAATCCTGATCGCTCTATGAACTTGAATTCGGCGGCGCCGCACTGCTGAAAGATCTTGTTGAGCAGCGCCTTGTTCTGGACGAGGCGTTCGATGAAAATCTTGCGAATATCGAGGAACTCACCGATGTTCCGCTTGATCTCGGCGATGACATCAGCGATGAGTGACGGCATTTCCGCTTGCAGTCGCGCGACGATTTCGTCCTTGACGCGCTGCGGCATGGCCTCCCACAGTGTGGGCACGGTCTCCTCCATTACCTCGGTGAGGATGTCGGATAGCAGCGGCTGAAATCGCGGGCGCACTTCCTCGGCCATGGCATGTGGGTCCACTCGGGAAATGACGACATCGATGTCGAGCGCCTTTGCGGTAATGGTGTCCACGGCCACTCGCGCCATCTTGGGGGCCTTGGCGGGAATGATTCCTTGCCAGCCGAGGTAGGGTTTCAGCCCGACGAACTCCAATGGGAAAAACGTCATCTTGATCGCAACGACGTTGGTGATCCAGCCGATGAAAGCGCTGAAAAGCGGAATTAGGACGTAATAGACCCACATGCCCGACTGGCGCTAGTTGCGGCTGAAGCGCTGATACCTTCCGTCAAAGAAGGCCTGAAAATGCAGGAAAAGCTGGCAGTTACGAATCCCTCTTCCCGAAGTATCGGCGACGAGGTCCCGCTGGGAAGCGAGCGCCCTTCCCGTCGACTCGTCGAGGAGGAGCTCGTACCATGGGGTGTCGTCCGCGGGCTCCTCCCGAGCCTCGGCGACCGGTGACGAAGTCGGCGGCGAGCATGCGCGGACCACCACGCCTCGATAGTTGGCCCGCACGTGAATGACCACTTCCCCCACATGATAGCGGCATCGCCGCTCAGTTCCGTCATCTCGCATTGCCTTTGCCACCTCCCGCATGCGCTTGCCGAACTGTGCACGGATGATGAACCGGCAAGCCTACTAGCACCGCACGGCCGCGGTCGCAATCGCTCGATGCGCCGTCGTGTCAACCCCGACATTGCAGGTCTGGCGGCGCCCGCCTATCGTGAAAGGTAGGGTAATTCAGCCTGCGGGTGGCGCATCCCCACCATCCGCCGCGGTGTCCGCCGGGTCCCGATCCCGTCGGTCTGCGGCAGCGCGGCTATTGAGGTCTCAGCGAAGCGAGTCACGCGTCCGCATGCACACGACAAGCGCCAAACCGATTGGTCCTGCACAGGCGTCGGGCGGCAGCGACCGCAACATTTCCCGCGGCGAAAACGCGCGCGTAACGGGCGCCTCCGAAGCCGCCCCGGAGCGCTATCAGGTGGTCCTTTCGGTTCCACCGGAGCGCGCTCTGAAGGCGGCCGCGGCCGTTGCGGAGCTGTGGGGGGCGGAGTGGACGGACCTCGGGAGTGGCAACGCCCAGCTCTTGCTCCCGCAAGAGGCCGGCCTGCGGCGCGGCCTCGCGCGGTGTCGATTGCGGGTGGACGCCGCTGCCGAGGGGTGCGAGGTGGAGCTGCTTGTCGTGGAATATTGCCTGCAGATCCACGCTCCGCTCGCCGGTGCCGCGGCCATGGGTGCGCTCGGCACCGGCGTGATGGTCCTTTGGCCCTTCTTCCCCGCATTGATCGCGCTCTTGCCCATCGGACTGCTCATGACGCTCGGCGCCTGGTTTCTCGTCGGCCCGGCGCGCGCGCCGCTACAGCGGCCGGCGTCGTTTCTGGGACGCCTCGTGGAGGAGCTCGAAACCGCGCCATGATCGCCGATCCCCTGGCGGGCTGCCCAAGAATCGGGGCGTACGAGCTGCACGGACGCCTCGGTGCCGGCGGCATGGGCGTGGTCTACCGCGGCACCGACGTCGCCACGGGCGCGGCGGTCGCGATCAAGATGATGCTCGATGCCGACGAGCGGCACCAGCGCATACTGCGCCGCGAGATTGCCGCGCTGGCCCGGCTCGATCACCCCGGCATCGTAGCCATCCGCGCGCATGGGGTGCACGAGTCCCGGACCTGGTACGCGATGGACCTCGTCCCTGGCCTGTCCATCTCCCGGCACTGTGCGCAGTTGCGCGCCGAGCTCCCGCAGACCGCCGCCGGCGGGCTCGGCTCCGCGTATGTCCGCCGGGTAGCCGCGATCCTGGTCGACGTCGCCTGGACCCTCGCCTACTTGCACGGTCAGGGCTTCGTGCACCGCGATCTCAAACCGGACAATCTCCTGGTTACCCCCGAAGATCGGGCAGTTGTCGTCGATTTCGGCCTGGCGGAGCAGTTCCGCGTATTCATCTCGCGGGAAGCCTTGGCGGTCGCCTTGCGCAGCTCCTCCGGCACCGTCCATTACATGTCCCCCGAGCAGCTCCGCGGGGAGAATGTCGATGCGCGCTCGGATCTGTACTCCTATGGTTGCGTGATGTTCGAGCTCCTGGCGGGGAAACCGCCGTATGCCGCCGCGAGCTTCTCACAGGTCGTCGAGGGCCACCTCGCACGCCCGATCCCGGTCCTCGACGAGCTTGCTACTGGCGTTCCCCAGGAGCTGATGCAGGTGATTGCGGGACTCCTGGAGAAACACCGGCGGCGGCGTACCGCCTTCGCGGTAGACGTGGCCGTGGCGCTGAGCCGCTTCCTCGGGCTGGAAACGCCAGATCAGCCGATGCGAGCGTGCAGCTACTTGTATCGCCCGGAGCTATGTGGTCGAGAAGGAGAGCTGCGCCGCATCGAGAGCTCACTGGCGGCGGCCGCCAGGGGGCACGGTGGGCTGGTGGCCATCGGCGGCGAGAGCGGTGTGGGAAAAACGCGGCTCGCTTCCGAAGCCGTAGCCCGGCTCAATGTGCGCTTCGCGGCAATCCTCACCGCCACATGTCGCCTCGAGGGCGGCGCTCTGCATGCCTTCTTTCCGCTATTCGAAGCGATCGGGGACCGCCGTCGAAGCGCCGGGCCCGGCAGCCTCGAGGCGCTCCTTGGCGACCGCGGCGCGGCGCTTTTGCCCTTCCTACCCGAGGACATCGCGTCACGGTGCGCAGGGACAACAGCACCGCCTGAAGAGATCGCGCCGGCGGAGGCCAAGCTGCGAATTTTCCGCGCGGTCGCGTGGCTGCTCGCAGAGCATGCCGAGGGGCGACCGTTGCTGCTCGTCATCGACGACCTCCAGTGGGCGGACGATCTTTCGTGGAGCACGTTGCTCTACTTGGTGCGCAATCCAACGCCGGACGCGGCCGTCGGCTTGCTGGCGACCTATCGCGCGGACGAGGCGGAGCCGCGCCTCGCGGACCTTCTTTCCGAGAGCGGCGTCCTGTCGATTCAGCTCGAGCGGCTCGCGCCGGCCGACGTCGGCGAGGTGGTCGCGGGAATGCTCGCGCTGCCGGCAGCGCCGCGCTCCTTTGCCGCTCATCTCGCGGCGCTGTCCGGAGGCAACCCGTTTTTTGTCGCGGAGTCCCTGCGCGCCGCGGTGGACGCCGGCGCGCTCTGGCGCGACACGCACGGCCAGTGGTTGGTTGATCTGGAGGGCGAGCCCGGTTCGACCGCGACGCCACAGTGGGAGCGGCTCGCGCTTCCGGAGACCGTGCGCGCGCTCGTCTTCCGGCGGCTTGCAGCCTTGTCCCCGGGCGCGGAGGCGCTCGTGCGCGTGGCGGCGGTGCTGGGCAGGGAGCTCGCGCCGCGGGCGCTGCGCGCCGCCGCGGAGCTCGGCGAGGACGCGTTTCTCCTGGTGCTCGACGAGCTGGTGCGCCGACACGTTCTCGAGGAATCGCCGTTGACCGGTCGGGTCAGCTTCACCCACGACAAGATCCAGGAGATGGTCTACGAACGACTGGAGGCGGCGACGCGGGAGCGCCTGCATCGCCGCTGTGCCGAAATGTACGAGCTCCAGGCGAGGGGTGTCCCGGGCGCGGAAGAAGAAGTCGCCGAGGAGCTCGCGCGCCACTGGCACCGCGCCGGGGAAAGCCGTCGCGCCCTCCCGCACCTGCACATTGCCGCGCAGCGCGCTGTCGCTCGCTACGACTTCGCAACGGCGGCCTCCTGCTTTCGCACCGTAATCGCGCTCGAGGACGCGGAGAGCACGGCCGGCATTCGCGCGCGCATCGATTTCGTGCACAAGGTGCTGATCCCGACGGCGCGCAGCGTCGAGGGCACCGAACAGATCAACGCGGCCATCGACGCCGCGACCGCTCTTGCCGACGAGCAGCTTCTGGCGGACGCGTACTACACCTCGGCCTTTGTCCTGCTGATCCGCAGCCGCTACGCCGACGGGATGACCGCGGCCAACAACGCGCTGGGGCGCTACCGGGCGCTCGAACGCGCGGCCTCCACGGCGGCCACGCTCAACGTCCTCGGCAACCTGCGCAGTGAAGCCGGAGATTTCGATGGCGCCATGCGCTGCCTCGACGAGAGCCTGGCGATCAAGGAAGCGCTTGGCGATCTGGATGGCGCCGCCACGACAATCGGCAACATCGGGAACATCCAATACCGGACCGGAAATCTGGAAGCGGCTCTGACGAGTTTCGGCAAGGCCCTCAAGATCCATCGGGAACGAAACAATCGCAAGATGACCGCAAGCATGCTGAGCTCGATCGCGGTGATCTACTACGAACGCGGCAACCTGGAAAAGGCGCGCGAGCTCAACGACCTGGCCTTGCGGATTCACCGCGAGCTCGGAGACCGCCGCCACGAGGGCCTCACGCTCACCAACCTGGCCGGCGTCATGACCCTGCTTGGCGAGCTCGACAGAGCAGTCGACCTCTACGAGCAGGCGCTGGCGATCAAGCGCGAGACCCGCCACCGCTTCGGAGAGGGGATCGTGCTGGCAAACCTGGGGTCGGCGCGGGTGGAGCGCGGAGAGCTCGAAGTTGGCGCCGAGCTCCTCCGACAGGCGCTGCGGATCGCCGAGGAGATCGGTGATGCCGAGGGTATCGGCTTCTATTGCACGCAGCTCGGGATGGTCCATCGCCTGGCTGACGACACCCTGGAGGAAGCGGAGCGGCTCGCGGCCCGGGCCCGGACCACGCTGAAAGACTGCGGAGCGAGGCTCGGGTACCTGCAGGCCCTGTGCGAGCAGGGGAACCTGGCGATCGCGGCGGGATCGCTGCCGGCGGCACTGCGGGATGAGGTGGTGGAGCTCGCTGCAGAGATGGGTCTGAAAGAGAGCGACCGCAGCGAGGTCGGAGCGGCGCTCAGGCGATTCCTGGCGGCGTATGCCGCGGTCGCGGCAGGCGGTGCGGAGCGCCTTTGGAGGGGGGAGGCAGTGCGGTTGATGTCTCCGGGGATGCGGCAGTGGGTCGAGCGGCGGGAGCAGGGGCCAGGGCGATGAGCGGGTCGAGGGCGGGGCAGTGTGGCGTTTCTTCACAGAATCGTGTATCTTCGACACGGCTGCGACGGAGCGCCGCGTTGGGGGGCGCCCCGAGTTGTGGCCCGAAAATTGCAAGAAGCTTCGGAGCGCGCCCGCTGCACCGCGCACCCGCGCCCCGGACGCCAGGCCTCATCCCCGACCCAGTGAGCAGATCATGCAACAGAACGAGAAGCCGACGACCCCAGTAGATCGTCCACTCGACTCCGATCTCCCGGGTAGCAACGGAACCGCCGCGATCGCGTCGCCGCCAACGCTGCCGTCCCTTGTCAAACGTTACGCCCAAAATGCCTACTTCCTGGCCAAGGAAACCACCAAGGCCATCGCGCTGCGCCCTGCGTACGCCGCCTACGAGCGCCGCCTCACGGCCAAAGCCGCGACCTGGCAGCTCCCTCGCCACATCGCCCTGGTGATGGATGGCAATCGCCGTTTCGCGCGCCTGACCGGCCTCGGGGAATTGCGGCTCGGCCACGAGCGCGGCGCCGAGAAAGTCTTCGAGCTCCTCGGCTGGTGCTACGAGCTGCGCATCCCGGTAGTGACCCTGTGGGGCTTCTCGCTTGACAATTTTCAGCGCGTCGAGACGGAAGTGTCTTCCCTGATGGAGATCATCGAGCGCAAGACCCGCGAGCTGCACCGGCACCCTTCGGTGCATCGCAACCGCGTGCGCATTCGCTTCATCGGCCGCCTGGACCTGCTGCCCGCATCCCTGCGCAGCGCCATTCGCGAGGTCGAGGCGGTCACGGCGGGGTATGGCGACTTTCTCGTCAACCTCGCCATCGCCTACAGCGGCCGCGAGGAAATCGCGGACGCGTGCCGCCGTTACCTCGAGGAGCAGGTGCGGAGCGGCGCATCTCTGGAGGAAGCCGCGGCGAGCTTTACCGATGACACCATCAGTCGCTACCTGTACACCTCGGGCCAGCCGGAACCCGACCTCATCGTGCGCACCAGCGGCGAAGTTCGCCTGTCAGGATTCCTGCTCTGGCAGGGAGCCCAGTCGGAATACTACTTCTGCGATGCGTACTGGCCCGCTTTCCGGAAGATCGACTTCCTGCGCGCACTGCGCGCCTACCACTTTCGCCAGCGGCGGTTCGGGCGCTGAGCGCACCCGGCACCCGCGGCGCGCGGCCGGGCTATACCAGGCCGAGCATGCGCAGGCCGAGCCCCAGCGCCGTGAAGCCCGGAAGCATGCCCGCCACAAACGCCACGTAGATCCAGCGGGAATGGCGGCGCGCCGCGGTGACGTCGCCCGCCGCCACCGCGCGCACCCGCGCGAACACGGGACCGACACAAAGCACGTTGACCAGCACGGCCGCCAGCCCGCAGAGGATCTTGGCCAGATAGACGCCGCCGAAGCGATCCAGATCGAACATCCACAGGCCGCTGACCACCACCGCCGTAAACGCGGGGATCTCGACAAAGGCATCGATCCAGCGGTGCAGGCGGGCAACCGTGGGCAGCTCCCCGGCGCCGGCAATCTCGAGCACCGCCTCGACGGCCACGCAGCCAAGCCAGGTTCCGAGGGCGAGAAAATGGACGAATAGCGCTCCGCTCATGGCAGGTGTTCTCCTCTGTCCTGCGGGGATGCCGGTGCAGCGAACCGCCCTCAGCCATACTGGATCCGCGCGCGCAAAGCAAGGTCCGGGCTCGCCCTTGCGGCACCGGCGAGCGCCTCGCTAGACTCCTACCCAGTGCTCACGACGGGAGATCCCAAGAATGCCCGCTGTCGATTCGATCAGCATCCCAGCCGGACCGCGACCGCTCACCTACGACGACTATGCCGAGCTGCCCGACGACGGGAATCGGTACGAGCTCATCGATGGAGAAATCTTCGTGACTCCTGCGCCCGTACCAAGACACCAGATCGTCAGCAGAAACCTCGAATGGACGCTCTACGCATACGTCCGCGAACGCGCTCTCGGAGAGGTCCTGTACGCCCCGATCGACGTGGTCCTGGATCCCGCGGCGAAAACTCAGATCGTCCAACCGGACCTCGTGTACATCAGCAAGGAAAACTTGCGAATCATCGGCGAGAAGTATATCGAAGGCCCGCCGGACTTGATCGTCGAGATCTTCTCGCCGCGCACGCGACGCCGGGACGTGCGCGTGAAATCCGAGCTCTACGCGCGCTATGGCGTCGCCTCCTACTGGCTCGTGGACCCGGACATCGATCGCATCGAGGTGCTCGAGCTCGCTGCGGGGCGCTACGAGGAGAAGGCGCGCGCCGATTGCCCGGCCGTGCTGCGGCCGGCGCGGTTTCCCGGCCTGGAAATCTCGCTCGCGGACGTGTTTGCGCGCGGAGGCAATAGAAACCTTTGACGCCGTTATCTTTGTTTTCGTGGCATTGAGGCCGTGTATGCGTCATTACGAAAAAATCTTGCCAACTCAGCATCATGGGATGTTTTTGTACGAAGGCGAGCACGAGAAATTTGTAGAAAAGTTATACGAATTCTCAAAAAACCACGGGAGCATAGAAGAACCAGAAAATATATTCCGCCTTCACCCTTGCGATGATATCGATCACGTATTCATTTCCAGCAATCCTGTTCAAATCAGATTCCTATGCTTTCTCATGCGCATCGCCAATGCAAGGAGAGTTCTGGAAGTAGGGACGTGCATAGGAATATCAACAATGTTCTTCGCCAGAGAGCTGCTATCTCGGGGAGATTCTGTATCGTCCTTACACGTCACTACAATAGAAAAATACCACCGCTTTTCTGATATTGCCGAAGTGAACTTCCGATCAAACAGACTGGATAATATCATCGAACTTGTGCGCGGCGACGCTGGTTACTACCTTTCCTCGCTGGACGCAACCGTAAAATTCGACTTCGTATACATAGACGGCGGCAAGGAAAATTACGCCGAATACTTCCGTTCTGTGTATTCTCACCTCACTATAGGCGGCCTTATCATTGTCGACGATGTATTCTTTCATGGCGATGTTCTAAATAGCACGCCATCATCTCCAAAGTCTTCTGGTGTTCTTGAATGTCTCTCAATCTCGGATAGTCTTGAAGGCTGCTACAAATGCCTGATTCCAATATGCAACGGCATGCTTCTTGTCCTCAAGCTTCGCGAGACTGATGCCGCTTCATGACCCTGCCGCCCAACACCGACCTGTGGGAGCATGAAGCGGCCGCAAGCGGCGCGCGCCTGGTGGTCCTGCTGGGGATCGGCAGCGCGCAGCGGCTCGCCGCGGCCCAAACCCGGCTGGCGGCGCCTCCGGCAGGCCCCGTTGTCCTTGTCGTCGAGGCGGACCTCGACCTGCTTGCGGCGCTCCTTTCCAGCACCGATGCCGAATCACTCGTGCATCGACCCGGGCAGGACCTCTGGGCCGCGGCTCCCGCGCCCGACGGGGCACTTCCGGATGGCGATCGAGCCGATGCCGAAGCGTTCTTTAGAACCAACCTCGAGGCGGCGGCTGTGCGCAGCGCCCGGGACGCACGCCTGCTACCATGTGAGCTCAGCCTGCGGCAGCACCCTCGCTTCTATGCCGCGGTGGTCTCGGCGTGGAAGCAGGCGTTGGCGCGGCACCTTCTGGATATGGCAAGCCAGGATGAGTTTGCAGCACTGCTCGTTCGCAACCGCATCGCCAATCTGCGATTTCTGCCGGAATCCTTGACCGCCCAGCGCCTCTTCGCCGTGGCGCACGGTGGTCAGCCGCGGCCGGCCATCGTTGTCGGGGCCGGCCCCAGCCTCGACAGAAACGTTCATCTCCTCGCGGCTCTCTCGCGCCATGCGTTCGTGATCGCTACCGACACCGCCATCGCGCCGCTGTTGCGCGCCGGAGCCGAACCGCATCTGGCGGTTGCGGGTGACCCTCAGGAGGAGATCGCGCGGCGATTCGAGGGCATGGATACGGGCCGTTGCATTCTGGTAACCGAGCTCTCGGTGCATCCGCGCGTGCATCGCTGCCACCCGCCCTCCAGGACTGCCTTCGCGACCTTTGAAGATCCCTTCACTGCGTTTCTGGAGCGCCATCTCCGACCGCTAGGGCGACTGGACGTCTGGGGTTCCGTGGTTACCATGGCAACCGACCTGGCGAGGCGCATGGGGTGCAACCCGGTCGTCTTCGCTGGCGTCGATTCCGCGTATACGGGCGGCCGGTGTTATTGCTCGGGCTCGCGGCCCCACGACGACGCCCTCCGGACCAAGGCCGGGAGCGAGTCGTGGACCGAAGTGTGGTCGCGATATCGGCACGGGCGGCCTGTCATCGAGGAACGCGACATCTTCGGCGGGTATCAGCCGACGCTGCGCTCGCTGATCGCCTATCGGGACTGGCTTCAGAGCTACGCGCGTAGCCACCCCGAGCTCCTCATGCTCAACGCCACTGGAGGCGGAGCTCTCGGCGGCAGTGAGCTTTTTTCCGGATCCCATTGCGGAGCGGGAGGCGGCGAGATCCGGCAGGTGGCGCTGGACGACTTCGCGCACCGACTGGGACGGTCGCTGCGGTCGCGCACCGACGCCGGCCCGTGGGAGCGTTTGCAGGCGGCGACGATGCCGATAGCAGGCGCGAGCGCCAGTGCGGAGCAGATCTCTCACCTTGGACGCGAGGCGCTACGGCGGCTACAGGCGGCGAGAGCGGACTTCCGGGCTGCCGGGCATGCAGCGCGCACGAGTGACACGGCGCGCGCGCTCGGGTTGGTGCAGCGACTGGAGGTCGAACAGTACGAGGTTTTCCGCTGGATCGCCGCGATCGCCGGCGAGACGCGCCGCGAGCTGACGATCGCTGCGCTGCCGGAGCTGTGCGACGCCTACGAGCGCGCCGCCGACGAGCTAACCGCGGCGTGGTCCAGCGCTACGCAGAGCTGCGATGGAGCAGCGCAAGCGCCGCCTGCCAACAGCGAGCGCGGCACCGTCGCGTGAGCTTCCCTGGCTACTCGGCGTGGGCCGTGTCCGCGGCGAGCTCCCGCAGGGCCGCGATCACCCGTGCCTGCTGCTGTTCAGTGAGTCCGGCCGAGCTCGGGAGGCTCAGGCCCGTCGCCGCAAGGCCCAGAGCGACCGCGCCGCCGATGAACGGGCAGCCTCGCAGGTAGGGCAACGTATGAAGCGGTGTCCACGTCGGGCGGACGTCGATCTTTTTCTTCGCGAGGTGCGCCAGGAGCACATCTCTGCCGGCCCCGAACCTCGTGGCATCCACCAGAACGGTGAACAGCCAGTCATTCGCTAACGCCCAGGGGAACCGCGGCGGCGGTACGATGCCCGGGAGCCCGCGCAGCGATGCTGCATAGCGCTCGACAATGATGCGCTTTCGCGCTTGGATCTCGGGAAGCAAGCGCAACTGACCCAGTCCAAGCGCCGCAGCGATGTTTGTCAGCCGGTAGTTGTAGCCCGCGCGGTCGTGCCAGTACGCGGCTCCGGGAATCCGCGCCTGAGTGGAAAGATGGCGGGCAAGCCGGGCCAGATCGTCGCTGTCGGTAACGAGCATACCGCCACCGCCGCTGGTAATCAGCTTGTTGCCGTTGAACGAAAAACAGCCGGCGTCACCGACGGATCCGACGTGACGGCGCTCGTAGGCGCGGCCAATCCAAAATGCGTTGACCGCCTCGCACGCGTCCTCGATAAGGACGATGCCGAGCTTTCGGCAGGTTGCCGCGAGGTCCGTGAGTCGCGCCGGATGTCCGTAGATGTGCGCCACCACGATGGCCCGCGGCAGGCCACGCCCGCTCCGTCGCCGCTGACTCAGCTCCGCCAGCATCAGCTCGGAGTCAACGTTCCAGGTCTCGGGTTCCGAATCGAAGAGCACAATGCGGCAGCGCTCGTACAAGAAGGGATTCACGGTTGCCGCAAAGGTAAAGGTTGGTGCCCACACCTCATCGTCCTGTCCAAGCCCCAGGGAAACCGCGGCCAGATGCAGCGCGGCCGTCCCGCTGGCGCAGGCCACCGCGTGGCGAGCCCCGACGAGGCGGGCGAATTCCTCCTCGAAACGGCCGACGAAGGGGCCAACGGAGGAAACGCAGTTGTCGTCGAGACACTGCAGTACCAGCGCGCGCTCCTCGGCGCCGAGAAACGGTTCGGCGAGCGGCACGGAAGCCAGCGGGGGAGCGGCGGCGACTGGCGCGATTTCAGTCATGGCGCTGGCCGACGTCGTAGCAGGACAGGTGTTCGCGAAGCCACGCGCACGTTATCGCCAAACCCTCTCGCAGTGGGACGAGCGGCTCCCATCCCAGGAGGTCCCGCGCCCGGGCGCGATCGGACTGCAGGACCCACACCTCGCTGTGCGGAGGCCGCATGCGCTCGCTGACCGCCTTTGGCACCGCGCGCACGCTCGTGACCTCGCAGCACAGTGCGAGCAGCTCGGCGATGGATACCGTCAAGCCGGTCCCGAGGTGCACCACGGCGCCTTCGATGCCGGGCGTTGCCGCGGCGGCCAAGAACCCGCGCACGGTGTCGTCGACATAGGTGAAGTCGCGGCGCGGGTCCAGAGAGCCGAGATCGACCTCCTGCCGGCCCGCCAGAAGCTGCGTCAGGATTGTGGGGATGACGGCCCGTGTGGACTGGCGCGGGCCGTACGTATTGAAGGGTCGCAAGGTCACCACTGGCAATCCGTAAGTATGCGCATAAGATTCGCACAGCTTGTCAGCGGCGATTTTCGAGGCGCTGTAGGGCGACTGCGCTGTGAGCGGATGGCTCTCCGTGATGGGGATCGTCTGCGGTGTCCCATAAACCTCGCTCGTCGAAGTGTGCACGAGGCGCCGGCAGCCGCGCTTGCGGACCGCCTCGAGCACGTTGAAGGTGCCCCGGATGTTGGTGTCGATAACGTCCTGAACGGACCCGAAACTATACGGAATGGACACCTGGGCCGCGAGATGAAAGACCGTGTCGATCCGTTCGCAGCAGCCCTCGACGAAGGTCTGATCGCGGATGTCGCCGAACCGTACGGTGATCGCCGCACGCGCCTCGCGCGGCAGGCGCGCCAGCCAGCCGGCGGAGCCCTGTGAATTGTAGCGGCAGAACGCCACGGCCTGCGCGCCAAGCCGGCTGAGGCATTCCGTGAGGTGACTGCCGATGAAGCCCCCCGCCCCGGTAACCAGGACTCTGCGACCCGTCCAGCTCAGCGATGCGCTCATGCCTCGTTCTCCGCAAGGCGGCGAAACACCACCGCCACGTGCTCGCCGAATCTTGCGAGGTCCTCGTCCGCATGCGCATGCGACGCGTAGAACACGTTGGACGCCAGATAGCCCAAAGCGAGCATCTGCCGGGTGAAGCTGATTCTCAGGGTCTCGGCGCGCGGCCCCTGGAAGTCGAAGTGCGCGAGCGGATCGATGCCGCTGATGGTGATGGGCAGACCCGCCGCCTGAGCCGCGGCTTGCCAGATCTCCTTCACGGCGGCGCCACTGCGGATTAGATGCGCGGCCACGTCCTCCCGCTCGTGTACGGCGATGGTGGCGAGCGCCGCGACCGGACCGATGCGTTCGGTCCAGTAGGTGCTGCTGATAAAAGTGTCCGCTGCCGCCTGGAGCACTTCCGCCGTGCCGATCACCGCCGCCATTGGGTAGCCGTTGCTGAGGGCCTTGGCAAAGACGGCAACGTCCGGCGCCAGTCCGAGAACGAGGTGCGCGCCGCCAGTGGTGAGGCGAAAGCCCGCGGTGATCTCGTCGACGATCAGCGCTGCGCCCGTGCTGGCCCGCGCGGCCTGCAGCGCCGCGACGAATTCCGCCGTGGGCAGGACGTGCCGCGTCGGCTCGATAATGATCGCGGCCAGCTCACCGCGGTGGCGATCGGCAATCGCCGCCAGCGCCGGCGCGTCGTTGAAGTCGAACGGAAGAACCGTGTCGCGGAGCGCCCGCGGCACACCGCGCGGCGACAACCCGGGAAGCAAGTGGGTCGCCAGAGGGTCGCCGGGCGCGTGGTTTGCGCTGAGATACCAGTCGTGCCAGCCGTGGTAGCCGCAGCAGGCGACGAGATCTCGCCCCGTCGCGCAGCGGGCGGTGCGCACCGCAATCGCCATGGCCTCACCTCCCGAGCGTGCGAATCTCGCCATCCGCGCCCAAGGGTGGAGAGCGCAGAGACGTTCCGCGAGCGCGATCTCCTCGGGACAGTTCAGCGTCGACATATTCCCGAGCCGAATTGCCGCGGTCACCGCGGCGTCGACCTCGGGATGGGCGTAGCCGAGCGCGCACGCACCGATGCCGCTGTACGTCATGTCGATGAGCTCGCGCCCGTTCAGATCCCAGACGCGGTTGCCCTTGGCTCTGGTGTAGTACGTCGGCCACCCCTCGGGGAGAAACCGCTCGGGGCGCTTGGATAGTAGTTGGGTTCCGCCAGGAATGAGGGTTTTCGCCCGCGCGTACAGCTCGGCGGCGTCGCTGTTCATGTTCAGTCGTGACCCTTCCTCAGGCTTCGAACGCGCTGTGATCGAAACCAGCATGGAGTGTACGAAACCGCTCGTAGTAGGCCGCAGAAACCGCCTGGCTCAGCGCGGCGACCTCCGGGTTGGCCTGCAGAAACGCAACGATGCTCGCAATCGTGAGCTCTTCGTGAGCGCTGCCGAGTCGTCCGAGCACGGCTCGAAAGAAGGCGAGGTCTTCCGGGTAGTCGAGAGTCATGCGGTAGCCGGCTCCCTCGCCCGTTGCCGCGATACGCTCCACCCGATACCTCCCGGAGTCCGCAAAATACTTTCCCCAGCCTTGGGTATCGGTCTCTTTCTTGCGCCGGCAGACGTCCGCCAGCGCCGAGGTCTTCACTCCGAGCGGTGCGGCGCCGAATGGCAAGCCGGTGCAACAAATGTAGTCGGCACCGGTCACCGCGAAGCGTTCCAGGATCAGGTCAACGTGCTCCCAACTGCACAGCAGGTCGTCGCCGTCGACATTGACGAAAAAGTCCAGGCCATGCTCCGTCGCAGCACCGAGGTAGCGTGCAAGCACGTCGTCGACCGGCCCTCGGTAGGCGATCCAACCGAGGCGCCGGCCGAGCTCCGCCAGAACGTCGTCCTCCGGCTCGACGGTAGTGCAGAGCACGCGGATCTCCGGAAGCCGCGGCAGCGACATTCTCTCGAGCACGCACTGGAGCGCCGGCCGACCGGCAACGTCCGCCAGCATCTTTTCTGGTAACCGAGATGATCTGAGGCGCGCGATTACAAACAGGCCGAGCTTGGCATCCATGGCGGCGAGGCAGCTCCTGGGGCGGGTGATGGTGCGAGGCGTGGCTCCCCCAGGTCGTATTCGCTGCGACTGGGGTGAGCTCGCAGAGGGTGCGTCGTGATATGTGCTGCTGCAGGGTTGCGGAGGTTTCGCGCTGCATCCACGTACCCCGGGAAGCGCCGCAAGGCCTCCGCAAAACAGTCCTGGGCCGCCGATTCCTCATGGCCAAGGCGGAGGGCCACGCCGAGGTTGTTCAGGCACTCCGGCTTGCTTGCCCGCGCCCGCGCGACAGCCAGCGCACGGCGCGCTCCGGCAAGGTCGGCGGAGAGCAGCAGGATCGTGCCGCGGACGAATCCCAGGTCAAGATCTTCGAGACCATTGCCGCCGAGCACCGCGTCGAGGAACGCCATCGCCTGTTCATACTCGCCGCGAAACAGCGCCATCGAGCACAGCGTCCAGGAAACGCGGTCGCGCGCCATGCCGTGTCCAAGAAGAAACTCGTGCACGTCCGCATATGCGTGCTTGGCGAGCGCCTGGCGGAGACACGACCGCTGCAGGGTAAGGTCACGCGAAAGGCTGTTCGCAAGTGCGTACTGCCGGTAGCCGATCGCCGCGGAGACGCCGACTCTCGCCCCGGCCCGCAGGGCGCGCAATGCGAAATCGATGTCGTCTGCAGTGGCCAGGCAGGGGTCATAGCCGACGCGGCGGGCGAGATCGGTGCGCACCACCGGCCATGCCAGGCCCGGCAGGTAGTTGCGCTCGAACAGTCGCAGCGGGCCGTCCGGTTCCAGCATGAAGGCCGGCACCGGCAGATTGCGCACCAGGACACCGGTCGCGCCGTCGTGCAGGGCGGCGGCGTCGAACATCAAGTCGCAGCCGCGCTCGCTCAGCTCCGCAACCAGGCGCTCGATTCGCCCCTCCAGCAGCTCGTCATCCGCATCGAGCCAGGCCAGAAAGGGGCTGGTGACGTGGCGGAGCGCGAAACGCCGCGCGTGCCCCAGTCCCACGTGCTGCGGCACGACGGCGCACGAGACCGCATCGCCTCCGGCGTCCCGAGCACAGACGGCAGTGCCGTCACTGGACTGATCATCGACGACGAGAATGGAGGCAGGGCGCTGCGCCAGCGCGGAACGTACGGCGCGGGCGATCGTGGCAGCGGCGTTGCGAGCGACAATGACGATGGTCGTGTATCGGGAAAGCGCTACCATCGTGACCAGATCGACAAGAAGGGAGTGTTCGGTCGAGCTTGCCGCATGACTCTTGCCATGGCCGGTTCATACGATCGCGAGGAGAGAACCACGAGGCCGAGGTGGCGGAGATCGGGGTCGTCGATTGCAAAGACGCGGAGCCCGAACCGCGCGCGGTAGACCGCGGGAGGGGAGACCACGAGCAGATCGGGCCGGGGGAGGCGCAGCTCCTCCCAAATCTCGAGCAACATCTCGGTGTGGCCGCCGGCGCCGTACACGGCCACGGGGCCCGGTGCCGAAAGCAGGATCGGCGCATGGCGAACGAGCGCCTGCCGAATCACGGCGCGCGCTCCCGTGTGCTTGCGCGCGGCGACAACGTCCGCGGCCGGCGGCGCCAGCAAGCGGATGATCGATTCCCGCTGCAGACTGGGGATTCTCGCGACGAGCTCGCGCAGCACGGGGCCGAAGAAGTCAAACACCGCGGCGCGGACAAAGGCGCCGTGGAGGTCAGGGCACTCGCGGTCCACCGTTTCGAGCAGCGCCGTGAGCACCGCGTCCTGCCACACCGAGTTCGCGGAGCCCGCCGATCCGTACGAGCCCGCGTCGAGGCGCAGGGCCACAAACGGCGTGGGCACGTAGCAAAACCCCGACCGGAACGCCATGGTCATGTACAGAAACCAGTCCGCGTGCCAGCGCAGCTCGGGCCTCAGACCGCCAGCCGCGCGCACCTGGCTCGCCCGCGCCACCGCCGCTCCGCCAGCGATCAGGCCACCGCCAAAACGCTCGACGAACGTCTCCGGGGACACGAATACCGGAGCTGTCGAGCGACCCGCGGGCTCGACCACGCCGGTTTCCGGATCGCTGCTGAAATGGCACGTATCGCCGCAGCAGAAGGCCGCGCCGGAGTGCCGCTCGAGCTGCTCCACACCGAGCGCGCAGGTGTGGTTGAGCAGCCGGTCGTCGGCGGATCCGAGCACGAGATAGTCGCCTTGGGCAACCTCGATACCGCGGTTGAGAGTACCCTCGCATCCCACGTTCTGATCGTTCCGCAGCAGCCTTACGACGCCAGGGTGAGCTGTCCGGTAGGCTTCAGCGACGGCCGCGCTGTCATCCGTGGAGGCGTCGTCAATGACGATGATCTCCAGCGGTGGGCGCGACTGAGCCAGCGCACCTTCGATCGCCGCGCCGAGAAACGACGCGTGGTTGCGGTTGGGGATGATGATGGAGGTAGCGGACACCGCCTGCTCGCACGCGCGTGGTGATTCATTCCACTCGGCCGGCGATGCGATCGACTTGCGATCGTCGGCTCCTGATCCCTTATCGGCAGGCCCTCTGAGGTGCTTGAGCAAGAACGTCGGCTTCGCTGCCGCAGCACCTGGCCCGCAGCTAAAGAATTTCAGCAGCGCACCGATAATAGACGTATGAGTGTCTTCATACCCTGGCCATGCAGGTGCGTATGGACCGGCTTCCGGCGATTTCCCTTTCGGCACATCACAACTACGTTGCGTTCTTCCTCACGCTCGCCTGCAATCTCAGGTGTGCGTACTGCATAAATCTCCACGACGGCGGCACGCGCTACGCCGTCGCCAAACGCAAGCACCTGGACACCGAAGAGTGGCTCCTGGCGATAGATCGCCTGCGGCTTCGCGCCGATCTTCCCTTGACTCTGCAGGGCGGGGAGCCCACGCTGAGCCGGAGCTTCTTTGCGCTCGCGCAGCGCGCCGACCCCGCGCTCAAGATGGATCTTCTGACCAACATGGGCTTCGACGTCGAAGAGCTCATCCGCAACGTGCCGGTCTCCCGCTTCGTAAGGGAAGCGCCCTATGCCGCGATTCGCGTCACCTACCACCCCGGCCAGAACGACATCGACGCGATTATCGAGAAGACCGTCAGACTTGAGGCCGCCGGCTTCCGCGTCGGCATCTACGGCATCCGCCATCCAGATCCGCACCTGCGATCCGAGCTGGAGCGCGCGGGCGACAAGTGTCTGGCGAGAGGTCTCGATTTTCGCTGGAAGGAGTTTCTCGGCTTGTGGCAAAACGCGCTTCACGGCACATACAAGTACGAAGGCGCAGTCAGCGGCCAGCCCTATCGCGGGTGCGAGTGCCGGACCACCGAGCTCATCGTCGACCCCGCGGGATACGTTTTCCGCTGCCACTCGGACCTCTACCGCGGTCGCGGTCCCATTGGCCACATCTTGGATCCGGGTTTCGACGCAGGTGCATTGGACGCGTTTCGGTACTGCGCATTTCTCGGCGACTGCAACCCGTGCGACGTCAAGGTCAAGACCAACCGGCTGCAAATCTTCGGTCACACCAGTGTGGAGATCAGAAACGTTGATGCTGCCTACCTCACCTCCGCCACCGAGCGGGCGGAGGCGCACATCCGTCACCCCGGCACAGGCCGGTCCCCACTCTCACCCCGCGAGCGGGGGGAGACGGCTGACGGCGTCCACTCATGACGGATTATCGGATCGACGGCCACAAGCTTCTCTGGCATCTCGATCGCGTCGCCGAGTGGCAGCGTCGGCGCACGATTACCCCCATCTACGTCGAAGTCTCCCCTGTCGCCTACTGTAACCACAAGTGCCTCTTCTGCGGCATCGACTTCGCGCAAGCCAGAGCCGTCCTGCTGCCCGTTGCCGGCTTCGCGAGGGCGCTCGGGGCCATGGGCAAAGCGGGCGTGCGCAGCATCATGTACGCTGGCGAGGGGGAGCCGCTGCTGCACAGAAATTTTGCTGAGCTCGTCGCCAGAACCCGGGAATGCGGAATCGACGTGGCGCTGACGACCAATGGGATGCTCGGATCCGAAGCTGTCTGGCGGGAGCTCTTGCCGGCCATGACGTGGGTAAAGTTCAGCGTCGACGCGGGTTCAGCAGACGTCTACGCCCAGGTCCATGGCGTTGCCAGAAGCGCGTTTGACAAGACTCTCGCCAGCATCGCCGCGGCCGTTGCCGAGCGGCAGCGGACGGCCCTGAAGACGACGATCGGCGTTCAGTTCGTCGCGCTCGACGCCAACTTCGGCGATCTCGAGAACGCCATCGAGCGGTTCGCACCCATGGGCGTCGACTACTTCGTCATCAAACCGTTCTCGCGCCACCCGCAGATGTTGGCGCCAATCGACGTCGCGTATCCGCCGGAACGTATCGACTGGCTGCGGGAGGTGACCAGGAAGCATCAGAAGCGAACCGCCATGCGCGTCCTCTTGCGCGAGGAGGCGATGGAGCGTTACCAACAGCGGAGCTTCCAGTTCCAACACTGCCGCGCCTTGCCATTCTGGGGCTACATTACCGCGCGCGGCGACTTCTACACCTGCAGCGTCTTTCTCGGAGACCCCAGGTTTCGCGCCGGCAACGTGCTCTCCGATGACGTGGAGGAGATTCTCTTCGGCAAGGCGCGCAGCGATTCCATACACTTCGGGGAGCATGGCCTTCAGCTCGGCAGGGAGTGCCGGCTGAACTGCCGTATGGCGCGGGCAAACGAATTTCTGGAGGTCGTTGCCAACGAACCAGACCACGTAAATTTCATATGAACAGCAGACCCAAGATCCTCATTCTCAAGCTCGGCTATTCGGAGACGCTCGACCCGGAGATCGGACGGGTCGCTAGCCTCGGGGATGTCGTGCGCACGACCCCCATTCTGGAAGCCCTCAGGGAACGACATCCCGGGGCGCATATCAGTTGGGTCGTGTCGGCGTCCGCAGAACCTCTCTTGCACGGTCACCGGCGGATCGATCGCATCCTGGTTTGGGACGAGTTCGTGCCGTTTCAGCTCATGCGCGAGAAGTTCGACGTCCTGGTGAACCTCGAGAAAATCCCGGGCGTGTGCGCGGTGGCGGACATGATCGACGCCTGGACCAAATATGGCTTCCGCTTCGACAGTTTGACTGGCAATTACCACGCCTATGAGCGCGGCCTGAACTTTATCGACTACATCGCGCAGAAACGAGCCAATGGCAAGGCCAAGGCGTGCTGGCAGAAGGTCCTCATCGAGATGATGGGCGTGTCGTGGCGGGAACAACCGTATGAGATTGGCTATCGTCCGGCGACGGACGCGTCAGTCGACATCGGGCTGAATCACATGATCGGGCCAAAGTGGCCGTCCAAGGCCATGCCGCGGCCGCGGTGGGAGCAGCTCGAGCATCGGCTGCGTGGCGCCGGCTTCACGACAAGCTGGCAACAGGGGCTGGAAGACCTCTATCAGTACATGGACTGGATCAATTCCTGCCGGATCCTGGTGTCTCAGGACAGTCTCGGAGTCCACATCGCGCTGGCCCTGGGCAAGGCGGTGGTAGCGATGTTCGGCCCGACCGATGCCGAGGAGATTTTCTTTTACGGCCGAGGTCGAGCAATTCTCGCGGGGCGGGAGTGCGATCTGGCGCCGTGCTATGCCCCGCGCTGCCCGAGCGGCCGGCAGTGCATGCGCGACGTCGACATCGACGAAGTGGTGACATCGGTACATGAGCTCGCACGACAGTAGCGGCGAAACGCGGCGGCGGGCGCTGGAGATCCGGCGGCGGATCATCGACATGGCGCACCGCTCGGGGAGCGCGCACGTCGGCTCGGCGCTTTCCTGTGCTGACATCCTGGCGGTGCTCTACTTCGAGGTGCTGCGCCTGCGCCCGTGGGAAAACCGTGATTACTTTGTCCTCAGCAAGGGCCACGCGGCGATGTGCCTGTACGCGGCACTCGATCTGTCCGGTATTCTCGAGCCCGGGCAGGCCGACTCCTACTTCCTCAACGACGGCGCACTGCCGGCACATCTGGACCGCTTTACCGGGCGTGGCATCGAGGTCTCGGCGGGTTCGCTGGGGCACGGGTTCAACGTCGCCCTCGGGCTCGCCTACGGCCTCAAGCTGCGGCGGAGCCCGCAGGCCGTCTACGCCTTGATCGGCGACGGAGAGTCGCAGGAAGGCTCTATCTGGGAAGGTGCCATGTTCGCCCCGAAGCTCGGCCTGGACAACGTCACTGTGTTTCTCGACTTCAATAACCTCCAGGGGTACGGTCGGGCGACGGAGCTTTGCAGCTTCGAGCCGGTCGCCGACAAGTGGCGCGCCTTCGGCTGGCATGCTGTCGACGTAGACGGCCACGATCACGAGGCCCTGTGCGACGCCATCGCCCAGCGCTCCGGCGGCCGGCCCAAGATGATCGTGGCGCGCACCGTCAAGGGCAAGGGTGTGTCGTTCATGGAGGACCAGCTCGTGTGGCACTACTACGTCGTCACCGCGGAGCTGAGGGCACGGGCCATGGAGGAGTTGCAGTGAGGAGCTCCTTCATCGATGCGGTTATCGCCCTGAGCAAGGAGCGGCCCGAGGTCTTCATCTTGAGCGGGGACGCGGGCCTCGGCGTCTTCGACCAGTTCCAGCGCACGGACCCGCACCGGTTTCTGAACATGGGCGTGGCCGAGCAGAACATGGCGGGCTTTGCCGCCGGTCTCGCGATGGCGGGGTTTCGCGTGGTTCTCTACAATATCATCCCGTTCGTTCTCTACCGCTGCTACGAGCAGGTCCGCAACGATATCTGCTATCAGCGCCTGCCGGTCGTGCTGACGGGAATCGGCAGTGGTGTAACCTATGCCCCGGCGGGCATGACGCACTATTCGGTCGAGGACCTGGGGATTTGCCGAACCCTCCCCAATCTGACGGTGCTCTCACCGATCGATCCCGTGGAAGCGCGCGCCGCAGCCGCGTTCGCGCTGCAAGCCACCGCACCGGTTTACGTACGGCTGCCCAAACGCGGGGAACCCACATTTCACACGCATGGCGACATCGACATTACCCTGCCGCAGGTGCTGCAAGTGGGAGCGGAGGTGGCGCTACTGTTTCACGGGTCGGTCGCCGAAGAGGTCATCGCCGCGGTGGAGGCGCTCGGCGCCGAGGGAGCCTGCCCGCTGGTAATCGCCCTGCCCCTGCTCCAGCCGCTCGCCGAAGACGCCCTTGTTCCCCTCCTCGCCGAGATGCGGCACGTGGTCACGGTCGAAGAGCATTTCGTGGGGTGCGGTCTCGGCTCGCTCATCGCCAGGCTCGCCACCCGCCATCACGTGGGCTGGCGCCTGCACACGCTCGGAATCGCTGACGGCTTCATTCACGAGATCCAGGACTGCAGACACCTGCGCCAGCGGCACGGGATTTCCGCGGCGGGCATCGCCGCCACCGTCAGACGACTACTCGGAACCCGCGCGGCGGCGCGGCGAAAGGCAGTGTAACCGTGGGCAGACTGCTAGACATCATCAATCCGCTGCATCGCTCGACCTCCCGCGACTACCTTGCGCGCATGATGGATCGGAAGGCCGAGTGCATGCGCGTCGCACGCCAATACGGTCGGGACTTTTGGGATGGCGAGCGCCGGTACGGGTACGGCGGTTACGCCTACGACGGCCGCTGGCTCGCGGTCGCCGAACAACTCGCGGCGCAATTCGAGCTGCGTGACGATGCCGCCGTTCTCGATGTCGGTTGCGGCAAGGGCTTTCTCCTCTACGAGCTCTCGCGGGTTCTTCCTCGCGCCCGCCTGTGTGGGTTCGACGTCTCCCCCTACGCCCTCGCCGCGGCAAAGACCGAAATCCGCCGGAGCCTTTTCGCCCATCGCGCCCAGGACCCTTTTCCGTTCGCGAATCAACAGTTCGATCTCGTCATTTCCATCACGACACTTCACAACTTGCAGGTGTTCGACCTCGCGCAGGCTTTTTCCGAGATCGACCGCGTCGGGAAAAACGGCTTCATCACGGTGGAGAGCTTCCGCACTGAGCAGGAGCTATTCAACCTGCAGTGTTGGGCGCTCACCTGCGAATCTTTCTACACACCGGAAGCCTGGGTGTGGCTCATGAATCATTTCGGATATCGCGGGGATTACGAGTTTATCTACTTCGAGTGACACCGGTCGCGAGGTCACTGAACCAACCCGGAGGCAGGGGAGGACGAGAAGGGTCAATGAGCTCCAGATATTCAACCATGAAGATCTTCCACTTCGCGGAGAAGCTGGATTCTCTGTTGCCGGAGGTCGCGGAGATTCAGCCACCGATTCATATCCGCATCAAGCCGACCAATGTATGCAATCACCACTGTTGGTACTGCGCATATCGCACTCCAGAGCTGCAACTCGGGAAGGACATGGTGATTCGCGACCAGATTCCGCGGGAAAAAATGGCGGAGATCGTCGCGGACGTGGCCGCGCTGGGCGTGAAGGCGGTGACGTTCAGCGGCGGCGGCGACCCTTTCGTCTACCCCTATCTGTTGGAGACCGCCCGCCGGCTCGCCGATAGCCCGGTGCGCTTCGCCTCGCTCACAAATGGCGCCCGCCTGTGTGGCGAGGTGGCCGAGGTGTTCGCGCATAATGCGACCTGGGTGCGGGTTTCGATCGACGGCTGGGATGACGAAAGCTACGCAAAGTACCGCAACACCAAGATCGGCGAATTCTCCAAAGTCGTGCAGAACATCGAGGCCTTCGCCAGGCTCGGCGGTGGTTGCCACCTCGGTGTCTCCGTCATCGTCGATCGCGGCAACGCCGGCCACGTTCTTGAGCTTGTCCGCCGCCTCAAGGATGCCGGCGTGGCGAGCGCCAAGGTCTCACCGTGCATCGTCAGCAACGATAGAAGCGAGACGAACGCCTACCACGCAAACATTTCCTCGATCGTTGAAGAACAGATCAGGCGCGCCAAGGAGGAGCTGGCGGGGGACGGATTCGACATCCACAATGCCTATCACGCGCAGCTCACGACGTTCGCCAAAGAATACTCGTGGTGCCCATACCTGCAAATTCTGCCCGTCATCGGCGCGGACCTGAACGTTTATTCATGCCAGGACAAGGCGTACAATCTCGACAGCGGGTTGATCGGATCCATCAAGGATCGGCGGTTCGCAGACTTTTGGATGGCTGACAAGAGCAAGTTCTTCAGGATCGACCCTTCCAGGGACTGTAATCACCACTGTGTGGCTCACGCCAAGAATCAGTCCGTTTTCGGCTATCTGGAGGCCGACCCGGACCACTTGGGGTTCGTATGATACTCGATTCCGCTGCCGGTGACATCGCGGAGCTGCTGAGCAAGATTTGCATCGCGCCCGAGGCGACGATTCGCGACGCCATGGAGGCGATTGCGCGCGGCGGTTTGCAGATCAGCCTGGTCGTCGACGGCGGGCGGCGGCTCGTTGGCACGGTCACCGACGGCGACATCCGCGTGGCGCTCCTCGCGGACGCCCGGATGAACGATCCTATCGGCCCGCGCTGCAACCGCGCCTACACCTGGGTGCACCGCGGCACCAGCCGCGCCGAGATCATCGACCTGATGAAGGCGCGATCGATCAATCAGGTTCCGATCCTGGACGACGACCATCGGCTCGTCGGACTGCAGCATCTGCAGCAACTCATCGGCATCCGCAAGAAGCCCAACTGGGCGGTGATCATGGCCGGGGGGCGCGGCCAACGCCTGCAGCCGCTTACTGACACCACTCCGAAACCCATGCTCAGGGTGGCCGGCCGGCCGATCCTGGAGCGGCTCATCCTGCACTTGGTGGGCTATGGAGTCACGCGAATCTTTCTTGCCGTGAGCTACAAGGCGGATGTGATCGAGAGCTACTTCGGCGCCGGCGAGCGGTTTGGGTGCCACCTTCGCTACCTGAAGGAGCAGCGGCCGCTGGGCACGGGCGGCGGGCTCGCGCTCCTGCCGGAAGCGCCCGAGCACCCGTTGCTGGTGCTGAACGGAGATCTCATCACCCAGTTCGACGTGGAAGCGCTGCTCGAGTTTCACCGTGCCCAGGGCGCCGCGGCAACGGTTGGGGTCGGCGAATACCAGCACCTGGTGCCGTACGGTGTCCTCACACTGGAAGACGGGCGCGTCAGCGGCATCGCGGAGAAACCGCTGCTGGTCCTTGCGGTCAACGCGGGAATCTACGTCCTGGAACCGCATCTGCTGGCGCGAATCCCCGCAGATCGCGCCATGGGACTTCCGGACGTGCTTGCGGACTGCCTCGACCGGCGCGAGCGCGTGGCCGGCTATCGCATCTCGGGTGATTGGATGGATCTCGGAACCAAGGCACAGCTCGAGCTGGCGCGGGGGGCGGTGTGAGCGCGCCTGGGACTGCGACGCCACGCCTGCCGAGGACGGCAGTCATCGGCGCCACCGGCTACCTGGGTCGCGCGCTCTACCAGGCGCACCTGGCCGCGGATGCGCGCACGGTGGGCACGAGCCGGGCGCCGCGGCGCGGCGGCGAGCTGCTCCCCCTCGACCTTGCCGACAAGCGCACGCTGCGACCTCGGCTGCGGGAGCTGGGGATCGAAGAGGCAATCATTGCCGCCGGGATCGCCACTGTCGCGCGCTGCGAGGCGGAGCAGGCGCGTTCGGCAGAAATCAACGTCACCGGCACCCAGCAGCTTCTGGAAGCGTTGCGCGAGCAAGAGATCCGGCCGGTGTTTATCTCGACGGATCTCGTGTTCGACGGTGAGCGCGGCGCATACACCGAAATCGATGAACCCCACCCCATAGTCGCGTACGGGGAGCAGAAGCGCGCCGTGGAGCAGCTTTTGGCGGAGATGTTTGACGGCCGAGCGCTGATTCTCCGGGTCAGCAAGGTTTTCTCCACCACCAGGGGTGATGGCACGCTGCTCGATGAGCTGGCAGCCACGTGGGCGGCGGGTGGCGTGGTGCGGGCAGCGGTCGATCAACGCTTCAACCCGATCTTGCGGGAGGACTTCGTGCGTGTCGTGCTGCATCTCCAGCGCCTGTGCACCTGCGGGCTGGTGCATCTGTGTGGGGACAATGCGTGGACCCGCCATGAGCTTGCGGAGCGGCTGGCGGCACGGCTTTCAGTGGCTCCTTCGAGGCTGGAGAGAATCGCCATTCGCGATCTCGGTATCGGCCCGGTGCGGCCGCGCGATACGACGATGAGCAACCGCCGACTGCGGCAACTCTACCGCGAACCGTTCGCCGACATGGAGGCATGTCTTGACGAGGTGGCCCGGCAATATGGCGCGCCGGTTTTCCTCCCACCCCGGCCCTCCTCTCCCCCCGCGGGCGGGGGGTGGCAGGGGTGGGGGCTGCCGGCTCCGGGCGGCGCTGAAGCGGCCCGTTCCCCGTTCCGCGTGCCCTTTCTCGACCTGAGAGTGGTGGATCCCGTCGAGCGCCGGGGCTTGCTGGATGCAGTCGATCGGATCCTGGCGCACGGGCGGGTCGTCGGGGGGCCGGAGGTGGCGGACCTGGAGGCGGAGCTCGCAGCGCGCTGTGAGCGGCGCTTCGCGTGTGGGGTCGGTTCAGGGACCGCCGCGTTGACCCTGGCGCTCGGCGGCCTCGGCGTCGGGCCCGGAGACGAGGTCGTCGTGCCCGCATTGAGCTTTGTGGCCACGGCAAACGCGGTGGCGCTGCTGGGCGCTCGTCCGGTCTTCGCCGACATCCGCGCCGACCTCAATATCGACCCGGAGTCCGCGGCGGCGTGTATCGGGCCGCGGACGCGAGCGGTCGTCGTCGTTCACTACGCAGGGAGGTGCGGCGACATGGCCGCGCTGACTACTCTTTGCGAAGATCGCCGCGTCGCTCTGGTCGAGGACGCGGCGCAGGCGTGGGGCGCGCGCTACTGCGGCCGGCCCGCCGGGTCGTTTGGGCTCAGCGCCGCCTTGAGCATGAACGCCATGAAAATCCTCGCCGCGTGCGGTGAGTGCGGCGCCGTGCTGACAGATTGCGAGGAGATCCGCGCCCGAATCGGAGCGCTCACGTACAACGGCATCGTGAACAAGGAAATCTGCCAGCAGCCGAGCTCGAACTACCGTATGGATACGCTGCAGGCCGCAATGCTCCTTTATCGCCTGCAGGGCGTCGAAAAGGTGATTGCGCGGCGGCGCCAGATCGCTCAATACTACGACGACGCCCTCGGCGATATCCTCCAGACGCCGCCCAGATCCGCCGAGTCGTTCGATGTCTACTATTCCTACATCGTGCGTACGGAGCATCGAGATGATCTCCTCGCGCATCTCGCGGCGCACGGCGTCGAAGCGAAAGTCCAGCATCCCTTGCTGATGTGCCAACAACCAGCCTACCGGGACCGCGGTGCCCCGGCCGTGTCGAACGCCGATCATCTTGTGAGCAGAATCCTGTCGCTGCCCGTTAACGAAAAACTCTCCGACGAACAGACGGAAATCGTCGTCGCGGGGGTTCGCGGCTTCCTGGGAAAGGGTGGCGCATGAGCGCGATATTCCTCGGCCACGCTGACCTGGTTTCGGTGCGCCAGGACCACATCTCACCATTGCTCGAGCTCGCCCGGCGCAGCCCGTTGCGGCGCGCTCGCTACTGCTTCCACGCCGACCACGCCAGCCGCGTCCACGAGATGCTCATCGCGTTCTGCGGCGATTCCTTCGTTTCGCCGCACCGGCACGAAGACAAGGTCGAGTCGTTCCACCTCGTCCAAGGCGAGCTCGCGGTGGTGTTCTTTGCGGACGATGGCACTCCGACCGGTCGCCTGGACATGGGGCCAGCCGCCTCCGGAAAGCCGTTCTACTATCGCCTCAACAGGATGTTGTGGCACACCGTCGTGCCGCTTGCGGAAATCGTCGTGCTCCACGAAACCACCAGTGGCCCATTCTCGCCCGGGGGCACGGAATACGCCCCATGGGGTCCGGCGGAAAGCGACGAGACCGGCTGCCGCATCTTCACGAAGCGCGCGCTCGCGGCCCCCCCCATCTTTCCTTTCCCCGCCCCCGAGCTGCTCGCGGAGACCGCGGCAGCGGCGCCTGCGGAGCCGCGCCGGCGATGACGCTATACACCGACAACCTGAGCGGCACGGCGCTGCAGGCAGAGCTCGACGACATTCGCCGCCGCCTGGGGCTCGCGGCGCTCGATGAGGCTCTGCGTTTTCCCCAGTACTTCCAGATCGAGACGGTCCGCGTATGCAACGCTCGTTGCCCGTTTTGCGCCGTTGCGCAGTGGGACAAGACCGTACCCGTCATGCCCGACCCGCTCTTCGAGAGGATCGCCGCGGAGCTCGCAGAGCACGCCGATTGGGTTCGCGTCGTCATGGTGCAGCGCGCGGGGGAGCCGCTCATGGACAAGAAGATCGTGGCGCGGGTAAAGCGCCTCAAGGACGCGGGAATCAGGCGCGTGACCATGTCCACCAACGCGGCGCTGCTGACCGAAGCCAAAGCGGTCGCGCTGCTCGAGGCGGGGCTGGACGAGATCATGTTTTCGATCGACTCGATTGAGCGGGAAGAATACGAAAAGCTGCGCGTGCGCCTCAGCTTCGACACGGTCATGGCAAACATCCGGCGCTTCTTCGCGCTGCGGAACCGACTCCGCCCAGATTTTCTGATTCGCGTCCGCGGAGTATGTTTCCTTGATCCGGCAAGCTCCCACGATCGCCCGCGCATCTCGCGGTGGCTGCACGCGTGGGACGATCAGCGCCTCCCCCACGACCGGATCTACTTCAAACGGCCGCACAACTGGGGCAATCAGCATGCCTTCGACGGCGTCCCGCCGTATGAGGAGGTTTTTCACCCGTGCGTGCTGCCATGGTCGACGCTACACGTCACGACCATGGGCCTCGTTCCGCTCTGCCCCCAGGACTTCGACGCCAGGATGAGCTTGGGCGACGTCAATCGCGACAGCATCGCTGCGGTGTGGCGCGGCGAGGGATTCGCCCGGGTCAGACGCCTACACCGGGAGGGAAAGCGCGGGGAGATCTCGTTTTGTCGCGGCTGCCGCCTCTTCGACGAGGACGCGCACCTCGAGAAGAAGCTTGATGCGCTCGCCGACGAGAGCGGAAGCGACGCCCCGCTCCCCGCAGGCGCGCGAGTGGGAAGCGACCTCTCTCTCCCTCCCCCCGCAAGCGGGGGAGGGCCAGGGTGGGGGGACCGCAATGAAGCTACCTGAAGCTCGTGTCTTTGTCATCGCGGAGGGCGGCGTCAACCACAACGGCTCGACCGAGATCGGGCTGGCGCTCATCGACGCCGCCAGAGCCGCCGGCGCCGATGCCATCAAGTTTCAGACCTTCCGCGCCGACCGCCTGGTTACCGGCCGGGCACCTCTCGCCGCCTACCAGCGTGCCGGCGCTAGCCTGGCTCGGGACCAGCGCGATATGCTCACCCGCCTCGAGCTGTCAGAAGAGCAGCACGAACGGTTCCGCGAGCACTGCGAGGAGGTAGGAATCGAGCTCCTGTCGACACCGTTTGACGAGATCAGCCTGCGCTACCTCGTGGGTCTCGGCGTGCCGCGGATCAAGGTCGCCTCCGGCGAGATCACCAACGGGCCGCTGCTGCTGCAGGCGGGCCGAACGGGAAAGCCCGTGATTCTCTCTACCGGCATGGCCACGCTCGGAGAAGTAGAGGAGGCGCTGGCAGTGATCGCGTTTGGGCGCCTGGAGGCGCGGTCGTGGCCGACCCCGGAACGACTGCGCGCGGTCCAGGCGAGCGCCGCAGCCCGGGCGGCGCTGGCCGACGGCGTCACGCTGCTCCACTGCACCACGGCCTACCCGGCCCCCTGGCGCAGCGTCAACCTGCGGGCAATGGATACGCTGCGGTCTGCCTTCGGCCTGCCCGTGGGGTACTCCGACCACACCACCGGAATCGCCGTGGCCGTCGCCGCTGTCGCGCGCGGCGCCGTCATCGTCGAGAAACACGTCACGCTCGACAAGCAGATGCCGGGTCCTGACCATGCGGCGTCGATCTCGCCCGCGGAGCTGGCCGAGCTGGTGAACGCGGTCCGGGCGGTAGAAGAGGCACTGGGATCCGAAAATAAGACCCCGCAGGCCGCGGAGCTGGAAAACACCGCGGTGGTCCGGAAGTGCCTGGTGGCGGCGCGATCGATCACCGCCGGCGAGCTGCTTTCCGAGGAAAACGTCGTGGCCAAGCGGCCGGCGCGGGGCCTGTCGCCCATGGCGATGTGGCGCTTGATCGGCCGGCCGGCGCGGCGCAGCTATCAGCTCGACGAGCCACTGGAGGAATGATGGACCGCGAGCAGCGTTTCCTGATCGTCCGCTCCGCGGGGCAGCCGTGCCTGCGCGCGCTGCTCGACCTCATCGCCCGGCCCGGCCGCAGCATCCACGTTCTCAGTCCCAATCCGGTAGAGGATCCCCGCATCGATGCGGTCTTCCCCATCCTGCGCATCACCCGGCGAAGCGTCAGCCTCGGCGGTACGCTCCCGGATTCGCGGCGGTACGACAAGGTGTTCCTCTTGCTTGACTTGCGCCTGTACACGCTGCTCAGCTACCGCAAGTTCTCGCGCTTCGTCGAACAAAGTCGCCTCGGCGATTGCGTGCACGTCTTCGGTCACTGGAACGGAAAGCTGCTCGGCAGGCAGAGCTCGCAACTGACCGCCGCCTTCCGCACTGCCCGGCGGCGGGCCGTAGCAGCGCTCGGCTACGGCCTTCGCCTGCTGCTGGCGGTGGTCCGACCCATCACTCACGTGCGGCTGTGCGACATCCGCGTCGAGCGTATCGGGCACCTCGCGGCCAACAACGAGAGCTTCCTGCGCAAGGCATACCTGGAAAAGGACCGGGGTCCCTTCGTGCTCGTCTCCCGGCGCAGCGACAGGATCGCCAATCGCCAGCTTTTCACCATGCTCGCGCGGCGCGTTCCCGTCGTCCGCAGCTCCTTGCTTGCTGACATCATCACCTCCCCGACGTTCCGCCGCTCGCCCTCCATGGTCGACCTGTGGAGCTCCTTTCGCAGCACCGTTGAGTGCCGCGAGCTCGACGCGGCGCCGCCACAGCTCCGCTGGCTGCCGCAAGAGGAGTCGCAGGGTGCCGCGATCTTGGCAGAAATGGGGGTGGACTCATGGTTCGCGTGCTTTCACACACGCGACGACGCGTACCTCAATGCCACATTCCCGGACGTCGACTGGTGCTATCACGACTTCCGCGATGCGGACATTCACGACTACCTGCCGGCGATGCGCCGTGTCGCCGCGCTCGGCGGCTACGCGATTCGCGTCGGCAGCATCGTCAAGGAGCCGCTGCGCCACGACAATCATCCGCGTATCATCGACTATTCCACGAGCCGGTTTCAGTCCGACTTCATGGACGTGTATCTGGCGGCGAAATGCGCCTACTTCGTCGGCTCAACCGCGGGCCTATACTTGATCGCCACCATTTTCAACGTCCCGCTGGTGGTGTGTAACGGCGTTTTCGGGCATACCGGCCTGAGCTCGCGCGAGCTGATGGTGCCGAAAAACATTTGGAGCGTGGCCGAAAATCGACTCCTGACCTTTGGTGAGGTATATCGCAGCGGCGCAAGCCATATCCTCAGTTGGCAGGAATTCAGGCGGCATGAGCTGCGCCCGGTCGCCAACACCCCTGACGACATCGCCGCGGCCACGGAAGAGCTGCACGAGAGGGCGTTTGGCACCGCGCGCTACAGCGAAGACGATGAACTGCGGCAGCAGCGGTTTCGGGACATCTATCGGCGGAGCTCGAATCAGTACTACGAGTATCCGTCGCGAATTGGGCGAGGCTTCCTGTCCACATATGAGCACTTGCTGGTAGATTGATGGAGGAACAATGAGATTCTTGGTAGTCGGCCTTGGTTCAATGGGTGCTCGCCGTATCCGCAATCTCCAGTTCCTGCAAGCGGGAACGATTGTGGGGATGGACCCGCGCGAGGACCGGCGGCAGCGAGCAGCCGAGAAGTATGACGTCGTGTCCTGGGCGACTCTGGAAGAGGCGATGGCCGTGCGGCCGGACGCCATCATCATTTCGACGCCCCCAGACTTTCACGATCACTATATGTGGCGAGCCGCGGAGCTTGGCGTCAGCTTCTTTTGCGAGGCGAGCGTCGAGGCGCGCGGTCGCGGCGAGCTTGCGCGGCTTTGTGAAGAGCGCGGCATTCTGGCGGCACCGTCCTTTACGTTTCGCTGCCACCCCCAGATCAAGCGCCTCAAGCACCTCGTCGACAGCGGCGCTATCGGGCGCGTCGTTGCGTTCACGTACCAGTCCGGCCAGTACCTCCCGGACTGGCACCCCTGGGAACACATCCGGGACTACTACGTCAGCAAGCGAGAAACCGGGGCGTGCCGTGAGATGGTGCCCTTCGAGCTGTTGTGGCTGTGCTGGATCATGGGCGAGGTCACGGCGGTAAGCTGTTTCAAGGACAAGCTGGCCGGTCTCGAGGCCGATATCGACGACGTCTATCAGCTCTTGCTTCGATTCGAGTCCGGCGCGCTCGGCCACCTGTTGGTGGACGTCGTGGCCCGGACCCCGGTGCGCGTCTGCCGATTCACCGGAGACCGGGGCGTGCTCGAGTGGGACGCCGGGCGCAAGCAGGTGCGGCTGTTTCGCGCCGGCGCCGGCGCCTGGGAAGAGTATTCCGACGAAGAGCAGGTCGTCGAGCCGGGCTACGTCAACGCGGAGAACATGTACATCGAGGAAATGCGGCACTTTCTCGCGGCCTTGCAAGGCAAGAGCACCTATCCGTTCTCGCTCCGGGAGGAAGAGCGCATCCTGAGCCTCCTGCAAGCGGCAGAGGCGAGCGCCCAGCAGGGCAGGCACGTGCGCTCGCATGGCGCCCGTCGTGCGGAAGACAGGGGCACGAGCCATGTCTGACTACATGTCTTCGGCGGAGTACCTCGACTATCTCGTCGCCAACTGTGGGGTCCGCGGAATTGACGACAAGCGCCCTGTCGAGGTTTGCAAGCGCCCCGACGTCGATATCGTCCTGCAGTACTGCGCGTGGCTCGAGCTGCAACCGGAAGACAAGGTGCTCGAGGTCGGATGTGGCATCGGTCGCATCCTCAAGGAGCTGCACGAGAGCTTCCGGGTGCGCCCCTATGGTACCGACAAGTTCCCCGCGGCCGTTGCGGCCGCCCGGGAGCGCGTAGGGGAGATTTGCGCGGAGATCGCGTGCGCTCCGGTGGAAGCACTGCCTTTTTCAGATCGCTCGTTTGACAAGATCCTGTGCTGGGGAGTTTTCGACTTGACCGATCAGGCGCGCGCCTTGCAAGAGATGGCGCGAGTGCTGATGCCCGGTGGCAAGCTCTTGCTCACTGGGAAGAACGATACGTTCGCCCTCGATGACCAGGAAGCCCGCATCGCCGAGGAGGCATCGGTGCGCAAGGGCATTCCCAACCACTACACCGACTTCGCCGCGCTGCTTGCCTGGAGCACCACGCTCGGGCTGCGGTGCGAGCGCGCGCGCTACTTCCACAGGCGGGGCGACTTCATGCAGGGAATCGGCGCGGAGGAGCGGCCGGCACGCTTCTACGAGTACGCAGTGCTGCTGCAGCGCCTACCGGCCGCCAGTCCGACGGTGACGGCGCTGCCGGTGATCGGGCGACTGCGCAGTCGGGGAGATGACGATCTTCGTTGAGCGGCGCGAAGGGTCCTCGTGAATAGAACGGTGCTCGGGAAGCGAGTGTCGAAAGACACGCAATCGGTTATCTTGTACACAATGATGTACGATAACTATCCCTACTATTACAAACGCTTTCTATTTTACAAATTGGCATGTAATACTGAAATAAACAACGCGATTATTATTTACGATTCAAAGCTGGATTGGATTCCGGAAAAGAAGACGCTGGCAGGATGGGCAGATCGCGTTGAGATCCTGGACTACCACGAGCTTGTGCGAGCGCGGATAGATTTCTCGAAAGATCATTTTCTCGACGATTCTATATATTTTCTCCGCAACAGGCTGAAGGAGTGTTTGCCCAGAATCGACTTCATATATGCTGTATGGTTTCACCTGAGTCCATTCGATAAGATGATTCTGGAATGTTTGTATGATATAAATCCAGATTCCGTTGTCATTCAGCTAGAAGACGGATTGCATGATTACATGTACTATCTTCACGGCGACCTTTTCCCCGAGCCGGACATATACAAAGAGTCACATTTTGTCAACACCGAATATCGCAAGTACTTCTCAAAGTCACTCCCGCCATTTGACAAACGTCGTTTCTATTACGCGCTCACGTTGCCGTCGCTCATCACACGCGAGGAGTCCCAGCAAATACCGATCTTGGAAGTATGCGACGTGGAGCGCGCACGTGACGGCGAACCGCTTCGAGACGCCGTGATCATCGTCCCGCAGACGCGGCAGGAGCTGCTCTGGCTCGCCGAGCTCGCGGCGGGTCCCGAGCTAGACCGCTATCCACGACGGATGGTGTCACTCAACTGCTTGGGCTTTCGGTACCGCGAAATCCAGGTGCTGCCAATCGCCCACCTCATGAGGTCGGCGCGCCACATCGGAGTGGCGCCAGCCAATGACCGCGCTCACCGGCTGCTCGACCTTGTGCGCGAGGTCGACGCGTCTCTGTTGTCGCGGATAGCAGTGTATGATCGGGACCCCACCAAGGCGTTCGTGCAGAAGCTGCACCCGTATGAGGAAGTGCAGGCGGCGCAGCACGAGCTGTTCCTGGTCAGCTCACCGCTGTTCGGGGCCGAGATCGCCGCCGACCTCCGCGCGAGAGGCGTGGGCGATGACATCCTCTATCACGTTGAAGATGAGGATTTGACCTATCTTGGCGCGCTGGCGCGACTCCCCCGGACGGTATCCGGCAGCGCCCGCGCGGCACGAACGGCGTTGGCGTTCGTGGGAGAGCACGTTGCCCACGAGTTTTTCAACGACCCATTGCTGGTCGATCAGGGCTACACGTTCTTCAACTCGCTCGTGCCCATGGAGTTTCTCCCGCTGGAGTCCTGCTGTTTGCTGTCGGGCCATTCGAGTGTGCTGTTCCGCAAGCGCTGGTCGCGGCACGGCGTTGAGGCCATCGCGGTCGTCCCGACGGACGGCTGCGATGTCGCCCACTGGAAAACTCCGTATCGTTACAGTCAGGCGCAGGTCGATGCCATCGCGGATGTCATGGGCCGCACCGGCGTGCGTCTGGTCAGGCGCCCCTATCGGACGGGCTGATGCCGGCCGGCGCGGCGACGCCACCATCGAAACGAGGTTAGCATGACAGGCCGTGTTTTCGTCTGCCCCGTAATCAACGCTCTCGGTCCCGCGCGCGATCCCCGTCACCCTGACCTGCTCGCCACCTGGCCGGACGTCGACCGCGGTCTCGCCCGCTATTTCGAGCGCTCCTTTCGCGATGAGCTCCGGGATTCTGTCGGGCGGCCGGTGCAGCTTTCGTGGTTTCCGGTGAGCTGGTCAGGCTTCTCGTCAAATCCCGTGAATCGCGATTTCGGGTGGTTTACCGTGTATGACCACCTGGTCGAGACCTGGGGGGAGGCCATGGCCAGGGCGGGCGACGGCATCTACTGGATGTACAACCACCCCGATCGATCGGGCGTCGGCAATGTCTGGGGGCTCGACTGGTTTCACAACTGCCACTACCTCAACGTCCTGAACCGGCTGCTTCTGGAGCGCGCCTATTTCCCTGGAGCGGTGCAGATCCCCACCGCAAACTCGGATTCCACGAATTTCACCGAGGCGTTCTTCCCCTTCGAGCTCAGCAACCGCAACGCGAAGCACATCAACTGGAATCGCATCGAGGCGGATGGGCGGCGCCTGTCGGAGGTGCTCCAGTGGGCGTCGGCGCCCGACGACTGGCAGCCGTACAGGCCGAGTCACGAGGACCACCAGCGGCCGGGTCGCATGAACCACTGGATGTTTCGGATCGTTGACCTCAGAACGGACGATATTGCGATACCGGGGCGCGAGTGGGAGCGCGCTTTCGCCCAGGCCGCAGCGGGCGCCGACGTGGTCGTGGCCGCGTACGAGCACGACTTTCGCGACCGCGCGCACGTCGTCCAGGAGGTCATGCTGAAACCCATCGCACAGGCGGCGCAGCGTTTCCCCGAGGTGCGGATCGTCAACGCGACTTTTCAGGAGGCGGCCCTCGCGATCACGGGGGGAGATGCGCGCCGGCCTGGATTCTCGCTTGAGCGGCGCCAGGGTTACGATCTGATCCGCGCGGACACGCCGCTGTTCGGCGTCAGCCCCTACGTGGCGATCCGCGACGACGCCACTGGCGTCATCCGGCAGGACTTCCCCGTCCCCTGTGGAAAGCAGGCCTGGGCGCTGCCTGCGGACGCGCTACCGGAGCGAGGTCTCGCCGGCATTGCGGGGTTCGCGGCTGGCGGACGGCAGGGGGTGGCCCGCTTTCTGATCGAGAGCGGGAGCGAACCGGTCACCGCACCGTGCCCGGCGCAGGTGATTCCGCTCTGAGGCAATGGTGACAGCCGAGCGGGTGGGGTTTTCGTGGAGGAAGAAGGTGTAGGATTCTCTGAGCTCATCCGAAATGCGCCAGCCATCATTTTGTGTGACCATGCCCATGAAGAACCTCCCGAGCCACGGTGTGCCGCCAGCCACGGCAGGTGCAACATCCCTCGCATGTCTTTCGCCCTCCCCGAGGCGGATAGGTAGCCGGGTGCCCACTTCATCTGTGAGCTGCCGACGGCGGCGAGTTTGCCGTGGACATCGCCGTAGCCATAGCCCTCGCCCTGAGCGTACCGCGCAACCAGCGGCGGCCGGGAACATCGCTCAACGCCCACTGGGATAGGCTCTTGGACAGCAGGAGAGCCCGAATGAGCCCGGGGGCGATCCGTGAGAGACCGCTTCGTCTCTCTGTCCTGACGTTCAACCACCTGGGCCAGCGTCCCTGGCATCGACCCCGGCAATCAACGAGGTCAGCCTGTCGATATCGGGCGGTTTGAGCAGGTGCTCGTCAAATCCCGCCTCCTGCAATTGGTCCGCGTCTTTCTGGTACCCCGTCATGGCGATGATGCGCATCTGCGTGCCATGCTCTTCTCGAAGCTTTCGGGCCACCGCGTAACCGTCCATTCCAGGAAGCCCCAGGTCGAGAAGCACGACATCCGGGTGGAATCCCCGTGCCGCCTCCAGTGCTGAAGGCCCATCGTGCGCCGCTCGGACGTCGTGCCCCCGCATCGTCAGGAGATCCACGAGAGTCGTAGCAGCGTCCTCCTCATCATCCACGATCAGGACTTCGTGAGGTACAACCGGTTGCTGACCGGCCTGCCTGCCGCGGAGAAGCGCGAGACGTCCAGTGCGCAGTCGTGGCAGGGTCACCACAAACTCGCTGCCGGACCCTAATCCGGCGCTGAAGGCCACGACGTGCCCCCGGTGCATCTCCACCAGGCTGCGCACGAGTGCCAATCCGAGCCCCAGCCCACCCTTGGCGCGATCGGGGAACCGGGGGGCCTGCGTGAACAGCTCGAACGCGTGCGCGAGGACCTCAGGCTCCATCCCGATGCCATTGTCTCGGATCGAGAGCTTGACTGTGTCCTCCGTGGCCTTGACCGTTAGCCAGATCCGGCCGCCGTTGTCGGTATACTTCACCGCATTGGCCAGCAAGTTCTCCACGACCTGCGCCAGTCGCCCCGCGTCTCCCAGGACGAGCACCGTCCCCTCCGGTGGCAGAGATGTCGTGAGCTCGTGCCGGGCGATATCGATCATTGGTGTGACCGTCTCGATCCCCGACCTGACTGCCTCCACCAAGTCGACCGATTCCCGCACGATCTCGAGCTTGCCCGAGATGACGCGCCCCACATCCAGGATCTGGTCGAGCAGCGTGGTCATGCGCTGGATCTGCCGCTCCATCATGGCGCTCACCTGCTCGACGCGCGGTGGGATTCCGTCGGTCCCGCTGATAATAGCGATGCCGTTTGCCACCGCGCTCAACGGATTGCGTAGCTCGTGGCCAAGCATGGCGAGGAACTCGTCTTTCCGGCGGTGGTCCCGCTCGAGCTCATCGGAGCGCTTCTCGGCTGCCATCTCTGCCAGCCGAAGATCCGTGATGTCCTCGATCGCCACCAAGATGAGGTCGGCCTGACCAACTCGCTTCATCATGTGCCCGTTGATTCTCATGGCGCGCCAGCCAATGCTCTCGAACGCATGTTCCACGTCATAGCCGCGAAGGTCTCGCTCCCTCGGAAGAATCTCCTCCAGCAGCCTCCGGAGTCTGGGAATGTCCCACTGGCCGTTCCCCAGCTCAAAGACCAATCGTCCCTCTGTCTCCTCCGCGCTCGTCTGAAAGGTCTCATGGTACGCTTTGCTCGCCGAGACCACCTTGAGCGTGGTATCGAGGACGAGAAGGGGCATCCGGGAAGCGTGGATGATGGACTCGGCATAAAGCCGCGCCTCCTCGCTCTCGATCGCCGCCCGCTTCTGTGCGCTGACCTCGTGGTAGGTGACGCAAACGCCGTCGATCCGCTCATTTTCGGTGCGATAGGGAAGCACTCTTCTGAAAAACCACCGGCCGCCGTCGGCCGTCACCTCGGCCTCGACCGGCACGAGCTTCTCTAGCACGCGTCCAATATCGGCGAGCAGGTGTTCATCCTGCACCTGTAGCTTGACGTGATCCAGCGACCGCCCAACGTCCGACGGAACGACGCGCATGATCTCGCTGCACGCGGGGGTGTAGCGCCTGATCCGGAGCTCACGGTCCAGGAAGAAGGTCGGGACGGCCGCGCTCACCAGGAGGTTTTTCAGATCCGAGGCCAGGGAATGAAGCTCTGCATTCCTGTCCTCGAGCTGACGATTGGTCGTCATCAGCTCCTCGTTGAGCGACTGCATCTCCTCTTTGGAGGTCTCGAGCTCTTCGTTGCTTGACTGGATCTCCTCATTGAGGGAGAGAAGCTCCTCGTGGCTGGCCTGATGCTCCTCGTTCACCGTCTGGAGCTGCTCCATCAGTCTTCGCAGCTCGAGACGGGTGTTCTTGAGCTCCACCTCGAGCTGACGCGTCAGTGGCACGTCGGCCACTCCGCCCTCAACAAGACTGGCGGCAGCCTCCGGCGGTCGCGGGAGGTCGCGAAAGGCCACGATGAACAGTCCCTCTGCTTCTGCCACGGAGGTCAGGGGCTCGATCGTCACCTCAACGTCGACCGTCCCCGATTCACGTTCCATGCTCATGCCAGTGATCGTCACCATCCGCTTCTGCTCGATGGCCTCGATGAGCCCGCCTCTCAGCTGCGCGTAGAGCCCGGGTCGCGCCCAGGAGAACAGGTCCATCCGGACTTGACCCGGAGGCTGAACCAGGTACTCCCCTGTCGGCCCGAAGAAGTAAAGAATGTCGAAGCTCCGATCGATGGCGACGCAGGCCGAAGTGTGGCGCTGAAGCACGAACTGCTCGAGGATTCGTGTGGCCTTCTGTCTTTTCAGTGGTCCAGCCGGCCCAAAAGGAACCCCATATGCCGGCGCCCTGGCTGTCTGCCAGGGCTGAACCCGGTTGCGGTCCATTCGGACAGGCCCCAGCGGCCGGTACATGCGGTGCTTGCTCGAGCTCACATCGAAAAGCTCTGGGCGCCCGCCGATCGTCTCGGTGCTGCCGAGCCACAAAGTGCCTTTGGCGCGAAGCGAGTAATGGAACATCTCGAGCAGCTTTTCCTGCGCATGAGGCTGCAGATAGATGAGCACGTTCCGGCAGCTCACCAGATCGAGGCTGGAGAAAGGCGGATCGGACAGCAGATTGTGGGCAGCAAAGGTGACAACGTCGCGTACAGCCTGGTCCATCTGGAATGTATCGCCCACCCGACGAAAGAACCGGCGAAGCCGCTCTTCGGAGAAGGAGCCTTGAATGTCAGCGGGAAAGAGCCCCTGCCTTGCAAACGCCAAAGCCTCGTGGCTCAAGTCGGAGGCAAACACTTGCAGCCGGAGATGGCTTCCCTTGCGCGCGATCTGCTCGAGGAAGACCATGGCCAGGCTGTAGGCTTCCTCGCCCGTCGCGCAGCCCGCCGACCAGACCCGAACTGACGTATCTTGTTCATGGCTCTCGAGCAGCTCCGGCACGACCTGTTCTTGCAGGTGTCGCCAGGCCCCGGGATCGCGAAAGAACGACGTCACACCGATGAGGACGTCGCGATAGAGCGCCTCGATCTCCTGCGGCTGCGTGCGCAGGAGCTCGAGGTAGTCATGCCAGCCGGAGATCCGGTGGATGCCCATCCGCCGCTCCGTTCGGCGCTGCAGCGTGCCCATCTTATAGTTGCGAAAGTTGATGCCATACTGTCTGCCGAGCAGCGCCAGCACGGCGTCGAGCCCGTCACCCGGTTCTCCGAGCACCTGCCTCCCGGCCTCGTAGGAAGCTGGGCGACTGCGCGGGACTGTCGCGTACTCGAGGAGAATCAGGCCCATCTCTTCGGGAGGCACAACCGCGTCCGCAACGCCTGTGTCGATGGCGCGGCGTGGCATCGCGTCGAACTCGGCGGTCTCGGGCTCCTGGACGAGGCACAGTCCGCCCGCCGCCCGGATCTCCCTCAGGCCGGCGGACCCGTCATCACCGGTTCCAGAGAGAATGATACCGACGGCGCGCTCCGCATAACTCGCCGCTACGGACGACAGAAACGCGTCAATGGGCCTGGCCCGGAAATGTGGCTGGTCAGGCGTGCCGACCTCAAGTGATCCGTCACGTACGCGGAGTGAAGTGGCAGGCGCAATGACGTATACGTGGTTGGGCTCGAGGCGCTCGTTGCCTTCGACTTGCGTGATCTCCAGGTTCGTTGCCGACTGCAGGATACTTGCGACATGGCTTTCATGCGCAGGAGCGAGGTGCTGGACGATGACATACGCAATCCCGGCGTCAGCAGGCGCGTGCTCGAGGAGCATCCTACAGGCAGTGATGCCGCCGGCAGAAGCCCCGATGCTGACCACCAGGGAAGGCAAATGTTGCACCAAGCCTGGGCCCCCTTCTGACCTACCGGTCTGTCTGACATGGGAGCATCTTATCCCAACTGCATCGATTCACGGGATCTGCCGAAGTTGCCTCCAGACTCATCACCTACGTGTTGCGCACCATGTTCCCTGGGGCAAATGGGGCACACCTGCGCGGAGGACACGGCGAACGGTGAGCAGCGAAGGATCGTACATGCTCTGGCAGATCATGTCAATTGCCAGGTCGGAGCTTCCTCTGATATCCCGAGACCTGGTCGATAACGAGTAAGAGCCTATCCCAGTAGGCCCGTAGCTCGCCAGGGAATAAGGCCAGCGTGAAATGCAGTTGGGCTAGATAGTTCCGAGGTTTTTGTCCCAACGTACCAAGCTCGCCCGAAAGCGGTTCATCCCACTGTGCAACCGCTCCGCGACCCACCGCCGTGCCTTGCACCCCCTCAGTCTTGATGGCCGGCCAGGAACCTCGGAGCTCTTGATGAGGAAAGGTACACCGAAGGCAAGCCGATGCTGTACAGACTCGTTTGCTGGTGAAGATGAGCGCACCATGAGGTCGAGCCAGCGGACCCCCACACGGCCACGCCGAGGGCCAGGGCGAAGGCGACGGCCAGGGCTACGAGGGGAGCTCCGGAGCGGACAGGAACATCGCTCAACGCCTACTGGGATAGGCTCGTAGCCGCGGGCGCCGCCAGCACCGCTGGCCAGCCCCAATACTAGCGACCTGCGAACGCGGTGGGTATCCAGAATACGCGGAGTCGCGGTAATTCCATCTCACACCTCCTGTGCGGCCACCGGACCGGAGCATCTCGCGGGCTCGGCGCCGGCGGCGACCACGTCAAGCCCGCGCGGCTGAATGCGCGGGCCGCCGCTCCCTTTGACGCGACGCCAAGGGAAGTTGGACTCGTCAGACAATGCTGTGTCTTCATTGCAATCTCTGTGCCTGGGTGCCATGACGGTGGGGTGCCTCCGTGGCCATTCCCCGCAGCACGCGCAGGCGTGGCGCCAGGGAATTCAGGTTCCACCGGTGGAAGGAGAATTCGCTACCGTTGCAACGGGACCGCCATTCAGGGGCTTCGCCCGTGCTCTCATGCCTGGCCCGCCGCGAAGCCGGAGCTACGGCCAGGGACAAAGCTGGGTCATGGTCCAGTCGCGCACAGCCGCGCAGTCTGCCGGGAGATTCGGCGCGACCTCAGCTACGACGGCCTCAGCCACGACTGCCTCGGCCTCAGCGAGGCCGCGGAGTGCGATTGCAAAGCTCGCGTCACTCTTGCACACCGCTCGGCCCTGCCAAAACACCGCCGCGTAGCCCGGCGCGGTCTGCCAGACGTGAGCGCCGCGAACCGGGTCCCCCGCGCGAAAGTGGGTGATTGCCTCCAGAAGCGCGTTCAGCCAGTGCGGACACAGCTCCTCCTCCCCTGCGAGCGCGTCCAGAGCAGCCGAAAAATCGCCGGCGAGCCGGAGTGCCAGCGCCCGCGCGCGTCCGGCTCCGGGATGAAAAGGCATCAGATTCAGGCTCTGCAGGGCTTCCGCACGGCGGCCGCACAGGGCCAACAGCGAGGCGGTGAGCACACCAAGGGTGCCACCACCTGGCAAGGCCCGCGCCTGGATCACCCGCAGCGCCTTCGGCCACTGCAGGTCGCACGCCAGCGCGCTGGCCACAAAGACCGTCCGCGGCCATCCGGTTTCCTCGCCGGGCAGGCGCTCGAACGCCGCAAGCGCGCGATCACAGCACCGGGAGCGGTGGTGGATGACGCCCGAGCACCACTGTCGCAGGTCCCCGCCGACCGGCTCGATGCACGCCAGCGCCTCGGCCACCCGCCCGCACGCCGCCAGCGCCTCCGCGACGATTCCCGCCACCTGGACATGTGCCGGCCCACCGGCGTCGCGTAGGCGCCGCTCAAGCGCAATCGCCGCGTCCAGGTTACCGGTGTGAACCCAGGATCGGCACAGCCCCACCGCCACGCTCGGGTGGCTATCGAGAGACAGTGCCTGCAGCCGGCTACAGAGCTCGGCGCCGACGGCGGTCAGCCCCGCGCGCGCGAGCGCGATCGGCAGGTCCATCCCGAAGCTCTGCAGAACCGCGACCTGGCCACCCGCGGTTGCGAAGAGTCCACCGAGCTTGCGCGCCGCTCCGGCCCGCGCGACGCGGCGTCGCGCTATGGCGTCGTCCAGGGGAAGGGCTTGCTGCTCGAGCGGCACGCACCAGGCTTCGATCGCGGCACTTGCTGTGGCTGCGAGGGCGTCGCGGGCGCTGCGATGAGCGGCCACGGCGGCGCGGGCAACTGGCGGCAGCAAACCGGCGTTGTGCAGCTCGCCCAGCACGCGCGCCAGCAACCAGCGGTGAGTGAGCCATGGCCTCCGCTGCTGAGGCGTTTCGGCGGGTACGATTTCAGGCTTTTCGCGCGCCACGGCGGCGGCCAAGCCGTCGAGCACATTCGCGATCAGCCGCTCCCAGGCCGCGATCACCGCATCGCACGCATACGCGCAAACGTCCGCGTCGTCGATCGCCGAAGTCAGGGGGGCCTCGCTGCGCGCCGCCTCGAGCTGCGCAAGTAGCGCCGTCACGAGCGATCGCAGCTCGTCATGCGCCAACTCGGTCACGGCGTCAGCGCGAGCCCCCGCCCCACGCTCGCGCCCGGAGGGCTGGGGTCGGGGGTCATGATCGAGAGGGCCGTGCTCCTCCAACCGGCTCATGACCAGACCGGCCTCAGCCAAAGTCCCAACCAAGCTCGCGGTGACCCTCGCCGCCGTCGCGCTCAGCGGCAAGCCCGCGAAAAGAAGCCCCGGTGGCCTCCCATCGAGCAGACAAGAGCCGGGCGGCTGCTTCAGAATCCCACTCGCTTGGTTCACGAGCCGCGCGACGAGCTCGTTGGTCCGCCGCAGCAATTGCCTAACCGCCGTGCTGAAGGCGTCGAGCAGAGCTGCCGGGGGCACTCCAGACCCGGCCCAGATCCTCCCGTCGCACTCGCTCTGGTCCCCGCCTCCACGCACTCCCGAGGATTGCTCAGGATTCCAGGCGCTGGCCGGTCGAGTAATGAACTGGTTGGTGCTTCCAGCCTCGCAGGTCGGCGGCTCCACTGCGGGGCACATCAGCGGCACCAGCCCCCCGTCGCCATACGCCCAGATCCGGCCACCGGCGACCAGCACGCTGTGGCCTTCATGCACTGGCAAGCTGATCGGCTCCAGGGCGTCACCGGGTCCGATGTCACGTGCGAGCGCACGATCCTCGCGGTCGAACAGCACGAGGCCGCGGCCGTTCGCACCGACGATAGTGCAGTGAGGGCTGCGAGGCAGAGTGCTGACACGCCGTATCGCCGTATCCGTCACCGCGAGCGCCCCCTGCCGATCGAGCACAAACGCGCCGTGCGGTGCGGCGAACAGGTCATGCGGGAAATCGAGCTCGGGAATGGCGATGTCGTCCGGCTCGCGCATGAGAATCCGCTGCAGGGCAGCGCGACAGGCGCGCCGCGTGCTTCCCCAGTCTACCGCCGCAGTGAACCGCAGATCCGCCGCATACCGGCAGATGCGGTGATTTCCGCGGTCCAGGATGAGGATTTCCCCATGCGGAGACTGGACCACCACGGTCGGCTCGCAGAAGTTGCTGTCGCCCCGCCCATACCCACCGACTCCGCCGAGATCCGTACCATCGAGCCGAAAAACGCGAATCCGGTGGTTCCAGGAGTCGCAGATCAGCAGGCGGTCGCCCGCGACGAGCAGACCTTTTGGATAGCGGAAGCCCGGACGCCCGTGCGGACTCCGGCCGATCTCGGCGATGATTTCCCCGTCGCGGTCGACCTTCAGCACGCAGTGCCCGAAGGTATCGGCCACGAAAACAGCGCCATCTCCGGCCGCGCACACCCCGCCGATGCGCGCGCGCTCTTCCTCAGGAAAACGGTCGCGAAACCGCATCACCAGGCCTCCCGTCGTCATCGCCCCGCGCGCGGGCGGGGCTGGGAGGGGGGTATTCCCGCGCCGACCGGCCGGATTGCTTTCGCGGGGCAGCCGTAGGCGACCGTGTCCGGCGGAATGTCGGTGAGGACAATGGCCCCGGCGCCTACCAGCGCCCCGGCGCCTACCGAGGTCCCCTCGCGCACAACCGCGCCCGCTCCCACGAACGCACCGGCGCCGACGTGGGCCGCGCCGAGGACCACCGCCGCTGGTGCGAGGTGAGCGAACGGCTCCACGACCGCATCGTGCTCGACAATTGCGCCCGTATTCACGATCACGTGGGCGCTCACGACGGCGCGCGGATTGATAATTGCGTTTGCGCCCACGGTAGTGCCCTCTCCCAGCCGAGCGGTCGCAGCCACGACGGCACGCGGGTGCACGGCTTGCACGACGATGTAGCCCGCGAGCGCGGCCCGCTCGACGAGGAGCCGTCGTCCCTCCTGAGAGCCGATGCCGCCGACGCCCACGAAGGCGTGCGCCACGCCGTGCTCTCGAAGGGCCGCGAGCCGATCGTCGCCACCCAGGATGGTGACTCCCTCCAGCGCCTCTCCCCAGCGCCGGGGATCGCGGTCGAGCAGCGCCACGACCTCAAATCGACCGTCTTGCCTCAAGATGTCGATGACCACGCATGCGTGGCCGCCGGCGCCGAGGCCGATGATCGGGATTCGCTCGCCGCAAGTAAGTGGAGGGCTCCCAGGTCGTTCGCCTGGCAACGTGGATGCGATCACGGCTCTATCCACACCGCAGCCTGCTTGCGGCGGGAGGTGAGGGGGTCTTCGCGAGGCGCGTCGGCAAGAAGTCGCGGCCGCCTATGGGGGCGATTCGAGGGGCTGAGTGGTAGCTCAGTGTAGCCCGGCCGGACCCGAAACGGGGAAAAGTTGGTGCGCACTCGAACCTTCCAACGTCGTACCCCACTCCAGGAGGTAGTCTCCGAATCTGTGATTGATATCGCGCAGCAAGTGGTTCGGTCATGTACACTTTAGTGTAGAAATCGAAGTAGCGCGTTTCAATACTTCACGCGGCAGCGGCCTGCCTTTTCAGATCTGATCGAATACTTGATACTAGCGCCCTTTCGCGGGCGCCGCGAGCGCGAATGTCCAGGAATCGCTGGTATGAGCGCCGCATTCGTGCAACACTGAGCTCAGGACTCAGGAGCTGCCCCCAACTCGGAGAGGGGGCGAACAGATACGAGTACTGCGCGTGACCCCGACGCTCGCGTTCAGATGGTGTCGCGAGCTGATGCAATTGTTCGATGAGCTGGACAATTGCGCAGCCCACGAGTATATCCGCGCTTGCGCGGCAGTGACTCCGCCTGGGTCGCCCCTGGGAATAGCGCCCGCGAATGACCTTACCGCGGCCTTTCTTGCGGCGTGTCATGCTGCCGATGGCAATCTCGCGAAGCGCTTCGTCATCATGGACCGCAATCCGCGGCCCGGCTCGCCGATTTGCTCTCGCTCGTACGAGGAAGCACAGCATCTGTCGCTATCGCGTGTGTTCATTCTCTCGCCGCGCCATGGCCCAGAGATCCGCGACGAGCTCCTGTCGCGCGGCATAGGGTCTGATCTTGTACACCTCGTTCCCATGGTACTGGCGACAACCGTGCGCGCCGACCTCGACTCCGTCATCAAGGTCGCGCGTTTTTTCGCAAAGGCGCACGCTTCCGACGTCGTTCAAGGGGGCGTGCCGGTACTTCGCCGCAAGCTGAAGGTGCTCCGGACTCTGGCTCCTGCCGTTTCGCTTGCGGTGCTGGCGTGGCTCGCCCGCCCGCTGCTGGTCATTCGCCTGGTGTCGTTCTATAGCTCGCGTATCGGCCACTTCGCGGACAACACGGACATCCACTTCTGCGAGCGCATGGCGGGCCTCGTACCGAGAAACGTAATCGAGCGTTACGTGTACGACGAAACCGTGGCGAACGAGCAGCTCGCCCGCATGTGGAACCGCTCCCTGTGCGTTCCGCGCGACTCGGCGACGTACCGGCGCGTCTTTCAACTCATTCCGGAGCCGCACCGGCACTTTTCCCGGATGGAGAAGGCGCTCGACACCAAGGGCGTTCGCCAGTGCTTCGGCCCGTTCCTCTCGTTCACGCGCAGTGAGCGGGAGACGGCGGCGCGGAGTCTGAAGGATCTTGGACTCGAGGCGGACGTTCCGTTTGTCACGTTCCACTCGCGCGATCCGGCGTATCTGCGCAGCGCGTTTCCAGGCGGTGACTGGGAGTATCATAGCTATCGCGATGCGTCTATCGAGAGCTACCTCCCCGCGGCGCAGCGGCTGGTGGCACTGGGATATACATGCGTCCGCGTCGGCAGTTGCGTCGAACGGCCCCTGCCGACGAGGGCCCCAAGGATAATCGACTACGCGCTACACGAGTTGCGCAGTGACCTCCTCGATGTGTTTCTGCTCGCGCACTGCGCCTTCCACCTCGGCTGCGGAGCGGGTATCGACTGCGTCGCGCGCCTCTTCCGTCGGCCGGTCGCCTTCGCCAACGTGCTGCCACTCGGTGGGTTTCCCTTCGGGTTCGAGACGGAGCTGTTCATCCCGAAGCGCCTTTGGAGCCGAGATCAACGCCGTTTCTTGCGTTTTCACGAGATGCTGGATCCCGGGTTGGCGCACGCCATGTTCGCGCACGATTATGCCGCCGCCGGGGTCGAACCCGTGGAAAACACCGCTGACGAGATCGAGGCGCTCGCGATGGAAATGCACGAACGCGTCGACGGCACCTGGGTGCCGGCGCCCGGGGACGAGCCGCTCCTAGACTCCTTTTACCGAATCGTCAAGGAGTGCTGCGGCGTGCCCAGGAATCCGAGCCGAATTTGTGCCGCGTTTCTGAGGAGGCACGCGGACCTCCTCTGAATTCGCGCTACCCATACTTCGCCTTCAACAGGTCCCGGGCAGACACGGATAGTGCGGGTCGGATGCCCGAATGGGCAGTGGACCAGGCCGTGCTCATCCTCTCCGTAGAGCGCAGGTTGCTCGAGTTGGTGACTGGCGGCGAGATCGCGGGAACGATCCATACCTGTATTGGCCAGGTGTGGACTGGGATCGCGGTCGCCTCTGCGAATTGCAATCGACCGCCGATTCCCGCCGACCTGGAGGCTTCTTTCGGGGTTGCCCTTGGGGATGGGGATCTCATGCCAGATCGAAAAACCCCTTGAGCAAGATTCCATCGAGATCCGCCTCACACAGGATCCGGGCGATCCGTGCGCTGGCCGTGCCGTCACCATAGAGGCTCGGGCACCTGCGGGCGAGCGCGGAAAATTCGGGTGTCAGCGCTTGCTGAATGGCCGCGACGATGGCCTCTTCCGCGTCGGCCGCGTGCACGACGCTATCGGCGGCCACCCGCCCCTGCTGCCGCGTCCCGACGTCCACCGTTGGCGTGCCCAAAAACGGCGCCTCGATTATGCCGCTGGACGAGTTACCGACCACCACGTCGGCATGCCTGATCGCCGACAGGTAGCGCAACGCTCCCAGCGACGCGTGCACGCGCACGCGCTCGGGTCGCGCCTCGGCGTAGGCTTGCAAACAGCGGGCGATGGCGCGGCCAGCAGTGTCGCAGTTCGGCATCGTCATCACGACCGTGGCCTGCGGGAAGGCATCGAGTGCGGCGAGCAGGCGAGTGACGGCGGGCTCCGGACTTTCACGTTCCAGGGTAACCGGGTGGTAGGTGACCAGCAATGTCGGATGCTCGAGGCGAAGCCCGATCTCTTCCTCGAGGCGTTCTCTGCTCAGCAGCTCGAGCGCACGAATGGTGTCCAGTCCCGGAGCGCCGACGGTATAGACGCGATCAGGCCGCTCGCCGAGCTGTACCACGCGGCGCCGATACACCTCGTTGGCGGTGAAGTGCAGGTGGGCCATCTTGGTGATGGCGTGGCGAATCGCATCGTCGATGACGCCGTGCGTCGCCTCCCCACCGTGGATGTGCGCGATCGGAATTCGCAGCAGCATCGCCACCTGCGCAGCCGCGAGCATTTCGAAGCGATCACCCAGGACAACCAGAACGTCCGGCCGCAGCTCGCCGAGCGCGTCCGCGAATCCCAGCACCCCGAGGCCGAGCGACTTCGCGGCACCCACGTCGGAATCGGACGACAGCAACATTTCGATCCGGCGGTCGAGCGCGAATCGGTCTTCTTCGATCGCCCGCACCGTGGCGCCAAACTCGGGAGAGAGGTGCATGCCGGTGGCGATGAGCTGCAGCGTCACCCCGTCGGTGCTCCGCAAGCACCGGAGCAACTCGCGTAGCAGGCCGTAGTCCGCCCTGCCGCCAGTAACGACGCAGATCCTGCGCCGCGCCCGCGGACTACCTCCCGCCCTTCCCCGCGGCGAGCCCTGCTGGGCCGACTCAGCCGCCATCTCGAGCCTCGTCACAAAACGCCGCCACGAGCTCGTCGACTTCGCCGCCGTCGCGCCACCGCTCGTGGAGGCGAATCAGGCGGCGCGCGACACTCACCACCAGAGCCGGGTCGACGCCGATCGCCGTTTCGGCCGCGAAAAAGACGCCGCTGGCCCCCATGACCAGAGTGGCCACGAAGTCGTTGAGCTCCGCTACCGACGGATAGCGCCGTGCGGCCATCGTCCCGAGCACATCCGTGGAAACGAAGGCCGGCACCCCCATGCGCACGGCGTGCCTGATGACGTGACGCTGCAGAAACGGTAGCGCAAGCGCTCCGTGCTCCTTGGACAGGTCGCCGCGATCGATCAACACCGCGTCCGCCGCCGCGAGGATCTCCGGCAGCGCGGCCAGCGCCGGGCGATTCTCGATCTTCGCAATCACGGTGGCGCCCGCCGGCAGCAGCTCCCGGGCGACGGCGACATCGGCCGCCGATCTCACAAAGGAAAGCGCGAACCAGCGCACCCCGAGGTCGCGCGCCAGCGCCACGGCATTGCGGTCCTTCTCGGTCAAGATGGGCAACGACAGCTCGCGAGCAAGTGTGACCCCTTTGTTGCTACCGATCCGGCCGGGCTGAACGACTGCGGCGCGCGCCCAATCGGCGTGCGTCTCTGTGATCTCGAGCGTCGCGAGATCGAAGTCCACCTTCAGCAGGTCGCCGACCACCAGCCGCGCGGTGACCCCGTGCGGAATCAGGGCCAGTCGGGATTCATCACCGGCGCCATGCCCGTCGCGGAGAGTCACGCTCTGCTTACCGCGCAGCACCACCCCCCCGTTGGCCACGGCCCCACACCGGATCTGCGGCCCCTCTGTGTCGAGAATCACCGGCAGCTCGGTTCGCGAGGCCAGCACGCCTATCGCGTGCTCACACTGTTCCAGCGTGAGGTGTGAGAGGTTCAGGCGAAAGCCCGACACGCCCGCGGCGACCAGACTGTCGATTCCCGTATCAGAAAGCGATGCGGGTCCGATCGTCGCGTAGATTTGGGCCGGCGATGTCATGCCCCTGTGCTCCCGCGCGCCGCGCGAAAGCTCGCGAGCCGCGCGTCCAGCGGCGCGCGGAAGTGACATCTGTCCGCGAGAAGCCGCCGCGGCGGAACGCTGCGAGCGAGGCGACCAGCGGGAGTCGCCGCCACATCTTTCTCTGCCATGAACCTATCTAGCAAGGGGCTTCTACGAAAAGACTGCATAATTGTGTCTATTTCGATGTCTCTCGTATAAATGAAGAATCCCTCTACAGACGTGTCGTCTCTCTCCCGTCCGAACAAATAATAAAGATTCCCGCATAGATTGTTGACAAGTTCCGGGATTCCGAAAAACGTTTGCGCTTTGCCAACGTCGTTTACGATATCAAATGACACTGTTCTTGACAACAGCAGATTTGCGTATCCGATTCGAGACATGTTTAAGAATCTGGCGAGCTCTGATGACTCCGATGTCATGTACGATGACACTGCCCGGTCGTATAGAACATCAATACCACCGGCGTCTTCTACGTCATTCACGTATTTTATGCTTGAACCCTTGTGTATATACTTGCCCACGCTCCTTAGAAATCCCGATCTCTCAATGCCATAGAATGATATGTCTGGTGTCGGATCTCTATTATTCTCGAGAGACGCCATCATCCGTATTCCATCTATGATCTCGAATACTGTCGAACCGAGCTCCAAGTACCGCAGGCGAAAATCAAATATGCGAAAAATCTCGTACAAGAAGAGGATTTTCTCTTTCCTCTGTATGTCTTCGAGCCTCACGTCGGAGCGACCCGTCAACTCGCAAAAGCTGATGAGCTGCTTCAAGTACAGGGCCAGAGCGAAATGGTCATACGCGTCCTGTCCTGTGAGGCGCTGATGAATGAGCTCCTCCCCATTAGTCCGGTTTTTCGCTCCGAGCACGCAATACGTTTCCCAATCGGCGGCCTCGGACCCCTGATAGGCGTCTGACATCGCCCTACCTCTCGCGGATGACGCGAGCCGGCACCCCGACGACCGTGGCCCCGGCGGGCACGTCGCGGATCACCACGGCTCCGGCACCTACCACGGCGCCTTCTCCGACTCTGACCTTGTTGATGATGGTGGCACGCGTGTGAACGCGGGCGAAGTCGCCGATGGTCACGTTGCCAGCGGTGACGACGCCGGGATCGATGGTGGCGCAGCGGCCGACGACGTTGTGATGGTCGATCTGCGCCCCGGTGTTGAGCACCGCGCCGTCGGCCAGCACCGCGCGATAGCCGACGTGAGCGCCGGCGTGAAGGATCAGGTTTTCGCCGAGGCGAGCGCCCGCCATGATGCGCGCCGACGGGTGCACCGCGCTGGCAAGGCGAAGCGCCGCTTGCCTGGCCATGTCGATGTGCAGCGCGCGCTGCCGCGGCTCATCGGTGGTCACCACGACCGCCGTGACGCCAAGCTCGGCGAGCCGGCGCGGCCACTGGGCGGACGAAAGAAGCGGAAGGCCCTTGAAGGTGCTCTCCGTCGGGTATTCGAAAAGCGGCGACGCGTGAGGGGGCGCGGCCGCGTCGCGGCGCGGCGGCTCGTCGGCGGGGTTGACGAAGCAACACACTTCCAGACCGGCGGCCACTTCGATCCACTCGTGTATCTGGCCCGCTCCTCCTTCGAACCATCCGACGATCGCCAGGCGCCTGTCGTGCACGGGCGCGGCCTACGGCTCGCGGCCGGGCCACGGCGGTAGCGCCGACCCGACTTCGCTGGCGGCGCAAATCGCCGCGGATACGTTTTCCGCCGGCTGGTCGGGGCCGGACGGAAGTATCAGCAGATGGCCGTCGTACACCGCCGCGCGGGGAAAGCTGCCGCGAGCATCGAGATGAGCCGAATGGTGCAGGCTCGGCGTTTGCGGGACGACCTGTATGCCGCGCTGCTGCATTTCGCGAATGAACTGGTCGCGATCCGAACAAAGAAATTCGGCCCGCAGTGGGAGCTCACCCGCCGCGCAGCGCACGCCCACCTCGCGCAGGCAGGCGCACGAGCGCAAGCCCACAACGTACGCTTCGTAGAGCACCCGCATCCGTGCCTGGCGCGCGGGCAACAGCGAGAGCTGCGCCAGCCCCATGGCCGCCTGCACATCCGTGAGCTTGAAATTTCCGGCGACGGTGTCGAACCTTTGCTCTCGGTGTGGGTCGAAAACCCCCTGATTCTTGATGCGCCTCAACGAATCAGCGTCTTTACGAGAGTGGCAGGTCACGAAACCCCCTTGTCCGGTGCTGAGTAGCTTGGCCATTCCGAGCGAAAAGCAGCCAAAACGAGAGCACGTTCCGAGGAGCTCGCCACCCGCAGTCTGCGAGCAAAACGCCTGGCAAGCGTCCTCGATGACGGCAATACCATTCTTTTCGGCAATTTCGCCGATTCTCTTTACGGCTGCCGCGCGGCCGTTCAGGTGCACGGGGATGATGGCGCGGGTACGCGCATTGATCAGCTTGGCCAGCTCTTCGACCGCGAGCAGTGGTCGGTCGGCCTCCACGTCCGCCAGACGAATCGTCGCGCCGAGCAGCCGCGCAGCGTTGGCCGTGGCCACGTAGGTGCGGTCGGGCACGATGACCTCGTCACCAGGGCCGATGCCGGCAGCAAGCAATGCGATCAGCAGCGCCGTGGTGCCGCTCGTCGTACAGACGGCGAACGGCACACCGAGGAGCTCCGCCAGACGCGCCTCGAGCTCTTCCGTAAGCTGGCCCTGACTGACGCGGCGGTCGCGGAGCGCCGCAACCACAGCCGCAGTGACGTCGTCACCGAGCTCGATGTTCCACCAGGGAATCTGCAAGCGCCCACCTGGCAGCACCGCTCCGCCCATCTGGGTCTTCGTGCGCTCGACCAGGTGATTTTGGGGGATCATTTTTGACATCCTCCCCGGCCTGAAGGCCGAGAGATTCCTGGGGAGCTACGCCGCAACCGGCCTGATAGCTCCACAGGCGGAAAGGGCTTGCCCAGCCCCCAAGACATTCTTCGCGGCGTTGAGATCGGCGTTCTCGCTGTGCCCGCATTGGACGCAGCGGAACACGGCCTGGCTGGGCCGGTTCTCCGCCGCTGTGTGACCGCAGGCGCTGCAGCGACGCGACGTATTCTGTGCCGGAACCAAAAACAGCGTGCCACCAAGCCACCGCAGCTTGTACGCGAGCTGGCGCCGAAACTCGTACCAGCCTTGATCCAGGATCGCCTTGTTAAGGCCGCTTTTGGCCTTGACGTTGTGGCCAGGGTCTTCGATCGTTCCCTTGGCAGAAGCGCTCATGTTCGCGACTTTGAGGTCTTCCAGATAAACCGTTGCGTGGTTCTTGCCGGTTTTGGTTGAGACCTTATGCAGAAAATCGTTGCGGGCATCGGCGATGCGGATGTGCAGGCGGCCGATCTTTGCCTTCTGCTCCTTCCAGCTCGCCGAGCCTTTTTGCTTACGGGCAAGGCGTTGTTGCTCCCTTGCCAGTTTTTCTTCGAGGTTACGAAAACTGTCGAGCGGTTCGATGACTTCGCCGTCGGACAGCGTGAGGAAGCGGGCGATGCCCATGTCGCCACCGATTTCGGTGGTCGAAGGATGGATGGGCTCGGCAATCTCGTGTTCGGTTTGGATCGCAACGTACCAATGCTCGCCGCGCCGCGATACGGTGATGACCGCGGCGGTGCCCACCACGGGTCGGCTGTCGCGGTAGCGGACCCAGCCGATCTTGGGAAGGAACACCCGCCATTTCTCTACCTTGAACTGTTTCGGATCGGGGTAGCGGAAGGAATCGAGATCGCGGCCTTTCTTCTTGAACCGCGGCATCCGCTTCGCGCTGGATTTTGAAAGGCCATCGTGCAAAGCACGACCGAGGTCGCGGAGCGTTTGCTGCTGGGTGTGCACCGGGCACTCAGCGAGAAAGGCGGTAGTCGGATCGTTGCGCCAGATCGTGAGCAGCGCGCACAGTTCCGCGTAACCGAGAAGTTTCTCGCCGGCGCCGAGGCGCTCGAGCTCGATGGCGAGGGCGAGGGCGAGGGCGCGGTTCCAGACGAAGCGCGCGCAGCCCGCAACGCGGCGCAGTAGTTGCGTGATTGCCTGGTTGGTCCTCAGTCTGTACTTGAACGCCTTGCGAATAACCATGATTAGCATCATAGCGTTTTCTTATGAACGATGCAAGTGGCACGCGCGAATACATCGCACAGGAAAAACTGCAGGAAAGAGAAAGAGCGCCTGACTCCGGCCTGAAGGCCGAAGCTTGCGGCGCGAGACCGGGTCACGGCTCCTGTCCGCGGCCTCCCTCAAGCGACGCCAGGCGCCGGCGTCGCGGGCAGCAGAGCGTCGAGCAAGGCGTTGTCGTATGCCACCTGGCACCACTTTCCGCAGTGCTCAATGTCCTGGCCCGTGCATACCTCGCTGAAAAGCTTCTGCTTTTCGACCGAGCCGAGCCAGATTTCGCGGAAAGGCCGCGCGTGGATGTTGCCGTAAATGCTGTTCTTGAGGAGATTGCGGTTGCAGGTGATCAGGTTGCCCTGATCGTCCATGTTCGTCTTGAGGTTGATGGCCCGGCAGGTGGACCATGAAGCAGGGCCGGCCGGATCGAATGTCTCCCAGCGAACCCGGACTCCCGGTGCGGCCTGGGCCTCCTGCAGCGCCTGCCGCACCGCCGGGGGCAGCGTCGGCGCAGCGCCTGCGCGCGAGATGACGCCCCGGAACACGAGCTCATCGGTGCCGCAGCGGCCATGAAAGGCCACGATGCCGGCGATTGTTCCCCAGTTGAGCTCATAGACAATGAACTGGAGCGCCAGGCGGACAGCGAGATCGCTTGCGTTGCGGAACCGCACCGCGGCGCTGATGTTGCGTTCGAGTCTGGAAAAGTCGGCCGGCCGGCAACGGTGCACGTCCGCGTACACGTCTGCGGTCCCGCCGTTGACGCTGAACCGAATCCAGCTCATGAACGGAAGAATCTGACAGCCACGGGCCGCCGTCAGGGGAATGCCGTTGGAGCTCAGCGCCATCTCCAAGCCCAGTTCCGCTCCGTGGCGAACCCACTCGGGTAGCGCAGGATTGAGCAGAGGCTCACCGTTGCCGGCAAAGTAAACCTCCTGCCCGCCGAGTGCTCGGAAGTCGTCGAGGAATCGCAGAAACGCCTCGCAATCGAGAAGACTCAGACGCTGGCCGTAGGGATCATACTGCTGAAATCCGCAGTGGACACAGTTGTGGTTACAACCGCGAGTTGGCCCGACCTCGATCGTCAGCGGTCCTGTGGGCTCGCCCGCCAGCCATCGCCGGGCGTGTTGCACGTTGTCGGCCAATCTGCCGCCGCCGGTCTCACGCCGCTGCACGATCAGAAGTCCACGCTGAAGCGGCGGCTAACGCTGGAATGGTGAATGTCTGTGGCACAGCGGCAAGCATTCCGGTGGTTGTCGCGGGGAATATCCGTGCCCCGGCAGCGGCCACATCGCGCCGGAAGGCGCGCTGACAGGCAGCCTGCACGTCCGCTGCAAACCCTATCCTACGGCCGGGGGAGAGCCGCTGCAAGAACCGGCGCTCCCCGGAATCACCGCCTGTTCGCCGCCGGCGTGACCGCTCCCCTGCACAAACGACCGATCAATCCACTAGCAGGCGGCCGACACCCATGCCGCGGGTGGGCTCGATCGCCACCAGACGGCCGACGGCCGGGTTGATCTCGATCGCCCCGTCGATCGGATGCGCCGCCGCCACATCGGCGACCCGGTCCGCGAAAGTCTGGCCGTCCGCCGGGCGCGACTCGGGGTCAAACGCCAGGCAGTCCAGAAGCAGACCCTGCCAGGCTCGCTGCCAGGAGCGCGAGCGACCGGTACCGGTCACGTCAATGAACACACCAGCGGTCTTGACCACGGGAACCTGGCTCAGGCTGCCGCCTCCCGTCGGCACGACGTAGGTTGCGAGCTCGCCGAACGGTACCGCTCCGAGCAGCCGCGCGAGCATCCGCCCCAGAGCAAACACATCGGTTTGGGGACTGACCGGTCGGCTGATGATCTGCTCGGGAGCTGCCCACTCGAACGTCGCGGCCGTCGCAATGTCGCCCGTTGCGAGCGCGAGCGAATCGAAGGGAACGATGCCGCTGGCTTCCAGCAGGCAGTTCGCGGGGGTGAGGTCACCGTGGACGATCCCCTGGCGGTGGAGGGCGCCCGCGGCCTGGCCGAGCCCGCTGAGCAGCCCGAGCACGGCAGCGCGAGTCACCGCGGCGGCGACCTTCTTGTCGTAGAGGCCGCCGCCGCGCAGCAGCGCCCAACCGTAGCCTTCCCCGTCGTCGACGCCGACCCGGGTAGTCTGTCCGTCGCCGCTGGTAACTTGCAGGGTGCAACCCGGAAGCGCACGCAGCGTCTCAAACAGGGCGGCCCGCACCGGCTCCTGAGGGCGCCGCAGGACGGCATCCTCCGCGAGCACGGTCGCGGTCGAGCACGACTGCTCGGCGAGATGCAACACCAGATGCCGGCTCGCGCGACGGGCCTGGATCGCCCGCTCGAGGCGGTCGGCGACCTCATCCGCGCCGGCGGCGGCGACGGCAGCGGCGACGGCGGTGATCGGTAGCGCGCTGCCTGTCGGGCGCGTGGCCGCCTCCGACGTGCTGAAGAGGGCCTCGGTGAGCACGGTTGCGCCGAGGAGCTCCCGCACCGGCCTGCGGCTTACGTACACCCGCTTGCGAGGGGCGCCCGCGGGCTGGGCCGACAGCTCATGAATCCCAAGCAGGCCCGCCGCCACCTGAGTATCCACCGCTTGCCGCACCCCTTCAGGCAGGCGCTCCCACCGATCCAGCTCGAACGCGGCCACCACAGCGTGGCGAAGCTGTGCCATGCGGTCGGAGCGGTTCACTTCCAGGAGCCACGGAAGTCCATCGGGCGCGCGGCCAAACGGCACCACCGTGCGCTCGGCTAGCGCCAAGTCCGCGAAGGAGTCGGCGACGCGAAGAGGTGCGAGGCCGGAAACCGCCGGCGGTGGGCTCGGCAAACCGTAGGGTGGTGGGGGGTACTGCGGCATCGCTCATGCTCCTTGTGTTGGCCGTCGCAATGACCTGAATCCACCGCGGACTCCATGTCGTCGCGACACTGCTCCCCTCCGTCTCCTCATCCCTCCCCGCTTGCGGGGCGAGGTGAGTCCATCCCCCCTCCCCCCGCCAGCGGGGGGAGGTAAGGTGGGGGGTCTTCGTGATAAGCTTTCGGCGCAGCTTGCAGTCGCAGCGGCGGTGGATTCGGAATGAGCGCTACGCTACCATCGCGGAGTCGATCCAGCAACGCTTCAGCGGTGCCCATGTCCACGCGACCCAACCGGCGCCCGTATCTACCAGGTGGCCTCATCCATTCGTCAGCCGGTCCGAAACCCCGCCCTTCAACGTGCGAGTGACATTACTCGTGTCCGGCAGGTCCGCGGTTGGGTCGCCGATGGCTCTAAACCAAGCGCAAGGTAGAGTGCCGTGTCCGGCTGCCGTCCCTTGCGGCGCCGATGGGGCAGGGACTTTCCCGTCTGGCGGTTTCCGGGACACGCTCGCTTGCGGAGGGCACAGAGAGGTAGCAAGTGGCAGCATGAGAACCACTAATAAGGGAGAGTTGCTCATGCAGCACGACCTTGCCACCTTTCTCGTCGTCTTGTACTGCTAGGTCGATGACATCTACAAGGAACGGTTTGCCCCGCTCAAACCGAGCCGTCCCGGGGTTCGGCCGGCGATGAGCGATCGCGGAGTCCTGACGCTGGCGTTGCTGTGCCAATGGTGTGCCAGGCGCTCGGACCGTTGGATGCTCGATTATGCCAACAAGCACTGGTCCGGGTATTTTCGGCGTCGGCCTGATGTCGCCGACCAACCTTTACACACTCTTCTCGGCAGGGACAGTCCGACTCGCTCCGCAAGCAGGTCGCGGGCCCATCGGCTGGGACCAGGTGTAAAGGAGGAATCCCGACACTTGGCCGACGCCGATCATTCCGCGGCTTGACTGGATGTGGTCGCAATGATACATCGCCGTGTGGCACCCACGGTCATGACCGGGACATTCTGGTTCGCCGGAACTTGGCAGTCGCCAACTGCATCATGAGGCTTCGATGACCAGTCCCGAGCAGGAAAACTATCGCTCACGTCAGTTTGAAGCATCCGCGCATCGGAGATTCTGGTGGCATCAGCGCGGTCACGCGCACTATGTACCGCCTGTGTATGGAACTCTGACGAACGACGAGTGGGCTGTTCTGGAGGAGTGGTTCAAGGAGACAGAGCGCCTTGAGTTGGTTGGTGAGATGCAGATCCCGTTTGTAAGTGTCCTTCAGGCACTTGTACTGGGTTCGGGCATGACACGAATCGTCCAGCTTGGTCACTATTCCGGCTACTCAAGTCTGCTGCTCGGCTTCTATCTTCGTCGAATTGGCCACCCAGCAAGGCTTGTTTCCATTGACATCGCGGGCGACATGACTGAGTTCTCGCGCACATGGATAGCACGAGCAGGTCTCGATGATTACGTCCAGCTTGTGACTGGGGACTCTGCGTCGAGCGATTCCAGGGACACGGCGCTCCGCTTGCTCGGTGATCGACAACCCCAGTTGGTGATTGTCGATTCCTCGCACCAGTACGCACAGTCATTGCTCGAGCTCGACCTCTGGTATCCGGTAATTGAGCCTTATGGATTGCTTGTTGCTCATGACATTTCCGCTTTCGCTTCACAGTACGACATTACCGGATTGGGTGGGGGAAAGCGAGCCTTTGACGAGTGGTGCTCAAGGAACGGAGCTCCACACCTCGCAATCAATGGTGACTATTCGGGCAAGGCGTCAGGTGCACCGATCTATTTCGACGGCTGCGGTCTGGGTTTGGTCTATAAGCCCGCGGAATCCACCGCCAGGCGAACCTGTCCCTCACGGATCACCGGCGTGGTCAGACATTTTTGGCTCAGGGCCACAAATCGTTGGGCGCCGCGGGCAACTGGCTGACCGCCAGATGCCGTCCTTCCAGCGACCATCGAACCCAGTGGTTCAGACGCTCTCACCCGCCGGTCGGGACCCCGCGCGCACGCTCGCCGAAGGGACACGCCTACGTCAAGCTCATCTGATAGTCGAACGCATTTGCAACCTGCTTCATCTCGTACCGCTCGAACTGACGCCAGAGCTCTCCGCGATAGGAGTCCGGCCAGCCGGCCCAGGCGTTCTGCCATGAAACGGGGCGTTTTCGGTGCACGCCAATGCGACCTATGCCGTAGATGTCTCGCAGATACTCGTCCGTCAGCTCGAGCGAGTTGGTAATCCGGGGCCAAACCGAGGCCCGAAAGTAGGCGGGGCTGTTCACGAGCTCTTCCGTCTTTATCCCAAGCTCGGCTCCGCACGCCAGGAATAACTCTCTGTCATAGTAGAAAAAAGAGTCACACCCCTCGGAGAAGATCGTCCACAGATCACGTCTCTCTTGCTCGGAGCGGGGATTGGCCAGCCGCTCGGGCACCGCCTCGTTGGGAATCGGCTCTCCCTGGTCCCGTAGGTAGAGGTCGGCCATCATGACGATGTAGCTGTCCATGCGAGTGACCGGATGGCGGGTCATGTAGGAAAAGAGCCCGCCGCGCTGCTCGCACGGCTTTTTTCCTGCAGCGCCATGATAGCCGTGCATCGAGCCGAAAATTTTCTCACCGCGCGTAGCGTCATGGCAGGTGATGAGGCCATCAAAGAAGGCGTCGATCGGCATGTCCGGCACGGCCGCAGGGGGGTACGGAGGCAGTGACCGGGTCGAGTGAAAAGCCACTATCCGCGGGTGCTTGGACAAGGCTTTCGAGAGCCAGGTTGAGGCGCTTGATCCGCGAGAAGACACGTAGAAGATTCTGTTTCCTTCTTCCGCTGCCGACGTATTAAACCTACCGGAACTCTGAGACGGAGGCCTGGACAATCGTGAAAGGACTGTCCAGGGTGTCAACAGTATGAACGTGAAATCGTCGTCGACACCCTTTCGTGAGGACAGTCCCATGACATCGTTGCCGAATTGCTGCCTCGATTCTGTCGCTACTGCCCATTTCGCGCTCGATTCGAGCAAAGCTGTTGGAGCATTATCGGCCTTTCCCGCGGAGAAAATGAATCGCTCGCCAGAGGATATCGCCGCGGATCTCAGCGGGATCGAGCTCGAGCTGAAAAACCTCCTGAATCGGCTGGGTACGGAGATGACCGCCGCGCTGCTCGCCAGGCTCGACCTCCGGGCGAACGGCGTCATCGTCGGCGAGAAGGCGTACCGGCGCCGGCGCGAAGATGGCGCGACCGAAATCATGTCGACGTTCGGCCCGACGGCGATCACCTACGCGCTTTACGAAGAACGTGGCGGCCATGGAGGAAAGACGATAGCGCCGCTGTTGATGCGACTCGGCTTGGTCGACGACTTCTGGACGCCGCGCGCGGCGGAAGTCGGGGCGCTATTCGTCCAGGCTACGACCCCCGCCGAATCGCACCGACTACTGGCGGCGGCTTCCGGAATGACCGCCTCGCCGAGCAGCCTCGACCGACTGCCAAAGAGCATCGGTGAGGTCGTGGAGAAGGATCACGAAGACCTCGAGGGCAGCATCAGGGCAGCGGAAACCTTGCCCACCCCGTCGTGTGTCGCCATCATTGCAGTCTCCTTGGATGGCGTCATGGTGCCGTTAAAGGACGCGAAGCCGCAGTCTGTTTCAGGTGGTGGGAGCGAGCACGCTCAGGGGTACAGGGAGGCCGGCTGCGGGACGATTTCCCTGTACGACAAGAAAGGCGACCGTCTGCACACCATCCGCTTGGCCCGCATGCCCGAGGCTCGCAAGGTGACGTTGCATGCCCAGCTCCAAGCCGAGCTCGCGGCAATCCGGCAGCGCTACCCCCAGGCACTGGTGGTCGCCCTGGCCGACGGCGCCGAAGAAAACTGGCGAATTCTGCGCGAAATGTCCGCCAAGTTGGGAATCGAGCTCGTCGAGGAAATCATCGATTTCTTTCACGCCATGGAACACGTCAGCGAAGCGCTGCGGGCTTATGCGCCCAGCGAACGGATCGCCAAAGCCAACATCGATTGGTGGCACGACGCGCTACTGGAGGACCCGGAGGGGGTGAACAAAGTGATTCGGGCGCTGCGCTATCGCCTCGAGCATAGCCACGGAGAGACTCGGCGGATCATCAAAGAGCACCTGACCTACGTCGAAAACCACCGACATCAGATGCGCTATGCCACCTATCGTGCCCGCCACCTTCCGATCGGCAGCGGGGTGCAGGAA
>JACPHN010000203.1 GCA_016188575.1 Candidatus Schekmanbacteria bacterium
CTCGCCTCGAACCGCCGATTCGATTCCTCTCGCATCGCGGCGAGCTCGGCGAGCAACCGTTCCATCTCGCGCCGGGAAGGAAACTCCTCGGAGATCACTTCCCATAGCCGGTATCGCAGCTCGGGTTTTTCCCGCAGCAGCACGGGGAGGCGTTCAAGGATCTGTTCGGCTTCGCGGATCACGGGGGCACTCCTTCGCTATTGAGCGTATCGCCGCTCGGGAGCGCCGGCAAGCGTCGGCTGTCGTCGCACGTCGCGTCGCGGCGACCCGGAGCTCGAACCGGCCGGCGCGCTCGCGCTCCACCGCTCAGACGTCCGGCTGGTGTTCGCTGGTCCGGTCGATCCGACAGGGACCTACCATGCCCGGCGCGCCCCTCGGTCACCGGCGCCGTCTGCCTCGCGCCACCCTCTTCGGAGGGTTCCACGCTCGCAACTGGTCCACGGTCAGCCCCAACGTCCTGGCCTCGGCGGCGACGAAGCTCGCGAAAAAGTCTCCCGCGCCGACGCCGAGATCGAGATCCAGCTCGTTGTGCCACTGCACGAGCCAGGGGACGAGCTCACCGAGCCCGGCGAGCAGCGGCGTGAGACGATCGGCGGGCCAGCCCTCGGTCTCGGTGCGGGCGTGGTAGTAGGCCGCCAGGGCCTGAGCCTTCTCGAGAAAATTCCAGCCGGCCCAGCCGATGACGGGGCTCGGGTCGACCGCGCGTTCGGCGCCGGGGTAGAGGATGAATCTCTCCTTGGGCACGTCCAGCTTGCCGCGCAGGCGCCAGTAGCCGCTGCTCTGGAAGTCCTCCGCGCCGTACTTCGGCGGCACGGGGATGTCGCCGATCTCCCTGGCTTTGCGGGCCGTGGCCGCGTCGCCGGTGAGGTGCTCGGGGTGGTGCTCCGGCAGGTGGGTCAGCGCGTCGATGGCGTCCTCTCGGCGCTGGAGGTCCCAGGTGCTCTCCCATGCAGCGCGCTTGCGCAGGCCGCTGGCGGTGTAGCGGTAGGCGGCGAGGTAGGGGGCGGCGTCGGCCGCGACGAGGTCGGTGACGAGCGCGGCGAGATCGAAGCTCGGGTTCTTGGTGTAGAGCGCGGCGACCTGCTGAAAATCGGCGTCGCCCTGGAGGCGGTCGGCGAGCTTGGCCGTGCTCGTGAGCGCGGGGGTAGGCCAGCGGTCGGGCCGCTCGAGGCGATCGAGGAGCCAGGCGCGGAGAGCGGTCTGTTCGAGCGACTCCCACGGCTCGACGTGCCAGCGGCGCTTGTATTCAGGCTGCTCGATGAGGCGGATGGCTGGGTCTCGCGCGATGAGGTCGAGACGGCGCGAAACCAGGTCGCGGTAGGATTTGGGCCAGTGGCCGGGAATCTCGGTAATGGGAGTGGAGCGGTGGCGCTCGAACCAGGTGGTCTGGATGTCGCCGGCGGCCAGCTCGCGGGCAAGGGCGATCTCGAAGGCGCGTTCGCCGAGGTCGATGGGCGGGAGGCCGTCGGGGTCGTGGTCGAGGTCCTCGGCGATCAGGCCGTAGAGGCGGTAACAGGTCCAGTCGAGCTCCTCTTGCAGGGCGATCATGGTGCGGAGGATGGCCTCGGCCTCGGCGCGCGCCGCGGCGAGCCCGGCGCGGGTCGGGGTGGTGGTCCGGACGAGCGCGGCGGGGAGCAGGGCGGCGCGATCCTGGGCCAGACGGTCGAGGCGGCGGGCCAGGGAGAGGGGGCGCCCGGCGGGGAGGGGGAACTGTTTCAGCTTGGTGGCGTCGTGCTCGTAGAAGTCCTCGAATGCCACGGTTGTCTGCCGAGCGCCATGCTGATCGACCGTACTGCCTTTGCAGTGGAACATCTGCTTCATCCAAAAGCAAGCGGTGGAGGAGTTGAGGAGCCCGAGGAGGCCGAGGTGATCGTCCTCCGTCGCCTCCGGCGGCAGCTTGATCACCGGGGCCGACTGTTTGAAGACCTTGCCGCCACGGTCGAGCACGAAGTGGTTGTGCGTCGCCACGAAGGCGAAGGCGATCGAGAGGGGGGTGCGGAAACGGTCCGCATAGACCTCTCGAACTGCCCACCACGGTATTCCACGCGTCTCTATGGGCTGACCAAACGCTTTTCGCCCCCGCAAATTCGTCCTGTATGGCCAGAAAAAAAGCAGAAGGTGCCCGATGTCGTGCACTTCCAGGCGCTCGCCCGTTTTCTTGTTTGGCCAAACCGTTTCGAGATCCGTTGATTCTACCCAATCGCGAACGACGTCTCCGGGAACCAGAGGTAGCGTATGAGCTACGCGATTCCGAGCAAGCACACCAGATGGTTGAAGAAAGACGTTATCCTCTCCAGATATCGCGCCAAACCCAATCGACCCAACCAGGTCCTCCAAATCCATGGAAGCGGCATTCTCAATCCCCGCCTTCACGCCCGCCGCCCCGCCTCCCCGCAAGCTCCACGGGTGCTGGTGAAACCGTTCGCGTTCGGTATCATCCACGCTCACGTATTCGCTGTCCGACCCCGGCCGGTCGATCTGTTCCAGAATCGCGGTCCACACGAGCCCCTTCGCGGCGTCCTCCGGCGTCGACGGTTCCCCGCGAATCCCCATCACCGTCCGCACCGTCGACGACACGGGCCGCCGGTTGCGCCCGAACAGAATCACTGTCGGCGTCCCGTGACCCGGGATGTACGCCCCCGACGTATCCACCACGTGCGTCACGTCCCACCCCGGAAAATGCTCCTCGATCAGCTTCTTGCCGAACTCGCGCTTCATGAACGAGTTGGCCGTGATCATGCCGACGAACCCCGCGGGCATTCCGTTCTCCTGCGGCTGCGCCAGGTCGAAGAAGGCCTGCATGAAGGGCGCGGCCAGCGAGTACTGGCGGTGACACGCCCGGTAGCGCTCGCGGTAGAGCTCGTTCAGCGCCGCGTCTTTCACCGTGATGTAGGGCGGGTTGCCCACCACGGCGTGGTAGCGCTGTCCGAGGATCCGCCGCAACTGTCCTCGGTCCTCGGAGCGATAGCAGTGGGAGAAACCGTCGTCACCGAAGAGCCCGTGCTGCCGCTCGCGTCGCCCGGAGTGGAGGAGGGCGTCGCCGACGGCGACGTTGATCCGAAACGCCGGCGCATCCGCGAGCCGCTCGACTCCGGACGCTTTCAGCGCCGCCACGAGCAGTCGAAACCGCGCAATCGTCGCGGCAAACGGGTTGACGTCGACCCCGTAGATCTGCCCGAGCGCCTTCCCCACGAGCCCCCGCGCGTTGGTCCCCGGCGCGCTGGCCAGCCATTTCTCGAGCACCCGCGAAAACGCGCCCAGCAGGAAATGGCCGCTCCCGCACGCCGGGTCGATGAGGCGCACCTCCGCAAATCCAAACTCCGCCATCGCCGGGCTCAGCGTCCGATCGAGGATGAACGCCTCGACGAAGACCGGCGTCTGGAGCAAGGCGTAGCGTTTGCGCGCCGCCTCGGAGAGATCCTGATACAGATCGCCGAGAAACCGCGTGTCCCAGTCGGAGTCGGTGAAATCGTGGTGGAGCTCGCCCGTCTCGGGGTCGATCCGCTGCCAGAAGTCGAGGAGCTTCGTCGCTCCGTCGCCGCTCGGCCCGAGCTGCCAGAGCGGGTTGTGCGCCTCCTCGAAGAGCCCCGCCGCGGCCGGGAGCTTGCCGACTTCGCGGAACACGTGGAGCAGGTAGTTGCGGTCCGAGTCCACCGGCCGCTCCTGGAAGTAGAGCGCGTGTCGGTCCAGCGCGAGATCCCGCTGATTTCCGGGTCCCGACAGATAGGGCCGCTCGACGAGGCCGTTGTCCTCGATGAAGCGCACGAAGACGCACCCGAGCACCCAGGCCGCGGCCACCTGGTCGAGGAGCGCGTCGAGCCACGCCACGTAGGCCTCGACGGTGCGCCCGGCCCGGCGCGCGGCGTCGTATTCGGCGCGCAGCAACGAAGCGACATCGCCGTCTTCGGCCGCTCGTTGCCGGAGGTCGTCCTCGAGGTGGCTCAGCAGAGGCGCAAGCGCTGGCAGCAGGTCCTGGCTGCGGATCATGGTGTGATACCTCGTTGTCGTTGGTGGTCTGTTTGCCGGCGACCGCCGCCGTCCGGCCCCCCGGTGCTGCGCGGTGCCGCGGCCTCGGGGGCCGGCACGTCGCATCCGGCGGGCACCGACTCCTGGCGCACGCGCAACTGCAGGGTCACCGCCCGCGTCAGCTCGGGTCGCGCCACGCGGCCACGCATTCGGCGCAGCGTCGGTGCGGAAATGTTCAGGAGGCGGGCCAGCTCCTCCGAGGCGATCTGCCCACCGGCAACCTCCAGCGCGGCGCGCCGGGCCTCGATCGCTTCAAGGGACCTGCCGTCCAGCGTCGGCAAGCAAGCGGCGGCCGCCGCCGCCTCGCCCAGGGGCGCCAGCGAAACGATGGGCGCCTCGAGATCGGCGGCGAGAATCTCGACGAGGTCGGCGCGCTCCAGGCGCGGCAGCAGCTTCCGCGTGTCGGCCGCGGTATAGGTGCCCAGAACGCGCATCCCGAGGAGATCCGGCAGGTTGGACGCCTCGCACCAGCGATCGCTCTCCAGGCCGTGGCGCTCGCCTTGACGCAGCACGTACAAGAACGCGCTCGACAGGTGGTGTTGGTCCAGAATCGGCTTGATCCTCGCAGGACTGAACGGAACGCCCAGAGCCAGCGTGCGGCGCAGCGCAATCTCGACCCGGCGCGCCAGCTCCCCCGCCGTTTCTCGGCCGCAGGCTGCCAGCAGGTGGAGGTGCGTGTCGGCTGTCCGAAACGCGAGGAGGCGGCACCTGCCGCCTTCCTCAGGACCGTACGAGCCAGAATCCGGCACTGGTCGACGCCCGGGGCAATGACGCGGTCGTCGTCCAGGCGGAGCATGAGATGGTGAGCGAGATGAGACATGGCGTCGATCCTCGAGGTCGCCCGGGCACGTCCGGTGATCATATCGCGTTCAGATAAAATATCCCAGTCAGTTATGAGCGTTCGTGAAGGCCAAAACCGATCATATCTCCTCCAGACGCCCGTATCTGAGCGCGATATGATCGCTCATGGGCCGTTTCAGCGATCATAACGCGCGCAGATGTTTTATCTCAACGCGTTATGATCAGTCGATGATGCGAGATCCTGCTCCGCATGGGAGCCGGGAGAGGAACGAGCCTGCACCACGCGCCCCATCGCTCGCCCCGCACCGCCTCATCCCCCCGCGGCGCCGCCCCGGTAGGTCGCCAGCCACGCCTCCGGGATGCGGGCGAAGTCGCCCGGGCCAACGATGGGAATGGCTTTTCCGTCCATCAGCGGCAGGCTGTGCTGGTCGGGAGTCGCCACGAGGAGCCACGCGGCGCGGAGCCCACCACCGGCATGGGTGCGCTCCCGGATCCGATCGAGAAGCGAAAACTGCCCGTACCGTCCCACGAGCCCCACATGAACCATTAACAAGGGATCCGGTGAGCTCACGATGCGCTCCTCCACGATGGGCACGGCCAGACCGACCAGGCGCTCGAGGTTCGTCCAGTCGCGACTGCCGCGGTCGGCGGCGTCGGCGCGAAAGACGATCTGCATGTCGACGCCGCGCATCTTCGCCGTCGCTTCGATGGCCTCCAAGAAGAGCGCTTCGAAGCTGAGCCGCTTCACGGCGAAGCTCCCCAGCAGCGCTTCCTCGGCCAGTCCGAGCTCCCGCGGTCGCGCGGTGAGAATGAGAAACCCGCCCGTATCGAGGGAGCCTTGGAGGCGCTCGCGAAACTCCTGAAGCGCCGCGGCCTCGGGGGTCCATTCCCGCTGAGGGGTGCCTGCGAGCGTCTCTCGGGTCAGGGACGAGCTGCCCGCCGAGAGCGACAGCAAGGTCGTGTGGGTGCTCACGTAGGCGCCCTTGCCGTCGGCCGCATCGGGCTGCCAGCGAAGCTCGAGGCCGGCGGCGGCGAGGAGACCATCGAGGGCGGGGCGATCCGGCAGCGGGGCGGCCTTGCGGTAGCGGCTCGCGACGCGGTCGCGCACGGCGTCCACGGTGAGCTGCGCGGTTCCCATGAGGGCGCCATAGGCGAGCTTGAGCGCCCGATCGGCGGCGAGTCCCACGGGATAGAGCTCCAGGCGCCCCGAGACGGCGGCATTCATGGAGGCGGCCGCGGCGAGCTCGATGAGGCGGCTTTTCGACAGGACCACGTGCTCGGGGGCCGGGACGGCGCGCAGCGTCTCCTCCACCCGCGCCGGCGGTGGCAGCGGATCGGCGCCGGCGAGCTCGTCGGCCGCGGCCCCGAGGCGGAGCGCGTAGTCGGCGCGGGATCCATCGCTCGCGACGAGCTGCGCGCACGCGGTGCGGTGCATGATGAAGCGCGGATTTTGCAGCGATAGCTCCGTCTCGACGGCGGCGCGCCCCACGGCCAGCGCCGCGAGCTGGCGCTCTTCGCCCTGACGGGCCGACCCTCGCCGGACAAGCAGCTTGCGCGCCAGCTCCTGCGCGGTCATCGCCCCGCCCTCGGCCTGGAGCTGCTCCGCAATGTCGTCTCGCAGGCGCGTAAATGCGGGGTTCCTGGCCAGGCGGGCGGTAGCGTGCCGCAGCACCTTGGCAACTTCCACGCGGGGCACATCGAGGGTGTCGGCGACCTCGTCGCGTCCGGGCCACCCGGTGGCTGGCGGCGAGATCCCGAGCACGGCGTCGAGGATGTCGAGGTCCCGATTGCGGGCGCGGCTGGACCTGAGGTCATCGAGGAGCATGTCGATGCTCGCCTCCGTGCCGTCGAGGCCGATCTCCGCGGCGGCGAAGCCAGCGAGCTTTCCCGCGAGGGCGGCGGCCAGCCGTGCGACTTCGCGGCTCGTGCTCATGCCCACGCTCCGCACGCCGAAGAAGCGGTTGGGTGGAATTTGCGCGAGCTCGCTGGCGGTGAGGATGCCGAGGCGTTCGAGCAGCGCCTGGGCGCGGCTCGAACAAGGCAGAAGCGCCACCGGAGAGCGCGGTCCGATCTCGGCCAGCGCCGCGGCGAGAGCCTCGGGGTCCGCGTGGCGGTCCAGGGCGCCGCCGCCCGCCCCCCGGCGAAAGACCTCCTGCCACTCCTTGCTCATGACTTCGGCGTTTTCGAAGCGAGCGGCAGGATCGCGAGCCAGGGCGCGCTCGAAAAATTCCCCAAGGCCTTCGCGCAGACTCGTATCGAAAAGCTCCGAATCGATCGTGACCTCATCTTCGAGCTGCGCCGGATCGCTCTGACCGTCCCCCCAGACCGGAAGCGTTCCCGTGGCCATCTCGTAGAGCGTCATCGCGGCGGCAAACCGCTCGGCGTGATCGTCCCAGCGCGGCGAGGTGCGACGGCTCAGGAAGGGATCGAGGTAGGGCGGGGTGCCGGCAAAGATGTTGTCGCCGGGCATGCGGGCGAGGGAAAAATCGAACAGAACGAGGCGCAGCTTTCCCGATCCGGATGCCTTGCGAATGCCGATGTTGTCGGGCTTGATATCGCGATGCGAGAGCCCCTCGGCCTCGAGGTAGTCGACGGCGCGCAGCAGATCGGCACCGAAGCGCTCGAGCAGCTCGAGGTGGAGGCGACCGCCCGAGCGCAGCCGCTCGGCGAGCGTTTCCTCGCCGGCGGGCTCCATGAGCAGCGCAACGCGCTCCCCCATCGTCAGCGTCTCGTAGAGCGCGACGATGTGCTGGTGCTTGATCTTGCCGAGGACCTCGCCTTCGTCTGCAAGCCGCTGGTTTTGGGCGACCGTGTTGGCGACCTTCAGCACCGCGACCTTGCCGTCTCGTTCGACGAGGAGCGCGGTCGCCGTCGCCCCCTTGCCGAGCCGTTTCCTGACCACGAACCCGCCCTGCAGGCGGTCATCGGCCGCGGCGTCGAGCGGATCCACGGCGTCGTCGACGGGCGTGGTGAGCTCGTCGAGCACGACGTCGAGCTGCTCGCAAAACTGCCGGACCGAGGGGTAACGGTTGGCGACAACCGGATCGGTGCTGAAGGCGACGAGCTCGTCGAGACTGGCGGCGACGCCGTCCATCACCGAGGCGAGCCGCAGCCCGGCGTGAGCCCGCAGCCGCTCGCCCAGCTCCACCGGGTTCGCGGCAGGCGCCAGCCCGGACAGGATGAAATAGGCCAGTGCCCCGAGCGAGAAGACGTCGGCGAGCTCCGGGTCCGGATCCCGCTGGCTGAGCACCTCCGGCGCCACGTAGACCAGAGCGGCGCGGTCGATGAAGACCTCGGGGTGGCTCGTGCCGCTCACCGCCCAGCCCGCGCCGCCGATCCCCGCCTGGGTGCCGCTTCCCGGTGTGCGCTCACCGGTCTGCCAGTTGTGGATCTGGACCGCGAGCGCACCGCTTCCGGCGTCGCCGGACGCCGTCACGCCGGCACGGCCGTCGCGCACCAGGATGCTCTGCGGGCTCAGCGCGCGGTGGTAGAGCCGCCGGCCATGCGCGTGCTCGATGGTCTCGGCGATCTGGCGCAGAATGGCCAGACGCGCGTCGAGGCCGAGGGTTTCGCGGCGGTTGCGGAGAAAGTAATCGAGCCGCTGCGCCGCTGCGTCGTGCTCGAAGATGAGCGCCAGTCCGCGCTCGTGAACGCTGAAGCCCTCGGCCCGCAGAATGCCGCTGTGCTTGATGCCCTGGAGGATCTTGTACTCGCGGCGGGCGGCGTCCTCGCGCTGTTTTCGCTCTTCGGCACTCGCCGCGCCCACCACGGGATACAGACGCACCCGGCGCTTGATGTCGGGAAAGGAGCGATGGTGGGAGAGCCAGTCCTGGTAGCCTGGCCCTTCGATGAGGATGGATTCCAGCTCGTGGTCGCCGATGCTGCGATAGCTCTGGCGTTGGCGGATACCCGCGGAAGCCATCGCCTGCGACAGCGCTCGGGCCACGGGTCGGTCGATGCGGCGCCCGGAGGGGGCATCGCCGGGCCTGTAGCTCGCGAGGAGATCGAGGATGCCCGCGCGGGCTCCCCGCCCTTCGCTCGCCAGGCGATCCCGCCGGTACACGTGCTGTCGCGCGGAAGGGCTCAGCTTGCACACCAGCTCCTCGGCGGAAAGGAAAACCACCGCCTGCAGGTAGGGCACGCCGGCCTTCTCTGTCGACTTCTGCTTGCGCAGCAGGCTCGCGAGGCATTTCGCCTTGTGGTCGGCCAACAGCAGCGGGTTGTCGCGGGTATGAAGCTCTCCGTCTGTGGTCCAGGTCCAGGTGGCGCTATCGCCTTCTAGCGTGCCCGGGCGGCTCTTGATCTCGACGAGGAAAAAACCCTTCGGCGTGAGGACGAGCAGATCGACCTCGTAGATCTTCCCCGTGTCGGTGAGAAAGGAGAAGTTGGCCCAGGCGCGGCAGGGCTCGTGGTCGGGGAGCCCCTCGCGGACGAAGTCGAGCGCGCTTCGTTCCCAGGGGTACTCGCTCTCGGTGATGGTCTTCCAGCGCTCGGATTTCATGGCCATGACGACAGTTCCGGGACGGGGGGGCCGCGGGGTGGCTCGCGGGGCGTGCCGGTCGAGCCTCCGGCCTCACCATAGCACTGCCGCCGAGCGCCGTCGAGCATGGGCCTGGCCGGCCGCGGCGAGAGCGCGCCCCTCCGTCCCTCCCCCCGCTTGCGGGGGAGGTGAGGTGGGGGGTCATGGCGCGCACGACATCTGCCATTCAGGCCGAGGGGACGTCAGGGTCGGTTTTCCTGCTGCCTCCGCCTATCGACCTTGCGCTCCAACGATTTCAACTTGTCCGAGATCCGTGGACACCGCCGATGGCTGGCAAGTTGGGCCGGGGTTCTCCCCTCGTCGTCCCGGATGGAGGGATCGGCGCCGCCTGCGACCAGTGCTTCGAGCTCGTCGTAGGTCCAGCCCCGAGACTTCCAGGTGTACCCGACGGGCCGTCGGTCGAGAACCCTCATGAACATCCGGAATACCAGGGGTTGGGTCGGGTACTCGCGTCGCACGAACTCGTCGGCATAGGCGTTCACCGCGTAGTGCAGGGCCGTCCAGCCATGCGGACCGCGAAGGTTCGGGTTCGCGCCGTACTCGAGAAGCAGGCGGGTCAGCTCGAGCGTACGCTGGCCCGCCGCCAGCATCAGAGGCGTTGCTCCCTCCGCGTTGCGCGCGTCGGCGTTGGCTGCGGGTGCCGGAGGACGCGGTTGGAATAGCGCCCGCAGCGAGGCCTCGATGAGCTCCCGCTCCCGGGTCGCCTTGCTGTCCTTCCACCTCAGGTAGTACTGTTCCCGCGCAATGATGTGGAGCGCTGTGTTTCTTTCGGTAGGGGTAGCCGCGTTCGGATCGGCGCCAAAGGCGAGCACGAGCTTCAACGCCTCGGCATCCCTGGCGTCCGCGGCCCAACACGTGAGGCAATCCTTGAACGAGGAGCCGACGTCCGGAACCTCGCCGGCTTCCAACGCGGCTCTCACAGCCACGCGCGCCTTGTAGCGCGCGACGCGTGACCACGCTTCCCAGTGATTTTCGCCGGGAACGGCAGTGGCGCCGGGATCGGCTGCCTGAGCCAGCAGAAGCCCGGTCCCCTCCACAGAGCCCACATGTGCGGCCCTGACCGCCGGCGTCTCGGCCGTAGCGCTGGGGATTGTGCCCCCAAAAGCGGTCATGAGCAGAGAGATCGAGATGGCGAAACGAGATCGAGTGCTTGTCATGATTCTGTTCTCCAAGAGCCGTCGACTACTGGCCAACCTGAGGTTGGCCATTCTGGTTAGTAAGAGAACGTACATAATCTATGGTATCAGACTTCTCGAGTACGCTGTCATGTGTCCCTTCTACTATGCGAACATATTGATCAATGACATCTCTAAACTGGTTCTTTTTCCATCCTCCGGTCCTACCAATCATTCCACGATTGGCGTCTTCGTATATCTCACGCAAGTCACGGATCATACTGAGTCGCTGTTCCTCTGGAAGCAAGTCGAGCGTTCCGGCCATGTTCCTGACTTTTCCCATGCGAATCGCATTTTGGTTTAATGTCGATCCATCGGTGCTGTAGTATGCGGCTCTGAGGAGCTCGTCGATCTCGAGGTGATGCAATTCTCTGAACCCGACAATTTTCCGGCTCCACTCCTTCTCCCGGGAATTGTCGGCCTCCATCAGTCGGACGGTCATGTTCGCCGGAAGCGGGCCCCGGTGCAAGTCGGCCTGAAACGTGCTGTCGGCGATCATGTCGGGGAAGCTGCGGTTCTCTCCTACAAAGCGCTTGACGAAATCGCCGCCCATTCCGTAGCCGCGCCAGGGCGTGTCGATGGCCACGAGCGTGAGGCGCGGGTCCTTCCCATCGCCCCCGTCGCCCCAGCCGGAGGCGGCCACCTGGCGCATGCCGCTCAGGGCGACCTCCCCTCCCATCGAGTGGGCGACGATGGTGATCTGCCCGTCCGCGGTCAGCGCTCGACCATGGAGCTCCCGAATCTCCGCGATTGCAGCGGCCAGGTCCCGGCCGCTGTCGGTGAGGTTTCGGTGATCGTCGTCATAGAAGAAGACGTAAGGCTGTAGCTTGTCTTTGTCCTCCGCGGCCCGCGCCAGCGCCTCGAGGCTGGACGGCGATCCATTGACGCCATGCACGTAGATCACGGGTGTTCGGCTCGGGTCGAAGGAGCGAAAAGGCACGGCTACGCCGACGTTGTCGCGCCCACTGAGGATGGCTTTCTCGATTATTTCGCCGTTGTCGTTCTTCTGGCCGCTGACCAGAGCTCCCATGAGCTGGTCGTCGGTGATGAGCATGTCGGTCCGCAACGCTGGCCACGGCCCGCCGGCGTTGGCCCTGGCTCCCGCGAACGGGTCACCTGGAAAATCGAGCTCCGGAGCGTTGCCGATCGAGTACATCTCCTCGTCGCCGGCGAAGCCCTCTACCGTTTCCCGTGGCGCGTCTTCCCAATCGGTTCCACCCGACGCCTGCGCCCTGGCTCCCTCGAAAGGAGCGTCGGAAACATCGGGATCACTGGCGGACGGCGGTCTCCCGTCCCACTCGCTCAGCTCCGCGAGGGCGTGGGCTTCGCCCTCGTCCGAAGGCTGCTCCTCCCAGCCGCCCATGCCCCACCAGTCGTCTTCGAGCTCTTCCGCGGGATTCTCGCTGGACTCGGTGTCGCCCGCGGCGGGCGGCTCCAGCTCGGAATAGAACCCGGCGAATGGGTCGCTTTGGCCCAGCCCGTACGCATCTTCACTATCGAGGTCGGCCGATTCGAATTCATCGCGGTAGGAAGACATGTCCTCGTCGGCGAACGAGAGCTCGTCCTCGGTGTCGAACCCTCCGTCCTCGAAGGGATCGACGCTGGGTTCGTAGGAGCCATATCGGGATTCGTCTCTGGGGACAGCGGAAATCATGGTGGGTCTCCTCATGGGGCATTGGCAATGACGAGCACCCGGATGCATGTTTCGTGCCGTTCTGGAGCGATCGCATGCAGATGCGGACGACGATGAGTCCGCCGCCGGCGGGACAGGGTTTCCCTGAGCCCGAGATCAGGGATGTGGGTGTTCGGAATGCCCAGGCACCGCGAGCGCCCCGCCGTCGAGCACCGCTCCCACCGCCGTGGTGTAGGTCTCCACGACGTGCTCCCAACGGTTACCATCGCCGCACGAAGTCCCGCCCTTTCGCGCCCAGCTCGCGCGCCAGGCCGAGATCGGCCACTAGCCCTGCCCATTACCCGCAAATAGCACTTCGCTAATCGTGGAGTGCGCCGAATGTTGGGGTCATGCATTCACGAAGCCTCCCCACCCGGCGCCTGTCGGAGCCCGCGGCCCTCGAGTACGTAGGCGAGCTCCTCGCCTCGAATCCGTCCTTGCACCGCACCGAGGTTGCGGACTACTTGCGCGAGCGGTTTGATTCCGTGGATGCCAGGGGCCGGCTTCAGCGGACCGGATGCTTGAAGATTCTGCGCCAGCTCGAGTCACGTGGGCGGCTCGTGCTACCGCCGCCGCGATCCCGGGGTGGTGGAGGTGGGGTGCGGCGGCTGTCTGAGCCGGTGCCGTGTCCCGGCAAGTGCCGGAGAGTGTGGAGCAGCTCACCGATCCGAGAGTGGAACCGGTGGGTGGCGAGCAACAGATGCGTATCTACAACGAGCTCTTGATGCGTGAGCATCCGCGGGGAGCGGAACCGCTCGCAGGGCGTCAACTGCGGTATCTGATCGCGTCGGAGCACGGCGTCCTCGGCGCGACCGGAGAACATTCTGTTGCCGCACGGGAAGCAGACGATCCGTCGCATGATGCGCTACGGGACGGTGCTGTGCATCCGAGACGGGACGAAGCTCGACTTCAACAGCCTCAACGAGTGTGAAGGCCTGGTCGTGACGCTCCGAGCGCGTTGCGGATGTCGAGGTGAGAGTGCGGAGTGTGGAGTTTCGCCTGCCACAGGCGAATCGAGGAAAGGACCCGATCGCGCTTTGGATCGTTCACGTAGTGGAGAAAGCGCCGCCGGAGGGAGAGGCGACGGTGGAGTGGTTCTTGCTGACGACGATGCCGGTGGCGTCGCTCGAGGAGGCCCGGACGCAGTTGGGCTGGTACGCGCTGAGGTGGCGGATCGAGATCTACCAGTCATACTGCCTCCTCAAGAACGAGGATACTCTTGGCCTTCGTCGGAAGCGACTCCCACCGGGCATGCCCACCGGCGCGCGGTTGGCCGCCGCCGTTGGAGTCGATCGAGCTCGGCTTCGCCCGCAGCGACCAGCCAGGGGGTCGTTCTGCCTGGTGCCCACGCGCCGCGCTTGCAACTCACGAGGGCGCCGCGACTGGGTCTGCCATGGGCTCTGCTCTCGGCGACCTGTCCGTTCTTCGCAGACGTGGGGACGAACACTGGCCGCCAGATGGCTCTCCAAGGCAACCTCAACCTGGCGCAGCTTGCGCGCCGGATGCGCGAGGAATGGGGCGACCGCGCGACCATGACCAGGGTGGTCCAGCGCGTGATCCGATCCATGGTCCAGTGGGGCGTCCTGGCCGACAGCGACCAGCGCGGCGTCTACGCGGGTGCCAAGGAGCCCATCCCGGTTCCGGCGACGGTGGGGGAGTTGCTGCTGGAGGCGCTGCTCACGCGCCACGACGGCGAAAGCCTGCCAGTGGACCAGGCGCTACGCCATCCATGCTTCTTCCCGTTCCACATCGAGCTGCGGGCCCACCAGCTTCGACGCTCGGCTCGGTTCGACGTGCACCGCCAGGGTCTCGACGTTGATGTGGTGACGCTCGTGCGTGCCGTCGGCGGGGAGGAGATGCATAGGTGATGTGGAGCAGCGGATCTCTATCCTGCGCGCTGCATCTCTCTCCCCAGGTATGGGGCGAGCGTAGACGCACGCCGAGTCGTTGCCTGGTACTGCCTGGAGCGCTTTGGGTACTCCGAAGGTCCCGGAATACTCCCGTTCTACTGCGATCCTGAGGAGGTGGGCTCGTTTGCGGTGCCGGACAAGAGCCTCGCTGCGGGCGACGACATCTCTGTCTTCCGGCTCCTCGTCGCGCTCTCAATGTACCAGGCGCTGCGTGACGAGGTCATCAAGCGCCAGCAGCGCTCTTTTGCCCGCTCGTCAGCGCAGGTTGTCGTTGACGGCGAACTTACCGGTCGCTCGATTTCCAAGCATGCTTGCCCGACGCTCCTTTCGGCCGACAGGTTCGACCGCGACTGCGACGTTCGGAAGAGCGGCCGGATCGTCGACTGCGGCACGTATCCTGACCTCCCATGCCATCTGAAGGGGGCAACCGTGGTCTTCAACCGCATGGGCGACATGAGCAGCTGCCGACCTCAGCATGGCTGCGCCTGTGGAAAGACGGCGGCGTGCGGAAGGTCCTCGCCGACGCCTGCGCCGAGGAAGGCACGCCGACCAAGCGCGCCGAGCTGCCAGTCGACCGCGTCGCCAGGATCCACCGCGTTGGGCGAAAGCTCGCGACGTTGCTCGTGAGCGCGCTCGCGACGCCCGCGCTCGCGCCAGGACTAACCCCATGGTTCCCCGCGGTTGACGCAACGAGCTCGTCGTGGTCGACACCAACGTCGCCCGCGCTGTAGACGCAAGACGTCCGGCGGGCTCACCGAGGAGCTACGGCGCCAGGACTGGATAGATTCGGGACCAGGCCGCGCGGATCGACCTCCGCGAGCTCCGCGCTGACGTCCCAAGCCACTCACCGCAGCTCGTTCAGCAGGCTCTGTACGCGTTTTGCTCGAAATCGAGCCTGACGCCGATGTCCGGGCAGCAGCTTGCCGATGAAACCGGCACCATGCTGCCGCCTCGCGCCTCGTCGACCGCATCATACGAGCATGCCGACATTCGCCTCCAGCCGCGCGGGGAGGTGAGAAGGGGGGCAGGATGCCGTTCGCGCTGGGTGCTGGTGAATCCAGGATGCGCCGAGGATATTGACAAGCGGCCCATCTCATGGAAGGGTGAGCCGTACCTCACGAGCGACAGTCCTGGAGGGTACTGCTTCTCCAGGAGCTCTTTGGCGGCGCCGGGGCGGAACCTAGACAAGTGAAGAGAGATAGACCGACGACGAATCTGCGCCGGGCCCTGGCGCTGTTGCACGAGGCCATTACCGCCCTTTCCGATCGCAGTGGTGATTCGAAGCAGACGCTTCGGGACGCGCTGGATCAGCTCATGGCGGTCACCGAATCAGACGCAGGCGCGATCTGTGTGCCGGGAGAGGAAAGCGACGACCCGCGCTTGATTGTGCAGCGCCAAATGCAAGAAGGGCCCGAGCTCAGCAGGACTGTCTTGCGGCCGGTGCTCGCGGGACGAAATCGCCGGTCGTTGATCGATGCCGTACCGGAGTCGGCGAGCGTGGCCGGCGCGGTGATTTCTTCCACACTGTGCGTGCCCGTTTGTCGCGCCGGCAAGACTATTGGCGCCGTGTATCTCGATCGCCGGGGGCTGGATCGTTTTCCCTATGACCGTGAGGCAGCCGACGTGGCTGAGTGTTTCGCCGCCACGTTGGCCCTTGCAGTGGACTTGCGTGCCCAACTGGAACTGGCAGAGAAGCGCGAGGACAGCGCCTGGGAGCTCGCGGCCGAGGCACGCGAGCTCGCCTGCCAGGCAGGGGACTACTGGCGGCTTGCCAGCATCAAGACCGAGAATCGGGCCTTTGCACAGTGCTTGAGAACAGCCGAGCGAGCGGCGCGGAACGATACGGACATCCTGATTCTGGGGGAAACGGGTGTCGGCAAGGGGTACCTGGCACGCTGCATCTACGAAACCTCTTTGCGAAAAGGCGGCGCCTTCATTGTCGTCCAGTGCTCCAACCTCCCGGAAACCCTGGTAGAAAGCGAGCTCTTCGGCTATGAGCCAGGGGCGTTTACCGACGCCCGGCAGCAGCGTATCGGCAAGGTGGAGCGAGCTCATGGAGGCGTTCTGTTTCTCGACGAAATCGGTGATTTGCCTCTGGGCATTCAAGCGAAGTTGCTTGGCCTGCTCGAGGAACGCACGTTTTATCGACTGGGCGGCGCTCGCCCGGTTTCCGTGGACATCCAGATCATCGCCGCCACCAACCGCAATCTGGTCGAGGCCGTGGAGAACGGTAACTTTCGGAGCGACCTCTACTATCGCATCAACGTTGTACCGGTGACGATCCCACCGCTTCGTGAGCGTCCGGAGGACATCTCCGATCTTGTGCAGACGTTTTTCGCACAAGCCGCGGTGAAATCGGAGAGAGCGGAACCAATCAGCATCGACCGGGCGCTGGTGCGGCGGCTCGCCGTGCACCGGTGGCCGGGCAACGTTCGTGAGCTACGCAATGCGATCAAGCGCCTGGTCGTGCTCGCCGATGGGCCTCGGATCACAGTGGCGGACGCCGAAACCTACTTGTTTGCGAGCCAATCCCACAATCCCGGCAGCTCTGCACCAACGCTCCTTCCGGGTAAGAGCCTCAAGGAGCAGGTGGACGAGCTGGAGAAAGCGCTCATCGAGCAGGCGCTGGCCCGCACGGGCTCGCTGACCGCAGCCGCCGAGTTGCTTGGCATCCGCCGCCAGACGCTCGCGGAGAAACTGCGCAAGCACGAACATCCGGAGCGCGCCGGTGGGAAGCGGGATCGAGAAGGCTAATCGTTCCGAAGAAAGCAGGGCGCCGTAGCAGTGGAAAAGCCGACGGATTCGGTCGCGCCTCTCATGATCGGACCGTATCGCGTAGAGGCGACTATTGGCCGCGGCGGCTGCGGTGTCGTCTACAGGGCCGTACACTCGAATAACGACCGACGCGTCGCACTCAAGACCGTGACGACTCCCCTTCGCGCACTGGTTGGGGCAATTCGCTGCGAGATCCATGCGCTGGCGCGCATACGGCATCCCGGCATCGTCCGGATCGTCGACGAAGGAACGCATGGTGGCATGCCCTGGTATGCCATGGAGCTCATCGACGGCCGGCCCTTGCACCAGTACGTGGCCGCCCAGGGAAAAGAGAGGTCCAGCCCGGCCAGTGGCCCCATGACCTCGCCGGAGGGTCGCCCGCCGGTTTCCGGCGGTGGGCTCGTTGACCCGGAGAGCTCACTTGCGCGGGAGACTCTGGAGACCTTGTGCGCAACGGTGAGTGCCTTGTGCGATGCGCTCGCCTTTCTTCACGGCGAAGGCATGGTCCATCGCGACCTCAAGCCGTCGAACATCCTGGTCATGTCCAACGGCAATCCGGTGCTCCTCGATTTCGGCCTCGCGACCTACTTTGCCGCCGCGGGTGTTCGCGAACGGTTGTTGACACGGCCCGGCACCTGGGGAACGGTGGGCTACATGGCTCCGGAGCAAGTTCGGATGGAAATCGTCGACGCCCGCGCGGACCTGTACGCGCTCGGCTGCGTCCTGTACGAGCTCGTTTCCGGTCGGCCGCCCTTTGTCGGCGGTTCGATAGTGGCGGTTGCCAAGCAACACCTGTACAAGTCGCCGATACCGCTTGGGCAAACCAGGCGCGACGTGCCCGCGGAGCTCGATAGCCTCGTCGGCGCGCTCTTGGAGAAAGAGCCGAGGAGGCGGATTGGTTATGCCCTGGATGTCGCTGTCGTGCTTGATCGCATCGCCGGGCATGGCCACAGCGCAAGGAAGCCCCCGCCGGTGCTGCGATCGTACCTGTACAAGCCCCGTTTGATCGGCCGCGAACGCGCGCTGGAAGCTCTGGTCGAGCGATGCGAGGGTCTCGTGAGCCGGCGCCGCGGCGGGCTGATTGCGGTCTCGGGGGAACCCGGCCAAGGCAAGACGCGCCTGATCAATGAGCTCGCTGGCCGTACCCATGCCAACGGTACCCTGATTCTCGACGGCCGCTGCAGCGAGGGAAGCGCGGTACCGCTGTTGCCGCTGCGGCGGGCGATGCGTGCGATCGCAGAGGGCTGCGCCGAGCTGACCCCGGAAGAGGTCGCCGAGGTCATGGCCGGCCGCGCCGAAGCTCTTGCCGCGTACGAGCCGGCTTTCAGCACCCTGGTATCCCCTGGAGCGGTTGCCGAACCGCCCCTCGCCCTGCCTGTCGGCGAAGCCAGAGAACGCCTTCAGCGCGGTCTGCTCGAGCTCTTCAAGGCAGTCTCCCTGCGCAAGCGACTTCTCCTCGTCATCGAGGATCTGCACTGGGCGGACGAGCTCTCACTCGACTTTCTCGGTTGGGCTCTCCGCAGTGGATCGCTGGATTCACATCCCCTCTTGATCGTGGTCACGTACCGGCCGGGAGAAGCGAGCAGTCTCATGAAGCAAGCGATTGCTGATCCCCGCGTCGTCGAGTTGCCGCTCGAGCCACTGGGGTGCGATGCCGTCGCGGCGATCGTCGGTGACATGCTCGCCTTGTCGCCGCCGCCCACGAAGCTCGCCGCCGCTCTCGCGACGCGGTCGGGGGGAAACCCGTATTTTGTCGCGGAGCTCCTGCGCTCGGCTGTCGAAAATGGGGTGCTCCGACGGGACCGAAACGGGAAATGGATCATCGGGTCCGAAGATGGGGCAACCGTATCACCCCGATTCGAGCTCTTGGCGTTTCCGCGCACGCTGCCGGAGCTGATCCGTGGCCGGCTTGCCGGTCTCGGTGACGACACGGCGATGGTGGCTATGGCCATGGCCGTTCTTGCCCGCGAGACGAACATCGATCAGCTCGAGGCACTGACGGGTCTGCCCGACTCGCGTCTCATGGAGGCGGTGACGGAGCTGCGCAGGTGCAACCTTCTGGATGAGCCGGAGCCAGGTCGTTTGGGCGTCATCCACGACGAAATCCGCCGAGCCGCTCTCGGTTTGGCGGGTTCCCAGCAGCTTCGCCGCATTCACGCCGCCGCCGCCGAGCTGCTGGAACGGACCGGGGCCGGTGAGGAGTCGCCGCTCGAGGTGGCGACGCACTGGGAGGAAGCGGGCGAAGCCGAGCGGGCGGCCTCGCAGTACCTGCGCGGTGCCCGCTGGGCGCTGAACCGTTATGCTACCACCGAAGCGTATGCCGGCTACCTGGCATACCTTCGGCTCACGCCGGCCGGTGACGGCGAGCGCATTCGTGCAACGATCGAGCTCGCGGACAGAGTCGTGGCGCTCCGCTCGTCCGCGGACGCGGTGCAGCTTCTCGAGACTGCTCTGGCAGAGGCCACGAGGCTGGGCAGCGAAGATCTCGAATTCAAGGCCCTGGTCGCCCTCGCGGGCTGTTGCGAAACTGGCGGAAACCGGGCACGAGCCCGCGATCTGCTGCAGCGAGCGATTGCCACACGCGAAAACGACGGAGACCGAACGTCCATCGGAGACTGCCTCCTACAGCTTGGTTATCTGTCGTTCACGGCGGGAAGCGTGGGCGAGTGGATTGCTCACACCGAGCGGGCATTGGCGATTTTCCGGGAATCAGGCGACCGACGTCGCTGCGCCAGAGCCCTTGGCCTGTTGGCCGGTGCTCATGCCTACATCGGCGCGACAGACTGCGCCGTCTCGTACTATTCCGAAGCGCTCCGCGCCGCAAACGCAGTGGGAGACCGGTTCGCCGAGGCCGCATTGTTGGGAAACTTCGCCAACCTGCTCGCCGACACTGGCGAACCCGAAAAGGCGCGCGACCACTACACCCGCGCGATCGACTTCCATCGATGGACGGATAACAGCCGCTCTCACGCCATCGCGCTCACCAATCTGGGCGCTCTCCAGTGTGCGCTCGACGAGATCGAGTCAGCCAGTGAATCGCTGACGACGGCTCTGGCGATGCATCGTCTGGTGGGCGATCGCAACCACGAGGCCTGGGCAATGACATGCCTCGGCAGCGCACGGCTCAAGTCCGGCAGCATCGAGGAGGCGCTGAAACTGCTCGACGAGGCGCTGGCCATTTTGCGACAGACCGGACATCGGCCGATGCGGGGGCATGCGCTGCTGGCACTCGCCATGGCCTGGCGATATGCCGGTGATCTGGAGCACGCCGAGCGCTTTTGTGCAGAGGCTATTGAAGCGATGAGCGCATTCGGATATCCAGCGGCGGCCGCTGGGGCCTGGTGCGAGCATGGACACCTGGCCCTGGCCCGCGGGTTGTCTGGGGGGAGCAGTCTCGCAAATGCAAAACGGGTCGCCGGGAAGATGGGTCCCCGTTTGAACAGCGGGATCTGGCGCCTTGTCGATCGCCTGGACCGGGCGGAGCAGGCCTTCGCTCGGGGTCGTGCGGGTGAGCTCGTCCGCGGTGAGCACGAAGCGGACATCCCGGCGGCGCTTCTCGCGCGACTTCGGCAGACGACAACCCGTGACGCCGGCGGCCACGGCGTGGTCCCTCGCAGTCAATGCTCTCGCCCATCGCAGGCCCCGGCTAACCCCCTCGATCCGAATCCGCTCCCGCAAGGGGCGGTACCCTCGAGCCAGGGCCACCCCGCGCGGGGAGAAAAAGAGATATTCACCCCCGCGACCGCTCCGCAGGAGTGAGCTTCTCGCCTCCCCCCGCGATGCGGGGGGAGGAAGGGAGGTGCAAGCGTGGCCGCTCTGTCCTCAGAACCCAAACGCCTTGCGCATCGCTTTTTCCGCCTTCTTGCGGTTCTTTTCGAGGGTGTGGTGGAGCTGCTTCGCAGGCGCCTCGACGAACGCCTTGTGGCCGGCCACGGCGAGCGCGCCGGCAGCGTCGTCCCACCCCTCCTCCCGTCCCATCCGGCCGATCTCCTTGAAGTCGATTGCGACCCCGTAGTCGACGTCAAAACCCAACCCGTATGTCACTCCAACACCGACACCGAAGCGAAACTGGCCGTCCTCGTATCCGAGGTCGACTCCCGCGCCGACCCCGATTCCGGCACGACCTTCGGCGGAGCCGTAGACGCCGCCGAGATGATAATCTCCCACGCTCACGTCGGTGCGCATCTCGGCTCCTACCTGGGCGCCGGCGAAAACCTCGCCGCCGAGATGGACCCCGTAGTCGCCGTTCCCCCAGCTTGCCCGCGCCTCGGCTCGCCCCGTGACGCCGGCACTGCCATGAACGCTGCCATTGCTCTCCACGGTGATCGGGCGACCATGAAAGGAACCGACATCCTGGCGTTGGCCGAATTCGTAGGCGCCTCCCACCCCTGCGAACCCCTCGACTCCATAGGCGACCGTGCCTTTTCCCTGATCACGGTAGGTTCGGGCCGCGGTGCCGTAAAAGCTGGAGCCGCGAAGATAGTATTCCCCCAGCGCTTCGTCCCTGCCGATCTTGTTCACCTCTCCGAATGATTTGAAGTTCTTGTCCTCCCAGAGTGTCTCACCTGTGGAGCCATAGGGACGGAACGACACGAGGCCATCCGATCCGGCGAGGGTGCCGCCGCCAGATCCTTCTACTTTCCGCCCGAAACCGAAGTTTCCGTTGTCGTAGTACGCGCTCCAGCCGCCGTCCGCCATTCCGTTCTTTTGCAACTGCCGATTCGCAACGGCCGCCGCAGCCCGGCCGAGCTCGTCCCCGTCTCCCTGGACGATTGCCGTCCAGTCGATCCCGGCAGGGACATCGCCCCCGAGGCGCTTGCGCAAAGCACGATCGACCAGGCCGTTCGCCGCGTGCTTTCCGATTCGCCCCCACTCCCCTTTTTCGCCCTGGGCAAGTTGTTGGAAGTCGGTATCGGAGGGCAGCCAGCTCTTCACCTCCTCGGGCAGCACCTGGTCCATTCCGGTCTTGACGAGGTGGCCGACCAGTCGATCTCGTGCCTGCTGATCCCCGCGCGCGAGATCGGCCAGGTCGACGTCCTCGGGCAACCACTTGCGAACGGCCTTCGGCAGGGCTTTCCTGCTGAGCCCACTGACGACTTCTTTGGCCAGGGCGACGGTGTCCCGCTGAACCAGCTCGCCCAGGTCGTCCAGCTTCTTACGTTCCGCCTCGCTCCCGACCATTTGGTGCAGCTCTGCAGCGCGAGTCGATGCACGGAGAGACTCTCCTCGCGCCGGGAGGCTCTCGAGAGCTCGGTAGGTCTGATGCGCTGCGCTCGGATAGGCCATTTCGGGATCGCGAGGCCGGCGCGGGGGTGCCTGTTCGAGCCCCTTCGCCATGGGGCGTAGTGGACGGCCTGGCATCTGGTCAGGGCCCTGCGTGTGCGCCACCGGTGCGTCTGTTTCTCGCCTACGTTCCGGTCTGGGGTCGTCCGCGATCACGCGTGGCATTCGCGGCGCCGGGGACCCTTCTGGCGGCGAGGAGTGGACGAAGTCGGGCTGACCCAAGACCGGCCAGCGGTAGGCCGGGGGTCTTGACGCAGGATCTTCTCGTCGCAGGGGTGGCAGGTTTCGCAGCTCCGGCGGCACCGGCATCCCGGGAAGAGGGATTTGGCCGCCGCGATCCCGCTGTTGCGAGAGGTCCTCGTAGGCGTCTCCTTCTTCCCCCCTGCCGAGCTGTTCTGTTTCGTGCGGGCACTCGGTTCGCTTGGAGGTCTCTTGCGGCCGATGTGCCGCACTTTCCGATTGGTACACCAGATCGAGCCTGTTTGCGTTGTTCTGCACGGTCATCATGTTCTTCACTCCTTTTCTTGTCGCTTTCGGGGTTTCCGCGATCCGCGCTCCGGATCGCGGTATCTGGTCAAGTCGTGATCGTTTCAGCGGGGGGTCGCCCTGAGGCTCCCGCGACTTGTTTCCCAGAGTCTGACCGCCTCATCGGTCTGACCCTGCTGCGCAAGCCGATAGATCGCCTGCATGATTTTCCCGGTCTGGGGATTGTTCCCGCGGTTGGCGTAGAGGTTCGCAAAGATGCTGGACTCGCCTGGGTCGAGCCCGAGGCCGTAGGCGGCAAGCGCACGGCCAAAGCGGGCGTCGTGATTGTGCGCGGCCATTGTCATGCGTTGCGCGTCATCGTCTCGCTCTTGGGACTCTTTCTGGAAAGCGGACACCCGCTCTGCACCAGACCGGACGGCGAGGCCTATTTGTCGGCCGGCGTCGGCGCTGACCGCGCCGGTCAAGGGGAGAAGAGCTCCCAGCGCGTCGGTGGACCCGATCAGTAAAGCCTTTTCCACAGCGTCTACCCGGTTTTCAAACCCGGCATCGCCATCGAACAGCGTATTGAGCGCCTTGGCGAAGTCGGGCGCGTCTTTGGCGTAGCTGAGAGCTGTTCCCACCGACCCCAGAGTCTTCGCATCAAATCCTTTTGCACGGAGGAATGGAGCGGCCATCTCGAGCACCGCCTCTCCACCCTCGATCACGGCCTTGGCCATTCCCGTGCGGTCGTCATTGTCAAGCGCGGTAAGGAACTTGTCCGCAGCGCGGATCGTGCCAGCTCCACCCGAAAGGACGCCGGTCGCACCCGCCGCCAGCTCATTCCTTACGCGATCGGTCAGTTTCCCACCGTGGCGGTTCAGACTCTCCGCGACGTAGTCCTTGAATCGGTCAGACTGGGTGGCCGCCTGCAAAGCACCGGCCCCCGCGCCCAGGATGGAGGCCGTAGCTTCCCTATAGTCTCCTCTTTGCACGGCCTGGTAGGCATTGATGGCCTCCCCGCCAGCTTTGCCGACTCCCGTTACACCTTTGCCGAATCGCTCGAAGCTCTCTGCCGCGTCGTACGCTCCGAAGCCTTCGGCGACAGAGCCAGCGGCATTCAGCGCGTTGCCCAAAGTAGCTCCTGAGTGCTTGACCGCCTCGGAAACGTTTCCTTGCTCGATTGAGCCCCAGGCCTGCACGCCCGTTCCTAGCGCACCAATGAGGGATGACGTGGCGTCATGCAGTCGGGTCTCATTGCGTCTGGCATAGATGTCCGCTGCTTTCTTTGTCTGCTGGCTGATATGGTTCGTTCGTTCCTCGCGATCAGAGTGCTTCGCGTACGCTTCGTCCGCGATTTCATGAAGAACACGTTCCTTGTTGGCGGGATTCGGATCCCGTGGAAGTTGGAGCTCGCGGTTCGAGGTAGGATCCAGGCTGGTGCCGCGCGGTTTGAGCAATGAGCTAGTGACTTTCGCTGCTGTTGTGAAAATCGGTTCCTCCAGCCCTCGCTCGTCTGGGAAGTCGCGCTTCCCCCAACTCTCCTTGTCGTAGCCGAGGGCTTCGGCCGCGCGCTTTTCCGATCGGTTGAGCTTCTTCCAGGTCTTTTCCCACGTCTTCGGCGTCTCTCCCGACGTATTCCAGTTCTTGTCCCGCCAGCCGAAAGTCTCGAGAGCGTTGCGATAGTCCTCGGGCATCTCGTCCAGGGAGCGATACTGCTCCAAGAAGGACGGTCGTGGCGAAGACGTTGTTTTCATCGGTTCGACGGCGAAGGAGGGGCTGATGGCGGCACCGATCGCGCCGGCGCTTGCGAAGCCGCTGGCGTCTATCGCGAAGTCGACGTAGCCGCCTCCGGGAAGCGCGAAAGCCGATCCATTGGCCTTGATGCTCCCTGCGGTTGCGGAGCCGGCGGCGTCTGTTCCGAGGTCGAAGTAGCTGTCTCCCGGGAGCGCAAAAGCCGATCCGCCGGCATCGATAGAATGGCCATCGTCGGTACCGGGGCCGTCGACCTTTGTAGAAGTCATATCATTCGTCGAATCAGTGGGGTCACTGAAGGATGGGGAGCCCGCTGGTGTTGAGCTGGTGTTGTAGGGGGCGATAAGGTTCACAGGATGTGTCTCCTTTGGGGGGGCGGTTTGCTTGTTCGCCTCGTAGCGATTGCCCAAGAAGGTGCAAAGGCCTTGCCAGGACCTGAGGAAGACCGGAACCGATCCCGGGCTTTCGCCGCGAAGGACCAAGATGGAGCGCTTTTCGGAGGTTCCGAGGAGGACCCCGCGCGGCGCTGGCCGAGCCAGAGCGAGTCGCCACAAACCGTGTGAACGTGCGGATTCCCTTCGGCTTTTCGGCCGAGGGCCTGCCGGGGAGGGGGCACGCCGTCGATCTGGTTCTCATGGGATGCAGCGCGCTGCGGCTGGAGCCGTGGCGAAGCCACGTCCGTTGGGAATGCGGCGGGCAAAGCCAGGGCGCAGGGAAACCGCCCGTGGGTGTGCGCTTTTCGGTCCGTTCCCAGGAAACGCCCCGCCAGGAAAACTGGACCACGGCCGAATACGGATTATGGATAATAATTTCCATGCTCCGAACGTACGCTGAAGACCCACCCCGACGACTACGATCGCAGCACCAAACGGCTCCTGGAAACCAGCCGCAAGCAGGCGGTGGCCAAGGCGAAACGATAGACTCGGGGCACAACACCTGCTAATCGCGGCCTCGAAGGTAGCCACGTATCGCGGACAAGGGGACCAGTTGGCCGCGATTGCCCGTGGCGGAATCGCGGAATAGGATACCAACCGAGCATGAATGCGCGTCGGCGCCAAGGAGCCCGCAAGCTGCAGACGTCTCTCGTGGCCCTCTGATCTGCCCTTTCGCCCGACGTCCTCCCCTCGGGGACGGCAGATCGTCCGTCGGAGCGTCGTCGCAGCTCTTTTCCGCCGGCACCGCCGGAAAGGTGCGGTCCGCCGTTCGTGCGTCAAGGCCCGCTGCGCTCTTCGGCCTTGACGCCCGAGCCGGCGGACCTGAGAAGAGTTTTTGGGTGCCGGCGGAAAAGGCTGGACTGGAGAGCGGAGACAGGTGGGCTGCGACGCCGCTCGTTGGCGGCGAGCGGGCGACCGGCTCCTGCATGGGTTCGTGGCGTGGCAATCCGGCAGCCAGCGGCGGCGCGGTAAGCTGCCAAGGGGGTCACCGCATGCTCGGGGGGCGGTTGACGCTCAGCGCTCATGGATACAGCATCGCTTGCCCAGCAACCGCATCTCTGCTTTGCACCTGCCGTGCGGTTCGACAAGCCGCGCCACTTCCACCACCGCAAAGGGTGAAGCCCGGGGAATACGACTCCCCGGGCTTCGAGAATCGCCCAATGGACGACTTATGGTTACACCTTCAGAATTGCCCGGCAAACCGCTCCTGTCCACCCTCGGCTTCTGCGGGCGCAACCCGGCGAGCTGTCGCATCTTTTCTTGCGGGCGCTGCGGCAGACGGGTACGCATCTCCATCAACCCTGATCTGACCGATCCCTCGTAGTCCGACCCGGCATCCTGCGGCGGCATGTACCACGTTCTTTTGGCTACGATCCGCGTTGCGGATGTCGTAACCAAGGAGGATGCCGTGGGACGTGAACGAGGAAGAC
>JACPHN010000201.1 GCA_016188575.1 Candidatus Schekmanbacteria bacterium
CGACATTCAGGTTGGACTTGTACTCAAGATCGAAGCGCATGAGCTAAAATATACCATGATCGCCCATCTAATGCAAGAGAGAGAAGAGCCGCTTCCTCCCCAGGGCTAAAGCCCGGGGCAACCGCGGCGAGACTTCGGTGTGTCTGTCGCTGCTATTGGTACTGGCAGTAGCATCACCTCCGAAGGCAGCGCAGGAGATGCCGCTTTTGTGGGCGAAAGCGGCGGGCGGCGCGGGGTGGGATTGGGTCGCCGACGTGGTCGAGGCACCGAACGGCGACGTCCTGATCACCGGCAGATTCGACCAGGACATCACGTTCGGTGCGGGCGAGAGCCATGAGACGGTGTTGCATAAGTCGGGCCCGGGGCAATTCGAGATGTTCGTCGCGAGACTTGCGGCGGCAGACGGCACGCTGATGTGGGCCAGGCAGGCCGAGGGTTGACAGCAGTTCAGAAAATCAGTAGACTCAGATGCACTTTGGGGGACTTTTCGACGTGGACAGGTGGTACGCACCTCGTGATGCGGCTCGTTTGCTGGGCGTGACCGTCAAGACCATCCAGCGCTGGGATCAGACGGGTTTGATCCGGTGCGAACGCACGCCTACAGGAAAGCGCCGAATTCCCGAAACGGAAATCCAGCGTCTGCAAAATATGGCGCGACCTGCTCGTCGACGGCTTGCTCTCTACGCTCGTGTTTCATCACATGAGCAGAAGGCCAAAGGAGATCTTGGCCGACAGCTTGAGCGCCTCAAATGTGAGGCTACGGCACGAGGCGAGGTGGTTGCTGAGATTGCTGAAGTGGGCAGCGGGCTGAACGATGGACGTCAAGGATTGCACCGGATACTTGGCATGATTGCGGATGGGATCTGTGACGGGATTTTGGTCGAACATGCCGATCGGCTCAGTCGGTTTGGCTTTCGCTACTTGGAAGCTTTTGCCAAGACTCATGGAGCGGAAATTCAAGTCGTCGAACGGTCTCGTCCTGGAGAGCTTGAAAAAGAGCTCGTGGATGATATGATTTCCATCGTTTCCTCGTTTGCGGGTAAGCTGTATGGAATGCGCAGCGAGAAGCGACGGCAGATCAAAGCAACGATCAAGTCCGTTTTGATGGACGACACGCTCATCAAGCAAGATTGACGGATGCAAATAACGGCGAGTAGTCGCATTCTGGATCCTACGCTCGATTCAAAACTGGGCGGTATCGCGAAATACCTCTCGCGGTTGGAGCGTCTGTACTTTGTGGACCGGCATGTCCGTGGCAAAGAGGTCAAGGCATTAAAGAAGGCCTATATCAAACTTTACGGCATTACTGCGCGGCAGTTCAATGCAATCCGCGTCAGTATTGACGGAGTCGTCAAGAGCTATCGCGAAGGACTAAAAGGACGTGTGGAAGATATCGAGAATCGAGTCGCCGTTCTAAAAAGAAGGATCGCTGATCTCGAAAAGAAGCTTCGCGCTGAGCAAAGGAATCCTGATCGAGACCTGAAACGCTGCCAAGGCTTGCGATTCGCGTTCCATCAGAAGAAGCGTCGCTTGGGAATGCTCCAGTCTCGATTGACAATGGCCAAGAAAGATCTCGCGACAGGCAAAGTCCGGTTTTGTTTTGGTGGCAGAAAGCTTTTTGGTGCCCAAAACCATCTCAAGCAAAACGGTCTTGCTTCTCACCACGCATGGCGCCTGCGTTGGCGACAGGTTCGTTGCGGTGGCTTCTTTTGCCTTGGATCCAAGGGAGAAACGGCGGGCAATCAGACTTGCGTCATCAACCAAGATCTTACCAGTGTGCGTCTGCGGGTCCCACCAGCCTTGGAGGGGCAGCTTGGCGGCGCCTACCTGTCGCTGCCTGTAAGGTTTTCCTACGGTCGAGAGCAGCTTGTAGCGGCATTGCAATGTGGCCAAGCGATCAGTTATCGGATTTGTCGAGGCAAAAAGGGCGTCGGCCGAATGTCCTGGTATCAAGCCTGCACCCGAAGCCGTCCCAGTTGCCCAAAAGCCGCCTGGGATGCGAGTTGTGCAAGGATGGGCGCAGCAAGAGTGTAAACCACATTCGGCCGACGCCGCAAAAAGGAGCGCTGGTACGTACATGCGTCAACCGAGCGAAGCGATGTTGCGTTGGCCACCAACCGACAAGCGGGCGCGATCGGAATTGACCTGAACGTGGACCATGTGGCGGTAGCCGAAACGGATCGATTCGGCAATCCGTTGCTCCTTACGGCGCTGGCCCTGGTTCTATGGGGAAGGCGCAAGCAGCAGATTCTCGCGCAGATTGGGGACATCTGCGCAGGCATCGTGCATAAGGCCTTTGTCGCAGGCAAGCCGCTGGTCATCGAAGCGCTTGACTTCGCGAAAAAGAAGGCTCGTCTTCGGGACATGGGGCCGAAACAAGCGCGAAAACTGTCCAGCTTTGTCTACCGCACATTCGATCAGATGCTGCATTCGCGGGCGCAAAAGGCGGGAGTAGAAGTGATTACGGTGAATCCCGCGTTTACGAGCATCATCGGAGAGACGAATTGGCAGCAACCACTTGGAGTTAGTATTCACGTCGCGGCCGCGCTTGTGATTGCGCGGCGCGGTCTCGCTTTTCGAGAAACGCCCAAGCGCCATGTCGCCACCGGGGGACCTGTAAGGATCCGCTCGGAGCACGTGTGGCGCTGGTGGGGGCGTTTCTTGGCTCGGCGGCGTCAAGAACGCGCTCGGAGTCGCGCGAAAGCGCGACGCTTGGCTGCACCTGCTTTCCGCAAGGGGAGTAAGGCCGGCCTTGGCGGCAATCTCCGGAAAGCCGGTGCAAGTCCGGCCGCAAGTCGGGAAAGCTGTTCGCCCGGCGATGAAGACAGCGTGGTTATCAACGATGTCCACGTTTGTCTACCTTTCTAGGAACGGTAGTGCGGCCTTCGTGAAGGCACTGGCCCTCCTGGGCAGCGACGGATCCTTCGCCATCACGGGAGAGTACCGGGGGACACCAGTCTTCGGCCCGGGCGAGGGGAAACAGGTATCGTTGCCACCCAGTTACGTCGCCATGCCGTTCGTCGCTGCTTTTGACCCCAGTGGCAAGGCGGTCTGGGCGGTGGCCGCGGTGAGCACCGAGGACAGCTCGGCCATGGCGTTGGCAACTGACTCCTCTGCTGGTCGCCTCTGCACCGCGGGTGGCTTCCAGGGCGCGGTGACCTTCGGAAAGGGCGAAGAACACGAGACGACGCTCACCACCGACGATTGGGGCTATAACTTCATGGACGTATTCCTGGCTTGCTTCAACATCGTGGACGGTACCCTGCTCTGGGCAAAGGATGCCGGCAACAACCGGAGCTCCCGTGCCGAGGGCCTGGCCATCGAGCCGTCGACTGGGACTCTCGTCGCCACCGGAACGTTTCACGAAGAGGCCACCTTTGGATCCGGTGAGCCAGGGGAGACGACTCTCCAGACGCTCGGGAACAGTAACCAGGGCGCGTTTCTGGCGCGGGTCGACGCAGCGACCGGTATGCTTCGCCACGCCATCGTCGTCGCCGAGGCTCCGAGGATCATGGGCGTCCATGCGCTGGTTGCAGAGGACGATGGGGAGGGCATGTTGTTTGTCCGGTCCGACATGATCTATACCAGCCCATGCACGCTCGCACCCGGAACGCCGGGTCAAGTCGATGTAGACAACGACGGTAACGGCATTCTGGTGGCAGGTCTCCGCTGTCCGGCCAATGGGAGCTGTACGGTTTCCGAGTACAATGACCTCAAGACGGGGAATTCCTTGGCCCTCGAGGCTGCATTCACGCTATTCGGTGGCGACATGGACAAGCTGAGGGGGACCGCGACTGTCGACCCCGGGGGCCAGGTCTGCGGGAGCTCGTGGAATGCCTATTCCGTCGACACGGTGCATATCACGCTGCGACTCGGTGTGCCAGGAGAGTGTAAGGCAAGTATCATCGGCGGGCTGTACGATTTGGCGGATGTCCTCGCGGCCAAGACCGCGCCGTCGTCGCGGTCCACTCCAGAACAGCTCGTGATGGCTGGGAGTTACGCCAATGGAGCCTTTTACCCGAGCCCTCAGCTCGGGCGGCGCCTGCCGTCGCCAGCAGGGGGGACCGACGTTTTCGTCGTTCGCTACGGCTCCGGACCGCTGATGCCAACGCCAACACCGACCGCCGCGGATCCGACGCCCACGGCGACACCGAAAGGAGCTCCGGCCGAGGTTCCTGCTCCGTCAGCCTTCGGCCTGATTTTGGCGATCGCGTTCGCGGGTGCCTGCCTCCGGGCGATCACGCTCCGGGCTGCCCGTCGATCCGGCCTCACGTAATGCGGCCAGCTCTGCGCGAAGCCGCTCGAGCTACGCCTCGGCATGATCAGCACGCGCCGCCTCCATGGCGGCTCGCTCCGCCTCCGTCCGTGCCAGCGCCTCCTGCCAGCGGGTCCGCTCCTCCGCCCGCCTCGCCTGCTCGGCCTCGGTTTTCGGGCATCGGACGAATGTCCCGGTCTCAAGCCTGCACCCGAACCCGTCCCAGGCGCCCAAAAGCCGCCTGGGATGCGAGATGTCCAGGATGGGCGCAGCAAAAGTGTAGAGCACATTCGTCCGATGCCGGATTTCGCCCGCTCCTCCTGCCTCCGCGCCACGGCGACGGCTTCCTCCATTCGCGGCACCGGCCCGCCGGTCTCGGGGTCCACCACCCGCAACAGCGTCTCCTCGGGGCTGAGGATCACGCCCAGCTCCGCGCTTTGCCAGGTCCCATCCACCTGTAGCGCGCTCCGGCGATAGCGTCCCCCCTCGAGCACGAGCGCCTGAAGCCGGGGCTCGAGATACTCCGCCAGCCGCTCGTAGAGGAGGCGGTTCGCCTCGTGATCCTCCAGCCACGTGCTCTTGGAGGTGACTTCGATCACCAGGCAGGGGGCGGCGCGTTCCTCCCACAGCTTGTAGCTACGCCGATCGCGCTTGTGGACACCCTTGACGGCGAAAACATCCGGCGACCGGACGGCCGAGGGATTGCCTTCCTCATGGTAGAAGAGCATGTTGGCCGCGACATAGATGCGCTCCGCGGCGCGAAACACGTACACCGCAGCGCGAGGCGCAGATAGAGGATAGCCTCGATATGAGAATCGGTCTCGCCGATGGGCTTGCTGTCCGAATCGGGGTAGTCGATCGCGGGCGCCGCGACCGGCGGCACACCCGCCAGCACGCGAGTCATGCTCGATCCTCCTGAGGCGGTCGCGCGATATCGGCAGCCGGCTCGGGCTTTACGCTATTAAGGGAAGGCGCCCCGCGCAATGCGCGAGCGCTCCCTAAGTCCACCGGCCCGCGGCCGACTTTGCTCGGTTGCGTCCAGCTTGTGCCAGACGCATCCCTGGGACACGCCTGTGAGGGGTGCCAGACGTTATGGTGGAGGGTCTCTGCCGCTTTTCATGTCATTTTCGCCTCTTTCTCGCGTCGCGGTGTGCCTGATGGGGCGCGCCGCGCACACCTGTCCGTCCCCGGCCTCGCCGGAGCTGCTGTGGATGTCGTCCCTTGGATGACGGCTTGGCTTGGCGCGAGCTTCGTCACCCCGCGGCATACGGCCTGGATGAGCCAGTTGGACGGGTGAGCAGCCGTGAGCCGGATCACCAGTTGCCTGCTCCGCGTCACCACGCGCCCCGGCAGGTTGATGAGGTGCGCGCGAATCGCCTTCAGTCGCTTTCCTACCCACTCGCCCGGTAGCGTCAGCAG
>JACPHN010000011.1 GCA_016188575.1 Candidatus Schekmanbacteria bacterium
ACTTCCTCGGGCCAGGGCACCGGGCAGCGCCTGGCGATTCGCCTCGGCGGGCTCGGCGCTCACACGATCGACTGCGTGCGCCTTCTCGGGGGCAACTACCGCGGCGCGCTCGCGGTGACCGTGGAGGTGTCGGCCACCGGCGGCGAGGAGGACGGCGCCTGGCAGACCGTCACGAGCGGCGTGGCGCCGCTCGACCAGGCGTTCCACGAGCTCGCCTTCGCCCCCGTCACCGCGCAATACGTGCGCCTGCTTCTGTCCAACACCACCGCCGGCCCCGACGTCGAGGTGGTCTGGGGCGAGCGCTGGCAACCGCAGTCGTTCGTCTCCGACCCCGGTTCCGCCGACCGCGACAGCCTGGTTTGCGAGTGGGATTTCGGGGACGGGCGGCGCGAGCGGATCGCGGCGTGCGCGGACTTCGACCACCGCCTCTGGCATGCCTACGCGGCTCCGGGCACCTACGCGGCGACGCTGACGGTGTCCGACAAGGACGGCGAGGTGAGCGCGGACGCGCTGGAGGTGCGCGTGAGCAAGACCGAGACCTTCATCGATGTGCGTGCCACGCGCCGGCAGACGCCGGGAGCGGTCGCGGCCGTGGCGACCTTGCTCAATCGCTTCGACTGGTCGCCGGTGGCCGGCAAGGAGGTCGAGCTCCGCTACGGGTCGCAGGCGGCGCGGGCGGCGGACGTCTTCCTGGAGCTCTACCCGCCGGGGAGCAATCCCCAGGGCGCGGCGAAAGGCGAGGCCAACGCGCTGAAAGATGCGCTGGATGCGGACGTCAACGGCCGCGTCATTCGCCGGGGATAGTGGCGGATCAAACTTTTCTAGCCAAAGTTTCGCGGAGTCACGACGAGGCACCGCAGTGTCCAGAGGCGCTGCCGGGCCGCATCAGAGCGGCATCGGTGCGTTGCAAAGCCGAGGGCGTTTTCGAGTTACGGAACCAGGTGCGGGGGGAGGGAGGGTGAACACATACAGTGATTTTTTCACCTGCTATCCCAACGGCCATCACATAATTGAGTGACTTCCACAGTTGATATGGCTTCTGCTCCAATAGCGTATCCCATAGAAATTTTATGTATCGCAGATGACAACTGTGGATCTGATGATCTAAGCTTTGCTGCAAGACTACCAAACTGTCGAGCGGATTCTTCATCGCTCATGTTTGCAACTTCTGCTATATTCAAGAACTTTCGGCATCCTCCGAAAGTTGGCGTGTTCGTGTGCTTAACAGTTAGTGCTACTGTTGGCGTATTTGCAGGTGTAGCAGTTGGTGTAGATGTAGGAGCCATTTCTATTTTACTTACGTCATTTTTTGGTAAAGATATCGTGCTGTATTTTCTCGTGAGTATAATATAACTATCCGTTTGTTTATTGATTTTCCCGTAAATTAGTCTGCCGTCTTTCATATATACAATATCGAAATCTTCATAGGCACCGTTCAGATTACGCAACCACACTTGCGTTTTTGTTTCTTCTTGTGAATATCCCGGTTTGGCCCCGACGCATAATATTATGATCGTGGCACAGATTTCCAAAGCCAAGAAATACCATACTGCTTTATCTTTCACCATTTCATCCCTCCGTATCGCTGCACGTCCTCTGTGCTATCCGGTCAATTCTATCGTAGTCACGATGCGTTCGGACGCGCTCATTGTCAATGATACTTGCATACGAATACCGAACTTTTATGTCCGCCAAGAACTATCATTCGTGATTTCGAGTTACGCAACCATAAGGAACCGCCTGGCGGCGATAGTGTAAACACCCTCTAATGGGCCATTGCAAGGCAGGTGGCCGCGTAACTCGCATGCTCGTCCAAGATGGCATCCCGGAACATTTCTGCCCGCGGCTGGGACAGCTCTAGATTCTGACAGTCTTCGCAGTACTCCTCCATTACCTCGGAAAGTGGGCGTTGGTGCTGCACGACTACCTCAACGAGCCGCTCGAAGGTCTCCACGCTCATGGCAGTCCAAGGTTCACTGAATCCATGAAGGGGAAAATCAAGATTAGAGACGCTCAAGTAGCGGCTTAACTCACCGAAGGCGAATGGCGCCTCGCCAGCGAGCCCGATATGCCACCGCCTGTAATTTTCTGCCCGTGATAGGTCGGCCGCGGATGCCGCATAGCCACCGGATAGGTTGAAAACTGACTTAAGTTTCCCGGGCAGCGACAAAACTGCCCCCCAGAGCTTGCCATAGTTACCGGTCAGGTCCTCGTCCAGTAACTCGAACCTGGTGCTTGGCAGCATTTTGCGGAATTTCACCTCAAGTGCGAGAACGCAGGGAGGCTCTCTATGATCAATCACGATCAGATCTGGTCCAGAAACCTCTCCTTTGGCTGTTTGCCACTTTTCTTCGCGGATAATCTTTAGCTGCGGTGCTCGTGAACTCAGCATCTTAGCAAGGTAGAGCTCCAACGACGCCCCCCTCACCAGCTCATAGAGCACTCTGCAACAGTCGTTTACCGCAAAGTGGAGGACATCCGGGGCGGCTCGACCCAAGAGCCGCATATTCGGTGCATACCAGATTCCAGCAGACTCACCGGAGATCAATGGAAATCGGTCCAGGCTCGAGAGACGCAGACCTTCGCGACCCACCTGATAGGGTTTTTCCGCGAGAACCTGCCGATGCTCCCTTTCAGTCCGGGAGAAGACGCTCGCATAACATTCCAACTGAGCGGACATAGTTCTCCCGAAGACTTGCTCAAGCCGTCCTGGAACGAGACGGAAATCGTCCAATTGAGGTGCCAACCTCTCAAGAACGCTTCTGAGCAGGTTCGCGCGCTCCATGACTGTCCCCGGCTTCCGACTCGGAAGATTCTTGAGGCAAAGACCGCCAAGATATGTCAGGTACTCCATGACGGTCTTGTGAGTCCTCAGAACTTCCTTGATCGTAACCCCAAAGCACGAAGCTATGGTTGCGGCTAACTTCGCTGCGTCCGACTGTAGATGCCCAGGAAACTCACGAGAGCAATCCCCCGGTAACATCTCAGCCACCGAGAAGAACTGCCCCGTAGCGATGGCGGGATTTTGCTGTGGCCGTATCTGCATGTAGAACATGCGAGAGAAATTCCTTTGGAGCTGGCAGAGCATTTGGCAGCGCTCACCACCAGAGGTGACCTCCTCTGCGAGTCGCGGATCGTATAAAGCATTGTTGCAACCGTTGAAAATCCTTATTACATCGCGTGGAATAATCGACGAGCTCTTGTACAAGGCAGATTTGCTCTTGATAATCGCTTCAGCAAAAAGGCGTACCGTTTCGTTGTTGAGCAAAGGGAAAACTGGACTCGTAAGGCCACCCATGAACTCGAGGCACGACAGTGCTGTGCATACCTCGAGAGAACTGCGAAGGTTCTTGGCGTTTAGACGACGGATCACGTCTTGGTATGTGACTCCTGAATCATGGTCTGGAGTGCGGCATGGGGTGCCTATGGAGCTGGATCTCGTCATGAGGCGCTTCGATCGTGTGCTCGCATGTTTCTTCCTTTGGTTCATCGGACCTATGTTTCCCGCCGAAACCAGTGATCGTCCAACCTCAACGCCTCCGCGCCCTCCCTGCCCACCAGAATGCGTCCCAGGCGGTAGAAATGGCCGCGCATGGCGCCGAGATCCGGGCGTCGGCCGAATGTGGAGACCCAAACACACAACTACTGTGGTCCTGAATCCACGCCTGTCTGCGTGCAATCTGCGCGGAAAGCGCTTGCCCCCGCCAAGCGGCGCTGTTGCCGCCGTGACGCTACCAGCCCGCACCCCGCCTCCGGGACAACCGACGCACCGTGGCCGCCACCACGCCCAGCGCGACCAGCGCCGATATCCCACCGTACAGCGGCACCGCAACGTCGCTAATACCGGCGTTGAAGTTTTGCTCGATCTCCGCCCTGGTCAGAGCGCGGGAGTAGATCGCCACCAGCAGCAGCCACCCTTGCCATGGACGATCGCCAGTGAGCTCGTTTCCCAGCGCCATGCGGAAGCTCCCACTCCAGTTGGACAGATTTCCATCCGCGACGCCGGCGGAGATGGGTATGCTGTTCTGGAAGAAGACGGCGATGCCCTCGGTGTCTCGGCGATAAACGAGGTGCGCGAAACCGTCGAGTACTGCGCCGTTGGGTGATGCCAGAGACGGAAATCCGTTTTCTGACGTTTCCGTGGTGCGCAGGCGAAAATCGTAGGCACTGCCCTCTTGGGCCAGCGTGAAGTTGCGTAGATAAGGGTCCTGCGAAAGTGAAACGATGCGCGCCGGCCCCGTCTGATCATCATCCGGCAGCACCCACACCTCGACGGTTATCGCGCTGGTGGCGGTGCACTGGGCCGTGATGCCGGTGGCAGGTCCGGGGGACGCGATCAGAACGGGGGCCTTGATAAGCAGGCCCTGGGGAAAAAGCCAGATGACGTTTGCCGGGTTGCTGATGCTCAGATCGATGGGAGGTCCCACGTTGGCGACGTCGTGGACTAGCGCCCCACCGCCCTCCGTGAACGTGTAGAGGGCGACGAGGCCCTCGGTCACGCGCTGCTTGCCGGCATCCGAAAGCGAAGCTGGTGACGCCGACACCGGGCCCGGCGGTTCGAGCCGGCCCGCGATGACCTCGTTCAGCAGGGCCGCAGCGTCCAGAGCCGTGCAGGGAACGCTTTGTGTCCCCGCCTGGCCGTTCCTGCACCAGACCCTGTTGACCGCAGTTTCGGCGTCACTGGCCCCAGGCATTAGCGAAAGGAGAGCGCAGGCTGCATAAGAGATCCCGCGCGTTATGCCAGTAGGGCTGGAAATCTTGCTTCTGTTCACGTCTTTCCTCCAGAGAACTGGGCATCTCTCGTGCGAGAGACCGGTGGCACTGGCCGGGCCAGGGCGGTTCGAAATCGTGTCGCTTCGGTTCGTGCGCAACGCCTGCTTGCCGGCGGCCGCCGCTCAGTCGCGGGCCGACCCTGACTGGTAGAGGTCGGCGAGCCAGCCGCAAATGCGGTCTGTGGCTTCCAAGACATCGCCGCAGCAGTCCGCGAGGAAGCTTGGCTCGATCTCGTAGTCGGGTGGCTTACGCTCGAGCGCTGCCATCGCGCGTGCACCGTCGAAGTCGACGTAGGCGATGCGGACGGTCAGCTCCGCCTCGCTTTGGCCGAAGGCGCTGCCCGGCAGCACCGCCACTCCGGTTTCTTCGAGCAGCCGGGTCGTCAGCGCCAGGGAAGTACCGATGCCGCGGCGCGCCAGAGCAGCGCGATGGGGGGCAAAGTCCGGGAAGAGGTAAAACCCACCCGCGGGGTCGGCGAGCCGCAGACCGGCCGCGCGCAACCTCGCCGCGATCTCCCGACCGAGCGCCGCGAGGATGCGCCGCGCTCTCCACAGGTAGCGCTCGATGCGGATTCCCCCCCGAAACGCCTCCACCGCCGCGTACTGAATGGGCGCGCTCGTCGTGGTGTAAGTTTCGGAGGCGACCGCACCCATCGCATCGAGAAGCCATCGCAAGGCGCTCGGAAAAACGAATGTTCCCAGTCGCCAGCCGCCGGCGCCGCACCACTTGCTCAGCCCGCTGCTCAGGATCGTTCCCTCCGGATAGAGCGTGGCGATCGAGCTGTGCGCGCCGGTGTGGTGGAGCTCCCCATAGATCTCGTCGGAAAGGATGATGACGCCGCAGCGGCGGGCGACGGCGCCAAGCGCGGCGAGCTCGGCCGGCGAGTACGTCGTCCCCGTCGGGTTGTTCGGATAGTTGAGCACGAGGATGCGAGGGTGGCCGAAGGTATCGCGGCACAGGTCTTCGAGCGCCTCCGGCGCTACCCGCCAAGCGCTGTCGAGCCGGGTCGCAAGCGGGCGCACGGTGCGCCCCACGATCCGCGCCTGGGGAGCGTAGGACACCCACGCCGGCACCGGCACGACCAGGTCCCCGCGGTAGACGACCTGCAGCAGAAACATGAGCTCCTTGGAGCCCGGTCCGACGATGACGTCCTCCGGAGAGCAGGCGACGGCGTGGTTGCGCCGGTGGTAATCGGCGACGGCCTCGCGCAGGGCCGGCAGACCCAGGACCGGGAGGTACGCCTTCTGATGGGCGTTGGCCCGCAGCGCCTCGACTACGGTGGTCGGCACCGGAAACGGCGACTGGCCGAGACCCAGCTTGAATATCCGCTGCCCGCGTTGCCGGAGAGCGTCACTCAGGTCATTGATTGCGATCGTCGGCGACAGTGGCAGGCCGTGGACGTTGGGATTGACGCTCATCTGATCCATGCCCTGCTACTCCCACTCGACGTGGCCGAAAAGTGCCAGCTTGCGGCGTTTCGGCACGCGCTGACCCCACGCCGGAGAATGGTGAGACTCCCGGATTCTCTGCAGCTCCGGCTCCCAAAAAAACTCCGCTTCCCCGAAGGCCGGCCGGAGCTGGTCGAGCCAGGTGGCGTCCTCGTCCCACTTCGCGAAGAACGGGCGCCCCACCCAGTCGGGGTTCCGCGCCTGAATGAACCGCAGCACGAAGGTATCCTCGCCGGCTACGTGAGCCTTGCCAACGATTTCGACCTTGCCGGGCGTGGCCGACATGGACGGGCCGCGCACGGTTCGGGCCAGCCCGCTGACGCGACGATAGGCCGTGCGAAAGATGTCGATGGCCCGCGCGAGCGGCACCTCGAAGTAGCCCTTGGGGCCCGTATCGCGCTCCACGAAGAAATAATACGGCACGGCGCCGAGCCGAACCTCCAGGCGCCACAGATCCGCCCAGATTTGCGGGTCATCGTTGACGTGGCGAACCAGCGGCGCCTGGCAGCGAACCACGGCGCCCGTGCCCAGGATGCGGCGAAGCGCGGCCTGTGCCGCCGCCGTCTCGAGCTCACGCGGATGGGAATAATGCGCCATGATGGCGAGATGGCGACCGGCCCCGCGCACCTGCTCGAACAGGCGGATCAGGTCGTCGGCGTCCGGATCCGTGAGAAACCGATAGGGCCAATACGCAAGTGCCTTGGTACCGATACGGATGCTCACGAGGTGCTCCAGATGCGGGGCGAGGAGCGGCTCGATCGTTCGGCGCAGCACCGCGGTCTTCATGATGAGGGGGTCACCGCCAGTGATCAGCACGCTGTTGACCTCCGGGTGACCGGCAATGTACTCGGCGAGCGACTCAGCTTGTCGGCTGGCGAACTTGAGGTGGTCGATGCCGACAAACTGCGGCCAGCGGAAGCAGTAGGTGCAATAAGCGTGGCACGTCTGCCCCTCGCTCGGGAAAAACAGGACCGTCTCTCGGTATTTATGTTGCATGCCGGGCAGCGGCCGACCGTCGACGAATGGCACGTTGAGCTCCATCTGGCCCGCGGGGTGAGGATTGAGCTGTGCCTGGATCTCTCGTGCGCAGGCGCGCAACGCGGTGTCGGGCGCGCCGGAGCTGACGAGGCGCTCGAGGCGGGCAACGGCGTCAGGGGCGAGCATGTCGCGATGCGGAAAGGTCAGGCGATAGATCGGGTCGTCGGGCACCTGATTCCAACGGATAAGCTCGTCGACGACGTAGTTGTTGACCCGAAACGGCAGAACGGCGGAAACGGCCTTGATCGCGAGCAAGTCGCCCGGAGACAGGTGACCGAGCGCGGAGAGCCGCTCGAAGTTGCGGCGCGTGTAGACAGTGTAGGTCTTGGGCTGAATGGTCGTGCTCAAC
>JACPHN010000204.1 GCA_016188575.1 Candidatus Schekmanbacteria bacterium
CGACATTCAGGTTGGACTTGTACTCAAGATCGAAGCGCATGAGCTAAAATATACCATGATCGCCCATCTAATGCAAGAGAGAGAAGAGCCGCTTCCTCCCCAGGGCTAAAGCCCGGGGCAACCGCGGCGAGACTTCGGTGTAGGCGTTTCCCGTGACCGGCACGATGCGGCGGGCTTGAAATGCCATCCGCATCGACCGCATAATGGCGCACGTACCTCCAAGAATTGCCAATGAATCATGAATCTGACGGTGAGCCGCGCCCGCTGGAGGGGGCTCGCCGGCGTTTGGAGTTAGCGCTGTGAGCATCGTTTCCTTGGTCGGTTTTGCCGCACTGATCAGTGTCATCGTTCTTACCGCGGTGGTTTCGTTCCGCGCTCCGAGCCCGGCCCGGGACAGACTCGAGTGGGTTGCGGCCACCTCGGCGCTGGTCGCGCTCTGCATGCTCTTCGTGAGCCTTTTCCGCGGCGCCGATGGCATCGTTGGCTCGTTGCTGTTTGGCTTTCTCGTCGTGGTGTTCGGCGCGAGCAGCTTCGTTGCGCTCAAGCGCACGCTAGGGCTCGCGGATAGCCAGTAGCAGGCGGGAATTTGATTCCGGCCTTCAAGCCGGGGTTCGGGAACCCTCCCACCACCTGCGGCGGCGGGCGTTGCCCTGGACCTCGCTGCGCTCGGTTCTGCGGCGATTCCGCCCTGAATGGCGAGCCTTCGGACCGGCTGGCGAATGGATGAGTGGGCCGAGGTCATGAGGCACGGCCATGGAGTGTGGTTGTCCGATGCGGACGGTTCTTCCGGATAACGGAGGTGGTGCGTGAGCGTGAAAGGTCCGATTTTGTGGTGTACGGTCATGATTCTGGCGATCACGGCCGCGCCTGGTTCAGGCCCGGGCAAGGCGGAGGCGGCGGCCACCCCTGACCCCTGGCCGATGTTCCACAAGGACGCGAGCCATACCGGCGTTGCCGCAGGCTCGGGTACCATCGACCCGGCTGCGGGCCCTGAGGTTCGCTGGACGTACCGGATCACGCCGGCACCCGCGGAGCACGACTTCGTCACGTACCGCTGGTACTCCTCGTTCCCGCTCGGTGACCTCGATGGCGATGGGACGCTCGAGGTCGTGGTGACGACTCCGGACAACACGAGCGAGCCGGCCCGCATCATTGCGCTCAAGGACGTTGCGGGGTCGCCCGCGAGCGCGCAGGCGCTGTGGACCTACGAGCTACCTGGGGGGCACGACGCCGCCGGCGTGGACCAGTACAGTGCGGCGCTCGTGGACGCCGACGGCGACGGCTTGCTCGATGTCTTGTTTTGCGCGAAGGACGGCTGGGTGCGGGCGCTCGATGGCCAGACGGGTGCGGTTGTCTGGGAGTACCAGACGAACCACTTCATCGAGGCCGGGCCGATGATCGCCGATTTGGAGGGCGACGGCAGTCAGGAGGTGGTGGTGGTCACCGATTGCGTCCTGGGTCCCGGGTGTCCCGGTGCCACTGGAAGCGGTGCCCTCTTCGTTTTTGCGGCGCGCGCCCCGGAACCCGGGCGCGCCGACAATGCGCCGCTGTGGTTCGAGGATTTTGCGTACAAGCTCGATTCCGCCGAGCCCGCGATCGTGGACCTCGATCATGCGGACGGGACCGCGCGCAAGGCGATCGTAATGGGAACCTGGGGAGGCAAGCTCGAGGTGGTCTGGCGCGACGCCGGCGGCCAAACGGTGCGCAATGCGATCGAGCTGACCGAGCTCGACCCGGCAATACCGCCGGAGGCGCAGCACGTGATTCGCAGCTCGCCGCTCGTCGCCACCATCGGAGGCGGTCCAGTGGCGGTGTTCGGGTGGATGCCGGACTGGACGGTGGGAACCGAGGCGAGGATCTCGGCGGTGGGATTGTCCGCCGATATGGCGGCGGGAACGGTCACCTTTGCCCCCAAGTGGACGCTCAGCCGCGACGACTGGAAGTCATCGCCGGCGCTGCTCCCGGTCGACCCCGAAAACCCGCTGGTGGTTACCGGCTATGGCATCGGCACCACGTCCGGAACCGGCAACTACGGTCAGTGTGATCCGCCGACGGGTGGAATCATCGCTGTCGACCAGCACGGGAGCGTTGCCTGGGAAAACCCGTACGTCGATGAGGGCAACGTCCGCGGCTCGCCGGCGGTCGGCGACATCGACGGCGATGGAGAGCTCGAGGTCGTCCTCACCGTCGGCTGTTACGGCAAGATTTACGCCTACGATGGGGCTACGGGCGCATTGGAGTGGGGCTACCAGCTCGGCCCGCGCACCATCGGAACGCCCTCGCTTGGCGATCTCGACGGGGACGGCTCACTTGAGATCGTGGTGCCGAGCTATGACGGCAACGTCTGGGTACTGGGCGGATCTCAACCCGCCGTGCCGGTCTCAGGGGTGGCCGCGGGCGCGGTGATGCTGATGGCCGCCGTGTGTCTCGCGGCACGCTTGCCGCGATCCCGGAAGCTTGCGGCCTCGCGCGAGCCGATCTAGCATCGCCGGTTGTTCCTCGGGGCACGGCGACGCGCTCCGCAAACCAGGTCTCGGCTTCGCAGAGTGAGGTATGACGGACCCAATAATGGCATCTCCGCCCATCGATCCAGGAAGCACCGCCTGGATGCTTGTCAGCTCGGCTCTCGTGCTCCTGATGGTTCCCGGACTGGCGCTCTTCTACGGAGGGCTCGTTCGGCGCAAGAACGTCATGACGACGATGCTCCACAGCTTCGCGGCAATGGGCGTGGTTGGCGTCCAGTGGATCCTGTTCGGGTACATGCTTGCCTTTGGCCCGAGCGTCGGCGGGGTGATCGGGTGGGATCCCTCGCTGCTTGCGTTGCATGGCCTGCCGTACACGCAGAACTTTGCCGACAAGGCGATTCCTGAGCTGGTTTTCGTGATGTTTCAGGGCAAGTTTGCGATCATCACGCCGGCGTTGATCAGCGGCGCGATCGCGGAGCGCATGAAGTTCTCGGCGTATGTGGTATTCCTGGTGTTGTGGTCGACGATTATCTACTGTCCCCTGGCGCACTGGGTATGGGCGTCCGGCGGGTGGCTCTTCGAGTACGGAGTGCTCGACTTCGCGGGTGGTACCGTCGTGCACATCGCCTCCGGGGTTTCAGCGTTGGTTCTCGCCATGCTCCTCGGCGCGCGGCGCGACTATCGGCCGGGGCGCACCGCGATCCTGCCGCACAACTTGCCGCTGACGCTCACGGGAGCCGGCCTGCTGTGGTTCGGTTGGTTCGGATTCAACGCGGGAAGCGCGGTGGCGGCCGATCATCCGGTGGCGGGATACGTTGCAGGCCTCGCTTTCACCACGACACAGACGGCCGCGGCCACAGGCGCGTTGACCTGGATGCTGATCGAATGGTGGTTTCACAGTCGTCCGACGAGCCTGGGGCTCGCTTCCGGCATCCTGGCCGGCCTGGTCGCCATCACACCGGCCGCGGGCCATGTATCCCCGGCCGCGGCGCTGGTGTTCGGCGCTGTCGCTGCAGTATGCTGCTTCATGGCCGTGCAAATGAAACCGCGCTTCGCATACGATGACTCGCTCGACGCCTTCGGAATCCACGGCATCGGTGGGATGGTGGGCGCACTGCTGACCGGGGTTTTCTGCTTTATCCCGGTGGTGGGGCTGGTCAGTGGCGGCGGCGCCGGCCAGCTCGGAAAGCAGCTCGTCGGCGTCCTCTCCTCGATCGTCTTCGTTTCCCTCGGCACCCTGGCGATTGGATTGGTGCTGAAGCACAGCATTGGCTTGCGGGCGACCGACGAGCAGGAACGCGACGGCCTGGATATCAGCATCCACGGTGAACGGGCCTATCACCAAGTCATCGCGTCCTGATGGAGATACCATGAAACTGATCACTGCCATAATTCGGCCTGAGCGGCTCGAGGCCGTGCAACAGGAGCTCCAAAACGTGCTGGACGAGGAGGGGCATTACCGCCTGACGGTCCGGCCCGTGGAGGGGCACGGACGGCAAGAGGGAGAAGTGGAGGTCTATCGGGGTCAGAGCGTGCGCTCGAGCCTTCACGAGAAGCTCGAGATCTCGCTTGGCGTCAACGACGCCTACGTTGAGAAGACAATCGCCGCCATCATTCGCGGCGCCCGGACGGGGCAAATCGGGGACGGCAAGATCTTCATCACCCCGCTCGAGGATTGCGTCTGGATCCGGACGGGCGAGCGCGGATCCAAGGCGATCTGACTCCGGAGCCGAAGCAGCCGGCGCGGCCCGGCAGCTTGCGTCGTGGGCGCGGCGGCCGATGGCTTCGCTGGCTCCTCAACCGCCTCAATGCGCACGTCGATGATGTAGCTGTCGTCGGGGCCGATGTCTTGCGCGTCTGCGCCCGTCAGGATGCCAGGCTTCCAGTGGAAATCGTACCAGCAGTGGTGCGGTTGCCGCGTGTCGGCGACACGAACCGTGCGAGTGGTTGTGTCGACTGCACAATTCCCCGTGACATCGCTGGGTGCGCAGCTTGCCTGAATCCACCGCCTGCGCCCCCTTCCGTTCCTCATCCGGCTTGCGGGAGGAGAGGTGGGGGGTCTTCGTGATGCGCGTTCCGCGCAGCCGCAGCCGAACATGCGGTGGATTTTTTGGGGGGTGCGGGCGGTGTCGGACTTCTTGCGCAGGTGTTTGTGCGAGCTTGCGTGCGCCGCCGCCGTTGACCGCGGCAGGGGGCGAATCCGGCCAAATGTGCGCAACCAACGAGGTGGCGCGGCTCGGCACGGCGATTGCAACCCCGAGACGCTATCAGAAACACTTCCCATTCCTCCGGAGACATTTCGTCATGGCCATCCTGCAACGCACCCGAAAGAAAGCATCCGCTCTGGCCGCCGCCGCCTTGCTGAGCGCCGCCACGTCCGTATGGGCGTCGCCGCCGGCACCGGCCTATGACTTCGACTTCACCTCCAAACCCGTGTCGGCGCGGAGCACCGCCACCGAGGAGCATTGGTCCGCCTCCCACCCGCTCGGCGCACTGCACATCCCGGCGGGGAAGAGATCGCTGCTGCCGATCCTCGTCTTCCCCGGCCTGGAAGCGAGCGATCGCGACTACTCCGTGGAGGTCTGGGTGCGGGGTGGCGACCCGCGCGTAACGCTCGATGGCAAGTCGGCAACGTCCTTCCAGGGTCGACTGAGCCGCGGCCGGGCGGACCTTCAGCTTCCCGTAACGCTCGACCAGCGCTTCAAGTCCGGCATCTCCACGATCGAAGCGCGGCTGACCGTTCGCGGCGAGCCGCGCCCTGAGCGCACCAAGATTCACTTGGTGGTGGCAAACGGCGTAGCCACCCCCATGACCTCACGACAGGCTCACCAATACGTCAAGTCGCTGGGTCTGCCGGCGGTCGCGCGCGCGGCTGGCAACGCCTCGACCGCGGGCGAGCTCGCGTTTCCGTTCGACCAGTTCGCGGCCGAAGCCGCCCGGTCGGTGGCACCGATTTCGGTCGGATCGGGCGCTTCCGCCGCCGCGCCGACGGTGCTCGCGGACCGCACCGCAGAGGCCCTGCCGCTGCAGGCCCCGGCGGCACGCGTACCGGCCCAAGCGCCTGAAGCCACGATCGACAACGGCGACTGACAACGAACCCACGACGAAGGACACGGATCATGAACACCTGGCGAGTGACAATGGCAAGCCTCATCCTGGCCCTGGCCGCGACCCCGGCACTGGCCTCGATCTCCTTCACGGTGAAGGGAACCCTGGTATACGACGATCAGCGCGAAGACGGCCGCTTCTCGTGGCACGGCGGCAGTGAGACGGACGGCACGACCAACTACATCGGGCAACATCGCGGGAGAGTCCTCATCTACGACGACGATACCTACTCCGGCGACGACTACATCTGC
>JACPHN010000199.1 GCA_016188575.1 Candidatus Schekmanbacteria bacterium
TATGTTGCCTACGACACCGACGTCCATGCAACTGCCGCCGTCGCAACCTCGCCCCGATAAGTCGTTCAGCGTTGGTCATCTCGGTCCGCAGAGAGCGGGCCCGAGCGCGTTGTTGCGCCATTCCTGATCTCCCCCCCTCTGTCCCCCCCGCAAGCGGGGGGGAGGTGAACAGTTACACTCAAAGCTAGTGATCGCGGCCTCGCGAGCGGGAATTTTCATGCGACCCTAAAAGCGGCGGAGCACCCAGAGTGGTGGCCAGGAGGCGATGGGAATTCGACTGATATGAGATCCGCTTACAAGGAGCTCCTTTCGTGCCTCCCAGATCACCCGCCTGTCTGGAGCCGCGTCGCTGTGGATTTCTCTTCCGTCGCTCCGCCGCGACGGGTCCAGCCTCGGTCGCAGGCTGGATGCCGGCGCCCGGCGCACGCCAAGTACGAGGCTGTTCCTCAATCCACCGCCTGTGCGACCGCATGCTGCGCGGAAGGCGCATCACGAAGACCGCCCACGTCGCCTCCCCCCGATTGCAGGGGGAGGCGACGTGGGACGCGCCGTCGCGTCTACATCGGCCAGGCGGTGGATTCAGGTGTTGATGATACACGTCCCTCGGTCCTACGCCGACAGCGTGCATGTGTGACTCCGAATTTCGTATGAGGTGGCCGAAAGTGTGGCTCGCCGCGGTGGCGCTGGCGGGACTGCTCGCCGCGAGCGCGGCGGGCGCGCCCGCGGACCGCGCTGATCCCGGTGGCGCTGGCTCGCCGGCAGCGGCGGAGATGACGCGCTTCGCGTCGGTAGCGGCGCAGCCGCGGGGGCTGCTCTCACGGCGCGAGCTGCGCGCGCTGACGGGGCTGGAGCGCGGGGATCCCGTTCTCCCCGACCATCTGGAGCGGCTCGAGGCGCGGCTCGAGAAAACCGGGCGTTTCGCGGAAATTGAGGTCACGCTTCGCCCCGTCGAGGCCCCGCAGGACGATGACTCCCCGCCGGCGCGGTGGGCGGCGATCGACGTGGCGCTCGTGCCGCGCGAGTTTGTCCGCGACATCAAGATCAAGGGTGCCAAGGAAATCTCGGGGAGCGCAGTGGAACGTTGGCTCGACGTGCAGCCCTACTCCCCGCTGCTGGGCTCGACCGTGGCCGAGGCGGAAACGCTCATTCAGCAGCGCTACGTGGAGTCCGGTCTGCCGGCGCCGGCGGTGCAGGGCAGCCTGTCCGCGGCGGGCTCCCGGGGTGGACGCGTGCTCACATTGCGCATCAGCGAGGCGCGGGCGGCCCGCGTGGCGGCAGTGACGTATGAGCGGGCCGGTCCGCTCGGCCTGGTGCGGCGCGCGGATGCCTGGTGGCGGCTGGTGGGGCCGCTCGTCGGCGTGCGGGCCGGGCAAGCGCTGAACGGTAAGGCGATCGCGGCCAGGGCAAGGCAAGTCGAGCGGGAGCTCCGCTCTTCGGGGTACCCGGAAGCGGCGGTGCGCGTCACGATCGCTGACGATGACTCTGTGTCAATCGCGCTCGAACCCGGAACGCGGACGCGCGTCAGCTTTGGCGGGGTCGGAATGCTGCACCGGATGTCGCTGAAGAAGCTGTGGCGGGCGCAGACGGGTGCCGCACACGGCCGTCGCGCGGCCCAGCTCGGCGGCAAAATCGAGGCGTTCTTTCGCGAACGCGGCTATCGAGATGTCGCGGTGACCGCCACCGAAACCGAAACGGGCGGTGCCAGGAGCTGGCGCTACGAAGTGAACATGGGACCCCGGTACCGGGTGCGGCGCGTCGAGCTTGCCGGCGCGTTTCCGGAGCACGCGACCGCGGCGCTGAAGTCGCTCGCCCTGCACGCGCCGCGCATTGCGGGCATGCTGCGAGCTCCCTACGTCCACGCGTGGCTCGAGGACGATCGCCAGCGCCTGATGGCGTATTTTCAGGAGCACGGTTATCCCGGCGCGGAGGTTACCCCGAGCGTCGACGTCGAGGCGGGAAGCGGCGCGCCGCCGGCGGGCGGCAGAACGGCCAGAACCCGTTGGGTCGACATTACCCACCATGTCGACGCCGGGGATCACGCCACCTGGACGCGGCTCGATTTCGCCGGCAACGTCACCCTCGGCGCGGAACGGCTGCAGTCACTCGCCGGCATCGTTCCCGGCGCCGACTACCGAAACGTTGACCTGGACGCCGCCCGGAAGGCAATCACGACGGCGTACTTGCAAGAGGGTTTCGCCGACGTCACGGTGCAGGCGGAGGCGATCGCGGAGTCGGCCGCGCCCGCGGGGTTCCGCGCCGAGATCGCGATCGACGAAGGGCCGCGGTATCGCTTCGGAACGGTGATCGCTGCGGGGACCTTCCGGACGCGCTACGACACCATTCGCCGGCCTTTTCAGGTGGGAGAAGGCGAGCCGTACGATCCGCTCGCCACGGCGCGATACCAGCAAGCGCTGTACGACTTGGAGCTGTTTCGCACGGTGTCGATGAAGACATCGCGGGCGCCGGGTGCGGGCGAGGCCCCGCCGGTCGACGTGCTCGTCGAGGCGGCAGAGCAAAAAAACGGGTATGCGGAGCTGCAGGCTCTGCTGAACACCAATACCGGGCCCGAGCTCGGGGGGCGCATTGGACATCGCAACACGACGGGGCGCGGGATCGGGCTGGAGGCGACGGGGCTGGTCGGGAGGAAGCGCTGGTCTGTCAGTCTCGGGGCCCAGCGGCGCTGGCTCTTCGACGTGGATCTGACCGGCCGAGGGGATGTGTATTTCGTCGAGGATCGGACGCTCGACAGCTTCACGACCGACACCGCGGGCGTGAAGGTCCGGCTCTTGCGGCGCCTCGGCACCCGCGGCTCGCTCGGTTTCGCGCAGGCATTCGAGCGCGTGGCGGTCTTCGACATTGCCGAGGACGTGCAGCAGGAGGCCCTGCCCCAGTCGGGCAAGGTGAGCGCGATCGAGCCGAGCCTCGGCTGGGAGGCGCGCGACCATCCGGTAACTCCGACCAGGGGCGCGCTTCTCGGCATCCGGGGCCGCTTTTCGCACGAGGTGCTGGCCGCCTCGCAGAGCTTTTATCGCGTCGAAGCCGAGGCGCGCTACTACCGGCCCGCCAACCAGGATGTGGTCGTGGCCCTGGCCGTGCGCGGCGGCCAGGCGGACGGGATCGGTGCGAGCGAGCTGCCACTGGCCGAACGGTTTTTCCTGGGGGGCTCGTCCACGCATCGCGGCTTCAAGGAAAATCGCTTTGGGCCGCGCACGGTGGACGGCGGCTACATCGGCGGGACCTGGTTCGCTTTGGCCAACGCCGAGGTCCGCTTTCCGCTCTGGGAGTCCCTCCATGGCGGCGTCTTCGCCGACAGCGGCGAGGTCGGCGCGGCGGGTCTCGGAAACACCGGCTGGCGCACGGCACTGGGAGTCGGCGCGCGCTACGCTACCCTGGCGGGGCCGCTGCGGCTCGACGTCGGCTTCTTGCTGGATCGCCACCCGGAAGATCCGCGCTACGTCATCCACGTGAACCTCGGACACGCGTTCTGACCGTTCCTGCGCGGGCCGTCAGCGCTTGCCAAACAGCTCGGCCCGCCGTGCGAGCAGGCGGTGAGCGGCACGGTCGGCCATGACCATGGTCGGAATCATGGTATGGGTCGAGGAGGTGCTCGGGAAGATCGAAGCGTCGATCACGAACAGATTGCGGACAAAGTGGGATTCCAGGTCTTCATTGACCACAGACGTGGCCGGCGACGCGCCCAGACGGCACGTGCCTTGCGGGTGGGCGCTGAGAAGCCGCATCCGGCCGGGCTCCGGAACGAGCTTGTCGATGGCGTCGAGGTCGCGCACGGAGCGCAGCGGCGGCGTGTCCTCGCACGGCACCACAATGCCGCCGGCACCATCCTCCAGAAACACCCTTGCGGCCGCCTTCATGCCTGCGCGCAGGCGCCCGAGATACTCTTCCGTCGGGCAATACCGGATTACCGCCTCGCCGTCATCTCCTGGCGCCACCTCGCCCGACGGGCGATCCGGGACCAGCGCCACCATCGCCGCGACGCGCCGAAACTGGCTCATGAACGCCTTGTGAGCGAGCCCGAATCCGCCCAGCACGGTGGCCGCCATGGCCGGTCCCGCGCCAATGGTCTCGAGGCGAAATCCTGAGATCCCGATCTCCTCCGAGGCCGTTTCCCATTCGTCGCAATAGACGGTTTGCGGGATTCCCGCGAACACGTCGATCGTGCGGTCGTAGAGCGCGGTTATGGGAGCTTGCGGTTGCAGGGAGAGGTTCTTGCCGACGAGCCCGTTATCGTTCCCGAGCCCGGATCGCAAGAGCAGCAGCGGCGAATGAATGGCACCGGCGGCGATCACGACCGCGCGCGCGGAGACAGAGATGCGGTGGCGGCGAGCCCGCGTCGCGCGATCGATGACCCACGCCTCCACTCCCTCGACGCCCCGGCGCCCGGCAATCACCCGCTCGGCCCGGCAATCGGCGTAGATTGTGGCTCCGGCGGTCGAGGCCCGCGGAATGTAGGTGAGGTGAGCGGCTTTCTTGGCATTGTAGGAGCATCCCACCATGCAAAAACCGGCGCCGATGCAGCCGAGGCGGTTGCTGTCGAAGACGCCGCCGCGCGCCCCGGTGCGGGCGAGGTAGCGACTCAAGATCGCGTTGTTCTCGTTAATCGTGGCGCCGGCAAGGCGCGTCACTCCGAGCGAGGCGCGCACACGCCGGTAGCTGTCGTCGAGATGCGCGGCCTGAATGCGGCTGCCCGTGCGCCTTCGCCAGTGATCGAAAAGCGCGACCGGAATCGGGGTGCAGTCAGCCATGTTGATCACGGTGCTGCCGCCGACACATCGCCCCTGCATGACGGTGATCAACTGGTCGTCAGTGGTCTGGTTTCCCCCCAGCCGGTAGAGGAGCGGATACATTTCGTGCTCGCGCTGCGTAAAATGTCGCGCCTCGAAGTGTCCGCCTTCCTCGAAGGCGATGACGCCGATGCCCGCCTCCGCGAGCAGCGCAGCGACCACGGCGCCGCCCGCGCCGGAACCGACGACGACGGCGTCGGTGTCAAGTGTGAGATCACCCGTGACGGTCTCGCCGGAGACGATCACGCGCCCGCTCCTCGGGTGGCGCGATCCAGCAGCGGACCGGGGTAGCCGATGCCCGACCAGGCCTCGGGAGTGCTGTAGAAGGCGAAGAGACAGGCTTGCTTGAGCCCCGCAAAGGCGCGCCTGCGCAGCGCGAGCCTGCTGCGGCACAGTCCGAGGAGGTAGCCGTCGCGTTCAGGGAGCGACATCGCCGTGAACCGCCGCAGGCGTCCTGTCAGCACCCCTGACAGCTCGATGAGCCACAGCGCGCCGCGGAACTGGTTCACGAGCGCGGGAAGCTCGTGGCACGCGAGGTGTCGATCGATGGCGCGTGCGACACCCGTTGCCTGCGCCCCCGCGGCGATGGCGCCTCCCGGCGGCACGATGCGATCGGCGAAGGCCTCGAGAATGGCGTGCTCGCGAGGCGACAATGCTCCCTCGCCAGCCGGCCCGCAACCGCCGCTGGCCGGGGCGTCGCGCTGGCGGCAGGCGGGCAGAAGATGCGCCAGTGCCGCCAGCACCGCCGCGGCCGCGCCGCCTTTGAGGAGCTCCCGTCTCGGGAATGTGACCATCATGCACAGGGCCTTCCGCCGCCGGGCCTTCGTTTCTCTTCGACTGTATCGCGAGGTTTGCCGAGGAGCAATGGGTTGCGCCGGCAACGCCCGAGCTCTAATCTGGGCTCATGGTTCGCGACACGGCGATGACGATTCCGCAGTTTGATCGACTTCCGAGCTCGTGGGCGCCACTGGCCGTCGGCCTGGCGCTGCTGGCGGCGCTTGGTGGGGCGACCCGCCTGTGCTCGGCGGCGGAAGAGCCGCAGGAGGCCGATGCCTGGGAGATCGAGCAGCTCATGCGCCTGGCCCTCGCCAGCAGCGCCGAGCTGAGAGTCGCGCGAGCCGAAGTCGCCGAGCAGGAGGCCACCGTCACCCGTGCGCGATGGCGCCGCTTCCCGGACATCGAGCTGAAGGCGGGCTACCGCGTCGCGCGCGACGACGAGCAGCTCTGGGTGACTCCCGCCGGGACCGAGGGCGATACCGCGGGGCGGCTCGGCCGGGCGTGGGGCATGCCCGAGCGCGGCGCGGTCGCCGAGATGAGCCTGCAGGCGCCCATTTTCGACTGGGGGGCGACCTCGGCCCGCGTGGATGCCGCCAAAGCGGAGCTGCGGGCCCGGCACGAGCATACCCGCATGACCGAGCGAGAAGTCGTCGCGGAGGCGTTTTCCGCCTTCATGGTCGGGCTGCAGGACGCTGAGCGGGAAACCTGGCTACTCGCGCAAAAGCAGCGGCTGTCCAATCTGTATCAGCTCGCGAGAAACCTCCATGAAGGCGCGACGCAGATCATTTCGGACGCCGATCTCCTGCTGCTGGAAGGCCTGATCGCCACCGGTGAGCTCGACCTGGAGGAGGCCATGCAGGGTCGATTGGCGGCCCAGTCCAGGCTCGACGAGATGATCGGCACCAACGGGCTCGTCATCGACCTGTCGCGCCGCCGCCTGCCCCGGCCCGACGACGCGGAAATCGCTCGGGCCATGTCGCTGGCCGAGCCCGGGGAGACCGCTGCCCAGACCCCGGCCACGCCGGTCGCCGAGCTGTCGCCGCGCGTGCGCGAATGGCTACGGAGACGCGAGGCGATCGAGCTAGCGGCCTCCTCGCAGCGGCGGGAACGCCTGCCGCGCGTCGGCCTCACCGCGCAGGCCCGGTACTGGAGTCCCGATTCCCTTGGCAGCGCCGCCTTCGCGGGTAGCGACTACCCGTTGGGCGAGCCGAATCCGCAGTGGTCGATCCGGGTCGACGTGTCTGTGGTTCCCCGGGCGGTGCTTGAGAGCCGCGCCGCGAATGCCGAAACGAATTGGAAACGGGAAGCCGCCGAGGGCAGAATCGAGCAGGAAAGCCGGACGGTGGTCATGCGGTTGGCGGCGACCCGGCGAAGTCTGGCCGGTCTGGCCGCGAGTGTGCAGCGTTTGAGCCGCCTTCAAATAATCATGCAGAAACGCTATGATCTGGTCGAACGAGATTTCGCGATCGGTCTGGCCGCGCTCACCCAAGTGGTGCGCGCCGAGGAGTCGTGGAAGGACGCGCACTTTCGCTATCTCGAGACGGTGCGTCGGTACCAGGAGGCGCGGTTCTTGTGGGAGCAGCTTCGTAAGACATGAGTGGCTGGGAGGCGGGTGTCGGGCGATTGGCGTTCGAATGCCCACGGGGTTAGGAGCGGGTAGGACATGTTTGGATCGCGTTTCATCAGCCTTACGACCAAGTTGGCGAGCCTGATCGCGCTACTGCTCATGATCGTGATTTCGGTCTCGAACTACTTTCAGATCAGGCGCCTCGCCGAGTTCCTGGAAACCGGCCTGGACGAGAAGGCTGCCGCTCTGACCTCCACGGTGGCGAGCAACTGCGCCAACGCGCTCGCCGGCGGCGACATGACCTTCCTGGATCGGTCGATCAAGGAGACTCTCCGGGATCACGCAGACACGGCTTACGGGGTGATCGCCAAAGAGGACGGCTCAATCGTCGTGTACCACGACAAGGGAAAAACCGACGCGCAGCTCGAGGAGATCCGGCGCGCGGGCCTGACCGACAAGTTTTCGAAGGAAGCCGTCGAGAAGGGCAAGGTCGCGTCGCCGCTCTACCGGAACGCGTATCACGACCCCGAGCGCGACGTCGACGTCCTTGACATGGCCGGGCCGGTGATCGTCGGCGATCAGCGTTGGGTGGTGCGCCTGGTTTTCAGCAAAGTCGAGGTTCAGAAGGCGAAGCGGGCCGCGTGGCAGACGTCGGCGCTGGTGACCGCGGCGTTCGTGCTCGTCGGTGTGCTCGTCGCCCTGTTTGTGTCCCGGCGCATCACCAGACCCATTTCGCTGCTGGTTCAGGATGCCGCCGCCATCGCGCAAGGGAACTTGGAGAAGGAAATCACCGTGGCCACGACCGACGAAATCGGTATTCTCGCCCACGCCTTCGAAAAGATGCGCACCTCGCTGAAATTCCAGTTCAAGGAAATCGCCAAGAAGGCCATGGGGCTGGAAGGCGACCTGGACGTATTCGCGCTGCCGGACCTGCTGCAGCTCGTGTGTAGCTCCGGCCGTACCGGCCAACTGATCATGGACGGGCCCGCGGATCGCGGCAGCATCTTCTTCAACGCGGGCGAAATCATCCACGCCGAGCTGCAAGGCGAGGGCGGCGAGTTCCGGGGACCGGATGCCGTGTATCGGTTCTTCAACTGGACCGACGGTTCCTTCAAGTTCGACTCCATCGATATCTCGGCGATACCGAAGACGATTTCCGTCGGCTGGCAGCATCTGATCATGGAAGGTGCGCGGCAAACCGACGAGATGGATCGCATCAAGCAGGTGATTCCGTCGGAAGATTGCGTCGTGTGCGTCGAGGAGAATCCGCCGGAAGGAACGGACGAGATCCGGCTGACGGTCGAAGAGCTGCAGGTATCGATTCTTGTTCAGGGGCGCAAGCGAGTTGGCGACGTCTTGCAGCAGTCCAGCTTCGACGAGTTCGATACGTATCAGATGCTGTATCGCCTGGTGTCCGCGGGCCTGTTGCGGATCGAGGGTCGCTGAGTTGGATTCGCGAGAGCTGGCGCAGCGCCTCGCGGAGACCTCGTCGCGGCGTGCGTTGATCCTGAATCCGGCGGCGTCGGGAGGTCGCGGGGCGCGGGTATGGCCGGACGTCGCGGCGCTCTTGGAGCGCGCCGAAGAGGATTTCGTGCTGCTCCGCAGCGAACGGCCCGGGCATTTGCTCGAGCTGTCGGCGACGGCGCGGGAGGCCGGCGCTCAGGAGATTGTCGCCGTGGGCGGCGACGGCACGGTGCACGAGGTGCTCAACGGGATCTTTCGCGACGTGATCCGCCAGCGGATAAGCGGCGAGCCGCTGCCCGCTGACCTCGCGAGCGAGCTCCCCGCGCTTTCCATCGTGCCGCTGGGCCGCGGTGACGATCTCGCCCGGGCACTGGCAATCCCGGATGATCCGCTGCTGGCTTGCGGGCTGCTCGGGCGTGATCTCGGGGTTTGGGGCCATCCTTCGCGGCTGTGGACGCTCGACGTCGGCGTCGTGGAGTTCGGGCAGCTCAATGCCGGCGCCGGGGGCGGGCGCGCGAGCAGGGTGTTCCTCAACATCGCCGGATGCGGCTTCGACGGCGAGGTGACCGCGCGCGCCAATGCGCTTGCCCGGCTGCTCGGACCCGCCTCCTACCCCGCCTCGCTGCTGTTCAGCCTGCTCGCATTCCAGCAACGGCCGTATGAGCTCACGATCGACGGCGAGAGCTTCTCAGGCGACGGGCGGTCGGTGGTGGTTGCCAACGGTCGCTTCTTTGGCAGCGGCATGATGATCGCGCCGCGCGCGGAGCTCGACGACGGGCGCCTCGACGTGGTCGTGATCGGGCCCTTCAGCCGCTGGGAGGTCGCGACCGGCAGCCGCGCCCTGTACCGGGGCGCTCATCTGGCCAACCCGAAAGTGTTCTTTCGCCAGGGAAGAGCGGTGGAGGTGCGAACCTTCCCATCAGACGCCTGGATCATGCAGGTCGATGGCGAAGTTGTTGGACGCACGCCGCTGCGCTATGAGCTCCTACCGCGAGCCGTTCGCGTCCGCGTCCCGGCGTGACGCGCCGCTGCCCGCAGAGGTGAGGTTTGCGGTGATCGTAACCCAGGTCCACTCCGCGGCGGCGTCAACCGCTCGTCTGGCCACCGGGAACAGGCCGAGCTCGTCGCTCTTGCTCTTGGAGACGATGAGCACCTCACTCACGACGCGGTTTTCGGGCCGCGCGTGCAGGCGAACGCGGAGTCTCACTTCCGCACGCGTCAGCGACATGCCCGACCCGAGCGCGAACTGCGCCCGCACGGGCCCAGGTTCGGCTCGCTCGAAGGCCCCTTCGAGCGTCAAGACCGGCCCCGGCGGTAGCGCATCGCCTTCCTTGCCGCGCACGACTCGACGTGCCTGCTCCGCGGTCGCGGTGCGGTTGCCGAGCTGCCAGCGGAGCTCCTCCGCGGCCCAGGAGGACAGATCCGCCATGGCCAGATCGCCCTTTCCGGTCTGTGCCACCACCGCGGTCGGCAGCGGCGCCGGCGCTCCCGGGGTCGCCGACTCCAAGACGTGGATATCGCCGCGGAGCGCCCCCCCCGAAGGCGGCGCGAACGGCAGCACGACGATAGTTCTCCGGGCGAGCTCAAGGCGATCCAGTTGCTCGCGCGGCAGGTCCGTCACGGGTACAACCTCCAGGGCAGCCGGGCGCGTCGACCCCGCGCAACCGAGACCGCCGGCGAGGGCGGCAGCCAGCCAACAGCAGGACGTGAACAGACAGACTGAATGCCGCGCCACCATGTGCATCGATGCGTGCCTCCCCTTGTGCCAGCGCGGTGAAATCGACCCGAGCTCTGCAAGACGATATCGCAAGAGATCGGCGGCGCGCCACCCCCGAGCTTGGGGCCGGGAGGCCTCACGCGAGGCCGGCTCGTGAATCGCCTCGTGAGCCGATTCTTCGAGGAGCGACCGCGGCTCCGCGACCGCGCCGCTCCCGCGCAGCGGGTGCTCGAGACGACGCTTTTCGCGGTGGCGCTGGTGACGGCGCTGGCCCGCCACGGTTCGCCGTTCGCGCCCGGTGCCGCACTACTGCCGCTGGACGTGACCGTCGTCCTGGCGAACTTCGCGGCGTTCGCCGTGCGGATGATCCTTGCCCCGGATTCGGCACAGTTTGCCCGTGAATCCCGCCTGGGTCTCGGCATCGCCATCACGGGAGCATGTGGCGCGATCGCCCAGGCGGTAGGCGGCGAGCTGTGCCACGTGGCGTGGGTCGGCTGCCTGGCGCTCGTCGAGCTGCATATCATCGCTCGCGGCTTGCACTTGGCCTGCCTCGGTGTTCTCGGCGAGCGGCGCGGGAACGTGCACCTGGTGCTGACTGGCTCGTTCGTGCTGATCATCGTGATCGGCACACTCTTGCTCATGTTACCCACGGCCACGACGGAGGAGCTCGGCATTTCTTTTGTCGACGCGTTGTTTACGGCGACGAGCGCGACGTGCGTTACGGGTCTCGCCGTGCAGGACACTCCAGTGGCCTTCACGCGCCTTGGCCACTGGATATTGCTGGCGCTGATTCAGGTCGGTGGCCTCGGACTGATGACGATGACGGCGTTCGCCGCCACGACACTCGGCAGCGGCTTGAGCCTGGGCGAGACCATGCGGCTCAAGGGCATCCTGAGCTCGGAGAGCCTGGGTCAGGTGCGCGGCTCGCTCGCCTTCATCCTCTATTCGACCATCCTGTTCGAGCTTGCCGGGGTCGTGCTGCTGTTCGTTCTGGCTCCCTTGCCCGGGACGCCGCCCGCCGGCGCCGGCGACCTGCGGTACGTGAGCGACCGGCTGTTTGCGGCGATTTTTCACGCAGTGAGCGCCTTTTGCAACGCGGGATTCGCCCTGCACAGCGACAGCCTGGTCTCCTGGCGTTCGGCGCACGCGGCGGGAATCGGCGTCGTGATGGTACTGATCGTCGCCGGCGGCCTGGGATTTCGGGTGCATCAGGATCTGTGGGCGTTGGTCAAGTGGCGCCTGACGGGACGGAAGAGCGCGCCGGAGGACGCTCGGCCCTGGCGAATCGAGGTCCAGACCTGGATCGTGCTTGCGGCCACGGGCACTTTGTTGCTGAGCGGGACGATCGGAATGGCGGCTTTAGAAACCGGCACCGGCGCGCTTACGGACCTGTCGCGCGGGGGTTCTGCGTATCATGCGCTCTTTGAGTCGGTGACCGCGCGCACGGCGGGATTCAATACGGTGGACATCGCAGCGCATACGGATGCGGGACTATTTTTCATGATCATCCTCATGTTCATCGGCGCGAGCCCCGGATCGACCGGAGGCGGGATCAAAACCTCGACATTCGCGCTGGCGGCGCTCGCATTGTGGCAGATGGTTACGAACAGCAGTCAGGTCGCGGTTGCGCACCGCCGGGTGCCGCACCGCGCCGTCGAGTCCGCCCTGGTGGTCGTCCTCCTCGGCGCCATCATCGTTGGCGCCAGCACGCTTTTTTTGCTCGCCACGCAGACCGTGCCACTGCGGGACCTGCTATTCGAGTCGGTGTCGGCGTTTGCGACCGTCGGCCTGAGCACCGGCGTGACCCCCCATCTGACTGATGGTGGCAAGCTGCTTCTGTGTGCAGTGATGTTGGTCGGCCGCATTGGGCCGCTGACCTTGATGTTGGCGATGGCCTCCCGGCGGCCGCGACCGGCATTCGAGTACCCGTCGGAAGACGTCATGGTGGGCTAGTCGCTGGGGCGGTGACGACGTGGGAAAGGAGTGTCGCAATGCAGCGAGTCGTGGTCGTGGGTCTCGGTCTGTTCGGCAGGACGGTCGCCTTGACGCTGGCGGCCGCGGGCTGCGACGTGCTCGCCGTGGATCGCGACAAGGACACGGTTCAGGGCCTGGCGGACGCGGCCGTGTCGGTCGTCGTACGCCTCGACGCGACGGACCGACGCAATCTGGAGGCTCACGGGGTTCGGCAGATGGACATCGGCGTCGTGACGATTTCGGAGAACTTCGAGGCCAACGTCATGGTGGCGTATCACCTTCTGCAGCTCGGCGTGCGCAAGGTCATCGCCCGCGTCGCGACGCCGATTCAGCGCGACATCATGAGGGCCGTGGGCGTGCACGAGGTCATCTTGCCCGAGGAGTACGCGGCGGAGCGCCTTGCGCACCGGCTCTCGAACCGGTTTCTGATGGACCACGTGCCGCTGTCAGAGGAGACCTCACTGGATTCGATCGTGGCGCCCAAACACTTCGTGGGGCGGACGGTCGCGGATATCGGGCTGCGGAGCAAGTATGCCGTCAACCTGATCTCGGTGCGGAAAGAACGCGCCGGAGCTCCGGCCATGAGCGCCGCGGCTAGCGTCGTCGAGGTGCCCGGCGCCGATTACGTGATCGAGGCGGGCGACATTCTCGTCGTGGTGGGCAAGAACGAAAACCTGGCAACGCTGACCAGACAGTGAGCGCTCGTCGCGCGGCGTGGCCGCCCTCGTCACCGACGACGGAGCGCGAAGGACTCGATCACGACCTGCGGCGCTACCTGGCCGCCCGCGCCCCGCGCTTGCCGGCTCCAGGCGTAGTACAGGCGATCTCCGACGGCGGCGAGACTGGGGTGAACGTGGCTGAATCCAGGGACGCTCGTGGCGATCGAAAACCCTTGAGACTGGCGCTCGCCAGCGGGATCCAGCGCGAGCAGGCGCGGGTAGTATGGGTTCGTGGCGGGATCGGGATCGCCGCCGCTCTCCCTGGCGATGTAGCCCACGAATACCGCACCGTCGACCTCAGCCGAGGCGGTTGGGAATACGGCCTCCTCGCCGCCGTGCGTGAGCTGCTCCGTGCTGCCGGCGACATAGCCGGAGAGCAGGTCGGTGAGCGTCAAGCTCGATCTGGCGATACCGAACGTTGCCCAGGAGAGCAGGGCCAGCCGCGGACCGTGGCGAAAAAAACCATTGCCGATGCTGCTCGCTATTTTTTCCCGGGCCACGGGAATCTCTCGCACGAGCAACACGTCACCGTTGCGGCCGACTTCCCGGATCCTCACCGCGTTTTTGCTTCCACTGGCGAGCAGCAAGCGGTCGTCGCGCCAAAGAATGCAGTGATCCGGGAACGTGTCCTCGTCGAAGTCGGTCTGGCGCGTCACGATGGGTCCCCGAAACAGCTCGGTCCCGGTCGGCGAGAAGCGCGCCAGCAGGAGGCTCTGACTCTTCGCGCACGTCTCCGCCGGGCCGTCGCACGTACCACCGCCGTCTCCAGGTTCCAGCGTCTGGTAGGTGACCACGACCTCGTCACCCGCCAGGGTGGCGCGGTGGTCTGCCGGAGCGCCGTACTCGGTCGTGACCGCGGAAACCGGGAACGGCGCACCGAGCTCCTCCCAGTCCGCCGAGAACGAATGCCCCCGATGGCGAACCCGGCCGACCTCTCCTGCCGGTTCCTCGGGCTCTACCACGATCACCAGAAAGCCGGAGCCGGGCAACGCCAGCAGCTCCGGCCGGTGGGTCCCGACGCTCATTTCCAACGTTCCAAGGTGCTCGGGGCGGATATTGACGGGGCATTCACACCCGGGCGATGAGTTGCAGGCGAAGACAGCGGCAAGCACGCTGGACAGCAAACCGACAGCGAACCACCGCCGCCTTCCCGGCACAAGGCACATCGGTATCGGCGGCAGGGAGCTCACTGGCCGGCGAGCGGAATGAGCGTCATGGCGATGCCGAGGGTCGCGGCGATGGCGAACGTTCGCTCGTCTCGATAGAATTCCCCGTAGCATATCTGCTTGATACCCGCGTTGGCCAGGCACTTGAAGCAGCTCCAACAGGGGGATGCCGTGATGTAGATCGACGATCCCTCGATGCGAACGCCGTTTCGCGCGGCCTGGATGACGGCGTTCATCTCCGCGTGTATGGTGGCCACGCAGTGGCCGTTCTCCATGATGTGGCCGACCTCGTCGCAATGGGGCAGCCCCTGGATAGAGCCGTTGTAGCCGGTGGAGAGGATGGTCCGGTCTCTGACGATGACGGCGCCGACGTGTTTGCGGTCGCAAGTAGCGCGCGTCGCGACGACCTTGGCGACGCTCATAAAGTATTCGTCCCAATCAGCTCTCGGCGTAGTCATGGCAAGCACCTCTTTGGCCGCGCGGCGAGACCTTAGAGTAGGTGCAGACGTCGACCGCGACAACCCCGTGGGGCAGCAGAAGCGGGGAGGATGAAGGCCAGGAATGCGGGATCGCTTGGCAGAGGCGACAGAGGAAACAGGGGACGGACCGTTCATAGGGCCCTACCGGTTGACCGAGAAGCTCGGCCGCGGCGGCATGGGCGTCGTGTTCGCCGCGCGCCACCGCGATGGAGGTGAGCTGGTAGCGCTCAAGACCGTGGAGTCGCCCTCGCCATCGCGCCGCCGCGCGATGCGGCGCGAGGTCCGAGGGCTCGCGAGCCTATGCCATCCGGGCGTGGCCGAGATCGTGGACCACGGGGTGCACGATGGTGCGCCATGGTATGCCATGAAGCTGATCCGCGGGCGGACGCTGCGGCGGATGTTGCTGGACCATGCGGCACGCCAGTTGCCCGCCGATGCTGCGGGAGCCGCCAGCGAGGAAACGGCGCCACTGCCGTCTGCCGGCGCGCGGTCCACCGCCCCAGGGGAACGGCTCGGCCGATTACTGCGGCTCGTCCACGACCTGTGCGCCCCGCTTTCCTACGTCCACGGCGAGGGCTATGCGCACTTCGACCTGAAGCCCGAGAACATCATCGTGGACGACAGGGGCCTGCCGATCCTGGTGGATTTCGGGTTGCTATCGCTGGTCGTCGGCTGCGGGAGTCGCGAGCGCCTCGGCGACACGGTGGGGCTCGGCGGCTCGCTGCACTACCTGGCGCCCGAGCTGATCACCGCCGAGGCCGCAGACGCCCGCGCCGACCTCTACGCACTCGGGGTGATCCTGTACGAGGTCGTCACGGGGAGGCTGCCATTCGCCGGTGCCACGGAGATGGAGGTCATCGCCCAGCAGGTGCACGCCGAACCGGTAGCGCCGAGCGCGCTCGCACCCTGGCTTCCCGCCGAGCTGGAGGCGCTGATCCTGGGGCTATTGCGCAAGAATCCTGCCGAGCGCATCGGCTACGCGGCCGACGTTGCCGAGCGCCTGGGGCATCTCGGCTTCGCGGGGAGCGGCTATGGACAGCAGTCGCCGCCGCGCACCCACATTTACCGGGCGCGATTCGCCGGGCGCGAGGCCGCCTTTGATCGACTGACGGACTGGTTGGAGCGGCCGCCGCGCAGTCGCGCGGCCGTCGCGGTGCTCGTTGCCGGGCCAGCGGGGGTCGGCAAGACGCGGCTGGTTGGCGAGGTGGGGGCCGCCGCGCGACGGCGCGGGGTGCTCGTGCTGGAGAGCGAATGCTCCGCCCAAGTCCGCCCGCCGCTCGGAGGTCTGGCGCAGCCCCTGATCACGGTCGCGGATTGCCTGGCCGCCGATGGTCGCGCGAGCGGCGGCAGCGCGGTTGCCGGATGGCTGCGAGTGCTCGCCGAGCAGCTCCCGGAGCTAGCGCAGCAGAGCTGCGTCCAGGCCGCTCCGGCACCGGCCCGGCTGCCGCCGAGCGAGGCCGCCCTTCGCCGCAATGCGGCCATTACGGACTTGCTGTGCGCCGTCGCTGACCATCGCCAAACCGTGATCATGCTCGACGACGCGCAGTGGGCGGACGAGCTGACGCTCTCCTGGTTGCGCTTTTTCGCGCAGACCAGAGCAGGTCGCGAGGAGACACGTGTCCGGGTAATTGCCACGTATCGGGCGGAGCGCCGCGGTGAGATCCCCGGCGATCTGAGCTCGCTTGAGGGAGTGGCGACCCTTGTCCTGCGGCCTCTGGAGCTCGCCGACGTGTGCGCTCTGGTGCGCGATCACCTGGCGTTGCCGGCGGCGCCGCGGCATTTCTGTAGCTTTCTTGCCCGGCTGTCCGGCGGTAATCCGCTGTTCATTTCCGAGTATTTGCGCGCCGCGGTCGAGTCGGGGGCGATTCAGCGAGGTGCAAACGGTGTGTGGGAGGTCGACGTGCCCGATTCGGCGGGTGAAGGGGTCGCCAAGTATCGCTCGCTATCACTTCCTGCCCACCTGGAGGAGGTCGTCGCGCGCCGCATCGGAGCGCTTGGCGCCGCCGCGCGCCGGCTCGCGGCAGCCGCCGCGGTGCTCGGCCGGGAGTCTCTGCCCGAGGATCTCACCGAGGTTGCTGCGCTCACCGAAGAGGAGGCGCTGGCTGCCGCAGCCGAGCTCGTACGCCGCTTTGTGTTGGAAGACGGCGCTGGTGGCGGTCTGCGATTCCCGCACGACAAGCTGCGCGAAACTTCGGGAAACGCACTGGCGGCGAGCGAGCTCGCTATTCTGCATGGTCGCGCCGCCGCGCTTCTGGAACGTCGCGCGGGTGGCGCGGGGAACGCTGAGGCCGCCCGCCACTGGGAGCTTTCCGGAGACGGCGCCCGCGCCCGCGCCGGCTACCTCGCCGCGGCACGGTCCGCGCTCCACGACTATTCCGGTGTCGAGGCGGAGCGGTTGTTTCGGGACTATCTGCGCCTCAGCTCTGGCCAGGCGCCCGATGAATTCCTGGTAGAAGCGCGGGTCGATCTGGCCACGGAGGTGCTGCGCCACGCCGGACGGATCGATGAAGCGCTGGCGTTGCTGGCGCAGGCGGAGCGCGAGGCGACGGCGCTGGCGAGCCCGCCGCTGCTGCGGCGAGTCCTGCTCGGCCTGGCCAACACGCTCATGCAGGTGAGCCGCCACGCAGACGCCGCTCCTCGGCTTCGCCGGGTGTTGGCGCTGGCGCGTCGTGACGGCGATGCGATCGGAGAGGCGCGGGCGATCAATAGCCTGGCGATCATCGCCGACGACCGCGGTCAGACACGGACCGCCCGCAGGCGCTACGAGAAGGCCGCCGCCATGTTCGCGGCGGGCGGAGAGACGCGCCTGAGCGCCGTGGCTCGGCTCAACCTCGCGCACCTGCTGCAGACCACGGGCCGGCTGGACGAGGCCGAGCGCACCTTCGCGGAACTGGCGAGCGTGCTTAGCCACCTCACCGATCGGCGGCTCATCGGAGGTTACTGGGTGGATCTCGCCATGCTGCGGCAACTGCAGGGCCGTCTGGATGAGGCCGAGAAAGGGTATCGCCGCGCTCTCGCCATCGCGCGCGAGACCAGCAACCGCATCGAAGAGGGAAAGATGCTCGGCAACCTGGGCAGCATAGCGCTGGGCCGCGGCCACCCGGAGGAGGCATTGGCCGCACTGGACGAGGCGTTGGTCATTCACCGCGCGGTCGGAAATCGGCGCAGCGAGAGCATTGCCACCTTCAACCGGGCGCTGGTCTGCGAGACCCTGGGGATGATTGGTAAGGCCAGATCCGGTCTGCGGCGCGCGGCCCACCTGGCCGTCGAGATTGGCGACCGGCGGGTGCGGGGATGGATCACGGCGTCACTGGCGCAATTGGAGCGCCGCGCCGGAGGCGACGTGGAGGCGGCGAGAGCACTGATCGTGGAGGCGACGGCAGCACTGACGGATACTGCGGACGACGTGGGGTTCGCCCTCGCCGTTGCAGAACGCGGCCACTGTGAGATCGCTCTCGGCGGCACTGCCCGCGCGGCGCTTGCCGAGGTGCGCGGCGCCGCAGAACGCCTGGGTGTCAGCGGCGCCAGCGAGCTTGGCAAGGCGCGGGACGCTCTGGACCGCGCCGAGTCGGCGCGGGAACTGGGACAGACGGATCGCCTGCTGCGCGGCGAGTGCCGCGAGGATTATCCTCCGGCATTGCTCGCGCGCCTGGTCCGAGGGCGACGTGAGAGCACTCGGGTTTCTTGACTGTGCGCTGGAGCGGAAACGGCAGATCGACTGCGCCGCGCCAGGGAAGCCGCACGGCTTCATGACTCACCGCGCATGCCGCGCAGGCGTCTGCCGAGCACCGCGAGACAGACTGCGGTGGCGATCAGCAGGGTGAACAAGGACCGAGGTGCAACAGCGGGCACGGCCCCGAGTGGAGTGGAGGTCGGGGTAGGGGCGGCGGTTTGCGTTGGCGTCGGCGTGGCATTGGAGCCGGTAAGATCGCTGGTCAGCCAGGCGACGAAGGCGTCACCACCGCCTCCACCGAAGCTCGGCTGGGCACCACCCGATGTTCCCGGAAAGCCGCCGGCCGTATCACCGACAAGGTAGACCTCAGTGCCCACCAGCGCCATCGCCCTGCCAAAATCTGCGGAGCCGCCACCCAGGTACGTGGCCTGGCGAAACGTGGTCAGGTCCGGCAGAAGACGAGCAATGAAAGCATCGCTATTAGCACCATAGATCTCCTGGACGCCGCCGGCAGTTGCCGGAAAGTCGGTGGAATTCGTCGTGCCGGCGACGAAGACATCGGTGCCCGTAGCGGCAATCGCGTAGACGTAGTCAGTGCTACCGCCGCCGAGGTAGGTGGCCTGAGAGAGGGAGGTGAGGCCGAGGTTCAGACTCGCGACAAACCCGTCGGATTGGCCGCCGGCGGTTGGTTGGGCGCCGCCTGCGCTTGCCGGGAAGTCAGTGGAGGCGGTTTGCCCCGTGACGTAGACGTTGCTGCCTGTTACCGCGATCGCCTTGCCCTCGTCGCCCGCGGTCGCTCCGCCGAGGTAGGTGGCCTGGGAAAGGCTCGTGAGGCCCAGGTTGAAGCGCGCGACGAAGGCGTCCGAATAACCGGCGACGGCTGGTTGTGCGCCGCCCGCCGTGCCCGGCAGGTCCGACCCGGTCGTGAGGCCGGTTACATAGACATCGCTGCCCCGCACTGCGATCGCCTTGCCATAGTCGCTGGCGCTGCCGCCATAATAGGTGGACTGGGAAAGCGCGGTGAGCTCCGCATTGAACCGGGAGACGAAGGCGTCCCAGCCCTGAGAGAGTGACTGAGCACCGCCGGCCGTCTGCGGGAAGTCGGTCGACGACGTGTCGCCGCCAACGTACACATCGTTCCCGGCAAGCGCGATGCTCCAGCCGTACTCATTCCCGCTTCCGCCCAGGTACGTGACCTGCGAAAGCGCGGTCAGGCCGAGATCGAGGCGCGCCACGAAGCCGTCGATGATCCCTCCTCCGAAACTCGGCTGCGGGCCGCCAGCGGTTGCCGGAAGGTCCGTGGAGGTCGTGGCGCCCGCAACGTAGATGTCGGTCCCGGATACGGCGAGAGAATACACCAAATCTTCGGCGCTTCCCCCGAGGTACGTTGCCTGCGTTAGTGTGGAAAGTCCGAGGTCCAGGCGGGCGATGAAGGCATCGGTATGGCCTGCGCTCGCGTTACTGGCCTGTGCACCGCCCGCAGTTCCTGGAAAGTCCAGGGAGTATGTAAAGCCAGCAACGAAGACGTCGCTTGCTGCCACTGCGAGCGCGTAACCGAAGTCGTCACTCGCCCCACCGAGATAGGTCGCCTGAAGCAGAGGGTCGATCACCACGGGAGAATCCGGCTCATGGCTGCCGAGCTGGAACCCGTAACCCTGTCCCGCCAGGCGATACCCGACCTCGACCGGAATGCGCTCACCCTCTCGCTCTTGGTACGCCACCGGAGCCGCGAACATCACCTCGCCAGAGCCCGTCGTCGCCACCAGTGCTCCGTCCGTGGCGAGCCGAAGTGAAAGCGCCCCTGCGACCTCCATCTGGATCACCTCGGCCGAAGCTCCCGGTGCCAGCACATAGACCTTCTCGACACTCCTGCCGTGCGCAAGCAGGCTAACCTCCACTCCCGGCCAGACCTGTCCCAGGTTGACACTAGCGTAGGTGGCAACGCGTGGCCGCCAGCGAGCCGGCTCGCTCCCGATGAACGAGCTGACGTTGGTCGGCGCAGGTTCGTCACCGCGCGGCACTGCGTGCCCTCCGGAGAAGCGCTCTACCAGCGTCCAGCCGGATGGCCCTTCTCCCCAACGGCGGGACGCCGGTCCCAGCGATCCCGCGACGGGCTCCGCGCCAGCGGCCTGCAGGCGACCGGGCAGCGAGTAGACGACCTCGCCCGCCCGCGTTACGAAAACCGGCCCCGCGAAGGTCCGGGCGTAGTACTGCACCGACTCCTCGAGCTGGCCGTCGTTTGCCACGAACGGCAGACCGAGCTCAGGGAGAGCAGCGCGCACTGCCGGTCGCACGGGATTGGCGATCAGGAGCTCCCGCCCCATCGCCAGGCTGCGCCCGAGAAGCAGGAATGTCATCGCCAGCGTGAGCAACACACCGAGACAATGCTCAGCGCGAGCTGCTGTGCTCTGCTTCAGAAATACTACGTTCCGTCTGCCCAAGTCTCCAGCTCCTGCCTACGGTGTCCTCATCGGGAGCAGGAGGTGGCGAAACCGTGGGCGTTTCTTCAGCGAGCCGTGGGGCGATTCGCATGCGAACGGGGGGAAGCGTGATTCCTGCTGCCAGTACGCCGGCCACCAGCCAGCATGCCCAGGCGCAGCGCCAATCCATGGTCATCGCCGACACTCCGGCTCCGAACTCCACAGCGATCATCGGGCCGGCACCGATGCGTGTCAAGAGGGCCGTGCCGTGTGAATCCACCGCCGGTTCGCCCGCAAGGCGCGAGGAAAGCGCATTGCGAAGACCCCCCATCTCACTTCCCCCGGCGAGCGGGGGGAGGGGAGCAGGGAGGCGCTGTCGCGCCGACTTCGAACAGGCGATGGATTCAGGGGCCGCTTGACCCGGTCTCGCGCAGCGAGCTTCGGCCTTCAGGCCGGAGTCAGGCGCCGAACAAGTGCACCTCCCCGTGGCGGCAATCCGGCGGCCAGGAACAGGGCTACCCGCTGACCGAGGAGCCGTTCCGCGGCGAATAATCGCACTCGGAGCGTGGTAGATCCCGTGCACCCGCGGCCAGCCCTGCGGCATCGCTCTGCGGAGCACCTTTTTCCGAGAGCGAACGCCCGAGGGCAAGACCCCACAAAAGCCAGGCGCCGTACAGCTTCGGATAGCCCAGCAGCGTGATCGGCCCCCCTGCGGTGCCCAGCTTCAAGTAGCTCAGGTCGAGCCCAATTGGCGCCATGGCCATGCCGAGCAGCAAGCGCGGCGCCAACGCTTCGTCGCTTCGGAGGTCTGCGGCCAGGATCGCGATGGGGATGAGAAGCAGCGTGTAGTGGTATCCAGCGAGACCGGGCTCAGGATGATTCCCGCCACGGCAAAGGCAGCAAAGAGAAGATCCGCGCGCCGTCGTGCTGTTCCCGAGAGTGCCTCCCGGCCCAAGCCCGCGCCCGTCAGGTATGGAATCGATCCACGACGAACGGGCCTGCGCCATCGCGCTGCGGAGACTGTCAGGCCCAGGATCGCGGCAGTGCCCAGCCGCTGCAACCAAGGCTCGAGCTCCGGGGTGGGAACCAGGGCGCTGGATTCCAGCGCGGGTCGGGGACGAGGAGGTGGCGGATCAGACCTCCTTGTGTCTGAAAGGCGTTGATCGACAGCTCGGGTCTGAGGGAGAAGGACGGGAGAAGCTCGAGCCAGACCTCTCGGGCGCGGATGTGCAGCCACGGCAGCGAAGGGGCCACGAGTCCGGCGACCGTTACGAACGCCCAGCCCAGGGCGCGCTACCGCCGTTGCACGATCAAGAGCGGCCAGACCAATATGGATGCCGGCCTAAAGGCCGGCATCCATATTGGTAGAATCGATAGCCTTCGCCGCCCTCCGCGACCAGCCTGGCCGCCGTGTAGCAGGCCACAAAGCCATGGACGGGATGGTCCATGACAACCGCGGTGTGGATCGAAAGGCGCAGAAGCGGACATAGCGGCACGAGCCAGAGTGCGCAGCGGATCATGCGACCGTCGTCCCGTTTCATCGTGTGGGCCTGGCTCCCTGCGCCACCCGGCCCAGTCAGTCGGCGAGCGCTTTGCGGAAGGCGCGCACGGCTTGAAGCGCGGTCGGCTGCTCGAGGAAGGACGTGAGAAGCTCCCCGTCGAGCTGGGGGAAGCAAGCGCTCGATACGCTTCGCTCGTAGCCCTCCGGAGCGAGCACAATGACCTGGATATGTTCATCTTGCCAGACCCAGAGCTCCCGGATCCCGAGCCGACGGTAGATCTCCAGCTTGTCGAGGCCGCCTGGCGTCCAGGCCACCTCGATGACAAGGTCCGGCACGTCTTGATGCTGATCGGAGCCGATGATGTGGCACTCGTCGGGTTCGGCGCCGGCCTCCTTGAAGGCCTTCTTCAACGTCCAGGCACCGTACGGCGACAGATCCAGCCCTCGCTCCATCGCGTACGCCTCGATCAGTCTGCCGATGTACGATTTGATGCGTTCGTGGTCGCGAGACGGTCTCATGAGCTCGAGCGCTCCTTGGAGATAGGCCACACGCGGAACCGGTGCCTCACCGCGCAGCGCGAGCATCACCTCGAAATGGGACCAGGGAAGGCCGTGCAGGACGACCCGATGGTCTGCGGTAGGGACGTGCTCCCCCCGCGCGCCCGCCGTGGCGGCGGGCATGGCTGTTGGAACGGTCATGGTGAGAGACACTCCGTGGCCTTTCGTTCGAGCAGAGGACAGCTCTTCCGTCAACTTCGCGCCAGAGCGCACGCCCGGCGGGCCACACGCTTTTCCATCTCGCTTCGGCTTGGCCCGCGCCCTTCGTCATTCGTCCTCTCTGTCCGCCGGAATGCCCGGAGCGCTTTCGGGGCCTTGCCCATGGTCAGGCTGGGCCGTGGGATCCTCATGGACATCGCCGGGCTCCCAGTTCGGCACTTCCTCCGGCGTCCCCGCGTTCTCGCGATCCGGACGAGCAAGAGGGTTGGCCACGGCGACCTTGACGAATGCCGGTGTGCCGCTCAGCGTATTCCCGAAAATGCGGTAGTCAGCCATGAACACGCCGGGATCTTGGCTCGGGTCCAAGATCAGCTCGAATCGGACCTTCTCGAACGCTTCGAGCACTTGCGCGCCGACAACCGCCCGCGCACTTCAACGCTGGCGAAAAACGACCGGGGTGTGCCGGCGAAAAGTAGGCCAGACGGGGCGTGGCAGTTGGGTGGGTATGGCCGGGAGCAAGTAGGCCTGTGGTGGCTTGATCCGTGAACCGACGGCCGGGGATATCGGTCA
>JACPHN010000200.1 GCA_016188575.1 Candidatus Schekmanbacteria bacterium
CATCGCCCCCGGCGTCCCGAACATCTCGCTCTTGCCGGTCTGCCGCATCGAGCTCCAAAGATGCGACGCCGGCAGCTCCGCGACGATGCCGAGATCCATCAGCGTCGCGTGACACCCTGCTCCGCCGGCACCCGCGCCGACCAGGATGTTGCCGCACGAGACATCGCGGTGCACCAGGTGCCGCGCGTGCAGCGCGCACAACGCCGAGCAGATCTCGACGCCGAGCCGGCAGACTTCGCGCAGGTAGGCGGCGCGCGGGCCGCTGCCGTCGCGCGGTGCACCGGGCAACGCCGCGCAGTAGCGATGGATGGGAACGCCGTCGATGAATGGCATGACCAGCACCGGCCCCAGGCGTTCGACCTCGGGGAGAAAGTCCAGCACCGGCACGACGTGCGGGTGAGCGATGCGCAGCAACGCCGCGAGCTCCGCCTGCAGGCGATTGGTGGCTCAGGCGCGGCGGTCACCGCCGCCGCCGCCACCACCGCCGCCCTCGCCGCCGCCCGAGCAGCGCAGCGCCTTCAACGCCACGGGGCGGTTTTCCCAGGTATCGGTGGCGCGGTAGACCACGGCCATGCCGCCCGCCCCGATCGGGGTGAGGTCGCGGTAGCGGTCAGCGACGATCTCGGGTAGAAAGTCTTCCTCGACAGCAGGCACACTGCCGGCCGCCGGTATCCACAGCCGCCTGTCCTCGTCGTCGTCGAGGAATCCGCGCAGAAAAGTTCTGAGGCCGGGGGTGTCGGGCGCGCTCATTCGCCTCTGTATATCATGTCCGCAATCGCGCCGCTGCCCCTGAGGTCACCCCCGGCTCCCCGCCAAAGTTGGGTAGGGCGGCAGTCGTCGTCGTGTGGAAGCAGTTGGGTCCTTCAAGGCGCGAGCCGAGTAGCGGCTTTGCCGCGCCCGTGGGACCGTCCTCGTCCAGCGCGGCGCTGTCCACTACCCGCAGGCCCTCGCCCATCCCCTCGATCGCCACGAGACTCGCGATCGCCCCGAGCAACCGCGATCGACCGCTCTCGGCAGGCCCGCGCAGCCAGATCCGCGCGTTCGGGTCCGCTCGCAAGACCTCGACCGTCGCGTTCACGACTGCGCGCGAGGTCGTCGTCAGCGCCGGCGCCCGCAGGTGACTCGCGATGACTGCCGGCCAGTCCGTCGCGTCGTCCCCAAGCGCTTCGTCCCACGCCGCCAGCATCTCCATGGCCGATCGCGGGCGCTTCTCGGGATTCGGGTTGAGGCAGCGGAACAGCACCGGCTGCACGTCCCGCGGCGCCCCGATTGCGTCCTCGATGTCCGGCATCCAGGTGAACCGCGCCTCGAGGTCGCCCTGCGCGAACGGCACCCGGCCCGCATAGATGCGCAGGGCGATCAGCCCGAAGGCGCAATAATCGCTACGCAGTGACGGCATCATGGTGGCAAAGTCCGGATGGGCATCGCGCAGCGCGGGCACCAGGCGAGCGAGCATCTCGGGCGCGGCCCACGCGAGCGTCCCGCCGACGCCAGCACCGACCGCCTCGGCCTGGCGCGCCAGGCCGAAGTCCGCGATCTTCGGCACCGGCACGCCGTCGGCCCCCGGCTCGATGAGGATGTTCGCCGGCTTGAGGTCCAGGTGCAACACGCCGCTCGTTTCCAGATAGACCAACGCCGCCAACGTGTCGCGCAAGAACCGCGTGGCCGCCTGGCCGCGCAAAGTGGCGGCTCGCTCCGGATCGTCGAGCCACGCTTCGAGACAATCCGGCAGGTACTCCATCACCAGCCCGACGGCGCCGAGCTCCTGGTCGTAGGCGACATCGAGCATGCGGACGATGTGCGGGTGCGCGAGGCTGGACAGCACGCGCATCTCGTCGCGGAACCGCGCCGCGGCGCGCTCGTTGGTCGCCGGCACCACTTTCACCGCCACCTGCTGGCCTTGCCAAACGCCACGGAACACCTTGCCGAACCCGCCCTCCCCGATGAAGGATTCCACCACCACCGGCCCGATCCGCCCCCGATGCACCACGTACTCCGGCACCAGCACCACCTGTGGGTCCGTCTTCACCTGCCGTTGCGGCACGACCGGCTCCGCCAGCATCGACGCTGGCGCCGTTTCAGCGCGAACGGGTTTCCGCCATCGTCTCGCACCAGGTACACCACGCAGGTGGCGCCTCGACCGAGCTCCCGCAGCACCTCGTACCCATCGATCGTGCTCGCCAGCTCGGGTCGCCAATGCGTGCTGCCGTACGGCAAGCCGCGCACCGGTGCCCCTTCGTCCGCCCAGGCGTCCATCTCTGGGTCGTACGCATGCTCAGCCACCAAGAACCTCCGGATCGAGCGAAAAACCTTCGATGAGCGCCGCTTCGCGAAGCCGCCGATCCAGGCATACGAACCAACGCCCCGAGGACGATCCTCGCACAAAACCAGGGCCGCCGCCAGTTGAAACGCATCGGCGGCACGAAGCGGATGAAGGCGCAAGACGCGTTCGCCGCGTTCACGCACGAGCTCGATCGGTTGCACTTCCGCCGCAAGGCTCAGCAAGCGTTCCAGCACCTCGATCGCACGTACTGCCGCCGGCTGCGACAGCTTGCTCTCACGGACCGTTCGATGGATCGCGGATAGGCACTCGATGCGCGTTCCCCACCAGACGATGCGCACGCCTTCCAGCTCACAAAGCGCGGCCGAAAACGGTTCTTTCAACACCAGCGGGAGGAACGCCGAGCTGTCCCAGAACATCAAAAGCCTCCCTCACGCTCGGCGAGCAAGGTTTTTCGCACCTCGCCGGCAGGGTCCACCGCCAGGTTGGGGGTCGGGCTCTCATCCGAGACCGAGGGCAACCGGATGATGCCCTTGCGCGCCAGCGCTAGCAACGACTCGGGTATCGAAACCAGGGAAAACGGCACGATTTGCACGACGGGTGGCCCCTGTCGGTGACGACGATTTGCTCACTCGATCGGACCTCTGCTACTAGCCCACTGAGGCCACTTTTTATTGAGCCATCGAAACCGATTTCATATTGACCTTTTTATGCTGTTTGAGATAGTTTGCCCACGGTCTTCCCATTCCCAGAGCTCCCGGCCACCCCCCAAGAGTCGAGACGCCTTGCGGATCATCGCGAAAAAGAAACCACGCTGTCCCCAGACCGGGAACGGACATGCAGCCTGTGCAACGAGTCCTTTTGGCCGCGCCGCGCTGCTTTCGTGCTGTACGCGCGCGGCGTGCAGATCGGGCTTGCATGCCCAGACTCTCTTGGCCTGCCAGGCGAGCCCAACCTTCAGCTCATCTTGGTGCCGATTCGCCTGCGTGGCCGGGCTCGGCCTGAGGCGCTCATCGAGTGCCCACGCTGCCAACGGCGCAGTCGTTTCGGCATCTTGCACCAGTGCGAATGCCTGCAAGCTGAGTGCAGCCACCTGCTCGATCTGCTCGAAGTCCCCGGCGGGCAATACTTCGCGATCTCTCGCGCGGCCTGAACGGCGCGGCGTAGGAAAAAGCCCGACGGCGGTGCTATGCTCGCGTTTGCACGCCGCACGAAAGGACCCAACCTTGACCACGACCGCGATCCAGGAACGACTCATCACCGCCGACGAGTTCGAGCGCATCGCCCACCGATACGGACGCTCCGAGCTCATCGACGGCAGGATCATTGAAATGAGCCCTACGAAGCGAAGACACGGCTACATAGAGGGTCGCCTTTACAAGCTCATCGAGCGGCACTGCGAAAAGCTTGGCCTGGGCGAAGTGGGCACCGGCGAGGTTGGCTGCAAGCTGCCCAACGGCCGGGTTCGTGCACCAGACGTGTTGTTCGTACGCAAGGAGCGTTTAGCTGCGGCGGCTGAGGACGAGTTTTGGCCATTCGCTCCCGACTTGGCGGTCGAGGTCGTTTCGCCCGACGACAGCGCCCGCGAGGTCCGCGACAAGGCCAACGAGTGGATCGCCGCCGGTTCCCAGGCCGTCTGGACCGCCGATCCCGCCTCCCGCACCGTCACCGTCTACGCGCTCGCCATGGCCCCCCGCGTGCTCGGCATCGGCGAGACCCTTGAGGGCGGCTCCGTCCTCCCCGGCTTCGCCTGCCTGGTGGACGAGATCTTCGACTAGCCTGCACGACCACCTTGGCGCCGAGCAGGCTGTCGAGCCGGGCGCCGCACTCGGAGCCGATGCGCTCGGCCGTCGTGGCGTCGCGGAACAGGAACGCCAGGCCGTCCGCGTCGTCGCGCGCGAGCAGTAGCTCGCCGAACGCTGACGCGATCGGCTCGCCTTCGTGATCTCGGCAAGCTCATCCTCCCGCCCGACGAGCCGCGTCGCGGGCAAGTCCAGCGTGCTTTCGGCCGGCCCGCTCGAGCCGGGAGTGAGACTTCCCGGGTGCGCGGGCCTCCGGCCCGCATCTTCGCTCTCAGGAAGGCGGGCCTGAGGCCCGCGCACCGTGCGCCTGCGAGCGTACGTGGTCGGAGGGGTGGAAGTCCTCTTCGGGCTTATGCTCTCCGGCCCGTAACCAACTGTAACTGCGTCGCCGCGAGGCGGGGTGGGAAGCAACAGGAGGTGAACGACCAGTCCGTTGGATGGCTAACTCGATTCGGCCTGACGAAACCGGCGAGCCTGCGATGCAATGGCGAAGCCCAGACCCCGAAATCGGGAAGTCCGTCGAGCTGATGGGTAGCGTGCGAAAGCGACGACGGGTGACGTTGGGTGGTTGGAGACGGAATGGTCGGAAGGCCAGGTACGTGAAGCAGGGAGACCTGACCGATGGAGAGAGTCGGCCAGGAGTTAGAGCGCCCATATTAGCGATGATGCGGGGTAATGCCCGTGGAGCGAAGGGAGCGCAGGAAGGTGGATGTGTGAAGAACAGACAAGCGCAAGCACAACCGACGGCAGTGCCGGAAGGCGGCATCCAGGGCGAAACTGTGAACCCACCTCGCGACCGAAAGGGCGGGAATGGTAACCATTCGCCTACAGGTGACCGGGCTAAACAAGTCGGAGAGGTCCGAGCGAGAGGGTCGTGGACAGCACCGCATGTCTGGAACGAACCCATGTTGACGGCCCTCGAAAAGGGGGTGAAGGGAGGCAAGTGGTTCAGCCTGATTGACAAGGTGTCACCCATGGATAACCGGCGTCGGCCGAATGTCGGGTTTCCTCGTTTACAAGCTGGGCGTTCGGAGCTGCCTTGCCTGATAGGGGTAGGAAGGGCCGGGAGTAACCGGCCCTTCCTACCCCTATCAGGCGTGGCCGAAACAATGAACGAGGCCGACGACGCTGCCGAGCTTTGCAGCGCGCGCCATGCCCGGCCCAATCAGCCCCCGCCATGCCCCGGCCGATCAGCTCGCGCGTGGATCCAACAGGCGGATGATACCCTTGCCGCCGTCGACCGAGACCCGGGAGCCGCTGGCGACCTTGTCGAGCAGGCCGTGCACCTTGATCACCGTCGGCAGACCGAGCTCGCGCGCGACGATTGCCGAATGGGACAGCAGCGACCCCCGTTCGATCAGCAACCCGGAGATCGACGGATAGATCGGCACCCAACCCGGGTCCGTGCGCGCGGTCGCGAGGATTTCTCCGCTGAGGCTCAGATCGTCATGGGGTGACCGCACGACCTTGACGATCCCCTCCACGGTGCCGGGGCAGCACGGCAGCCCCTTCAGGGTATCGGGTGGCAGATCCGATTCCTCCTGCGTGGCGGACCGTTCGTCCCAGGATCGATCGAGATAGACGGCGCCTCGCGTCACAAAGCGCTCGCCGGGTTCTTCCGCCTCGCGATAGCGCGCGTGCTCCTCCTTGCGCAGCGCCGCCAGGCGGCGCAGATCCGTAAGCACGCAGCGGCCCTCGACGAACGCCGTCAGCTCCTCCACCGTCAGGTAGAACACGTCGTCGACGCGGTCGAGCGCGCCCCGCCGCACCAGATCCTCGGCGAGCCCGCGAAACATCGTGCGCACCAACCCGAACACGCGCGTTCGGGCAAAACGCAGGTTCTCCCGATTCTTCACCGCCTTGCGGGCGTGCTTCAGCACCCAGAAGAACACCGACCGCCGCCAACCCGCGAGGTGCTCCGCGGTCTTGCGCTCCGCGGCCATCCGCGGCGACTTCTCCTTCTCGTCGAACGCCCCGAGGTCGCACTTCCCCACGTGCAGGTAGTTGCGAATCATCACGAACAGGTAGCTCGGGTCCGTGTTCAGGTCCGTGCTCTCGAGCTTGAGCTCGCCCATGCACCGGAAACCAAAGCGCGCCAGATAGTCGGCCACCTCCGCGTTGAAGGCCGCAAAGCGCGGCTCACGGCGGATGATCTCGTAAAGGCTCTCCGGGTCCTCGCTTTCGCACAGCGCGGCGAGCTGCTCGTCGGCCGCCACCATCGCCGCGAGCGCCACGATCTTGCGCGTCGGCTCGGCGCTTTCCAGCCCCCCCTCGCCCGACAGCAGATCGTTGTGGATGTCCTCCCCGAGGCCCGCGAGCCAGGCGCCGCTCAGCTTCTTGAGCAAGCCGAAGTGGATCATCGTCAAAAAATCGTTGACGATGGGAACCTTCCAGTTCTTCATCATCCGCACCTGAATCTCCTGGTAGTAGCCGAGCACCTCATCGGCCAGCATGCGGTCGTAGGGGCGGCCGAGATACTCGTTGTAGATCTTCCAGAAGCGGGCGAAGAACGCCTCGACCTTGTCGTCGATCGTGAAGTGATAATAGAGCAGCGTTGCCCCGACCTTGAGCCGTTTGACGCGCTCCCACAACGTTTCCTCGAACATCGGCCGCACCAGCTCCTGCAGCGCGTCGGGCGGAAGGCTCTCGCTTACGCCCATCATCGTCTCCATGAAGCTGCGATTGTTCTTGAAGCCGGGGAACACAGAAACCAGCCGGTACCAGTTCACGAGGTTGTAATACACATGGCCATCGATAAGGCCGAGCATGTTCCGAAACATGCGGGAGTTGCTCTCGATGCGCTTTCGCGACACGCCCATGACTTCGCAGAGCTGCACGTAGACCTGCTCGTAGGCCCAGGAAGCGAAGCTGAAGGTAAGCGGTGCCGTCACGCCGGAGTAGCTCTCGACGATGTTGGAGTTATCCCAAATCTGAATCGCGCCCTCGCGGGCGCCGGCGCGCCGGCTGCCCGTGGTGATCGGCCGCGACTGGAGAATGAAGAGCTGGCCGTTCTTCAGCGCGAACTCGATGTCCTGGGGAAACCGGTAGAAGCGCTCGATACGTAGGCACGTTTCCGCGACCAGCTTGAGGGTCTCGGCGTCGAGGACCGGACGCGCGGCGGCCTCGGCGTCGACGGCGACCTCGTGGCAGCGGCCGGGATTCGCGGCGTCGCGGGCGTAGCGCGAAGTCTTTTCGCCGACCTCCGAGCGAACACTGCCGAGATCGCGAGCGCAGAAGTAGGTATCCGCGTCGAGCGCCCCGGAGACGATGCCCTCGCCGACACCGTAGACGGCGCTGATGACCATGCGGTCGGGGTCGCCGCTGATGACGTCGCGGGTGAAGGCGATACCCGAGGCGTCGGGATCGATCATTTTCTGCAGGACGACGGCGACCTCGATGGCGTCCAGACCGATGCCGTTTTCGAGCCGGTAGGCGAGGCTGCGGCCCGAATAAGCCGAGGCCCAGCACTTCCTGACCGCGTCGAGCACCTCTTGCATGCTCGCCAGGTACAGGTAGCTCGAGAGCTGCCCGGCGAAAGAATACGCGAACGAGTCCTCGCCGGCGGCGGAGGAGCGCACGGAAATGCGCTCGGGCGCAAGCTGTTCGTGCATCCGCGCGAGCGCGCCGGCAATGTCCACGGGCATGGCGGCGCCGAGAAAAAGCACTTCGATTTGCCGGTGGATGTCGTCGCCGGCGCGCAGCTCGACCGCGCCTGCCGCGCGCACTGGCGCCAGGAGGCGATCGATCTCGCGGTCAAGCCGGTGGGCCGCCACGAAGACCCCAAAGGCGCGGGAGCTGAGTATCGCAAAGTCGGGAACGCAAAAGCCCGCCTCCGCCAGCAACGCGAGGTTATAGCCCTTGCCACCAGCTCTCCGGCGCAGCACCTGCGGCCGCGAACCGGGACCAAGATCGTAGATCATGACGCCGGGCTCCTTGGGACCCGAGGCGAGCTACCCAGCGCGTGCGGCTGCGAGCGGCGCGAACGCCGCCGGCGACCGGAACAACCATCCGGAACTGCCGGCGTGACGCATTCGCCCTGGCCACTCACCACTGCAGCTCGCTTTCCAGGTAGCGAAAGTGGGAATGCAGCACCCGCTCCAGAAACGAGTACTCCTTGAACGTGTGCGCCATGCAATACAGCGCGAGCCGATTGATGGCGAGATCGTAGCAGGCGAGGTCGAAAACCTCGCGGAACTCCGCCGGGTCGAACGCCGTTCCGGAATAGCTTTCCAGTTGACGCCGATAGAAGTCGACCCACCGCCAGCGATCGTCGGCACTGGCCTCGGGCGGCAGCACGAACGACAGCAGCTCCGCGACGTCGTGTTGCGGCACGTGGATGGTCGCCAGCTCCCAGTCGTAGGCGCAGAGGCGGGGTCCGTCGGGTGTCGCGCGAATGGCGATGTTGCGCGGATTAAAATCGTTGTGCACGAGCGTGCGCGGCGCTTCCTCGAGGCGGCCCCAGATTTCCGGCAGGTCGACGATGAGGTCCTTCACGAGGTTGACTCGTATGGGCGTGAAAATCTCCGGGAACTCGAAAGCGTTGTGGTCGAGCAGCTCCTCCCAGAGCTCGGTCATGCCGATGATCCGCTCCGCGGTAGGAGCATCGATCCAGTCGGTGGCGAGCAGCGCCGAGAAATCGCCGAGGTACAGGGAGTGAAAGCGCGCGATGTCGCGCAGCGCCACTTCGAGGAAAGCGGGAGTCCACTGCGCGATATCGTCGACGGTGTTCATGTGGGAGAGGCCCTCGAGGTACTCCATGGCCAGCACGAAGATCTCGTTGCGATCGTCCCGCCAGGTCAGCAGCGTTTTCGGCGCGATCTCGGTGTAGCGCGGGTCCTTGAGGTCCGCGATGGCGAGCTCGCGGATGTGGGAGCGGCGCGCCCCGGTCTTGAAGCGGTGCATGTCGAAGGCGACGGCGAGCTGGCCGCCGCAGGCGTGCGCCAGCGAGGCCGACACGCGGATGAGCTCGGCGTCGGTAGGCTTCGATTTCAGGACGAGCTTCGTTTCACCTTGCCGCCCGCGCGCGCACCAGCTCACGCGCAGCGGATAGTGGCCGATCATCTTGTCGATCGCGCCCATTCCGAGCTCGGTGAGGATACTCGAGCTGGTGTCCAGCTCGACCGGGGTGACCGCGGTGACCGTCACTTCGTCCGGGGACAGGGCGTCGGCGGACAGCGCGGCGGCAGCCTGGTCGGCGGCGACGCAGCGGGCAAACAGCGCCGGCGTGAGCAGCTCCTTGCGCAGGCCGGTCGTAGGCCGGTTGCGCCCCAGGCGCTCGTGCGCGGTCGCGAAATGGCCTGCGGCGATGGCCGCCATCGTGGAGAGGTCGAGCGCCAGGCAGAACCCGGCGATGATCTCGGCAAGGCGGAAGACGCGGTTGGTGCCGTAGCAGCCGAGCATCTGCAGGCACTCTTTTTGCGTGGGCAGCGCGGTACCGCCGCCGATCGTGCCGATGATCAGCGTCGGCAGCACCATCGAAGCGTAGACGCCGCCGGCGCCCTGGCGCAGGGTGAAGATGCCGAGCGAGCTTTCGTGCACGCAGCCGATGTCCTGGCCGGTGGCCGCGAACATGGCGGCGATGACGTTGGCGATGTTTACGTTGGCGCCGATCATGCCGATCTGGATGCCGCCGAGCAGTCCGGCGTGGTAGGTCGTGAGAAGCTGCTCCCGCTGCACTTTCAACACGCGCTCGAGCACCTGATCGGGGATCAGGGCCTCGGCGATCACCTTGATGCCCCGCCCCTCGATGAAATTCAGCAAGCTCACCTTCTTGTCGCCACTCATGTTGGCTTCGATGATGAAGTTCTCGACGGTGATGTCGGGGTAGCTTGCGAGCTCCCGGAGCATCCACTGACACACCTTCCAGGTGACGATGGTGGTCATGTTTTGCCCCGCCGCGTCGCCGGTGCGGTAGACGAAGCGCAGGTGGATCATGTTGCCGAGCTGAAAGGGTTCGACCGAGACGAGCTCGGCGTATTTGCTGGCGAGCTTGACCTGCTCGCGAATCCCCTCGCGATGGTCGGCGATCCAACACTGCAGCCGGTACGCCTCTTCCATGCTGCCGCAGAAAAAGATCGGGGCGCGAATCATTTGCTGGTGGAAGACACGCGTGAAGACGCCGCCGGAACGCGACAGGGCGGTCGCGCCGCGGGTCGCCGAGGCGACCAGGGCGCCTTCCGTGGTGGCGAACGGCGCGACCACGTAACCGGTGACGTTGCGGCCGTTGATCAGCAGGGGGCCGGCGGCACCGAGGGGAATGCTGGCGCCGCCGACGAAGTTTTCGATGTTGCCCTGCAGCGCCTCGGGCTCGTACGGAAACGAGCGCACGTGCTCGAGCGTGGTACCCGTGAAGGACTCGAGCCACTTGACTCGGTCCTCCCAGCTCTGGCGCGAATAGTGGCCCCGCAGAGGGACGCGAGGCGCGGACTTGGCCTCACGGTCGATCGGCTTGTAACGGCCGCTGCGGTCGTTGAGGCGAAGCTCGTCGGAGATGCTCCACAGCCGCGCCCGGGAGCGGGGATCGTTGGTGACGAAGGAGACGCGGAAGCCGTGGCGAGCGGCGGCGACCTCGCGCACCTCCACGTTGCGGACTTCCACCGTCTTGCGCGGCGAGCTGACCGTGAGACTGAGGGCATCGCCGAGCTCGTAGGGGAACTCCTCGAAGACCGCCGCAAACCCGGACTGACCGATTTCGGCGACCTTGCCGGCCAGCACCCGACCGTGGGCTTGAAGCGTGGCGGACACTTGCTGTCGCGGGGAAACCTGGTATCTGTCCTGCGGTCTGCCGTCACCGGCCATGGCGCGCCTTTCCTGGGGGGGAATACTCGATGCTCGGACGAGAGCTCACGCTGCCGGCCGGGGGCGCCGAGCAGCGGAAGTGCATTATACGGTCGGCCGCGCGGCGGCTGCCAGCGCGCCCGCTGCGATACCTTATCGTTCATCCCCGGTGCAATGCGCAGCGGTGGCGCCGCTCGCGCGACCTTGCGACGTGCGATAGCCAGGGATTACCTTCCATGTCGCTGGTATACCTTCACGGGAAAACACGAAAGTCTCGGCGCGGTTGCCCCGGGCTTTAGTCCTGCGCGATGCGCGGCCAAGCCCGCGTGTCCAGCCCACTTGTAGCGCACGGTCACCCCCGTGAACGCTTACGAACAACCGGGTGCAGCGGACAGCGCCCTGCGGTAGTAAGCTACCTCCGAGCGCTGCCGCTGACCCGGCGCCCCGTTCGGCATCAAATAGTTTACGCTCTATATTGAATCGGTAAAATGCCAAGAAAAATCAGAGAGCTTATCCACGATCTCAGAGAAGCCGGATTCTACGAAATACCAGGTGGCGGCAAAGGTGCACATCGCAAATTTACGCATGCCAGATATGCTGGCGCGGTAACCCTAAGCGGGCAAACTGGTGACGACGCCAAGCCGTATCAAGAAAGGCAAGTCAGGCAAGGGATTGAGCAGGTGAAGCGATGAAAGCAAGCGATCAGTATCATAAATGGGTCGAGTGGAGTGACGAAGACCAAATTTACATTGGAAAGTGTCCGGATTTAATTACCGGCATTCATGGCGATGATCCAGTCAAGCTTTACAGTGAACTCTGCGAAGTCATTGACGATGTGATTCACCACTTTGCCTCTGAGGGGCGGCTTCTGCCTCGGCCGCGCATTCGTCCCATGCAAGAAGTCCTGTAAAGCTCTTCAAAGACGGTGAGCGCGGTCAAACGTCGTCCGGAGAGGCTACAATCATAGCCAATGCCATGCCGAACCAGTCGCTCCAGCGGACCCAAAATGCGCACGCAAATTTTAGGTTACTTGAAGCGCTGTGAGCGCTTTTTGGGCCTCGGCAAAATGTCCTTTACACCTTCCTGCGTACAGACGAGTGCCCCCGGCCGGAGCGATGCGACCCCTGGCCTCGGCCTGATCGGCGAACCAGTCAGGCGGCGGGTTGGAGCTCCGCGCTAGCGCTTTCCACGGCGCCTGACGTCCGGAACGGTCCGCTCTGGGCGCCCCTGCCTGCCGGCAGGCAGGCGTGCCTGGAGGTCCCCAATGTTGGCGCCAGTTGGCTTCAAAAGGTGACACCAACCGCTTCCAGCCGAGACTCTTGAAGCTCCTGACCTGCCCCAGGGGCCCGCGATCATAGCCCAACTTTTCCAGCCAGCTCGCGACCCTCTCCCCGGTCAGCAGCTCATGGGGACTGTGGCCCTTGCACTTGCCGTCAGCGAATGGATGCAAGCTCAGAAAGGCGGTGCGGAGATTCAGAAAACCGCTGCTCATGCCGGCCTGCCTGCCGGCAGGCAGGCCGGCATGAGCAGCGGTTTTCTGAATCTCCGCACCGCCTTTCTGAGCTTGCATCCATTCGC